>OMYP01000005.1 GCA_900315345.1 uncultured Selenomonadales bacterium | reverse complement strand
CGAACACAGCAGTTAAGCTCTCACGCGTCGAAAGTACTGGGCTGGAAGCGGCCTGGGAGGATAGATTGTTGCCGGTCAGGACAAAGCCCCCGCACTAACCGTGCGGGGGCTTTTTTGTGTATTTCAATGGAAGTTGTTATATCGCAGAAAGCGTTAGACTGAATTGTTGTCGCTTTTATGCAGAGGCAGGAACGGATTTTATGAAAATAAGCTCATAGCGGATAAGTTTAATTTTCTCAACTGCAAAAAAATAAAAAAATCTTTACAATCTAAATCGAATCATGTATAATATTAAAGCATAAAACTTCATAACAGACAGTTCGTGACCATCCTGTCTTTAAACAAAACTACGGGC
The DNA here is from genome assembly GCA_900315345.1 of uncultured Selenomonadales bacterium. Classification (GTDB taxonomy): domain Bacteria; phylum Bacillota; class Negativicutes; order Acidaminococcales; family Acidaminococcaceae; genus Succiniclasticum. The sequence continues at coordinate 171,922 of OMYP01000005.1, read as the reverse complement.
GCAGTCGACGGAAGCCTTATTATTATGATATATTAATATAATGGTTAAAATAAAGTTTCCAGATTGGATGCATTGTTAATATACGCCTATAGTTTATAGGCGTTTTTTATTTCAGAAGTATTGGCTCCTGTGTGTTTTTATTAATTCGCAGGAATCTGCGGATGAGCTTATTAACAATTCCATTAACCCGGTAATCTGCTTTTTCGTTGCACTTTTGCGGTATGTCTGGTCATGTTCTGATTCTGCTAATGTAATAATGGCAATGTGATAAATTGGAGAAAAGTGAGGATATAAAATGAACCAGACTTATACTAAAACGCAAAAACTTACAATTGGCGCAATCTGTATTGCTTTATATATCGTAGTAATGTTCTGTACCCAGAGTTTCGCCTTTGGTCAGTATCAGATTCGTATCGCCACAGCATTGTACGGCCTATCGTATTTTTTCCCGTTTTTGGTAGTTCCTTTTGGGATTGCCAATGTAGTCAGTAATTTGTTTATGGGCGGGTTGGGGCCTATAGATGCCATTGGCGGCTTTATCATGGGGATACTAACAAGCGGCACGATTGCCTTGGGCAGACGTTGCGGTTTTGGAAGCTGGATCGTCGCCGTTGCAGTAACATTGCTTCCAGGGCTGGGGGTTCCGGTCTGGTTATCGTACATCTTGAAAATCCCATACCTTGTATTGGCTGCAAGCCTGTTGGTTGGACAGTTTATTTCCGGCATAGCCGGCATGATGCTGATCAACGCAATGGAGAAGGCTGATATTACGAACCTTGTGTTTAAAACCGGAAAGAGCAGGGAATAATTAGGAGCCGAATATGACAGCAGGAAGAACAGAAAAGGATCTCCAGGGCGTGAGCCTTCTGGGAACCAAAACAAAATATAAAGATGATTATGCGCCGGAAGTTCTGGAATGTTTCCAAAACAAGCATCCGGAAAATGACTACTTTGTAAAATTTAACTGCCCGGAGTTTACCAGCCTGTGTCCTAAAACCGGACAGCCGGATTTCGCTACGATTTATATTTCCTATGTGCCGGACCAGAAGCTGGTGGAAAGTAAATCACTGAAACTGTACCTGTTCAGTTTCCGCAATCATGGTGATTTTCATGAAGACTGCGTGAATATAATCATGAAAGACCTGATCCGTTTACTGGATCCCAAGTACATAGAAGTGTGGGGAAAATTCCTTCCCCGGGGCGGTCTGTCCATCGATCCCTTCGCCAACTATGGAAAGAAAGGTACAGACTGGGAAAAAACGGCCCATTACCGGCTTCATTGCCATGACATGAATCCGGAAACCGTAAACAATCGGTAAAAATGCGATGATTGGATCCGTCAGGATATAAAACGCAATCTGTTGTAGAACAATGATAAAAAATTGCTATATAGCGTAATCTGTTATAAAATATTTTCTTCACTTTTATCAGGTACTATGTTACAATACCGATAGAGGGGAAGAATTTTTTTTGCCTGTTTGCAATAGCCTTTACTGTCTGTTACATTTAGATTTTTATCAATGTACTGACTAAATTTATTTATTTTAAGGAGGAGTTTAGTATGGTAAGAATTGGTATCAGCGGTTTTGGTCGTATCGGTCGTCTGGCTCTGAGAAGGATTCTGACATTACCGGATGCTGAGGTAGTAGCGGTCAATAACCGGACTGTCGGCGAAATTATGGCTCATCTGTTAAAATACGATTCCGTTCATGGAACTATGAAGGAAGATGTTTCCTGGGAAGACGGGTTCCTTGTAATTGACGGCAAAAAAATTCCGGTAATCAGTGAAACAGATGTAACTAAGATCCCCTGGGGCAAATATGGTGCGGATATCGTGCTGGAATGCACCGGTAAGTTCAAGGATTCCAAAGAAGCTCAGGCCCATATTGATAACGGCGCCAAGAAAGTTATCATCTCCGCTCCCGGCAAAAATGAAGATATCACCATCGTAATGGGTGTTAACGAAGAAAAATACGATAAGACCAAACATCATATCATCTCTAACGCTTCCTGCACCACCAACTGCCTGGCTCCTTTTACCAAGGTGCTGCTGGAGAATTTCGGTATTGAAAGCGGTCTTATGACAACGGTTCATTCCTACACCAACGACCAGAAGATCCTGGACGTAAGCCATAAGGACCTGCGCCGCGCCCGTGCTGCCGCCATGTCTATTATTCCTACCACCACCGGTGCTGCAAAAGCAGTTGCACTGGTCCTGCCGGAATTAAAAGGCAAACTGAACGGCTTTGCCCTGCGTGTTCCGACTCCGGACGTATCTATTACCGACCTGACTGTAAATCTGAAGAAAGACACCACTGCAGAAGAAATCAATGCGGCCCTGAAGAAAGCTTCGGAAGGCGAACTGAAAGGCATTCTGGGATATACGGATCTGCCGCTGGTATCCAGCGACTTTATCGGCTGTGACCTTTCTTCCGTTGTCGACGGTCAGTCCACCATGATGATCGGACCCCGGCTGGCAAAAGTTGTAGCCTGGTACGACAATGAATGGGGCTATTCCTGCCGCCTGGTTGACCTTGCGGTTTATGTTGGCAAGAAAGGCTATTAATAGTTTTTTAAGTCGGCGCCCTTTTTGGGCGTCGGCTTTGTTTGCATTTTTGGCGAAATGTTTTGAAAATATAAATCGAAATTATTTGAAGGGAGAATGAGTTCGTTGGATAAAAAAATCCTTTCTGATTTAGATGTAGCCGGTAAGAAAGTCTTGGTGCGGGTTGACTTTAACGTACCACAGGACGCAGAGGGAAATATTACGGATGACAACCGTATGCAGGCGGCTCTGCCGACGATCCAGTATCTGCTGGACCATGATGCCGCTGTAATTCTTATGAGCCATCTGGGCCGTCCGAAAGGACAGGCTAATCCCAAATTTACCCTGAAGCCGGTGGCGAAGCATTTGGAAGAATTATTAGGAAAACCGGTAGCCTTTGCGGAAGACTGCATCGGCCCGGCGGCAGAAGAAGCGGCGAAAAAGCTGGAGACCGGTTCTGTATTGCTGCTGGAGAACCTGCGTTACCATAAAGAAGAAGAAAAGAACGATCTGGAATTTGCGGAAAAGCTGGCGTCCCTGGCGGATCTGTATGTGAACGACGGTTTCGGCGTTTCCCACCGGGCCCATGCTTCGGTGGAAGGTGTGACCCATTTCCTGCCCAGCGCAGCCGGGTTCCTGCTGGAAAAAGAAATCCGTTTTATCGGGGATGCGGTAAACAATCCCCAGCATCCCTTTACCGCCATTATCGGCGGCGCCAAGGTGTCGGATAAGATCGGTGTTATCATCAACCTGCTGGGCAAGGTAGACACGCTGCTTATCGGCGGCGGCATGGCCAATACTTTCCTGGCGGCCAGAGGCATTCCCATGGGGAAATCCCTGGTGGAAGAAGACAAGATTGAGGAAGCCAAACGCATTATGGCGGAAGCGGCCGTTAAGAATGTGAAGATCCTGCTGCCGACAGATCTGGTTATGGCAGCGGAGTTCAAACCGGATTCCGTTTATGAAGTATCCGACCTGGACGACCTGAACCAGGATTATATGGCGCTGGATATCGGGCCCAAAACCTGCCAGCAGTATGCAGAGGCGGTAAAAGATGCGAAGCTTGTGGTCTGGAACGGGCCTATGGGCGTATTCGAAATGGATGCCTTCTGCAAAGGCACGGAAGCCGTAGCCAAAGCGGTAGCCGACAGCGATGCAGTCAGCATCGTGGGCGGCGGCGACAGCGTGGCGGCCATCAAGAAGATTGGGCTGGAAGATAAAATCAGTCACATTTCAACCGGAGGCGGCGCTTCTCTGGAATACCTGGAAGGCAAAGTGTTGCCGGGGGTTGAAGCACTGGATGAGGTGCGGCGCCCTTTTGTGGCCGGTAACTGGAAAATGTACAAGACCGTTGACGAAGCGGTCGAACTGGCCCAAGGTCTGGTTACCGAAACGAACGGGACTGTCAATGAAGTGGTGATCTTCCCGCCATTTACAGCGCTGGAAAGCGTGGCGGAAGCCATTGACGGCCGCGCAGTGGGCTATGGCGCACAGGATCTGTGCTGGGAGGATGAAGGCGCTTTCACCGGCGCGGTTTCCGGTTCCCAGCTTGCAGATATTGGCTGTGAATATGTGCTGGTAGGGCACAGTGAACGCCGTACGATTTTTATGGAAAGCGATGAGATCGTTGCAAAGAAGATAAAAGCGGCTTACCGCAACCAGCTGAAACCGGTGCTTTGCGTAGGGGAAACCGAAGAAGAACGGAAGAACGGGGCGACTAACGCAAAGATTGCAGGCCAGCTGCAGAGTGCCCTGGAAGGCATTACGGAAGAGCAGGCAAAGCTGCTGACGGTGGCCTACGAACCGTTATGGGCTATCGGCACCGGTAATAACGCGACTGCCAAAGATGCCCAGGATGTGTGCCGGTTTATCCGGGAACAGCTGAACGCTATCGTTGGCGAAGCAGCTGCCCGTCACGTCCGCATTTTATACGGCGGCAGTGTTAAGGATACCAATGCGTCCCAGTTCTGCATTGACGGCATCGACGGCGTTCTGGTCGGCGGAGCCAGCCTTAAGGTTGAAAGCTTTACAAAGATCGTGCGCAGCTTTTAAAATAATCTGCAACGCAGCCTTTGCAAACTGATTTGCGGTTGTTTGCTGAATGGTTTTAATGACCCGTAAACAATTTGACTGCGCTGTAAAAAATTTGCGGAAAAGGATCTGAAGGAGAACAAATGGCAAAAAAGCCGGTAATGTTAATGATTCTGGACGGTTGGGGCCTGGCCCCGGCCGGTCCTTACAATGCGGCGGCAGTAGCGAAAACCCCGAACCTGGACCGCTGTTTTGCGGAATATCCCCATACGAGGCTGGATGCCAGCGGGGAAGACGTGGGACTGCCGGCAGGGCAGATCGGCAATTCGGAAGTGGGCCACCTGAATATCGGCTCAGGCCGGATCATCTATCAGGACCTGTCCCTGATTTCCCACGCCATTAAAGAAGGCAGTTTCTTTAAGAATCAGGTCTTGCTGGACACCATACAGCATGCTAAAGAAAAAGGAAGCGCCCTGCACCTGATGGGGCTTTTCAGTGACGGGGGTGTCCATAGCCACATCGACCACCTGAAGGCTCTGTTGGAAATGGCAAAGGAAGCCGGACTGGAAAAAGTGTTTGTTCACGCATTCCTGGACGGCCGGGATGTGCCGCCTCAGAGCGCGATTCCCTATGTGCAGGATCTGGAAGCGTTTATGCAGGAAAAAGGTATTGGCTGCTTTGCAACGGTAAGCGGCAGGTACTACGCAATGGATCGGGACAAACGCTGGGAGCGGCTGGAAAAAGCCTATCGTAATATGGTGCTGCGGGACGGCGCGGTATTTCCTTCAGCGGAAGATGGCATTAAGGCCTCTTATGAAGCAGGGGTCAACGATGAGTTCGTGATTCCTTTCTGTGTGGCGCAGAAAGGGGAAGCTGCGGATGCGGCAGAAAAATCCGCTGCCTGTATCCGGAAAGATGACAGCATCATCTTTTATAATTTCCGCCCGGACCGGGCAAGAGAAATCACCCGTGCGTTACATGACGAAGACTTTCCGTATTTCGCCCGTCCTGAAGGGGCAAGGCCGGTATATATGACGGGCATGACCCAGTACGACGCCACTATTGATATCCCCACGGCTTATCCGCCGGAACATTATGAAGATACTTTAGGCGAAGTGCTGGCCAAAAACGGTTTGAAGCAGTTGCGCATCGCGGAAACGGAAAAATATGCCCATGTGACATTTTTCTTTAACGGCGGCGTGGAAGAACCCAACGAAGGGGAAGACCGCATCTTAATTCCGTCCCCCAAGGTTGCTACCTACGACCTGCAGCCGGAGATGAGCGCCCCCCAGGTGACGGAAGCGTTGCTGAAGGCCCTGGACGAAGACAAATACGATGTAGTGATCCTGAATTTTGCCAATCCGGATATGGTTGGCCATACGGGCATTATGGAAGCGGCGGTAAAAGCCATGGAGACCGTGGATGCCTGCGCGGGAAAAATCGTGGAAAAAATTAAGTCCCTTGACGGCGTGATCTGTATTACTGCAGACCACGGCAACCTGGAAAAGATGCAGAACGAGGATGGGACGCCCTGTACGGCCCATACTACCAACAAGGTTCCGTTCATTGTGATCAGCAAAGAAAAATGCAAATTGCATGAGGGACGGCTGGCCGACATTGCGCCTACGTTACTGCAGTTCTTGAATATTCCCCAGCCAAAAGCCATGACAGGGAAGAGTTTGGTTGAGTAAAGCTTATTATATAAAACGAAAGGATAAGGTGATGACTATGTCAATTATTACTCAGGTGTACGCTCGTGAAATTCTGGATTCCCGCGGGAATCCCACAGTTGAAGTGGAAGTGGTGCTGGAAGACGGTACCATGGGCCGCGCTGCGGTTCCCTCCGGCGCGTCCACCGGCGTACATGAAGCGGTAGAACTCCGTGACGGCGACAAACGCCGCTATGTAGGTAAAGGTGTAATTAAAGCGGTAGAAAATGTAAACGATGTGATTGCCGATCACCTGATCGGTTTGGACGCTACCCGCCAGATTGAAATTGACGAGCTGCTGATCCGTCTGGACGAAACCCCCAACAAAGCCAAATTAGGCGCCAATGCCATTTTGGGCGTATCCATGGCGGTAGCCAAAGCGGCTGCCAATTATGTGGGCCTGCCCCTGTACCAGTATCTGGGCGGCACCAATGCCCACGAACTGCCGGTTCCTATGATGAACATCCTGAACGGTGGCCAGCATGCGGACAACAACGTGGATATCCAGGAATTTATGATTATGCCGGTAGGCGCTCCCAACTTCAGCGAATGCCTGCGTATGAACGTTGAAATTTATCATGCCCTGAAATCCATCCTGAAAGAAAAAGGCCTGAGCACCGGTTTAGGCGATGAAGGCGGCTTCGCTCCCAACCTGGAATCCAACGCGGAAGCCCTGGACGTTATCATGGAAGCCATTGAAAAAGCCGGCTACAAAGCAGGCAAAGACATTATGCTGGCCATGGACGTAGCGGCAAGTGAATTCTATAAAGACGGCAAATACCATATGCTGGCAGAAGGCGCACCCAAGACCAGCACCCAGATGGTGAACTACCTGGCAGACCTGGTTGAAAAATATCCTATCATCTCTATTGAAGACGGTCTGGCAGAAGACGACTGGAAGGGCTGGGCTGCCCTCACCAAGAAACTGGGGGACAAAGTACAGCTGGTTGGCGACGACCTGTTCGTTACCAATGCAGCCCGCCTGCAGATGGGTATTGACAAAGGCGTAGGCAATGCCATCCTGATCAAAGTTAACCAGATCGGCACCCTGACCGAAACCTTCCGGGCTGTGGAGCTGGCAAAACGTCATGGCTACACCGCTATCGTTTCCCACCGCAGCGGTGAAACGGAAGACACCACCATGGCAGACATCGCCGTTGCCCTGAATGCCGGCCAGATCAAATCCGGCGCGCCGGCCCGTACCGACCGGGTTGCGAAATACAACCAGCTGCTTCGCATTGAAGAAGACCTGGGCCCGGCTGCGACCTATGGCGGCATGGAAGTGTTCTATAATCTGAAATAAAGGTTCAATAGAATAGCTTATTAAAGATAAAGCACCGAAGTTATCCCTCATTCCCCCTCCTCGTTTTACTCATCGAAGGGGCCCCTTTCGGGATAAACTTCGGTGCTCTCGCTTTTATTATTAGAACTTCTATTAAGACCTGACAATCTTCTTACTTCATCTCTTCCCACCATTTACTGAATTGCTGCGTTGTATTGCCAATCTCCGCTGTTTCGCCGATGCAGGGTGTGATCAGTTTATAGGATTTATCTTCACTAAACTTTGCCAGCTGGATGTACGGTTCGTCCCAAGGGTGACGGGCCAGGGCGAATTTGCCGCTGTGGGCGGGGAGCACGGCTTTTGCTTTCAGGTCTTCTCCGGCCTGGGCAGTCTGCGCCGGGCTCATGTGGATGTTGGGCCAGTCTTTGTTGTATTGCCCGTTTTCCAAAATGGCCAGGTCGAAGCCGCCGAAGGTTTCGCCAAACTCTTTAAATTCTTTTGTGTAACCGCCGTCGCCGCTGTAGAAGACTTTGCGGTTTGGCGTAATAAATGCGTAGGCACAGGCCTCCGACTGGTTCTGGTTCAGGAAGCGTCCGGTAAAATGCTGGGCAGGCAAAATATGGACGGTCAGCGTATCGTTTACTTTTACGGCGGTGTACCAGTCTTCTTCTGCAATTTTATTCACATCATATCCCCAGAACTCGAAGTGTTCGCCGATGCCTAAAGGAATGACGATCTTTCTGATTTTTGGCTTCAGGGCCATCAGGGTGGGGTAATCCAGGTGATCCCAGTGGTCGTGGGAGATGACCAGCACGTCAATGTCCGGAATGTCTTCCGGCGTGTATATGTTGCTTCCCGCAAAGGCCTTATTGATGAAGGGCAGGGGCGATGCCCATCCGCTGAATACAGGGTCAATGAGAATCTTTTGGCCGTTCAGCTGCATGTAGTAGGTGGAATGTCCCATCCAGACGATAACATCCTGCTTCGGGTCAAGGGACTTCAAATCCGTTTTCTTGGAAACCATGGGATCATTAGGAACCAGCCGCTCCGGCGTGCCGCCGAACAAAAAGCGCATGGTGGCTTCAAACTGGCTGGTCTCTACTGCTTTTTCAATGGGCTTGATGGCCCAGAACCTTCCTTTGTAATAATGGGGCGACTGCTGGATCCGTTCCAGCCGCTTGCCGGTTGGCGTCCGGCCGAACTCGGGGCGCTGGCTGTAGAAATAAGTGAACGCCGCAAGGGCGAGAAGTAATACGAAAACAATTTTGAAAAATAATTTTAACATAGGGCCTCCGGAAAAATATTTTTATAAATTATAGTTTATTCCAAAATACTCCATAAATCTGTGAAAAATTTTCAACATTTATTATTGCCTACTATGTAAAGGTGTGGTAAAATACTGTGGTACTGACACAGGAATTAATAAAGGAACTGCAAAAAGAAATTGAAACAGCGGGATTTTTCAGTTTCCTGATGCACAGTGAGTAAGTATGAAGGAGGTAAGTAAATGCTGGAAACTGTCTTGATGGTAGTGGACTTTATCGTCTGCATTGCCCTCATCGGCGCGGTTCTGCTGCAGTCCGGAAGAGGCGCGGGCCTGTCCAGTTCCTTCGGTGGCGGTGATGGTGCCTTCTTTGGTAAGGGAAACGATTTGGACACCGTAATGTCGAAAGCAACCATTGTGTTGGGCGCGTTGTTCGGTGTCATTACGCTGGTTCTTGCCAAACTCAATGCATGACTCTGCCTTTACGGAGATGGTAACGGCGGCGGAATGCCTGAAGAGGCGTGTGGCGCAAAAGTAATTGGCTTACGTGCCGAAGAGGCGCAAAACTTTTGCAGGCTGCGGGCGAATGCCTGCAAGCGTAATTTTGTTAATAAAAGGTTCTGCCTTTTAAAAATTTTAAATTTTTATTTTTGTCGAAAGGGGATCACATCTTGAGTAGTTTTATCATGTTTTCCATTGGCGCCGGTATCCTCGCGCTGCTGATCGCTGCCATGCTGAGCAGCTCGATCATGAAGGCGGAGGCCGGTAACGCACTTATGCAGGAAATTTCCGGCCACATCCACGAAGGTGCTATGGCGTTCCTGTATCGCGAATACAAAGCGCTGGCTGTATTCATTGTTGTTGTTGCAATCATCATCGGAATTTTCCTGGCTCCCATGACTGCGGTCTGCTTCGTTGCAGGCGCAATCTTCTCCATCCTGGCCGGGTACTGCGGTATGAACGTGGCTACCAAAGCTAACGTCCGTACCACTGCGGCTGCTGAACACGGCATGCCTCAGGCGCTGCAGATCGCTTTCTCCGGCGGTTCCGTAATGGGCCTGGGCGTGGTTGGCCTGGGTATCACCGGCGTGGCTCTGGCTTTTGCACTGTTTGGCGAAAACGGCGCTAACATGGACATCGTAACCGGTTTTGGTCTGGGCGCAAGCTCTATTGCACTGTTCGCCCGTGTTGGCGGCGGTATCTACACCAAAGCGGCTGACGTAGGCGCCGACCTGGTAGGTAAAGTTGAAGCCGGCATTCCGGAAGACGACCCCCGTAACCCGGCTACCATCGCCGATAACGTAGGCGATAACGTAGGCGACGTTGCCGGTATGGGCGCCGACCTGTTTGAATCCTATGTAGGCGCTATCATCTCCGCCCTGACTCTGGGCGCGGTTGCCTTCAAAGGCGGCGAAGGCGTTGCCTATCCCTTCCTGCTGGCCCTGTCCGGTATCATTTCTTCCATTATTGGTATCCTGTATGTTCGTCACAGCAAATCCACCAATCCCCAGGGCGCTCTGAACACCGGCACCTACATTGCCGGTATCCTGACCATCGGCGCCGCTGCTTACCTGTCCAACTCCCTGTTTGGCAACATGAATGCCTTCTGGGCAATCGCTGCCGGCCAGGTTGTTGGCCTGCTGATTGGTAAGATCACCGAAGTTTACACCTCTGCTGATTACAGCTCTGTTAAGAAAATCGCTGACCAGGCTGAAACCGGTCATGCTACCGTAATCATCGCAGGTCTGGCTGTTGGTATGTATTCCACCTTCCTGCCCATCGTATTCATCTGCGTTGCAGTATTCATTGCCTTCTTCGTAATGGGCGGCATCGCCAATCCGGAAATGGGCATTTACGGTATCGCCCTGTCTGCAGTTGGTATGCTGGCAACCACCGGCATCACCGTTGCGGTTGACGCTTACGGTCCTATCTCCGATAACGCAGGCGGTATTGCCGAAATGGCCGAACTGCCGGAAAGCGTTCGTGAAATCACCGACACCCTTGACTCCGTTGGTAACACCACCGCTGCTATCGGCAAAGGTTTTGCTATCGGTTCTGCAGCACTGACCGCGCTGGCTCTGTTCTCCGCTTACTCTCAGGTTGTGAAGCTGAAAGCCATCGACCTGCTGGATCCTGTTGTTCTGATCGGCGTATTCATCGGCGCTACCCTGCCGTTCGTATTCGGCGCTATGACCATGGAATCCGTTGGCGAAGCTGCTAACGAAATGGTTGTGGAAGTCCGCCGTCAGTTCCATGAAATCCCCGGCCTGCTGGAAGGCAAGGCCCGCGGCGACTATCGCCGCTGCGTAGATATCTCTACGGCTGCTGCACTGAACAAAATGATCGCCCCCGGCGTCATCGCCATTGCATTCCCCATCATCATCGGCATGCTGTTAGGGCCTGCTGCTCTGGGCGGAATGATCGGCGGCGCACTGGCTGCCGGTGTACTGCTGGCTATCATGATGGCCAATGCGGGCGGCGCATGGGATAACGCGAAGAAATACATTGAATCCGGCGTACACGGCGGCAAAGGTTCCGACCCCCACAAAGCGGCGGTTACTGGCGACACCGTAGGCGACCCCTTCAAAGATACTTCCGGACCGGCTATGAACATCCTGCTGAAGCTGATGACCATCGTTTCTCTGGTATTTGCTCCGGTACTGGCTGCTCACGGCGGCATCCTGCTGGGTATGTTCAAATAATCGGAACGGATCCGGCAAAAAAATTAAAACGCAAGATACGTTGTATCTGAAAAAGTTAAAGGACTGCTTCGGCAGTCCTTTTTTTGTGCGTGGATTTCAGTTATGATATAATAAATTTGCAAATACCATTTTATGGAGGCCAGCCATGAGTCAATCAATTCCCAAAGAAGCAGACGCGTTTTTTCTCCAGGGCAATAATGATGCCGGCGTGCTGCTTGTTCATGGCTACACCGGATCCCCGGCGGAGATGCGGCTGCTGGGAAATTATTTAAATGAAAAGGGCGGCTACACGGTGTTGGGCGTGCGCCTTGCAGGCCACGGCACTACGGTGGAGGAACTGGAGCAGACTGTGTGGCAGGACTGGTATAAAGCAGTGGATGAAGGCGTGAAAGAGTTGCACAAAATCTGCGACCACATTTACGTTGCGGGCCAGTCCATGGGCAGCCTGCTGGCCATCAAAGCAGCGGCGGAGCATCCTGTTGAAAAAGTTGCCCTCCTTGCCACGCCAATTTACCTGAAAGACAAACGCGTGCCGTTCGTAAAAATTTTGCGCTTTTTTATTCGGCGCATCCACACGGGGCAGCAAACTTACGACGTGCCCCGGGAATACATGCAGGGCTATCCGGAGATGCCCACGAAACCCATTCCAAGTCTGCTGGAGTTGATCAAACTCTGCAAGGAGGACTACCTGAAAAAAATTACGGCTCCCACTTTGATCGTGCAGGGGGAAGCGGACCACACAGTAAATCCCAAAAGCGCGAACTACATTTATGAAAATTTAAGCAACGTGCCAAAGCAGCAGAAAAAAATTCTCTGGCTGCCAAAGTCCCGGCACGTGGTGACCCTGGGGGAGGAACGGGAAAAAGTTTTTGATGCGTGCCTGGAATTTTTTACTAAAGATTTGGAGGAAACATCATGAAGCTGTGGATGTATTACCTTTTTTCCTGGATCAGCGGTATCCTTACCCTTGTGTTTTCCTTTGGGGGCGCCTGGGCCTTCATCGAATACATGAGCCACGTTACCCTGGAAGACGGGGGCGTGGTTCCCCGTGGCCATATGAACATCATGGAGTTTGTGATCCCCATGGTCCTAATCGCCATCCTCTGTTTCATTTTGTACCTGTGTGTTTCCCTTTACTGTGTTTTCCGTAAGCTGAAAGGAGAGGAGCATCGGATCATCCATTTTCTGCTTAACTTGGTTTTGTATCTGGCGACGGCCATTGGCACCCTGCCGCTGCTGTCGATGATTTTTAACTGACGGCGCTGGCAATAAAACTTGCCAAACAAAGTATGATAATGTAAAATAATATTCAGGAAGGTGACAATTATAAAATAAATTTAAAAAATTACGAACAATTTATGAATTGTGTGTCTTGAGAGGTTGGCAGGAAATGGCAACTCGGGCTACGCTTAATCGAATCGAATCTGATAATAGTATAAGTAATTCCTTTACTAATTTTTCGCAAATCGGGATGACCGTTTTAGTGCAATGTGTGTTCATGTTGCGTTAAAACGGTTATTTTGTTTTCAAATTTTTTATAAAAGGGGAGGTTTTATTATGGATCGGGCGCGTAAAATTATAGCCCTGAGCCTTGTAGCAGTATTTCTTGTTACCGTAACAGTATTTGCTGCCGTAAAGGGGCTTTCATCCAAAGTATCATTTAACGGCACAAGAGGTTCTGCCTGGATTTATTGGGCGAATCACACTTCGCCAAGGCAAGGCTATATCCTGAACAGCAAGAATCAGAAGATTATAATTTTCAGAGCAAATAAACCCCAAAAGATATATAAAAAGAATAATACAAAGTACGGATATTACAAATATCTGTTTAACATGTCCGCGCATAAACCCGGCAATTACAAATTGGTCACATATCTTGAGACGAGTCCCGGATGGGAGTGGTATGAAGGAGAACGAGTCATTACTCCTTTTAAATACACCGGTGGGACTTATCTGCAATATCATTCTACAAAGGTTATCCGGAACAATAACGGCGATTTGATGCAGCGGCTGTATTTCAAACGAAACAATGCCAGGGGAAAAGGATTGCATTTCCAGATATTCAACAACAAAAACCAACTGTTACGTACTTACAATTTCAAGTCGGGGAATTCCAACCAATGGTTCTGCTTCGACTGGAACGGCTGGGCAGGAAAAAATGCGGCCAGACGTTCTCCCCGGGGCGTATATACGGTGAAGTACTGGGTTGACGGCAGATCGCCCCGTACGGCAAAATTCAGGCTGGCACTGTAAGGAGGCGTAAGGACATGAAACGGAATAGTAAGATGAATAAGCTTATGGTTTTTGTGCTGACGCTGCTTGTAATGCTGGCCGTTACCGCGGCAGCCATGGCCAAGGGCAGTGAAGAATGGAAAAAAGCGGAAGGCAGTTATACGTGGAAAGAAAGCTCCCAGTACAATAACGGCCGCCTCATTATCAAACCCATGGAAGAAGAACTCTTCCTGTTTGAGTTTAACGTCATGCGGGGCAGCGAAAAAGAAGACAGTTCCTACGATTTCGCCACGGCAGGTGTTTTCTTTGTGGAAGATAACGGCACAGCCGAAGCGGAATTTGAAGTGGACAAAAAACCGGTGAAGCTGACCTTTACCCTGAACGGAAAAACTATTACAGTAAAACAGACCGGCACGATGCCGGCTGATGTGAGCGGCGCCTATGAATTTACGGAAAAAGGTTACGAAGTTTCCGAAGCGGCCGCCACAGCGGTTTTGGAAGGCATCGCCCCGGTGAAGACCAGCCTGAACAGTACCAACCGGCCCTATCGTCTGGTTTATGCCCACGAAGCAATCGGCGGCTGGTTCTACGATGTGCGCGCCATCAACGAGCCCAGCAACAAGCTGTTTGCCCGGTTCCTTGTGGCTGCGGATTTAAGTGCGGTTTACCGCAACGACGACGTAAACAATCCCCAGCTGATCTACGGATCCCCGGCGGCCATGCTCGCTACGAAGAAAGCGCCCCTGTTACCGGAGGAAGAAGAGGAAGAAGAAATATCCGTGCCGGAAGGCGCTACCGAGGAAAAGGTGGAAGGGAAAGGCGCCGACGCTAAGGAAAACCAGTTTGCCATCAGCGCTGTGGTGAATGTGGAGCCGGCAGAACCTGACATTAAAGTTGGCGAAAGCAGCAAATTAGTGGTAACCGTTCCCGGCAACCTGAAATATAAACTGTCCGATTTGAAATCCAGCGCAAGCGACAAGGTCAGCGTAGACGATAAAGGAACTCTCACTGCCAAGGCGGAAGGAACCGCTACGATCAGCGGGAAACTGACAATTGACGAAGCGTCCCGTGAATTTAAAGTAGAAGTGAACGCCTATGTCCCAAAGCTGGAATGCAACGCCCTGCCCGCTCATGTAAACGTCAATGAAAAGCTGGAACTGGCTGCGTATATTTCCGGCCAGGAAGGGGAAGTGAAACCCCAGTGGAGCGTCAGCGACGGCAAGATTGCGGAAATCAAGGACGGCGTGCTCGTTGGCAAAGGGGACGGCGTTGTGGATGTAACCGCAAAAAACGGTGAAATGACCCGCACCTGGAAAGTGGCGGTAGGCAAGGCGGAACTCCCAAAGCCTGACGGAGCAAAAGCAGGAGACGATGACGACTTTGATATGCTGGACATATTGATCCTCGGCCTGCCGGTAGTCCTGATCGGCGGCGGCATCTGGATGTTCATGAACCGCAAAAAAAAATAAGGAAACATGATTGCGGGTGACAGATGGCCTGTGATCCGCAAGGGGCTGCAGGCTATTGTGAAAAATAATCTGCAGCCCTGTTTTTGTAAAAGAATAAATGAAAATTTTATAGCTGAACGGTTCCAAAAGAAGAAAGGGGAGTGGCATTCATGGATAAAACGAAAATGATAACGGTTGCGCTGGCTGCGGCGCTGTCTTTGGCCGTCCCATTTGACTCAGGTATTGTAAAAATGGATTTGGCACGGCCGGCTTTTGCAGGGAGTAAAATAACTGCGGGACAGAACATTGCGCAGCGTTCCCTGCCGCTTCTTATAACCGTGCGTAGTTATTCGGACTGGGAAGGGCCTCATGAAATGCTGCGGGCCCACTGGACGGATATCCATTTTTACGGAAAAGCCAGAGAAGCTGACCGGAATATCGCAAAGGCGCTGGCAGAGTACAGCCGTAAGGAACGGGACGCCTCTGAAAAATCCCGTAAAGAGCTGTTTGACGAGGCCAAAGGAGAATGGCGTGATCGGATGAAAAACCTTGATTCATTTTCACCGTACTACGGGCCCTTCTGGTTGACCGGTGATATCCTGGTCCGCCGGGCCGACGGAAAAGCAGTCAGCTTTTTGGAAGATAACGGGGAATACGAAGGCGGCTTCCATGGCATAAGTTGTCTTACGGGGAAAAATTTTGACGCCCGCACCGGTAAGGAATTGCAGCTGTCCGATGTATTCGCAAATCGGTTTGCTATGGCCGAAGCCCTGAAGAAAAAACTGAAAGCAGATTATCCCGATGCCAGCTTTATGGAAAATGGCGGAGCCGGTCTGGATGATTTAATAGCCCAGCGGCTAAAGGAAGATTCTCTGGCCTGGACGCTGGAACCGGAAGGTGTAACTTTCTGGTTTAATCCTTACCTGTTGGGGGGAACCTATGCGGAGGAAACCTTTGTCTCCACTTTTTTCTTTGATGAGACGCCGGGACTTTTCAAAACAGATGCCAATACCGGATTACCTGCATGGCAGAGCCCGACAGGCTATTGTATGGATCTCCGTTCCTATACGGGGCTGCGGCTTCCGGGAAACTCCGGCAATGACAAACTGCGCGTGGCTCACGAAAACAACCGGATCCGTATTGAATACGGCGGACAGGAGTACAGCAATGACCTGACCGCTGTAAGCATCCGCCCTACCTTTGTCAGCTGCCCTGACGGGCGCCGGTACCTGTATGTGGATTACGAGCATCCGGCCAGCCAGTTCAGCGCAGCCAATTACAGACTGTATGTGTATGACCTGAACGGGAAAACACCGGGGCTTATCGGGGATTTCCCCATGACGCGGCTGGCTTCTTCCCTGAAAGATACAACAAAACGCAGCTGGTATGTGATGAGCGACCCCGGTGACTTTTACACCACCGCTACGGCGGACAGCAACATTGCGCCCGGAAAACGGCTGCGGTGCAGGGTAGGGAAGGATGGACGACCGGAAGTGTATGACGTAGAAGGAGCCAAAGGATAAAAAGCACGAAGAAATAACTGAACTATAGCGATACGTTCCGTTTATTGACGAACCGTTCCGAAAGAGAGGTAACCTGTGAAACAGGATAGCACACATTTATCTATCCATATGGGAGGCCTGGGCCTTTGCCTTTTTATTCTGTTCTTTGGAGTCCTTGTAGGGGACATTGCCTTATCTAACGAAGATATGGAGTTATTCCCCCAAATTGTAATCCTTCTGATGGCAGCGGTTTGTATCGGAATTTCTATTCGGCTGCTGCTGAAGAAGGGGTTCGCCTGGGATCGGATCGGCGAAGAAGCTTATAAGGAAAAACGAAGCTCCATTAATCGGTGGGTCTATGAATATTTCCATCCTTTTAAGATTCGCTATGAAGACGCGCCGGAAGATTCCACGGAACTGGAGAAAAAGCTGACGGGCTTTCGTTCGGAATACGAAAAATTTTGCAAAGGCGGGGAATTGCAATACACGGTAACAAATTTTTACCGGCACATCCTGCAGCTCCAGAAAAAACGGCTGGAACGCATGGGGCTTCGTATGGAAGTTGCCCTGACGCGAAAATGTTATACAAAAGAAATTCCGGTGAAAGAAGAACGGTTTTATGACGGACGTTTTATGCATACAGCTGCCAGTGAGCATGTAGCCGGATTTTATCGCTACCTTCAGGGCGACCGGATCGTTTATGAGAAGACGAACAACGATTGCGCCGACTACGATATGGTAGGGGCAAAGAAAGCAAGGGACGGGCAGACGATGCACTGTCCCAACTGCGGGGCTGAAGGGAAAATAGAAGAAATGGCTTCCGGCTGTCCCTATTGCGGCGTCCGGTTCCGCATGGAAGATTTGTCAGAGCGGGTATCCAGCTTTTCCCTGCGAAAAGATTACCGGCTGCTGGAAAATGTTTTTCAAAGTAAACTGTATGCCTATGGGAAAACCATTATTTTTATTGTTGCGTTCCTGTTTTGCGCGTTCGCTCTCTGGTGGATCGAACCTCTTGAGGGACTGACGGTTACGGGACTTTCTTTTGGCGTCGGCGCGTTCCTTTTCACATTAATTCTTTGCCTGTTGGTTACTGTTCTGTCGGTTTCGGTGGTTTCCCTTCCCCTCCTCTTCGTTTTGGGTATTTTGTACAATGCGGCCCGTCCCTCACTTTTTCCCCACGTGAAACGGGAACGCCGTAACGAAACGCTGCGGGAAAAGGTTGCCCGGTTCGATACGAATTTTTCCCTGCAGGATTTTTTCAGCAATGTAGAAAACAAGCTGAGCGGGATCCACTTTGCAGAAACGGAAACCCAGGTCAATGCTTATTCAGGGATGAATCTGTCAGAACTGCTGCCCCGGTACCGGAATGTGGCTTCCTGTGCTTTTGACAATCTGGAACTGCTGGATTTTCGTGTAGAAAAAGAAAAACAGATGGCCCGGGTTCGGGCCGAAATGCAACTCCTTCTCTGGCAGAACGGAACTATGACAGAGAAAACGGAAATGGTTCAATTGTTGCTGAGTAAAGCGGCAGACTGCCTGACCCAGGCCGTTTTTGAGCCGGAGGCGTTACGGTGCCGGGGCTGCGGCGCATCCATTGACCTGATGGAAGGCCGGTACTGTTCTTTTTGCGGCAGGGAGCTGGAACTGGAGCGCTATGACTGGTGCGTAAAAGAGTACGAGGTAATATAAGGAAACAATGATTAGCTTTCCTACAGGTTTGCGAAGAGTATGAGCACAATTATATTTTAAATTTGTAAAGTAATAGAATGCCCGAATTGGTATTGATTTGCTTCATGAAAAAAGTTTTTGTAATTTTGAACGGAGCGGAGGAAAAGAAAATGAAAAAAATTTTAATCCTGTTGACCTTTGTGCTGACTCTTGTTTCGACAACGGCTTTCGCCAATGTGGATTCCGGCCCGGACCGGTGGCAGCAAATCGGATCCGATGACATGGCGAAAGTGTATTATGACCGGGAAACGGTGAAATTTTATTTCGATGGAAAAGGATCCGTAGGCGATTTTGCCGAAGTGTGGCTCTGTTATCATTTCCATGACGGCTGCCAGAACCATGCAGGGGATCACTACGATTTTCAGCTGATTTATATCAATTATAAAGACAGCACCTTCGATGTTAAAGCGTACCTTACAAAAGACAAAAACGGAAAGCTTGTAGAAGAGCATGAGTTTTCGCCCACCGTCTTGCAGTACTCGCCTTTGCGGAAAGGAAGCTATGAAGCCCTGGCTGCGCAGAAAGTGAAAGAACAGTTCGTAGGAAAAAAGTAAAGGGAAGTTTGCAGGAAAAAGTAAGAAGGCCGTTGCAAATTAATCCCTAAGGAAACTCATTTAATCAGCGTTTCCTTAAATAAAAATAAGCCGCTTCAACTCGACGAAGCGGCTTTTCTCTTTTTTCCCGGATGGCGGCCCGTTTGTTCCACAGGTCCGCCGATATACAGCTCTTATAGTTAAATACTCGGACTGTAATCATTAAATGAATTTTACGCATTTTGGTCTTCAATATCTTTTTGCAAGGTTGGAATGTCTTGCGGGAGGAGAGACGGATATGCTAAAATGTAATTGCCTGATAATCATGTAGGAAATAAAAATTACAGGGGGAAATGTTATGTTAACGAAGAAAAAAGTGCTGGCGGTAAGCCTGGCTGTGTTTGCCGCGCTGAACTTTACTGCCTGCGGAGGCGGCGACAAAAAAGGAGAAACCAAACCGGCGGCGCCGAAAACGACGGTTGCGGTACCGTCCCGTCCGGCGGTGAGCACAACGCCGACCATGACCTTTAAGTTTGGGGAAAAGGAAGCAAAAGTTTACGAGCTGAAAGGCGTGGATCTTGCTAAAAAAATCCGTACTAACCGCCTGGCTGTAATGAATGGCGCAGCTTATTTCTTTGTGGATATGAAACCCATGCAGTTAGGGAAAGTGGCTCTTAAAAACGAAAGCATTTCCGATCTTACTTTGGTCTCGAATGCTGACGGAATCGATTACCTGGCAACTAACGGTAAAGCGGTACTATTCCGGACCGGCGACGGAAAAATGGGCGTGTATGACGGAAAACAGGTTGCCAAAGGGGATAAGTGGCTGGGCGAAACCATCGGCGTCGCAGGGAGCAATGAGTTTTATGTGATGCAGGGAACCGCCCTGAAAGCAGCCACCCTGGAAAATAATTCCCTCAAAAATATTCATGATATCATTCCGGATTACAAAAAGATCCCGGCTTTTGCCAAAGCCATCCTGAAACCTGTATATGCGGACGGTAATGAAATTTATCTGCGCACATTCCTCCGGAAAGAGGGCTCCAAAGATACTATCCCCACGTTGGTAGCGTTTGATAAGCAGGGAAAAGAGCTGCGCCGTTATGAAGGCGTGCAGAAAACGCCCCGGGGCTGGGCCGTTACTACGAATTATGTAATCCATACCGGTTCCCTGGGTGACATTCGGGTGTTCGACCGGGCTACCGGCAAAAAGCTGGGGGATGCCAAGGCCGGGCTGCGTCCCTTTGAGCTTTACACCATCACCGGAAACGATGTGCTGTTGTATGACGACCGGGCAGACAAATTGTACCGCGTGGACTTCTGATTCTATTCGGAGCTGCTCATTAATAACGCTGCGTTTTATTTCTTCACCGATCTTTAATGACCGTGGAATTTCTGCGCCTGCTTTACTATAATGTATAATGTTATACGAAATATGAAATTGAAAAGGGGGAATTCGCGTGAAAAAATTATTGACATTTATTATTACGACTGTGATGCTGTTGATGTTTGCCCTGCCTGCGATGGCAGGTTCCCGGGCTGAAATGAGCAGCGGGATGCGGGACCAGCTGGATACGTTTTTCAGTAATTTTGCGGAAGCCCGTGTGGGAAGCTTTGTGGTGAACAATGAGATTCCCATGGACACTTTTGTCAATTTCGGCGTGCAGCATAACCTGATCAATCGGAAATACGATCTGGTGAATGTGAACGAAGGCTACTGGGGCGTAAAAAAAGAAGCGGTGGAAGCCGCCGTGTACAAATATTTCGGCCGCCGCATCAACGCGGTTTCTTCCCAGCAATATAAACTTGCCAATAATTTGTATATTGTTCCCAAAGGAAGCGGGGAAGGCCTGGTCTTTGCCCAGATCGCGGAGTGGCATGAAAACGGCACCGACTTTTTTACCGGCGTTGTCAATGTCTACAGCACATCTTCCGGTTTCACCGGCAACGTGCACGGTTCTGCAGCAGAATGGAACAACCTGGAACCTCAGGACAGACCGATCCTGATTGAACGGTACAGCTTTTCGGCCACACGTTCTCCCTCTGACCCGGACCGCTACGTGTTAGTGGACTGGCTGGAAATGAAATAATAGATTGGATGAACCGAAGATGGAAGCAAAGAATGAAAAACAGCTTAGCGATGCCCGGCGCAGGGACGGCCAAAGTACTGTTAGGCAGAAGGAAGCGGTTCAAAACACAGGTGCGCCAAAAAAACTGATCTTTCGCATTGTGGATTCGCCCATGGGTATCGGCAAAAGTTCTTCGTTGCTGACACAGGTGCGGTATAACGTTGCCTACCGGGAAGACAGTTTTGTGGAATCCCTGAAACGTACCGGCTTTTTCAACTTTCTGGAACACGAGCGCTTTATCATTTTTGTTTCCACTGTAAAGGAAAGGGACGAGCGCTTTTTGCGGGAACTGAAAGCAAAACGTCCGGAGCAACCCCCTTATAACCAGAGCATTCTGGAACTGATCCGCAAAGGGGAAAACATTGTTACGACCCAGTCCCTGTACGGTTTTTTTAATGAAGATACCATCCGGGCATTCCGCCAGAGCAAATATCCCTATACCGCCTATTTTGACGAAATTCCGCCCCTGTTCCGGGACGTGGTGGGAAGCAAGCAGAAAAAAGACGGCGGGGCCATCGCCCGTTTTGGCCCCGCGGATGTGCTGCTGATGCAGCAGGACGGTATCGTTACGAAACAAGGCAACCGCCTTGTGTACAACGCCCAGTCCGAATACGACCGGCACAGTTCTTCCCATAAAGTGTTTGACACCGTAAAAAACCTGAGCCGCAACTGTAACCTGTATCCTTACGGGGAAAAGGACGGGCGCTTTACTTCCATCATCGCCTTTTTGAAACGGGAACTGTTCGAATGCTTCAGCCGGTGCTGGTTCTTTTCCTATCTCACGAAGGACAGCATGCTGTCACGGTACTGCGCCATGAACCATATTGTCATGGAATATTACCATGTGGAGGACGGACTGATCCGCAGGAACCCGGACGGAAAATATCAGGAAAGCTATCCCCGGGGAATCGAACGACTGGTGATTTTGGAGGACGAACGTTTTAACACGGATGCCAGTTTATCCAAAGAATGGTTTAAAGCGGCCCGGAACGGGAAAAACGGGGAAGGGCTGAAAAAGCTGCAAGGTTGTTTCCGCAGCGCTTACACCTTTATGAAACAGCAGGGCGTGCGCAGCAACACCTTCATGTTTACAACATTTACAGCCTACAAAAACCTGCTGGAAAGTGACGGACGGCATTTTCCTACGGTAAAACACTTTTTGCCCTGCAATGCCAAAGCCACTAACGACTACAGCAACTGTACCGGCGTAGCCTACCTGTGCAACCGTTTTTTTGACGTAAACTGCGTGAATTTTCTGGCCCAGCAGGCAAAAGAGAAAAACAATCCCCAGCTCAAATTTGATAACGACAACTATGCCCTTTCGGAATTGCTGCAGTTTATCTGGCGTTCCAATGTGCGGGTGGCGGATTCGGGTAAACCCGTCTATGTGTGGGTCCCAAATTCGCGTATGCGCAGGCTGCTGCGTAATTTCCAGGCAAAAGCGCTGGAACATCTTGCCCGGGAAAGGGAAGAAGCGGCGGAACAGCAGGCGGATGATACGGTTGCTGAACAGGAACGGGCATTGCGGAGGGCCGAGCGGCGTAAGTTACGCCTGGCCGAAGGGATGGCCAACAGCGTGCAGTGCCGAGAGGAAAGCGGGATGGAAGAGGCGGCGATTGTGGAAGGCCTGCGGCACCCCAATGACGATTAAAGAAAATTCCGCGCAGACCCTAAAGCTCCGCTCTCATACAGTTTGAATGTACTGTCGTTCAATCAATACTGTCAAAGCTTCCAATAAGGTTCTACATTTAAAAACTTAAGAGTAAGATGAACTAAAGGCCAGTTTCCATGCGTGTTTGCGCATCGAAACTGGTCGTTTTTACGACCAGGGGAAGGAATTTTTATCATCAATTATAAAAAATGACCGCCCAAATGAGCGGTCATTTTTTTTTACTACGCCTTAATTTTTGCGAGCAAGGCTTCCTGCAATGTTTGTGAGAAATTGATTTTCTTTTCCTGTGCTGCAATATTTAGCCATGCAGGAATGGTAAGGGTTTTTCGTACAGATTTTTCAAAATGGGTTTTTGCGTATTCTGCAACATCTACAGAAACCATGCTGATAAAAGCGTCGGTAGTTTCAGCATCTAATTCCTTTGCGATTTTTTTCAGTGATACATCCTTCATTGCCGATGCTGCAGGAGCTTGCTCTCCGTCCTTTTTCAAGGTGTAAAGATACCCTGCCAGGCAGTCAACAGCCATGTTCATTGCTTCCGTTTCTGTTTTGCCGCAGGTTGCAAGCCAGTTCAAATCAGGGAAGACAACGGAATAGCCGTCGTCTTCTTTAAAGAAACATGCCGGATAAATAGACAGCATATGGAGTCTCCTTTCGCTTGTTGTTTCATTTTAGTTAAGGCCTGCTTACTTTCTGATAGATTTTTCAACGATTTTAGTTAATTCCTTGGAATGGAAAGGGATCGTGACCTTACCTGGTTTGGTTGGGTGTACATAATGCCTGTGGGAGCCTTCCTGGTTTTTGAATATCCATCCGTCCGCAAGTATCTCTTTTTCCATATCTTTCGGTCGTTTGGGCATATTCTATTTTTCCTTTCAAAGAATTCCTTAACTACAGTATATAAGTTTATGCGTATTATGTCAATACGCATAAAAATGATATGCATAATTAAAAGTTGACAAGGCGCAGCTTCAGCGAATTTTCCGCGCAAACCCTAAAACTCCACTCTCATGCAGTTTGAATTTACTGTCGTTCAATCAGTACTGTCAAAGCTTCCAATAAGGTTCTACCTTTAAAAACTTAAGAATAAGATGAACCAAAGGCCAGTTTCCATGCGTGTTTGCGCTTTGAAACTGGTCGTTTTTACGACCAGAGGAAGGGGAAATAAGAAATCGCTAAGTCGGTAAAAATTGGGCAATATTAATCCATATTTTTTTCGTTGCACTATTTCATTTTTTAAAAACAGTTCGTAAATATATTTTTTGTAATTCCATAAAAATGAAATATAATAATAGTAAACTAAGTGGATGTGTTAAACAGGAAAGTTTGGAAGGTGTAATTGAAATGGTAAACAAAAACATTACAGTATTCGGGGATGCCGCTTCTGACTGTATTTTCATACAGATGGTGGATGAACATGATTTGAAACTTATGGAAGGCGAAATTGCGGCTATAAAGGAATATACGAATACCACCGACTGGTGTCTTGCTGCAGTACCGGTAAGAAACTGGAATCAGGACCTGACGCCGTGGAAAGCCGCCCCGGTTTTTGGCAGGCAGGGATTTGGGGACGGGGCTGAATGTACGTTACGTGAAGTGCTTGAATCGGTGATCCCGTCCCTTGGGCAGGGCGGTTCTTCCCATGCAGAACGGAGATACTATCTTTGCGGTTATTCGCTGGCAGGGTTGTTCGCACTGTGGGCAGGTTACTGGACAAATAGTTTCGCAGGTATCGTTGCGGCTTCTCCTTCCGTCTGGTATCCGGACTGGATCGATTATGCAAGAGCAAACCGGATTCAAAGTCCGGCGGTATATCTGAGCCTGGGGGACCGGGAAGAGAAGACGAAGAACCCGGTTATGGCAACCGTGGGCAACGCCATAAGGGAAATGCATGAGATTTTAAAAACTTCATGTACATCTTCGTGCCTGGAGTGGAATCCGGGCAACCATTTTGCTGACAGCGACAGGAGGATCGCAAAAGGAATTGCATGGATGCTGAACAAGGGAAAGCTCCAATGAAGGAGAAAAGTTCTGAAATTATGCAGACAGGGGAAGGCATCGCAAACCTTCGGAAAGGATTGCGTTATTCCATGAGATGAAATTCGCCGTCGTGGCGAGGCTGTTTGAGGGACGAAGTCCCGAGTTCCGAAGCCACAGGCGAATAAGTCCATGGAATAGCAATCCTTGACGGGTTTGCTCATGCCTTCCCCTGAATTCTAATCAGATATAGCTTAATTCTTGTTTTCTTTTTTTATTCCATAGCTTCCCGGAATGCTTTTTCAATTTCCTTCCGCTGGGTTGGGTTATACACCCGTTCCTCATCGCCGGATTCAATCTGCCGGAAGTACACGTTCCGCATGTTGTTGGTGCGGGCGATGCTTTTCAGCTGCACGTAACGGTCTTTGGGATCGGTGCTGGTGAAGTACAGGTAATATTTTTTGATCACTTCCAGAGGCCGCAGGTTATGGGAAGTAAAGATCAGCTGGCCCATGCCTTTGTCTTCAAACATTTCCAGCAGCTCGCCGAAAATATATTCAAATATGCCCGCGTCAAATTCATCGATGGCCAGGGTGAAGGAAGGATCGTTGTAGGCGGCGGTCAGAAGGCTTAAAAGGGAGATCATGCGGCGGATGCCGTCGGATTCGTCCCGCAGGGGCATTCTCGTTTTTCCGTTGCGGATGGCCATGATATCGATCATTTTTCCTGTGGAGCCGTCTTCCATAATGGGCTGGGCGATGGTATGCAGTTCAATGGTAAGGCCCGGGATCAGCTTCTGGATCACCAGGTTCACTTTCGATATATAGTTGGAAACGTCTTTATACGTATTGTCGGGCATGATGGTGGGCCGGTCCGTCTTAATGGGGAAGGAACCCCTGGGGGTGTGCAGCAGCAACGCCAGGTTCAGACGGATAAGGCCGGAGGAGCGGGTGTTGACTACGAAGAAATAATTTAACCCGTAGTAATTCAGTTCCAGAATGACCTGCAGGTATTCCGAGTAACCGTAGTCCGTAAGGGTTTTCAAAGTTTCCGGCATGAAAATAAAGGACTGGGACCGTTCGCTGGCCAGCTGCTTGTTGACCTGCAGCTGGATGGTCTTCTGGTTTGTCTTGTCCGGGCCGATGAGGAATTTATGGCGCGATTTGGGACCAAAGGGCATTTCGTCCCCGGTGATGTCGATGACCGGGTTCATCCGCTGGTCGCTGCCGTGGAAGGGGCCGGACATGCTGAGGACTTCGTCGAACACCCGGACCCTGTACCGGGACGCGGGAACGGCAGCGTAATCCGCAGAAGTTTCCAGCCGGTCCCCGGCGGAAGTAATCTCTTCCGGGGCCAGGCAGAATACATACTGGGCTTTGCGGACCCGTCCGTCTTCATACTGCAGTTCAAAAACGAAGGTGAGCCTGGAAAATTTTTTCCCTTTGGCAATGCATTCGGAAAACAGATCCGGCACCTTGTTGCCACGCATCAGTTCCTTCAGGATGTACAGGGCGTCGATAAAAGCCGTTTTGCCGGAACCGTTCTGGCCGTACAGACCCAGTATATCCGAGGCGGAACCGTAAGGGACAAAATATTTGCCGCAGCGGAAATCAATTTCACCGTATTCCACATTTTTAAAATTCTCCAGCACTGCCCGGGTGATGCGGATAAAAGGCAGGCGGCCGCCATGCTCCGGCGTAATAAAAGTCTTCTGGTCTTGTGCTTGCAGTTTCATAATCAACCTCTTTTCAAAATAAAATAAAAAATTATAATTCGAAAAATAATTTATGAAAAAATTTTATGATATTTTTTTGAAATTAATTCATAATTTATTTTTACAAATACCTTATGATTATTATAAAGTATTTTTGCCGAAAGCTCAATGGAAAAGTTTATGTGAGAAAGTTGTGAATTCGTCAATTGTAATGGAAAAGTTTTTTTGTATATGCTATGATTAATGCAAGAAGTAAGCACTGCGCTGTTGCCACAGTAGAAATGTTGCATATCCGGCAGGTGTGATTCTGTTTTGCGGTAACATCGGAAAGAAAAGGAAATAACGCGGAGGATCATTTTACCATTAAAAGGAGGGGACAATTTATGCTGAAAAAAATTTTATTAGTTGCGTTCACCTTGCTGATTACGCTTTTTGCTTCCGTGGGTTTTGCCGCCAGCAAGTACGATCCGGCCATTGCGGCGGCCAAGGCGGAGATCCCGGCGGGAGTTGAACTGTACGGCATCGAAGAGAAAGAGGGGAAGATCGAGCTGAATTTTTATGACGGCAACACGTTATTATCCTACGAGGTGGAAGTGATTGCCGCTACCAATAAAGTGAAGGAAATCGAAATCAAGGGCAGCAACCTTCCCGGAAGCATAAGGATCACAAAGACGGAGGCGGAGATTCGTTCCATTGTTTTAGGGGAATACCCGGACGCACAGAACATCCGGATCGAAGTAGAAACGGATGGCAATCTGAGATATTACGAAGCGGAATTTACTACGCCTAAGTACAAAGCAGAATTAAAGATCAATCCCCACACCGGCGCAATTTGCAAACGGGAACTGGAATATTTTTAAAGGCTGCCCGATATCGTAACGCTGAGCAATTGAAGCGGGTAGTTGCAAAATTACTACAAGCAAGCTGCGCAACTGATTGGGCAAGGGAATAAATAAAGCGAAAGAAGGAGACCCAATGAAAAAAACGAAATGGTTTGCGGCATTACTGACAGGAATTATGGTTCTGGCAATGGTTTCCACTGCCTTTGCTGCCACCGTGACGGAGCGGCGGCAGGAAACCCGGCAAAAGGTAGCGGACACTCTGGAAATGCTTTATGAGCGGAAGCCTTCGGCCCGCACCGCTTTAAAGAACGCGGAAGGATATGCGGTGTTTGTAGGTTCCGGTACGAAGCTGGGGATCATCGGCAGCTCTCACGGGCGGGGCATGGCCCACAATAATAAGACCGGGGAAGATATCTTTATGCGGATGCAGGAATATCAGGCCGGATTTGGGCTCGGTGCAAAAGAATACGCGCTGATCTTTGCCTTTATCGACAGGGATGCCTGGCATAAGTTTACTTCTTCCAAGTGGTCTTTCGGCGGGCAGGCGGACGCAACAGCCCATGACGGCGTTAACGGCGGATCCTTTGAAGGAGCGGTGCAGGCAGCGCCGGGAATCTTTGTGTACCAAATGACCACGAAAGGTCTGGCACTGGAGCTGTCCCTGAAAGGAACCAACTATTACAGGGATAAAAAGCTGAACGACCCTAACGCCAAATGAAAAGAATAAGGGGAACGAACCAGACGTAAAATTAAACGAATCATGAGAAGCAATCCCAACGCTAAATAAAAAAATCACGTGAACAATCCAGACGTAAAATAAACGAATAGTTGGAAGCAATCCCGACGCTGAATCATAACGGGAAATAATCCTGTCCGGTCATGGATGATATACCTGCCGGGCAGGATTTTTTTGTGGGAAAGGCCTACTACTTTTTGATGAAAAGAAGATTTTTTCTGGAAAATCCTCATAAGTTTCCATTGATTTTTTGTATACTTTGTAGTAAAGTTTTAAAAGGTGTTTTTTGGATCTGTCCTTTCCCGTGTCAGCAGGATTTCCGTCCTGTATGGGCAGTTCCCCTGCAAGTCATTAAAAGGTAAAGAGGTGAAATGAATGGGTCCTGTAACCAGCAATCCGTTTTTGGTTGCCATCATCAACATGACCGTAGTGTTCGGCGTGCTGATCGTTCTTGGCGTGCTGATGCATGTAATCGAAATGGTTGATCCTACCAAAAGGAAACTGAGCTGATCATAAGCAAGAAAAACTTTTTCTGAACATTATAGTGAACGACTTTAATTTTTGCATTTTGCAAAACAGAAAGCGTTTGGGGTTTGTGCGAAAAATAAAATTATTTACGTCGTCAACTATAAAAAGCAATCCTGTCCGGGTATGGAAAATACATCCGGACAGGATTTTTTTATGGCTGAGTTTGCTGTGAATAGAATCCAAGTCATGTGAAATATTAAAAAATGATACAGAGTTCCTGACTTTTGTTAGCAGGTTTTAAATCGGTTTTTTAAGGGGGCGACTCATGTGGCAGGTTGCCCGGTGATTGCAAAAATCCTCATTTTTAAATCAAAACATAAACTGTTTTGCAAACTGCTTATGATGTATAATTAATAAAAAGGAAAACCTTTTCTGTTTAAGGATTGGTATAACGAATAATTGATTTCAGGGAAACGAAAATGATAGGACAAATGTTAGGTTCAATGATTGGTCGTAGTGAAATGGCAGACGGGATCCGTGCGGATCTTATAAGTGCAAATTTTATGTTCGCCATAGTACTCCTTGTATTTGTCGGTTTCTTTTGCATCCGAATGTTGAGCAATACCAAAACCGCCTGTACATTGACTGTTACAGTTTTTCTCTGCGTGCTGCTTTATTTACAGCTAAGATTTGATATTATTCTGCCGTTAGTAAAGGCAATGACAAATAGCTTTCAACGAATCGCCGGAACTATCTGTTGCGTTTTTTCTGCATTGGCTGTGGTCAAAGGACTGGCGGATGAAGAAAAAAGCGAACAGTATGTGCATCGTAAAGGGTATTGGTGGTTGTGTGTTGCGGTTCTGTATTTTGGCTTGTTTTTGGTTGGCGCCGGTATGAACCGGTGAGAATAGATTGGTGAGCTGTGTGAACAACTCGCCGATAAATTTGTTTGAGTACAGTTGCGGCTTGTAAAATGCAGGCCGCTTTTTAATTTGCTTTTCATAAATCAAAAAGAACATCAGATAAAAATATAGCATAAAGGATGGATAGTGCATATAACATCGAAGAATTATGGTGAAGAAAGTCGAAATGGAAATATATGGCAGGAAAGAGAAAGCGGTTTGATGATGTACGAAGGGATGAAAATGCAGTATAATAGTAAATAATTAGCTATAATTTTACGAATTAATTAAATATAAGAGTTGACTTAGCTTTTTGAGGATATCATTTGGAGAGATATTGTATGAAACAAAATTTTTCTATTGCAGGGCCTTTCGGTGAACTGCAGGGCGTGATCCATGAGTGCGAAATTCCGGAAAAACGGCGCAACGTGCTGGTCATGGCCCACGGGTTCCGCGGTTCCATGGAAGGGGGCGGCCGGGCTGCCCAGCTGGCGGAGGAAATCAGCGAAACCGTTTGTACCGTGGTGCGTTTTAATTTTACCTGGTGTACCATGCTCAGCAACCAGGTGGCGGAGTTGAAAGCGTTGCTGGATTTTGTGCGCCAGACCCTGCAGCCGGAAAAATTGTTTCTGCTGGGCCGCAGCTTCGGCGGTGCAACCTGCATCATTACAGCCGTCGGAGAAGCGGAAGTCCAAAAGGGTAGCGCAGTTCTGAAAAATGAGACGGAAGACAACAAAAGTGTTTTGGAAGCGAGCTGGTATAAACGGAATACATATCGCCCCGACGGCATGGTGTTGTGGTCTGCGCCCAACAGTTTAAAGAAAACATTTATCCAGGTACTGGGGGAAGAAAAATTTTTGCGGGCCATGGAGGGCGAACCGATTCTGCTGGCGGATGAGCGGGGCAGGGATGAAATTCCTGCGGCCTTTGTAAAGGATTTGCTGCAATACGACTTGGCATCGTTGTTGCAACGCTGGCAGAAGGGGCCGCTGCTGATCATCCACGGGGAAAAGGATTGCATCGTGACCCCTGAACAGGCAAAGCGGAATTTTGAAATAGCCGGCGGAGAAAAAGAATTGCATTACATGGAAGGCGACGATCATCATTTAGCTTTGCGTTGCAAAGAAGCCGGGAAACTGGTAAAACAGTGGCTGGGAAAAAATTTGTGAAGCGCTGTTGGCTGTAATAAAAATTTTTCTAAGGAATCGCTGATTAAATGAGTTTGTGCGATTACCGAGGGATTTTTGCGAATGACAAGGAAGTGGCTCGAAGGCGCAGCGGGGCTGCGTCAAGAGACAGTGACGAAGTCATTCACAAAAAGCACCGGGAAGCGTGCAGACGAATTAATCAGTGGTTCCTTAATACAAAACAGACACGAAATGATGTTACAATAAAAGACAGTGAAAGCAAAACTTATATTTGGAAAGGCTTGTTACGAAAATGTTACCAAATAAAAAATCTGTTTCGCCGGAGGATTTACTCCTGAACGAAACGGAAAAAAATCTGCTGGCGTTGGAAGAAGAAAAATACGGCGCCCCATTGGAAGAGATGCCCAAGGACAAACAGTACGCTATGTGCTTTGCCTGCGGGGAAGAAAATCCCATTGGTCTCCATCTGCATTTTTTCTGGCTGCCCGACGGGGTGCTGGCCTTTTTCACGCCCCGGCCGGAACACCAGAGTTACAACGGACGGATGCACGGCGGGCTCATCACCGTGTTGTTAGATGAGATCATGGGGAATTATCTTTTCAAAAAAGAAGGAGTGCCTGCTTACACCGCCCGCATCGACCTGCGGTTCCGCACGCCGGTGCAGATCGGTACTACCATCCGTTGCGAAGGCCATGAAGTGAAACGCAAAGGGCGGCTGGTGATTATGGAAGGAATCATCACCAACCCGGACGGCACCGTGGCGGCGGAAGCCACCAGCACGCTGATGCTGGAGAAAGAGTAAATAGTTTAATTTAAAAAATAAATTCGGCAATTTTCTGCCGCAAAGACGACACAGGTTTGTTTTATAATAAATAAAAGTTAGAGCAATTGGAATTCTTTGCAGTCATGCAAAGCAAAAAAGTTGAAAGAAAGCAGTAACGAATTATGGTTAAATTAGCATTAAAAGATAAAATCATGGCGTTCATGCAGCGGGAGTCCTACGCCCCCATGACGGCGGAGGAAATGATTTTCGCCATTCCCGTGAAGGATGAACCCATGCATGAGTTCTGGGACGCCATTTTGGATCTGGAACAGGACGGCTACATTGTAAAGACTCGCTTTGACACTTACGGCCTGCCAGAAAAGATGGGTCTGGTGGCAGGGCGTTTCCAGCTCAGCAGCAAAGGCTTCGGCTTCCTGATTCCGGATAACAAGGGAAATAAACCCGACGTGTTCATTCCGCCCCGGAAGCTTCATGGCGCCATGAACAATGACCGGGTCATGGCCCGGGTGGACAGTCACGCTCCCGGCCGCCGGCCCGAAGGGGAGATCATCCGCATCATCAAACATGCAAACTCCCGGATCGTGGGTGTGTTCAAGCGCACCATGGATTTTGCTTTTGTGACACCCGATGACAAACGAATCGGCGGCGACATTTATATTTTGCGGAAAAATTTCGGCGGCGCCGCCAACAATCAGAAGGTCATTGTGGAAATTACCCAGTGGCCTACGGAAAACCGCCGCAGCGCGGAAGGCAGGGTGGTGGAAATTTTAGGGTACGTAGGGGACCCCGGGTTGGAGATTCTTTCCATCATCAAACAGCACGAGCTGCCTCTGGATTTTCCTGATAACGTGAAGCGGGCCGCTGCCCGTGTGCCGGCGGAAATCCGTGAAAAAGATTTGAAGGACCGGGAGGACCGGCGGGATTACCCTGTGGTGACCGTAGACAGCGAAGACGCGAAGGATCTGGACGATGCCGTTTATGTGGAGCGGCTGGAGAACGGTCGTTACCTTTTGGGAGTCTATATTGCGGATGTAAGTTATTACGTGAAGGCAAAGACGTTGCTGGATCAGGAAGCGCAGCAGCGGGGGACCAGCGTGTATCTGGTGGACCGGGTGCTGCCCATGCTGCCCCAGCGGTTAAGCAACGGCATCTGCAGTTTAAATGAAAACGAAGACAGGCTGGTCATGGCCTGCGAGATGGAGATCGAGGCGGACACAGGCCGCACGGCAAAATATAAAATTTTCCCGTCGGTGATCCATTCCCACCACCGGCTCAGCTATAACCTGCTCCGTTCCATTTTGGAAGAAGGGGACAAAGAAACCCGGGAAAAATTTGCGGACGTTGTTCCCATGCTGGAAGAGATGCGGACCCTTTGCCGCATTCTCCAAAAGAAACGGGCCCGGCGCGGGGCCATTGAATTTGACCTGGCGGAACAGAAAGTAATTTTAGATGAAGCGGGCAAACCGCTGGAGATCCGACAACGCATCCACGGCCTGCCGGAATCCATCATCGAAGAATTTATGCTGGCGGCCAACGAGACCGTGGCCCGGCATTTGGCCATGCTCCAATGGCCCTGCGTATACCGGGTCCACGAAGTTCCGGCGGAAGATAAGATGGAAGGGTTGGCGAAACTGCTGCAGAGCTTTAACGTGAAGCTGCGCATTCCCAAAAACGGCCAGGTACGGCCCAAGGATGTGCAGGACGCCCTGGGGGAAATGAAGGAGCGGCCGGAGGAACGGCTGGTAAACACCGTGGCCCTGCGCTGCATGCGCCAGGCGGTGTACCAGACGGAAAACGTAGGCCATTTCGGTCTGGCGGCAGAGTATTACTGCCATTTCACTTCGCCCATCCGCCGTTATCCCGATCTGTTGGTCCATCGCATTTTGCACGCCTGGCTGAAAGATCCGGACCTGACCCGGCATCTGCCGGCCCTGGGGGAAGATGGATTGGAAGCCATGGCGGAACATTCTTCCCTGCAGGAGCGGAACGCGGCAGAGGCAGAACGGGAAACGGTAGATTTAAAGAAAGCGGAATACATGCTGGACCATATCGGGGAAACCTTTGAGGGCGTTATCTCCGGTGTGGCTTCCTTCGGTATGTTTGTGGAACTGCCTAACGGGGTGGAAGGGCTGGTGCATATGTCCAGCCTTATGGACGATTACTATGAATACGTGGAAGACAGGTACTGCCTGACAGGTACCCATACCGGCAACACCTACCGCCTGGGGGACACGGTGGAGATCGAAGTGCTGCAGGTGAATATGGAAGACCGGAGTATCGACTTCATCATGGCCGGGGAAAACGACGCCATGCGGGACTACATCAAGACCCAGCTGGGAAGTCGCGGGGGAAACCGATCCGCCGCAACAGGCAGCGGGGCAGCCCATCATTCCGGCAACGGAAAAAAGATTGACGGCAGGGGAGCAAACAGCGGCGGCGCTAATGCTAAAAACAATTACAGGGCCGGTCACAGCAGCGTATCCGCCCTTCTGGCAGAAATCCGGCAGGACGCGGTTCAGGCCACCGGCAGTGGAAGAAAGAAAAATAAACGGCGCCACGGCAGTCACGAACAGGTCAACGGCATGGCCCGGCCTTACGCCAAACGGGGCAAAGGCGGCATCGGCGGAAACAAATACGCCGGCTCCACCAACAAGAAAAAACGCAGAAGATAGAGGAAAATTATTTTTTGTATCGAAATATGTTATTAAATTGAAGTTTATAAGTCAGCATGCCCTGGCATGTAAGTTTCAACTTTTCTCAACAAAACTTTGGCAGGCAGGGAGAAGGCAAGAGTAAACCATAGCAATCGGTGACGGGTTTGCGATGCCTTCTCCTGCCGACAGGAGTTTTGGCAGATAAAGTTAGTTTTTTGGAGACACCATGACGGAAACAAAAATTAAAATCATAACCGAAAACCGCAAAGCCCGCCACGACTATAACATCGTGGAAGCCATGGAAGCCGGCATGGAGCTGGTGGGCACCGAAGTAAAATCCCTGCGGGCGGGCAAAGTCAATTTAAAAGACAGCTTCGTGCGGATCACGAAAAAGGGAGAGCTGGTGGTGATGAACATGCACATCAGCCCCTACGATTTCGGAAATTACAATAACCACGACCCCTTGCGGACCCGTCGCCTGCTGATGCACCGCAGGGAAATCGATCGGCTGCTGGGCAAGGTAAAGGAAAAAGGCTATTCCCTCATTCCCTTAAAACTGTATTTTAAGAGGGGCTTTGTGAAGATGGAGCTGGCCCTTTGCACCGGCAAAAAGATTTACGACAAACGCCGTGACATGGCGGAGCGTGACGCGAAGCGGGAGATGCAGCGGGTTTTGAAGGACAGGAACAGAGGATAACACAGGACCGGTAAAACATTGAGACGCAGGCAGAGTGAAGTAGAAGAACATCGATTAGGGGAAACCGAATATTTATTGCAGTATAAACGGATACGCCGCATGTATCTGCGGCTGAAGATGCCGGATGCAAAAATTTTTGTGACGGCACCGTATTATACTTCGCTGCCTGAAGTGGAGCAGTTTATTACCGGCAACATGGACTGGATCGAGCGACAGCGGAAAAGACAGGAACAGATGGTTCCGAAACCGGTCCGTCACTTTGAAAGCGGTGAAACCCTGTACGTGTGGGGTAAAGCCTATGAACTGCTGCTTCTTACCGATCCGGATATGGTTCGCCAGATGTGTGGGGAGGAAGCGGCCGGTGCCTTGCTGAAACATAACATGGCAGCGGTAAAAATAGAAAACTCCAAACTGATGCTGTCCTGTCCCGCCGGTTTCGACGAAGCAAAACGTGAGCGCTGTCTGGATACTTGGATGAAACGACAGATGGAAGCCTTTCTGCCGGCTATTTTTCAGGGTTGCGGTTCCATTGTAGGGAAGAGGGAATCCAGCTGGTATGTCCGCAAGATGAAGACCCGCTGGGGAACCTGCAACATCCGGACCGGCCGCATCTGCATCAACCTGACCCTGGGCCATCTGCCTCCGGAATATCTCAGTTACATTGTGACCCATGAACTGACCCACCTGTGGGAAAAAGGCCATGGGGAAAAATTCCGGGCCCGCATGGATCTGTATTATCCCCAGTGGCGTGAGCGGAGAAAAGAAATCATGAAGCTGGCGTATATGCTTTGAAATGACAGCGGCAGCTTTGGCAGCTCATACAAAGCTTCTGTGAAAAATATTTCCGCTGTCCTGTACGGTTGGTTTCCTAACTTTTGTTTGTATGATATAATGAAATCAAAAAGAGATTCTGGTTCAGAAATGCTGGTTTTCTTTTGTGAAGAGGGGAATTTTCGAAATATGCATGGAATGCATATTTCGTGTAAAACACCATGAAAAGGATAAGGGACACAGAAAGGAGATCACAATGAAAAAGTATGTATGCAATGTTTGCGGATATGTGTATGATCCTGCAGAAGGCGATCCTGACAACGGCGTAGCACCGGGAACGGAATGGGAAGACGTTCCGGCAGAATGGGTATGCCCCTTATGCGCCGCACCGAAAGAAGATTTTTCGGAAGAATAAGGACTGATTGAAAAAAGGATGCAGTACAGAACTGTGAAATAAATTG
This sequence comes from uncultured Selenomonadales bacterium, assembly GCA_900315345.1. Classification (GTDB taxonomy): domain Bacteria; phylum Bacillota; class Negativicutes; order Acidaminococcales; family Acidaminococcaceae; genus Succiniclasticum. Next base: position 135,991 of record OMYP01000005.1, on the reverse strand, counting down.
AGCAATTCAGGTCAGCTATAAGTTCAATTTATTCATTAACTGTTTGTGAGCATGGCGGACAGAGGTGCTGAAATGAAAGTGAAAAAGATTTTACTGGGCGTGTTATTTTTAACATTTCTGTTTTCATGTTTTTCGGGAAAGGCGGGTTATGCCATGGAAAGCAAAAAAGTAGTATTAGACCCGCTGCCGAAGTCGGCAGCAGAAATTATGCCGGCGAAAACGCCGCAGCAGACGGCGGCTTTTGCCGTTGCGGCGCTGGTACGTTACACGGAAGACACGGAAGCCGGTATCGCCATGCTGGATAAATTGCTGGGACCGCGGCCTCTGAGTAACCTGAGCAAGCAGCAGCTGCGGGATCAGCTGCGGGGAAAAGAATATACGGCCAGGTCGTATTTTGACGGGGCGACGCCGGATAATAATTACACTCCGTCCATGCCTTACACTGTTACCGTTTCGGAAACACCCTACAGCTATCAAAATGAAAATTATGCTCAGCTTTGGATCCGCAGCGGCGGAGCGGACAATCCCCGTCCGGTGACCATGCGGCTGAAACCTTCCACCGGTGAATGGTATTTATGGGAATATGCGGGCCTTCTGGCCGGCATCCGTATTCCTGCCAAAGATGATCCATGGAAGTAAAATTGAAAATTGCAGGATATGACTAAAACAGGGTTGCGGCATCCGGCCGCAGCCCTTATTTGCTACATTGTGTACAGATTTCACAGTTGTGTTGCTGAATTCCCGCTTGTGTTGTGCTATAATTATATTCGTAGATGCAAAAAGCTGTTCAAGGAGGAGTGAACATGAAAAAAATTGTATTCCTGGTTAGTATGATCCTGACGATTTGCGCCCATTGCCTGGCGGCCGGTTCGGAAGTTTCAGAGATCGCGCCGGATTACCAAACGGTTTTGGGCGGCCAGAATGCTGTTGTGGAATTGACCGATAAACGGGTTATGGCAGCGGTGGCGAACCTGAAAATCTACGACAAGATGAATGCGGTTATTTTGCCTAAGGGCCTTGAAAATTATATGGTGATACGGGCAGGAAAAGAAAAAGCATTTTTAATTATGCCGCATTTTTTAAAAACCCGCATGACAGTTATGAAAGCAGCTACCCGTCAAAAGGAAGGATCCCTGAAGGGCGAGCTGGAAGGCCGTTCCATTTTGGTATTTTGCAACAACGGGGATACTGCTGTGGATATGCTGGTCCGCAATGAAAATGGCATCCAGCTGGTCAACCTGATTCTGGAATCGGAAGGGCTGCTGGAGAACGGACGCCCCGGCCCCGTGCTTATCCCTGAAAGAAGACAGCGTTTTATTAAAGATGTTACCGCACAAATTTCTCATGACGGGGAAATGGTCAGTGTAGATTGATATGTTTAAGGAGAAGAAAGAGAAGATGCCGACAATAGCAGAACAGAACCTGACCCTGCTGACAGATTTTTATGAGCTGACAATGGGGAACGGATATTTTTTGAACGGGTTTTATAAAAAGCAGTCATACTTTGACGTGTTTTACCGCAGCGTGCCGGACGGAGGCGGCTTTGCCATCGCCTGCGGGCTGACGGACGTGATCGATTATGTGAAGAACCTGCATTTCAGTGAAGGGGACATTGAATTCCTTCGCAGCAAAAAGATTTTTGACGAAAAGTTCCTGGCGTATTTACGCAAATTTAAATTTACGGGAGATATTTACGCGATTCCGGAAGGGACTCCCGTATTTCCCTATGAACCGATCATTACGATCAAAGCGCCGGCGGCGGAAGCCCAGCTGATGGAAACTTTCATTCTGCTGTGCATCAACCACCAGTCCTGTATCGCCACCAAGGCCAACCGCATCGTCCGGGCGGCGGCAGGGCGGCCAGTAATGGAGTTCGGTTCCCGCCGGGCCCAGGGGGTTTCCGGTGCGGTGATCGGCGCCCGGGCCGCTTATGTAGGCGGCTGCGCGGCGACGGCCTGCACCCTGACGGATGAGCTGTACGGGGTTCCGGCTACAGGTACCATGGCCCATTCCTGGGTGCAGATGTTTGACACGGAGTACGAAGCCTTTAAGTTCTACGCGGAAACGTATCCCAATAATGCGGTGCTGCTGGTAGACACTTATAACACACTGAAGAGCGGCATTCCCAATGCTATTAAAGTATTTAAGGAATATCTGGCCACCGGTAAAAAGCTTGGCAACTTCGGCATCCGTCTGGATTCCGGGGATCTGGCATATCTCACAAAAAAAGCCCGGATCATGCTGGATGAAGCGGGCCTGCAGGACGCTAAAATTGTAGTATCCAACTCTCTGGACGAATACCTGATCCGGGACCTTCTGCAGCAGGGGGCGAAGATCGATTCCTTCGGCGTAGGCGAGCGCCTCATCACCAGCAAGAGCAGCCCGGTCTTCGGGGGCGTGTACAAGCTGGTGGCGGTTGAAAGGGAAGACGGTTCCATTGTACCGAAAATCAAAATTTCCGAAAACACAGCGAAAATTACAAATCCGGGATTCAAGAAAGTGTATCGCTTCTACGACAAAAAAACCGGGAAAGCCATTGCGGATGAAATCTGCCTGCGGGATGAAGTGATTTCCGAAGCGCTGCCTCATACGATTTTCGATCCGGAGGCGACATGGAAGCAGCGGACTCTGAAAGACTTCCGCATCCGGGAGCTGCAGGTTCCCATCTTCAAAGGCGGCAAGCTGGTCTATAAGAATCCGGGCCTGAAAGAACTGCAGGCCTATTGCTTAAAAGAAGTGGAGGGCCTGTGGGACGAAGTGAAACGGTTTGAAAATCCCCACAAATATAATGTGGACCTGTCCAAAAAGCTGTGGACCCTGAAGCATGACATGCTGGATGCGGCGGGGAAACGGACAGAATAAAACGACAAGTATGTGGTTGAAGAGTTTTTGAAGAAGTTCCTATACATTTAAATAAAAAGATAGCGCACAGGGTTTTGCAAAACCGTACGTGTTTGCTATTCCATGGACTTATGTGCCTGCGGTTTCGAAACTCGGGCTTCGCCCTCAAACAGTCTCGCCGCTACGGCACATTTCTTCTCATGGAATAACGCAAACACTCCCGATGTTTTGCAAAACCCTGTGCGCTATCTTTTTTTGTAATTAAGAGGATTCTTCTTTACAGCATCTTCACCAGCAGTTCTGTTGTCTGCTGCAGGTACGGTGCGTTGGTCTCTTCGATCTTTCCGTTGTCAACCGCTTCGGCCAGCACCGGATCGATGGGCAGCCGGTCCTGGCTGGTGACGCCGTGGGCGGCAGCGGTTTCTGCCAGACGGCTTTTGCCGAAGACGGGATACTCTTTGCCGCAGTCCGGGCATTTAAAATAACTGAAGTTTTCCACGATGGAAAGAACGGGCACATCCATCATCTTTGCCATGTTGCAGGCTTTTTCCACGATCATGCCCACCAGTTCCTGGGGGGAGGCTACCACGATGATGCCGTCAACGGGCATGGTCTGGAATACGGTCAGGGGTACGTCGCCGGTTCCGGGAGGCATGTCGACTAACAGGAAGTCCACGTCGCCGTAGATCACATCGGTCCAGAACTGCTGGATGGCTCCGGCGATGATGGGTCCCCGCCAAACTACCGGGTCTGTTTCATTCTGCAGCAGCAGGTTGATAGACATGACCTTGATGCCCATGCGGGATTCCATGGGGAATACGCCCCGGTCTGTCATGAGGGCATGGCCGTGGAGCCCGAAGGCTTTCGGGATAGAGGGCCCGGTCACATCGGCGTCCAGGATGGCCACCTGTTTACCGGCCCGGCGGAGGGCCACGGCCAAAAGGGAGGTGACCATGGATTTTCCCACGCCTCCCTTGCCGCTGACGACGCCGATTACTTTTTTAATGTTACTTTCCTTGTGGGCCGGCTTCTTGAAGGAGGCCGGATCCTGCCGCTCGCCGCAGCTGGCGGAGCAGCTGCCGCAGTCATGATTGCAATTTGCCATCTTTACATTCATCTCCTGTTTATATTGGTATAAAAAAAATAGAGGTATAAGATAATTCAGTGCTATGCCATTCTTAAACCCTACAAATCGGATCTGACAGAAATAGCTCTGCAAATTGGAACTTGCTATTGCAAACGGTTTTTATTAACAAGTAATATTTAAAATCTTATAAGAAATGTTGATAAATGATTTGACATTCTTAATGAGAAATGTTACTATATTACTGGAAACGGAAGCAACGATATTCAGTTGGTTCGTTTCATTATAACATAAAAGTTAATATTGTACAGTAAAGGTGCCCGAAAGGGCCTAACAGAGAAGTCCGGTGAAATACCGGCGCGGTCCCGCCGCTGTAAGGGGGAGCGAACTTCAGGATGTCACTGAAACGTTATGTTTTGGGAAGGCGAAGCGAGCTGTGAACCCGAGCCAGAAGAACTGCCTGTACTGGATTCACTTTCTGACCCGCGAGCGACGGGGAGGAGATGACTGCGGATTTGTTTTGGACGCAGCTGCCTTCTGACCGTCTTTTCGTAAAAGAAAAGACGTTTTTTATTTTGTTTATATTACGGCCTGGACAACCGTCATATAATGATTTGCCATTCTCAAACCTTCCTCATTCGTATGCGGGGTAGCGTCCGGTGAAAGCCGACGTTACCGCGCACGAATCCGGAAGAACTTCAGGGGAAGACAGGGCAGGGGCGCAGGTTGCATCGGAACTTTTTGGAAATGTCCTGATAGGGCAAAAGGTTTTTTCCTTTTTCGCGGTGATTGACTCTCAGACGACGGGCTTTTTTATTTTGCAAAATTTTGTCTACGAATTATTTGGATGTTTTTTTTGAAAACATTTTGCAAAATGAAAAACTGATTTTTCCTTCGTATGTTTTTCTTAGGTAACATCCATCCGGCGACGGATGGTTTTACATAGATTCAGCGACCGGGCGCATTTCCCGGAAGGAGAATCACTATTCTATATGAGGAGGTAAATTGTTTATGGCTGAACAAACCAACGTCGAGCCGTCCAACTCCAAGCCGTTGACTGACAAGGAATTGGAAGAACTTCTGCATAAGTCCGAGCAGAACGCAACTTATCCGGAAGTTAAGTTTGATGAGTTTACAGTTCCCACCCCCGAAGAATGGGTGGCGGCCTGTAACGAACTGTTAAAAGGCAAGCCTTTTGACAAGCTGATGTACACCAAAAACTATGAAGGTATTACCTTCGACCCCATTTACACGCTGCGTAAATGGAAAGACATCCTTCCCACGGATGATTATCCGGGCATGGGTGACTTCCTGCGCGGCAGCACGGTAAACGGATACGTACACGAACCCTGGGGTATCGCGCAGGCATGCGATCTCACCGAACCGCAGGAAAACAACGAGCTGCTGAAATTTGAAATTTCCAAAGGCAGCACTGTATACCATGTACGTGTGGACAGTGCTACCCTGGCAGGCGTAGACGTAAAAGATGCTGCCAAACCCGGCGACAAAGGCGTAAGCCTTACCACCGTGGAAGACATGCATACCTTACTGGCAGGACTGGATCTGGAAAAATTACCCTTTATGCTGTATACAGGAGAAAGTTCCACCCGTCTGCTGGCTATGACTGTTGCAGCCCTGAAAGCTGCCGGCAAAAAGATTGAAAAACTCCATGGCATCATAGGCGCCGACCCCATCGGCGAACTGGTTAAGAACGGCAAGACCGCGGAATCTCTGGACGAACTGTACGACCAGATGGCTGCTGTTATCAAATGGGCGGCTAAAAATACTCCTGGCCTGCGTACCATCCTGGTTCGCAGCACTGTTTTCTCCCTGGGCGGGGCTGAAAGCGTACAGGAAGTTGCCTATACTTATGCAGTAGCGGTTGAATATGTACGCCAGATGCTGAAACGGGGCCTGGACATCCATGAAATTTCCCAGGCTATCGCTTTTGAATTCAACCAGGGCGCTAACTTCTTCATGGAAATCGCAAAACTGCGCGCAGCCCGTCAGATCTGGGCTAACATCATGAAAGAGTTCGGCGCGGAAGAAGCGGACCGCGCTTCCTTCGTACACGGCCGCCCGGCTTCCTTTACCAAGACCGTTATCGACCCGTATGTTAACATGCTGCGTAACTGCACCCAGTCTTTCTCCAGTGTAGTTGGCGGTGTAAACACCTACGAAAACGAACCCTTCGACGAACTGATCCGCAAAGGCGACACCTTCTCCCGTCGTATTGCCCGCAACGTCCATATCATGCTGCAGGAAGAATTCGGCATGCTGGCTCCTATCGATCCGGCTGGCGGATCCTGGGCAGTAGAAGCGCTGACCAAGCAGATCACCGAAAAGACCTGGGCTAAATTCCAGGAAGTGGAAGCTGCCGGCGGTATCCTTGCCGCATTGAAAGACGGAAGCATCCAGAAGGCCATTGCCGAAGTGCTGGCAAGCCGCCTGAAAAACCTGGAACTGCGCAAAGACCGCGCCGTTGGCGTAAACATGTATCCTAACATGACAGAAGAACCCCTGGATCCCCGTCCGGAAAATACGGAAGAGATCAAGAAGATCCTGGTGGCTGCTGTGGAAAAATATGAAGCTGACGTTGACGCGAAAGAAGCCGAAGCAAAACTGGCTGCCGTTAAAGCCGCCGCTGCCGACGCTCTGGTTGACGCAGAAGTGGAAGCATTCGCCGCAGGCGCAACGATCGGCCAGGTAGCAAAAGCTGCATGCAAGGCCGCAGGCGACGTAACTGTAGAAGCGATTGCGGAACATCACTGGACCGAAAAATTCGAAGCCCTGCGCAAAGATACCGAAGCCTATATTGCCAAGACCGGCAAGAACGTGGAAGTATTCCTGGCCAACATGGGCCCGATTCCCCAGCATAAAGCCCGCGCTGACTTCTCCACCAGCTTCCTGCAGGTTGGCGAATTCAACGTTCATCTGAACAATGGCTTCCAGGATGACGAAGGCAAGCCCGGTTCCCGTTGGGAAAAGGCTGCCGCTGCCCTGAAAGCCGGCATCGACGAAGCAGGTACTCCCTACGACTGCGCAGTAATCTGCTCCACCGACGCTACCTATCCGGAAGACGTTCCGGCTATTGCTCCGCTGCTGAAGAAAGCCAACCCGAACATGAAACTGTTCCTGGCCGGCGCTCCTGCCAAAGATATGAAACAGACCTATCTGGATGCAGGCGTTGATGACTTCATCAGCGTATCCGCAAACTGCTTCGAAATTCTGAAAGACTTACAAAAGAGGAAGGGGATGATTGAATAATGGCTAATCTGAATCCTGATTTCACCAAGATCGCCTTTCCTGAACATCCCCATTGTTCTTATGAGGAATGGAAGAAAGGCCTGGAGAAGAAAACCGGTGAAAACTGGGACGCTCTGAAAGGCACCACCCTGGAACGTATTCCGGTTGATCCTCTGTATACCCAGGATATTTACGCATCCTGCAACCATTTGGATTTCATGAGCGGTATTCCTCCGTTCCTGCGTGGACCATACTCCACCATGTACGTATTCCGTCCCTGGACGGTACGCCAGTATGCCGGTTTCTCCACTGCAGAAGAATCCAATGCTTTCTACCGCCGCAACCTGGCAGCCGGTCAGAAAGGTCTGTCCATCGCATTCGACCTGCCGACGCACCGCGGCTACGATGCGGATAACCCCCGTGTTGTAGGCGACGTTGGTAAAGCAGGCGTATCCGTTTGCTCCATGTTAGATATGAACATCCTGTTCTCCGGAATTCCTCTGGACCAGATGTCCGTATCCATGACCATGAACGGCGCCGTACTTCCGATTCTGTCCTTCTTCATTGTATCCGGTGAAGAACAGGGCGTAGATAAGAAGATCATGGCCGGTACCATTCAGAACGATATTCTGAAAGAATTCATGGTTCGTAACACTTACATCTATCCGCCTGATATGTCCATGCGTATCATCGGTGATATTTTCGAATACACCACCAACTACATGCCGAAGTTCAACTCTATCTCCATTTCCGGTTACCACATTCAGGAATGCGGCGCTACCTGCGATCTGGAATTAGGTTACACTCTGGCAGACGGCATGGAATATATCCGTACCGGTGAAAAAGCCGGCCTGAAAGTAGACGCCTTCGCAAAACGTCTGTCCTTCTTCTGGGATATGGGCAAGAACTACTTCATGGAAGTTGCCAAGATGCGTGCGGCCCGTGTACTGTGGGCTAAGATTCTGAAGAGCTTCGGCGCCCAGAATCCGAAATCCATGGCACTGCGTACCCACTCCCAGACTTCCGGCTGGTCCCTGACCGAACAGGATCCGTTTAACAACATTTCCCGTACCTGTATGGAAGCTATGTCCGCAGCTCTGGGCCATACCCAGTCCCTGCACACCAACGCACTGGACGAAGCCATCGCATTACCCACCGACTTCTCCGCACGTCTGGCCCGTAACACCCAGCTGTACATCCAGGACGAAACCAAAGTCTGCAAGATCATCGATCCCTGGGGCGGTTCCTACTATCTGGAATACCTCACCAACGAGATCATCCGCCGTGCCTGGGCTCATATCCAGGAAGTTGAATCCCTGGGCGGTATGGCCAAAGCTATCGCTACCGGCCTGCCGAAGATGCGTATCGAAGAATGCGCGGCCCGTCGTCAGGCAGATATCGACAGCGGCAAAGAAACCATCGTTGGCCTGAACAAATACCGTCTGGCCAAGGAAGACCCGCTGAACGTACTGTCTATCGATAACACCGCCGTTCGTAACGCCCAGATCAAACGTCTGGAAAAACTCCGTGCGGAACGGAATCCGGAAGCGGTTGCCCGTGACCTGGCAGCCCTGACCGCAGCAGCGGAAAGCCGCGAAAACGGCAACCTGCTGGAATGCGCCGTACAGGCTGCACGCGACCGTGCATCCCTGGGCGAAATTTCCGACGCTATCGAAAAAGTTTCTGGTCGTTTCAATGCTGTTATCCACACCGTATCCGGCGTATACAGCAGCGAATTCAGCGGCAACGACGATATGGAAAAAGCCAATGCGCTGGCGAAAGAATTTGAAAAACTGGAAGGCCGCCGGCCTCGTATCTTCCTGGCCAAGATGGGTCAGGACGGTCATGACCGCGGACAGAAAGTACTGGCGACCTCCTTCGCTGATATGGGCTGGGACGTTGACGTAGGGCCTCTGTTCCAGACTCCGGAAGAAACTGCACAGGACGCAGTGGACAACGACGTTCACATGGTCGGCTTCTCCTCCCTGGCTGCAGGTCACAAGACCCTGCTGCCGGCCCTGGTAGAAGAGTTGCGCAAACGCGGCCGTGAAGATATTCTGGTAACCATCGGCGGCGTTATCCCCGCACAGGATTACGATTATCTGTATGATCATGGCGCAGCCGCCATCTTCGGACCTGGTACCAACATTCCGAAGTGCTGCATCAAACTGCTGCAGATGTTAGTAGACCGTGCAAAAGAGGAAGCTGCTCAGGAATAATTTAAGTGTAAAGAGTTTATGGCGCTTGCCTGCCCCTGTTACCATAACAGGGGCAGACAGCCCATTTCTTTTACAGGGAAATCCGGGAGGCAGGCCCCCAGGGGCTGCCGACTGGTTAATTTCATATATATGGGCCGTTGCATAAAAGGCGGAACATATATAGGAAAGTTGAGATGATAATCATGCCTGAAATTCCAAAATCGGATCTGCACCCCAGCTGGGTGCCAGAAGAAGCAAATGAAAACTTTGCCTGTTCCGTAATGGGTGGCATTGATACAAAGGTCAATGCCAACTCGGAAGAAAAAGTCTATGATCCCAATGCAGTCCGCCGGGTTCCGTTGCGCAGGAAACCCACCATTGACGAAATCATTAAGGGCGTAGGCGAAGGCAATCGCGTGATGTTATCCAAAGCGATTACCCTGATCGAGAGTAACGCTCCCAAAGATTTTGACAAAGCCCAGCGGGTATTGCAGGGTCTGCTGCCTAAAACGGGCAAGGCACTGCGCATCGGTATCACCGGCGTACCCGGCGCGGGCAAGAGTACCTTTATTGAAGCCTTTGGCCAGCTGCTTTGCAGCATGGGCTATAAAGTGGCCGTACTGGCCGTCGACCCCACCAGCCCTCTGACGGGCGGTTCCATCCTGGGGGATAAGACCCGTATGCAGAACCTGTCACGGGAACCCAACTGCTTCATCCGTCCCACTCCTTCCGGCGGTACGCTGGGCGGCGTGGCCCGCAAAAGCCGGGAGACCATGATGCTCTGCGAAGCGGCAGGGTATGACGTGATCCTGGTGGAAACCGTAGGCGTAGGCCAGTCGGAAACCACGGTCCGCAACATGGTCGACTTCTTTATGCTGGTAGTGCTCACCGGTGCAGGGGATGACCTGCAGGGAATCAAAAAAGGTATTATGGAACTGGCAGACGCCATTGTGGTCAATAAAGCCGATGGCGAGAACCTGGCCCGGGCTACTGTGACCCAGGGCGAATACGAACGTATGGTGGAATTCATCCGTCCGGCAACGGAAGGGTGGAAGACCCACGCTTACAAATGCTCTGCCCTGACCCACGACGGTTTGCCCGAACTGTGGGCCGTGATGCGGAAGTTTGAAAAAGAAACGAAAGAGTCCGGCGTGTTCCAGAAGCGCCGCAAAGCCCAGCTGTTGTCCTGGGTACGCGGCATGATCGACGAACACCTGCATAACCTGTTCTTTAACGATCCCATGATCAAAGGACGTATCCCGCTGGTTGAACATTCCGTGGTCAACGGGCTGATCTCTCCCAGCCAGGCCGTTACCGAGCTGATCCGCTGCTTTGATATGGACCGTGCGGCTGCCAAGCATTACGAGAGCGGCAAGCTGTAAAGAAACACGACGCGCAATGGCGCGAAAAAAGAAGGGCAGGAAACCTGATCACTTCCTGCCGGTCAGTTGCTAAAGTTTTTGCAAAAATTTTGCCGGCTTTAGGCCCGGCGTATAAAAAGGCGTTTCACAGCGGCTACCGCCTTGGCTGCTGTGCAATAAATGAACCCCTGTCCGTTGTACTGCGGGCAGGGGTTTTAACTTTAAGTATAATAATAGCGTGCAAGGTTTCAAATACTGTACAGTTTTTTTGTTTTGCTAATATGTTAATAATCCGGATACTCATTCAGAGGGTCTTCGTCTTTGCCAACCATGGCAAACATGTCGGTGGTCTCCCGGTTGTAAGGGAGTTTTGATTTGATGCGGCCCTGTTCCTGCAACAGCCGTTCCGCTTCCAGGGGCATGCTTTCCATGCGTTTTAATTTTTTGTAAACGGATGGGCGGAAGGCCCGCCACACTTCCATGATGTTGTGGAGCACCTGGGCGCTGGGTATCTCAAATTTTTCCCGGCCTTCCAGTACCTGCTGCACGTTGGCTTTCCGTTCTGCCTGTTCTTCTTCCGTCAGCCCCTCAATGACCCGTTCCAGTTCCGCTTCCAGCGGATTGGCCAGATAATCTTCGATCATGATCTCCAGTTCGTTGTCGTATGTGATTCTCCGTTCTGCCATGTTAACCTCCCAAGCTGAAAAGCTTTTTCGTTAGTTGATTGTGTTGATAGCATTATAAAAATCCGATTCCATCAGCGTTCCATTTATTCCTGTTGCCCCATACGCGGAGGCAGGTGCTGCTGAAGAGATTCTGCCTGTTTATGCCGCTACCTTATTTTATCATTTATAAGATTTATTATCAACAAGAATATATATTTTATTAAGATGAATTAGCGGAATCAACGGTAAGGCCGGTAAAAAAATACGCCTTCCCTGAAGAACAGGAAAGGCGGTCTGTATCGAAAAAATTTATTTTGTTATGATTTTGATAAACAGTAATGCCAGTACCACAATGATCAGGGGCTTCACAATTTTATTGGCTTTGGTCAGGACCATGCCGGCGCCGATGTAAGCCCCCGCAATGTTGCAGACGGCCCCAGCCAGCCCCAGCTGGTAATCTACGTTGCCGCTGAGGATAAAGGTGATGAGGGCGGCGATGTTGGAGGTCAGGTTGGCGGCTTTCGTCAGGCCCGCGGCGTTGCGCACGTCCAACGCGGCCCAGCCTGTCAGGGCCAGCAGCAAGAAGGTGCCGGCGCCGGGCCCGTAAAAGCCGTCGTAGCCGCCGATGAAAAACGCGATGACCGCAATCCGCAGGGGCGTTCTGCTGTCGGTTTTATCCACGTAACTTTCCGGGTCCTGGCTTAACCCTTTGTTGCGCATTACGTAAAAGGCGGCGATGGGCAGCACGATAATCAGCAGCTTGTTGAAAATTTCATCGCTGATGAGGAGGGCCAGGCGGGATCCGATAGAGGAACCGATAAAAGCTCCGGCGATACAGATGAGGGCAGGGCGCAGTTTGATGAACCCGTTCAGGGCCAGCCGGGCGGTGGAAATGGTGGTGCCCATGGCGGAGCTGAATTTGTTGGTGCCCAGGGCCAGATGGGGAGGGAGGCCTGCCAGCAGGTAAGCAGGCAGGGTGATGAGACCGCCGCCTCCGGCGATGGAGTCTACAAAGCCCCCTAAAAACAGCAGGGGGCAGATGATAAGATATTGGGTGTAAGCATCCATGATAAACTACCTTAACATGACGGAAATCGCCGCAGCATGACATTGGCAGGCAATTGCCTGCAGCGGCGATGTTTGACTGCAAAATATTCCGAAGTTACTTGCTTTTCCGGGGCAGGCTGCTGTTAACTTCGCCGCCGGCCCAGGCTACGGCTTTTTCCGCCAGCACTTCCGTTGCGTCAACGAAGCAGCCCTGCAGGTCATACATCTGTACGGCCACCGGCACTTCCGTGCAGCCTAAAATAAAAGCTTCCACGCCCCGCTGTTCCATGGCTTTCAGTACGGCCTGGGCGGCAGAGGCATCGTAGTTGTAATTGGTGGCCTTCACCCCGTCGTAGATCATTTTGTGAATGATTTCCTGTTCCTTTTCTTCCGGGTGCAGCAGTTCCATGCCTAAGGATTCAAATGCTTTTTTGTAGATTCCCGAGGCGCAGGTTCCCGCAGAAGCCAGCAGGCCCAGGGTATGATATCCTTCTTTTTTGCAGAAGGCTGCCGTCTCTTCAATCATGTTGATGAAAGGGGTCCTTACCTGTTTCTGTACTTCCGGCAGGAAATAGTGGGCCGTGTTGCAGCCGATGATGATCACGTCGGCGCCCATGGCGGTCAGGCGTTCTGCCGATTTTACCATTTCCGGCACGGGGCTGGGGCCTTTCCCGAAGATACATTCGGAACGATCCGGGATGTTGGTGTTGTTGTCGATGACCGTATGGATATGTTCCTGGTCTTTAATTGCTTTTGTAGCCACGATGACCTTCTGCATCAGGTCAACGGTTGCCATGGGGCCCATGCCCCCCATAATGCCAATGGTTTTCATAAAACGCTCTCCGTTTCTGCCGCCGTCAGGTGGCGAAAAAAATGAAAATACTTCGTCCTTGTTGCTTGTTGTGGATTTTGTTCTGAAAAATAAAATGTAAAACAAATTACGAATCAACGCGCAGGCAAAATGCAAAACAAATTGCGTAAAATAATTACGGTAAAAATTATATCATAAAATAGCGCCGGCGGCATCATTTTCAGTGGTTTTTTTCATATGATATTGCTATAATTGAAATATATGGAAACGTTTTTTTTATCACAAAAGGGGAGGTGCGCCATGCAAATTTGGAAGTTCGGTATCTTTTTACTGTGTTGCAGCCTGTTGGCCCTGCCCGGGTGCGGCAAGGCGGAAGAAAAACCGGCGCCGGCGCAGAAGCCGGGATCGTCTTTGGTTCCCAGTCAGATCCAGAAAAGCGAAATTTCCTTTTATTACAACAAGTGCAGCTATGAGCTGGTGATGAACCGGGACGGGGAAAAAATCCGTTGCACCATGCGCACGTTGAAACGAAAAGACTACGACGCGCCAACTGCTTCCGGCTTTGTAGGCATGAAGCCCGTCACCGACGGGCCGAAAAAAGGGGAACGGATCTTTCCCCGGGGCTGCAGCTTTACCGCCGATGAAGGGATGTTGGCAGAACTGGATGCCATGCTGCAGGCAGAAGGCGTAACGGCGGCCGCGGCAACGGCAAAAGCGGAAGAAGTAAAACCCTTGCGCCTTCTTTACGTAGAATATAACAACGGCAAACACATTACGGTAAACCGCCCAAGTAAAGACGGCCCTTTCCGGCGGCTTGAAACCGAGGCGAAGCTGGTGGCCTTTATGGAAAAGCTGGCCAAGGAGAAAGGGCAGAAGCTTTACGATGGCAGCGTGCAGCTGGGCCGGGTCATGGCATGCCGGTATAGCAGCGGAGGCGGTATGGACGGCGGCCATCGCCATGTGGAGCTGAAACGGATTACCGACCGGGATGCCTTGTACGAAAGCAGCGCTAAGCAATGGAACAATGCCCCGGAAAAAACGGAGAAGAAGACTGTGGATGCCAGGTCGCTGGACGAAATGGAAGCATTGGGCCGCAAGTATGCGGTTGATACCTGGCCCCTTTTCCCGGAAACGGATCTGATCGCCCTGGATGCTCCAACCGTTACCCTTACCGTAACCTATGGGGAACCCTGGTCATGGATAAAGTGGGACCTGTCCATGGGTTCTCAGGATGAACTGGATAAAAAGCAGCGTGAATACTACAAAGAGATTCGGAAGCTGCTGTTGGGGAAATAAAGTATGCTGGCCTTTAGAGTTAAATCCGTCGGCAGAGGTCCTTGCGGTGGCGGAAAATAAATGGAGGGCTTTAAAGGAAAAAAACAACAGGTTCATAGAGGGAAATATGTTATGATCATCTATTTTTCAGGAACAGGTAATTCTTACAGTGTCGCAAAGAAACTGGCGGCCGCCATTGGGGACGAAGCTGTTCCGCTAATTCGGTTAGCGGAAAATCCGGACAGTTATGATTTGGAAAAGGAAGATCGCATCGGTATTGTATTCCCGGTGTATTATGGCGATGTGCCAAAGCCGGTAGAAGAGTTCTTTAAAACTGTGAAACTGAGTCAATACACTTATTTTTATGGAGTGGCTACCTGTGGCGGTTCCTATGGGAATTCGTTGTGCCACCTGCGTGAGATATTGAAGAGCCGGGGCTGCGATCTGAAATACGGCAAGGTATCTTTTATGATTGCAAACAGCACGGCAACATGGAAGAAGAATGTAAGTTATGATTATCACAAGCTGGACGGGGAAAATGACCTGGTTCGGGAAGTAGCACGGGCCGTGGAACAGAAACAAATCGATTATTCTATGACAAAATCATCTATCATGGGGAGCATCCTTTCCAGCGATCTCGTAAAAAGCATCGGGATGAAGCGATTTATTGTATCTGTTGACAAGGACGCCTGTGTTGGCTGCGGGCTTTGTATCAGAATATGCCCGTCGCATAATCTGGATATGAAGAATGGGAAAGCCGCCGTTGGCAACCATTGTGCTTTTTGCATGGCCTGTGTCCATACTTGCCCACAGGGGGGAATGATGGTAAACGGCCATGCGATCAAGAAGGAAAACCAGTACCGGCACCCGGAGGTGGAACTGCAGGAGATGTTTTTGCGTAAAGGTGACGTGCGATGAGATCAGACATGGAGTGGCATGAAAGGCCGTTCCATATCGAAGGGCTGTTTGTCGGATAAAATTGTGGTGGAAACGATAAAATTTTTTACAGTTAATTGACGGTAAAACAGTATGGAACGGAGGGGTCGTCATGCGTTTTGATTTTAAGACGATGGAAGAAAAGGCGCTGCCGCATTTTAAAGGCGGAGAAAAAGAATTGAACGCAAAGATGTATGTCGATGCAAACAATAAAATCTTGCTGGGCCGGTTAGTTCCGGGCGCTACGGTAGGAGAACATAAACATGAAGGCAGCAGTGAAATTATTTACGGTTTGTCCGGCAAAGGCTGTGTTATCTGCGATGGGAAAAAGGAAGAACTCATTTCCGGCGTGGCCTGTTACTGTCCGGAAGGTTCTATACATACGGTAATAAATGACGGAACGGAAGACCTGACATTTTTTGCCGTTGTGCCGGAGTACAGTAAATGAAACCTGACAATCTTTTGGAAAAAGAAAGCGATTGCAGATTATGGGCAATAAAGGATCCGTTATTAACGAAATACCATGACCATGAATGGTGCAAAATTTCACACGATGACCGGCACATTTTTGAAATGCTCTGTCTGGAAGGGCAAAGCGTCGGGTTATCCTGGAGGACGATTATTAACAAACGACAGGCGTATAAAAAAGCATTCTTTGATTTTGATATAGCAAAATGCGCATCTTTGACCGACGAGTATCTTTATAGTCTTTTAGAGAATGCAGCGTTGATCAGAAACAAAAATAAAATCTTCAGTGTCCGTAAGAACGCAATTGTGGTTATGAAAGTGATTGAACAGTACGGAAGCTTTGATAAATTTGTATGGTCCTATACGGATGGGAAACAAATAGTGGGACACTGGGCAAAAAGTTCTGAAATTCCTGCCGAGACGGAGATTTCAGGAAAGATGAGTAAAGATTTCAGGAAATTGGGAATGGCTTTTGTTGGGCCAGTCATTACATATTCTTTCATGCAGTCGATCGGAATGGTTAACGACCACCTTCTGGACTGCAGATACAGATAGTGTATGGCGATTGGTGACAGCGAACGCGGGTCTGGTCATAACTTTGTATGCGCAAGTATTTTAAAAGGACTTTATGGGCAAGCAGAAAGTCGCTTCCAAAATGGGGAATAAGGGGAGCTAATTTCACATTACATAGTTGTGAGGAAGAAATCGTTCACCGGTTTTCAACAGGGGACACAAAGTGATACGTAAAAAGTAACGGCATTTTTTTACTTGCCCGATGGCGATACAGGGCGGCAGCTTAAGCTGTGTGGATGTGTAAAGAAAAAAGTTCTGACAGACGCAGAAATCTTTTATTGTTGATTTTTTATTTAAATTATGCTATAATCATCCTGCACAAAATCTGCGGAGACAGTGTTGCCTTGCAACCTGTTCTGACAGCGCGACGTATCGGATGATAAGCCGGCGTTCAGCTGTTACTCTTTCCTGCTTTAAGCAGGGGCCTAAACGGAATTTTCGTCAACAACTTTTCCATTATGCTTGTCTAAATTTTTCCAGATTTCGTTGTCGTCGTTTGACGTAGCTCCGCTACGTCTCACTCCTCCGCCTTATCTGGAAGAAATTTATCCTGCGCATTCTGATCAAGTTGTTTTCCTCAAATTCCTAACCGGGGGTGTAAAGGCTTCGACGGGTATAGGTGGTGTACGATAAGCGAGCCGTGGTTCCATCAGCACGTTAAACGGTGGACGTTTAAACTTAAACGCAGATAACGAATTAGCACTGGCTGCTTAATTTAAGCAACCCGTCCTGCTGCTCCGGCTCCCGCAGGAGCGGTAAGGACGTCACTTAGCGGGATCGTCCGAGGGTAAGGTTCGTAGCCCCGGATTAAATCTTACGAACTAGCGATGGCAAGGCCGGTCGGCAGGCATTGTCAGAGCGAAACAAAGTATGCTGTCTGCGCTCGGAGAAAGTTGTATGGCAATATGTTCGGACGAGGGTTCGACTCCCTCCACCTCCACCAAATTAAACAGTTCCACATTTTCGATGTAAGGTGTGGTAAAATTTTAAGGAGATACCGTAACGGAAACGGCATCTCCTTTTTTGTTTTTGCGTATGTAATTACATTTTGAAATATATCAGCGCATATCTTTTTCTTCAAAACTTTTCACCGCTGCCTTGCGCAGGGCGATGCGCTGTTCCGCAGGCAGGCTGCGGTATTTTTTTGCCAGGTTGTATTCCCAGTCTCCGTACATGGGGTTGGGCAGCAGGATAAATTTTGTGCCGAAATCTTTTTTGTTTGCGCTTACAGTGGCATTGCGCTTTTTATTTTTGTCATGCTTCAGCATGGCAAGGACATCCAGTGGTATTTCCTGTTTTATTTTTACATTCCGTGTGGCAGTATTTTGCAATTCAGTGTCGGGTGTTTTTATAATAATTTCATTTTCTTCCCGCATTGCACCAATGGGAAAATCCGCCGCGTTGTCGCCGATGTAACAGATGATGTTATAACGGCGCTCCAGTTTATTGAAGTGGTTCATCTTGCTGCCGCTGCGGTCGTTCATCAGCAGGTGGCGTTCGTCAGGCAAAGGCAGTCCTGCCTTTTGGAAAAAGCGAATGGTTGATTCCCTGTCCTGGGGTCCCCGTCCGGTTACATAAAACACTTCCACTCCATGGCGCTGGACATGCCGTAAAAAATCCCCGGCGCCCGGCAGCAGGTTTGTCTTTGAAATCTGTCCGATCCAATATTCCCAGGCGTTGTAATTTGCTTTCGCTTCGGGGTGTTCCACATAATACATTTCCAAGGGGCCGTGGCTGACAATGGTATCGTCGATGTCAAGGACTACGGCCAGGGGACGGAGGGACGCAATGGCTTCCCGTTGGGCCAGGGCCTTGTCCACCACCATGGTGGCCATGTTATAGGCCTGGTAGCAAAGTCCCCGGAACTCAGCGGAACGCTGTACCCATAAAATAGCCATGAGGTTTTCTTCCTCTGATAGCTGAGAGGGCGTAAGGGAAAGGATTTCTTCCTGCAATACTGGGGCGGCCGATATGTGTTCTGTGTTTATTGCGGCGCCGTTAGATGGGTGTATGGTGGCAGATACAGGGGCTGGAGCAGATTGTCCGGAAACCTTTTCCGCGGCAGCTGCTTCCGTAACGGGGAATAGTAACAGGAAGCCGGCAAGGATTGCAGTCATTCCTGTATTCATAAAATTTTTCATTTCTGCTATAACCTCGTATCGTTAAAAATTCGCAAATAGTTCATTTATAATATTATATTACTAAAATCGAATAGGAATGACAAGGATGTGTTATAATAATGCGGGATGGATGGAATTTAAATTTTAGTCAATAAGGATTAGCTATATGGAAAAACAGGTACAGGCCGTCCTTTTCGATATGGACGGCGTAATTTTTGATTCGGAACGTCTTGTGATTGAATGTTGGCAGGCTATAGCCGAAAAGCATAACATTCCGGATATTGTGGAGATCTGCATGCGGGTGCAGGGGATCAACCGGGTGGAGACGGGGAAAAAATTTCTGGAAAAATACGGAAATGATTTTCCCTATGAAACATATAAAAAGGAAGTGACCGCTTTGTTCCGCCAGTTGTATGGGGAAGGGCGGCTGCCGGTGAAACCCGGCGTAAGGGAAATTCAGGCTGCGCTGAAACAGGAAGGCATTCCCATGGCGGTGGCGTCCTCTACCCGAAGTGATATTGTGCGGATGGAACTGGAAGAAGCTGGCATCCTGCAGCATTTTGATGCAGTGCTTGGCGGGGATATGGTAGAGCGCAGCAAGCCGGAACCGGATATTTTTCTGGCTGCGGCCAAAGCAGTTGGCGCAGAACCGGCCCGCTGCTATGTGCTGGAAGATTCCTACAATGGGATCCGGGCGGCGTACCGGGCAGGCATGCATCCCATTATGGTGCCGGACATGCAGGCCCCTACGGCAGAAATGCATGAACTGGCGGAAGTGATTTTGACGGACCTGTTTAAGGCCTGGGAGTACATTGCAGGAAAACTGTAGTTGAAGTAAGGCGGGAATAAGGAAACGCGACAATTTGTTGAACAGGTGCTTCTTACACAGAAACGTTAACAGTTAAAATTTTTTCTTTCACATTTAAATTGAAACTTTCCTGAGTTTCGGTTGACTTTGGCAGTTTGTTTTTGTATTATTATCCTATCGGAATAAATTATGCGCAGATATTGTTTCGCGCCCTTTTCTTACGTGAAAGAACCTGATGGCTTATCCCTTTGGGATATCATAGGTTTTTTTACAGTATTTAATGAAAGAAGGTTTTTTGATCATGTTTTTTAAAAGCAAAAAGGTTCTGGCTGTGGGCATGATGTTGTCCATGATGGCTTTTGCGGCTGGCTGCGGCGGCGGTGACAAAAAAGCGGAAGCCCCGAAGAAAGATGCGGCAAAAGTTGTCAATGTTGGTATCGTTCAGCTGGTGGAGCATCAGGCACTGGATGATTCCCGCAAGGGCTTCATCGAAGGTATGAAGAAGAAAGGTTTTGTGGAAGGCAAGAACGTAAAATATGACGTGCAGAACGCACAGGCCGACCAGTCCAACCTGCAGACCATTGCCCAACGTTTTGTCAATAATAAAGTGGACCTGATCTGCGCTATTTCCACGCCGGCGGCCCAGACCATGGCCAATGCAACCAAAGATATTCCTATCGTAGGCAATGCCATTACCAGTTTCGAAATTGCCAAGCTGGTTAAATCCGATAAAAAACCGGAGACCAACGTGACTGGTGCCAGCGACATGGCTCCCGTTGCAGCCCAGCTGGATTTGGGTATGAAACTGAAACCCGGCACGAAGAAAGTAGGCCTGATGTTTACTTCCAGCGAAATGAATTCCCAGGTGCAGATCAAAATAGCGGAAGAGCACCTGAAAAAAGCGGGCGTTGCTTATGAAGAAGGCAGCGTGAACACGGTAAACGACATTCAGGAAATTGCCCGGAGCCTGGTAAGTAAAGGTGTGGACTTCATTTATGTTCCTACCGACAATATCATTGCTTCTGCCACTCCTGCACTGGTTGCCATTACGAATGAAGCGAAGATCCCGGTTGTTGCAGCGGATGCGATTCTGTTAAAGAACGGCGCTACCGCCAGCGTAAACATTGAATATTTCCAGCTGGGTGTCGTAAGCGGTGAAATGGCGGCGGACATCCTCAGCGGAAAATCCAAACCCCAGGATATGCCCATCGCCTTCCAGAAAGAATTTACCCCCAGCATCAACAAAGCCCAGGCTGACAAACTGGGCCTGAAGGTTCCCGAAGACCTGGCCAAGTTTGCAAAATAATTTTTCAAAAAAAGTTTGAAACGGTTTCGGCCAATGAAGGTGAAACCGGCATAAAAAAATGCAAAAAAGGAATCCAATCCCGGTTCAGAAATGGATCGGGATTTTTTCTTTGCAGATTTTGAACGTAATTATTTTTGTTTCAGCGTTGTTATGATAAAATAAAGAAAACGCTGATTAAATGAGTTTGTGCGTTTATACAGAGTAAGAGTGCAAACGAATTGATCGGTGATCCCTTAAATATGAGAGCAGGATTATGTTTTCGATGCAGTTGTTTGGAATGGATTGCGGTTTGCAATTTGCTGATGAGTTGCAGAAAGGATGAGCGGAATGGACGCGCTGGAACTGATTCAAACCCGTCACAGCACACGGAAATTTTTGCCGAAGCCGGTGGAGCAGGAAAAACTGGAACAGATCATCGAAGCGGGGCGCTTTGCTCCCAGCGGCGGCAACAACCAGACCACCCACTTTATGGTGATCCGGGATAAGGCAGTGCTGGATGAACTGGCCCGCATCGCCCGGGAAGAATTTGCCAAAATGGAGCTGACCGAAGACACCTATGCGTCCCTGGCCACAGCTATCAAGTTAAGCAAAAAGGGCACCTATGTGTTTCATTACAATGCGCCGGTTCTGGTACTGGCTGCCAATAAAATCGGCTATGGGAACAACATGGCGGACTGCAGCTGCGCCGTGGAGAACATGATGCTGATGGCCAATGCCCTTGACCTGGGCAGCTGCTGGATCAACCAGGTCAACTGGCTGAATGCGAACCCCGCAATGGTGGCGTATCTGAAAACGCTGGGCCTCAAGGATGACGAAGCGGTGTATGTGAGCATGGCGTTAGGCTATCCTGATTCCCCGGATGGACTGCCTCTGCGTCGCATTGTGCCGCGAAAAGGGAATCCCGTAACGTATATCGGATGAATTACCTTACAAAGTGTTTTTTAAATCAAGTCAGGGGCTGCATATATTTGAACGGAACATTCCGGATGGTGCGATTCATTGGAATGTAACTTACATACGGACGTTTAACAATATTTGAAATATTGTTTTCAAGGAGGAATGTTATGAATCTGTATATCTGGCGTCATAACAAAACTTATCACAGCCACAGCATGATCAATGAACCCTGCGTGGTGAATGAATTTTACTTAGATGCCCTTGCAATCGTGGAAGCGGAAACGTTAGACGATGCGCTGAAGCTGCTGGAAGAACGTAACGAAGGCTGGCGGGTGGAAGACCTGCGGGAACTGGAACCGATTGTGGTGCCGCTGGAGGGGGCTAAAGTGGTGTACACCCACATACGGGGGTCGATAGATCACTTGTGATACAAAATAATTTTAGGGAAACAATGACGAATTAATCAGTGGTTCCTTAGGTCAGAGGTGACAAGTTATTCATGGAAACACAGATAGAGCGTATTCGTAAAATGGAAAAAATCCTGGATGAAGCTACAGCGAGCCTGATGGGGTTAAATCGGGAAGTGGAACGCTATAAGGCGCTGCAGGAAAAAATTTGTGAACTGGAGGCTTATTATACAGAGGGCCTGTGGAAAAAAGATTTTGAAGACGATGAGGCGGGAAAGCTGCCCCGGGATTTAAAACGGGGCGTGCTGTCGGAAGACGGAATCTATGATTTTCTGGACCTGCGGGATACAGTTATGGCTAAGATGGCGGAAGTGGCACAATGCAGACGGTAGTTATGCAGTATACCTGTCAGGGATGCCTGCGTTTCTTATGACAAAGGTGCGTCCGGATTAAAATATTTGTCGAAGTTGTAGAAAGCATCTGCTTAGGTTATAATGTTTTTATAAAATAGTTTGTACTTTATATAGTCATAATATAGTCATAAAAATAATTTACAGGAGGAAATAGATATGGCAAAAGAAGTAATCGCTACGAAAAATGCGCCGGGAGCAATCGGACCCTACTCCCAGGCTATCAAAGCCAACGGATTTGTATTTGCATCCGGACAATTGGGGCTGGTTCCGGCTACCGGTGAATTTGCGGAGGGCGGTATAGAGGAGCAGACCCGCCAGTCCCTGACTAATGTGAAGAGTGTGCTGGAAGCTGCCGGATCCGGTTTGGAAAAAGTAGTTAAGACCACGGTATTTTTAAAAGACATTAAAGATTTTGCGGCCATGAACAAGGTATATTCCGAATTTTTCAAAGCAGACTGTCCCGCACGTTCCGCCGTGCAAATAGCTGCATTGCCCAAAGACGGTCTGGTGGAGATCGAAGTCATCGCGGAAGCGTAATACAAATTTTAGTTGCTGAAATCTGATAAAAAGTTGGGAAGCATCAAGGTGTGGATCTTTGATACGACAGGAAGGAAAGGGATTCCCGGAGCATATGTCTGAGGAAACAAGGGATAAACGGCAGGCTTCGTTATTTGCACAGATTGACGGGGAGGAAAGGGAAACCCGCCAACCGCAGGATGAACGCGATGTGCAAAATGAGGACGAGGGCATAGTCACTATCCAGGAACAGATTGAAAACAGAATAAATGAATTTCGGGATGAGATTGGAAGCCGGGTCAACAATGTGTTCATTGCTGCCAATAAACTTTCCAGCAATGTGCGGCAGGCTTTGGACCTGGAAACGGATCCGGGTCTGCTGGAGGAACCGGACTATGGGGATATCATCTGTGTGCACCGGATCGGTTTTGAGCATTACGGGGTGTATGTAGGGGATGGTAAGGTCATCCATTATGATATTGATCCCAACGATCATTATAAAATCTGTGTCCATCAGGCACCGATGGCGGAATTTCTGAACGGAAGTCTCGTCTACAGTATCTGTGAGTTTCCCAAATTGTACGGGCGGCCTACAGAAGAAGTTCCTTTTTCGGAATTCCGTAAAAAGTTTGCCCATCCGGAAACCGCCCGGACCCTGTGGGATGTTCTGAAGATCAGCAATTACCATTTATATACGCCGGAGGAAACCGTGATCCGGGCCCGGGAACGGATCGGGGAAACAAGTTATAACCTTCTTACAAACAACTGTGAACATTTTGCCATATGGTGCAAGACGGGGATTTCGGAATCCCACCAGATACAGGATGTGCTGAACGCCATGGCAGAGACAAGGCGGCAGATCCGGGAAGGGATACAGGAAGGACTGGAGGCCGCCGCGGATTTTGCCGACGATGTGAAAAAGCGGATGGAAGAACGGGAAAAAAAACAAACGGAAAAGGGAACGAATCTGGTGTAGCATTTATAATAAGAACGGGCTCAAAATTACCGGAACGTACCGGATGAAAGGATAATCCTCTCAGGAACTGGGTGGAAGTGAATGGAATTATGAAATTTGCAGAAGTTCAGGTAGGTGTACCATACCCGGAAAAACAAATCACGATTACAGAAGAAGAAGTAAAGGCGTATCTGGCGGCAGTGGAAGATGATACGACCCTGTATGCGGAAGAAAGGTTTGTGCCCCCTGCCTACGCGGCGGTATATACCCGTTGGGAAGCACTGACAGGGGAGACGTTGGAAGACGGTACGGTTCATGCCAAGCAGGGGTTCCGTTATCTGAAACCAGTCCATTGGGGTGAAACCCTGACGTTGCGGGGCCAGGTAAAAGAAAAAATGGAAAAGCGCGGGTTAAAATTTGTGGTGCAGCAGGTAGAAGCATTCAATAAAGACGGAGAACTGGCTGTTGTCAGTGAAATTACAATTATCCTGCCTGCATGATGAAGAAAACTGCAAACTGATTATACAGGAAGCCTTGCCGGTTGGGTCAGTGTTTCCTAACATTGAAACGGGGAAAGTGTTATGAAAGAAATTAACAAAGGCGATGTATTTACGTTGCCGGCTAAATTTGTTACACAGGAAATGATCTGCCGTTATGCGGACGCGGCAGAAGATCACAATCCGCTTCATGTGGATCCGGAATTCGCAAAAACAACGCGGTATGAGGGTACGATTGCCCATGGTATGCTGGGCGTGGCCTTTATCCAGGAACTGCTTGTCCGGACCTTTGGCAGGGAATGGCTGGAAAGCGGAAAAATCGAAGTCAGCTTTATGGCCCCGGTCCGTCCGGGAGACGCTGTCTCTGTTGAGGCAAAAATAATCAATGTTGTACCCGTGGAGGGAGACGAACACAGGAAGAATATCCAGATACGGATGTTCTGTGAAAATTCCAGACAGGAAAAAGTGATCAAGGGACAGGCTGCAGTCACCATTTCCCAGTAGCCAGGAAGGAATGGGACATGAGCCTTCAGTTTATCATCACAAAGCTTTTGGTACGCCTGTCCGGCAGTAAACGGATCACCGGACTGCCTGAAGATAAAATGCTGAAACAGATCCGCAGGCGTAACAAACTGAATCATTTTTATCTGCCTAAGGACGGCAAATTTTTATACCGGGATCGTAAGGTTCAGTTACAGAATCCTGATGGTGTGGGAAATGAAAGATCGTTGACCGTGACAGGGAATGGTACGTCAGCGAAGGAGGCGGGCGATTCATTCCTTCCTGATGAAAGAAAAAGGGATGTCGAAACCTCTCCGTTGGCTGTCGGAAATGCTGTCTCAGAATTCCACTGTCTGGCAATTTGCCAAAAAGAAAAACCAAAACGGGCTGTTTTATGTGTTTACGGAGGCGGGCTTTTACTGGCGCCTCCCAGGATGTTTGTGGGATTTGCCAAAAAGATGGCCGAAAATACGGGAGCGGATGTATGGTTTCCCTATTATCCTCTGTGCGATGAGTACACTATCCGGGACAGTGTGCGCATGTTGTATGAAGTTTACAGCGCAATGCGCAGGGAGTACTGCGACGTACGCTGGTACGGTTATTCTTCGGGGGGCGCGCTGCTGTTGCTGTTGGGAGCGTACCTGAATGAAATGAAAAACCAGCTTCCCATGCCGGAGAAGCTGGTGCTGATCTCGCCGGGGGGGATTCCTTCCACAGAAGAGGAGTGGAAAGAGATGGAATCCCTGAATGATGAGGATGTGATGCTTTCGGCCCGGTACATGAAGACGATACAGCCCCTCCTTTCCCATGGTCGCCGGGATATTCCCCAATGGATGCAGACCTGCGACGGAGCTGATCTGTCGGGATTGCCGGAAACATGGATCTATTACGGTACATCGGAGGTACTGTCAGCCAAGGCCGGGGCCTATGATGAGCTGCTGACAAAAGCGGGAGTGAAGCATCATCTGAAGATGGCAGCTGATATGCCCCATTGTTACTGTACTACGGTATTTTTCCCGGAAGCCCGGGAAGATTACGAAGAGACCATGCGCATATTGCGTGAAGAATGAAAAAGGCGCTCATGACTTTTTGTCTGAGCGCCTTAACTTTTTTACGGTTTTCGATGTTGAAGATTTCTTCAGAGGTACGGCAGTCAATTCTCGAATAACGAATCAACTGACTAAAGAATAATAATTTGGAGCTTCTTTAGGAAAACTATTTTTTGTAAGTGTAAATCTTCTTTAACGCTTCTTTCGCATCTGCACACTTCAGATAGGGAAGTCCCGTGTTTTTGCTGTCGGGATTACTGCGAAGGGAATTGTTGTAGAAGTAATAGCCACTAACATCTTTTTGGTGATTTTCATCGGCCGAAAGGCTGTAATAGGTACCGTATCGGAACAGGATAGCGCGGCTTACAATGTGTTCCGGGTCGGAATAAACCGCCCACATAAGGGTATTGTTTCTCGTTGCATCAAATTCGATCTCTACAGTCTCCCCGTGTTCTCCCTTTTTATTCAGGGCCGTTTCGTTGGTTTTGGCGATTTTGTAATACAACGTATTTGTATCCGCTGTATTGACGGCTTTTTCTATTTTGAAAAAATGCAGGTTGTGCTTTTTTGCCAAAGCTTCTGCCTGTGAGGGTGTGCTGTTTGGATCCAGCTCCATAAAGAAGCGGTGAAGGTCGGTTGCGGGCACGATATCCTGCGGTCTTTCTTTGTCAAACATAAGGGACAGGGCCAGACCGGCAGCGATAATACAAAAGACGATCAGGAAATCCTGTATACGGGAGCGTTTCTTCTTTTCAGGACCGGCAGCGGAAACCGGTTTAAGGGGCTCATGTTCCGATTCGCCCTGCCCGTTGTTATCAGTTGTTTTTACATTGTCTTTATCATCCGGCTGTTTTACAGCAGTATCTGAACCATCGGAAATTACGAATTCGTTGCCGCAATACTCGCATTTGGCGCGATTGTTTTTTACGTCGGTAGATAATGTGGCGCCGCAGTTGGGGCATTTCAGATTATATATTTCCAAGAGGTTGTCTCCTTTTCACTTTATTGTTTCCGTTTCCAAGTTATTATATCATTTATTAATCAAAAAGAAATCTGAAAAGTTATTGAAATCTGTCTTTGACATTCATATTTAGATTCTCTATAATAAATATAGAAAGGTGTCGCCGGATTATTTTTACAGTCGCCGGAACACAAAATAAAATGTTATTAAATTTATAATAAAAAGGAGGTCAAACATGGGATTCTTTGACAGTTTGATAAGCAAGAAACAGTGCTCTGTCTGCGGCGCCGAAATGGGTATGCTGGAGCGGAAAGAATTGGCCAACGGCGGCAATCTGTGTAATAATTGCGCGGAAAAGTTGTCTCCCTGGTTCCCTACGGAGACCCGTAAAAAATCTACTCCTGAACAGATTAAAGAGCAGATGCAGTACCGGGAACAGAATAAACAGGCTGTACAGCGCTTCCAGGCTACCCGGACCATCGGCAGTTCCACAAAAGTTTATCTGGATGAGATGAACCGGAAGTTCATGGTCACTTCCAGCAGCAACCTGATGGACGCGAATCCGGATGTAGTGGATGCTTCTGCCATTACCAATGTATCGGTGGATATTAATGAATCAAAGCATGAACTTCGTACCAAGGACGAGAACGGAAGAAGCGTTTCTTACACCCCGCCCAGGTATGACTTCTCCTATGATTTTTATGTGAATATCGATGTGAACCATCCGTATTTCAACCGCATGCGGGTAAAGGTGAACAGCAGCAGCGTATGGATCCGGTATGACTATCTCCAGGCAAGGGGAATGGGCGGTTATACAGGTAACCGGGCAGGAACCGGCTTTGGCTTCAACGGAAATATGAATACTAACGGTGCCATGAACGCGGCCGGCATTCTGGGGGCGGTGATCAACGGCCTGCAGCAGGCCGGCATGGCTGCCAATGCAGGACAGGCCGGTATGTATCCGCCGGAATACCAGAAGAACATGGCAATCGCCGAAGACATCCGTGTCTCTTTACTGCAGATGCGTAATCCGGGTGCGCCTATACCTAATGCCGGCATGGGCATGGGTAACGGTATGGGAACCGTAGGCGGCGTTGCCGGAATGGGCGCTGCCGGTATGGGCATGCAACAGGGGATGCAGCAGCAGATGTACCCGGGCCAGGGCATGCAGCAGGGCTATCCACAGCAGGGCATGCAGCAGCAGATGTATCCCGGTCAGGGAATGCAGCAGGGCTATCCCCAGCAGGGCATGCAACAACAGATGTATCCCGGTCAGGGAATGCAGCAGGGCTATCCCCAGCAGGGCATGCAGCAGCAGATGTATCCCGGTCAGGGAATGCAGCAGGGCTATCCCCAGCAGGGCATGCAGCAGCAGATGTATCCTGGTCAGGGGATGCCTCAGCAGGGTTACCCCCAGCAACAGGGATACCCGGGTCAGGGAATGCCTCAGCAGGGTTATCCCCAGCAGGGCATGCAGAAGCCGGGCATGGGCCAGTGGTTCTGCCCCAACTGCGGAGCTCCTAATGACGGGGCTTTCTGCCAGAGCTGCGGGGCACCGAAACCGTAATTTTTACGGACATAATTGTTGCAGGGGCGCGATAAATCCCGGTCGTGACCGTGGCGCTTTGCTGCGGCTGTAAAAAACAATAAATGTATCGAAATGCCGGAAGTTAGATCTAATCTGACTTCCGGTAATTTTTTATGTACTGTGCACGTTTTATAAATAATGTGCTGCTTTCTTTGGCTGAAGTGCAAAGTTTAATCCCACTTTGAAAGCGTTGTTTTCTTTACATTTCACTTCCTTGACGTTTAAGCTGTAATTACTTATAATAGTTATGCGCCAGATTTCTTTTGGTGTAAACAAATAATTAGGAAATTTGCTTGCCGGCGATTCCTGTAAATATGAGGAGGATGTTAAAATGAGACCAGATTTAGTAGTGCCGGGCGAAAATGAGGAGAATTTTGTTGTTGCCCGGGATGCCCGTGTAGTTACCGTTCCTTTTTCGCCTATTGAAAAACGGTTCGCCAAAGAAAAACCCCAATTGATGCCGGGCCTGAAAGTGCTGCGCGAAGAACTGGGAGACGCAGAATTCGAGCGCCTTATCAGCCGTATCCACAACATCAACGTAGCTGGTGAACGCTGCCTGATCGTAGCGGAAAGCGAACTGCACCGTACTTTCATTCTGCGGGATGCTATACCTGCCATTTCCAAAGCGTTTGGTGTTACCAATATCCGCGTGGTTACCCAGGGATAAGCTGCTGAAATCATTTCGCAGCATTGAACTTTGGAAACTTTTAATTTATAGTTGACAAATTCAGAGGTATCATCTATAATAAGCATGTTGTCGGGGCGTGGCGCAGTTTGGTAGCGCGCTTGTTTCGGGTACAAGAGGCCGTGAGTTCGAATCTCGCCGCCCCGACCAAAATAAAAATTAAGAAACCGCATTGTATGCGGTTTTTTTGTTTTTCAGGGAAAATATTTTTCGATTTGCTTACAGGAAAAATCAGGTAGTAACTATTCAGTATATTTTCAAACTTGTAATAATGCGAGATATGCGTTACAATAATATATACTTACTAAAAGGCTTTAGGAGGAGTAAGATCCATGTCGGTTTTTGATGTGTTGCAGGAACGCGGCTTCATTGCACAGGTTTCCCATGAGGAAGAAATCCGCGAACTGCTGGAAAAAGAAAAGATTACGTTTTATATCGGCTTTGACCCTACAGCGGACAGCCTCCATGTAGGTCATTTCATCGCACTGATGGCCATGGCCCATATGCAGCGGGCAGGGCACCGTCCTATTGCATTGCTGGGAGGAGGCACCGGCATGATCGGCGACCCCAGCGGCAAGGACGACATGCGCAAGATGCTGACGCCGGAGTTCATTAACCACAACATTGAGTGCTTCAAGAAGCAGATGAGCAAGTTCATTGATTTTTCCGACGGCAAGGCCCTCATGGTGAACAACGGGGACTGGCTGCTGAGCCTGAACTATGTGAACATGCTGCGGGAAGTGGGGACCCACTTCACCGTGAACCACATGCTGGCGGCGGAATGCTATAAGAAACGCTGGGACAAGGGCCTGACCTTCTTTGAATTCAACTACATGATCATGCAGGCTTACGATTTTTATAAATTGCATAAAGATTACAACTGCATCATGGAAATGGGGGGCGACGACCAGTGGTCCAATATGCTGGCCGGTGTGGAACTGATTCGCCGCAAGGATCAGAAGCCTGCCTTCTGTATGACATGCAAGCTGCTTACTACCAGCGACGGCCGCAAGATGGGCAAGACGGAAAAAGGCGCCCTGTGGCTGGATCCGGAGAAATGTTCTCCTTACGATTTCTACCAGTACTGGCGCAACGTGGACGATGCCGACGTGGAAAAATGTCTGGCCCTGTTGACGTTCCTGCCCATGGACGAAGTACGCCGTCTGGGGGCATACAAAGACGAAAAGATCAATGAAGCGAAGAAAGTGCTGGCCTATGAGGTGACCAAGCTGATCCACGGCCAGGAAGAGGCGGATAAAGCGGTCAAGGCTACGGAAGCCCTGTTCGGAGGCGGTGCGGATCTGGAGCATGTTCCCACGCTGGAAATCACGGAAGCAGATAAAACCGCAAAACTGGTGGACCTGCTGACTGCGCAGAAAGTGTTCAGCAGTAAGCGGGAAGCCCGGCAGATGATCGCCCAGCGGGGCCTGTACCTGAACAACGAAGTGGTAGAGGATGCTGAGCTGGCGTTAACTCCCGAATTATTTGCGGAAGACGGCGGTGTATTGATCCGGAAGGGTAAGAAAAAATATTTCCGTATTGTCGTAAAATAAATTCAACAAAAAAAGTTAAAACAGATAGATAAAAGTAAATCA
Organism: uncultured Selenomonadales bacterium; assembly: GCA_900315345.1. GTDB lineage: Bacteria > Bacillota > Negativicutes > Acidaminococcales > Acidaminococcaceae > Succiniclasticum. The sequence continues at coordinate 105,188 of OMYP01000005.1, read as the reverse complement.
GATTATTAAATTAGATTATAAAAAGAGAAGTGCTGGTTAATTTTGGATTGTTTACTGTTGAGGGGTTAGCTTTTGTATCCTGTGTTGCAGTGAAATCATAAATTGATCAGCATTTCTTTTTTGCAGCAGTGAGGCATTTAAAAAATCATGAACAGTTCACTTTCTCTCGGAAAACTGATTCCTGTCAGCCTGGTTTTATTTTCTTCCTTTTTTGGGGCGGGAAACTTATTGTTCCCACCATTGTTCGGATATCTGTCCGGCAGTAATCTCAACATAGCGACCCTTGGCTTTTGCATTACCGGGGTAGGACTTCCCATTATGGGTGTGCTGGCTATTGCCATGACGGGAGGCACGGACCTGACGGAAGTGGCGGCCCCTGTCAATATTGCTTATGCAAAAATCATCATGTTTCTGTCCAGTATGGCTATCGGGCCCCTGTTCGCTATTCCCCGTACAGCTGCTTTCAGTTATGAAATCGGGATAAAGCCGCTGTTCGGCACAACGGAGCCCTGGCAGCTGGCCCTGTACTCTGCATTGTATTTCGCTTTCAGCTATTATGTAGCCAACAACCCTTCCAAAGTATTGAACTGGCTGGGCAAGGTGCTGACCCCGGCATTGCTGGTATGTCTTGCCATTTTGTTCGTCAGGGTTTTGCTGGCCCCCTCCTTTACCCCCGATGCCCCCCAGGGAGCCTATCTGCAAACACCTTTCCTGAAAGGTTTCCAGGAAGGCTATAACACTATGGATCTTCTTGCTTCCTTCCTGTTTGGGGCGGCTACACTGACTTCCATAAAAACCTTAGGCATTGAAGGGAAGAAGGATCTGATTAAGACCTGCCTGATGGCAGGGATTATTGCTGCCGGATTACTGGCGGTCATCTACTATTTCCTTGGTTACGCCGGGGCTGAAGCTCACCGTTACCTGTCCGGGGAATTTTCCAACGGGGCGGGGATCCTGGTGGCTACTGCCCATGAATACCTTGGGGCCGGTGGAACGGTTATTTTGTCCGCTATTATTATTTTGGCCTGTCTGACCACCAGTATCGGTCTGATAGCGGCTATTTCCGAGTATTTCCATATTTTGTTTGGCAAAAAGCTTTCCCAGAAAACAATGGGCGTCCTCATTGCTCTCCTGAGCTTCGTCCTCTCCAATGTAGGACTGGATATGATCATTAAAATGGCGATTCCGGTCCTCTGTTTCCTGTACCCGGTGATGATTGCCCTGGCCCTGCTGAACGTCTTCGGCTTCGGCGGTAATAAAAGGGTATTCCGGTGCACCATGTGGATCGTCACCCTGTTTGCCATATTTGAAGGTCTGAAGGCAGCGGCCATTCCTGTTCCCATGGAAAGCATACTGGCATCAGTACCTTTGTATACCGCTGGCTTCGGCTGGTTCACGGTAGCTGTGATGGGCGCTGGGGTAGGGGTAATATGGGATCGCATGAAGGGATAGAAGAATATTACCCGGATGAAAGAATGGCCTGGCGCAACGGCTTGCGTGCTAAAGAAAAGGATGTAAAGCCCGCTGTTACAAAACGTCGGGAAAACTGAAAAATATTTGAAATGTGAAAAAAGTACTGGAAATTCTTTTTTAACAGGTGTATAATAGCTTCTGTAATCAAATATGCTCGGATAGCTCAGTTGGTTAGAGTGCTGCCCTCACATGGCAGAGGTCCTGGGTTCGAGCCCCAGTCCGAGTACCAGAAATAATACCCTCAAAACCCAGTGGATACGGGCTTTGAGGGTTCTTTGTTTTTTATCCGGAAGTTGTACCGTTGATGAGCAAAAAAAATTTTCGGTTATATTTAGTTAATACCAGGTACAAAAGCAGGTACGAAAATGACAATCCGGGTGTTTCCTGCGAGATGATCGAAAAACTTGGTTTCTCCTCAGGATTTTTCTTCCCGGGCATCTATCTCAGAGATAAATATGATATAATAAAACAAACAGAAAGATTATTAACGAAAAAAAATTTTTGGGGGGAATAAATTATGAGCGCTTTGATCAGTATTTTGATGGTAATTGTCATTGGTGTAGGTTCCGTGTTCGGCTTTTATAACGGCATGGTATCTTCCAGGGAAAATGTGGACAGCCAGTGGTCCCAGGTGGAAAACCAGCTGCAACGCCGCAGTGACCTGGTACCCAATCTGGTGAACACGGTGAAGGGATACGCATCCCATGAAAAAGAAGTGTTCCAGTCCGTGTCCGATGCCCGGGCCAAAATGGCAGGGGCGCAGACAGTGGGCGATAAGCTGGCGGCCAACAACGAGCTGAACGGGGCGTTGTCCCGTCTGCTGGCGGTGGCGGAAAATTATCCCCAGTTAAAGGCGGACCAGAACTTCCGGCAGCTTCAGGACGAACTCTCCGGCACGGAAAACCGTATTGCCGTGGCCCGGAAGGATTACAACGACGCGGTACAGACCTATAATACAAAGATTAAGTCCCTGCCTTATTCTCTGTTCGCGGGGGCGTTGGGATTTACGGCCCGGGATTATTTCAAGGTGGAGGAAACGGCGAAGGCCGTTCCGAAGGTGCAGTTTTAAATACTCGAATAGCTTGGTGTTAATTTTATAACATAACTTTTTTAGGGGGAAGACTTCCGAGACAGTACAGGTATGTTTTTTCTGTAAGGAAGTCCTGCTGAAGCCATGGAATTTATCAAACGAATGCTGGTTGTTGTCATTTGCATTCTGGCGCTTGTTTATTTAAGCGAGGATGAGCAGCCTGCCGTTAAAAACGTACAAATTCCTCCGAAACCGTCTGCTTCTTCCGGTATTTACGTGCAGGACTACGCAGGCGTGCTTTCTGCGCCTGCCCGCAGTTATCTGCAGAACCTGGGACGGCAGCTGGAACAGAAGACCACGGCCCAGCTGGTGGTGGTGACGGTGAAGAGCCTGAAAGGGGCGCCTCTGGAAGACTATTCCCTGAAACTGTTGCGGGATTGGGGCATCGGGCAAAAGGAGAAAAATAACGGCGTGCTGCTGCTGGTCTCCACCGGGGACCGCAAGTCCCGGGTAGAAGTTGGGTACGGGCTGGAAGGGGCGCTGACGGACAGCCTTACCGGCCAGATACAGGACCAGTATATGATCCCCTACTTCCGGAAGGGAACCTATGAACCGGGTATCGCCTACGGTTACGAGGCCCTGGCCCGGCGCATCGCGAAAGAGTACAATGTACAGCTGGCAGTAAGCGGTTATGCAAACCATTCGCCCGGTAACATACAGGCAGGTTCCGAAGGGCAGTCTACGGAAGAGCTTTTCAATAAGGCGCTGGCGGAACAGAACGGAACGGCAGAACCCGGAAAGAACAGTTCGGAGGGAGTTGCCGGACCGGGGAATACTACTCCGGAACCGGTTGCCGAACCCGGCGGACCGGATCAGGGAAATGCCCGGGAGAATACCGGGACAACCAGCGGCGGCGTATCTGCGGGAAAGGCAGCTGTCGCAACAGGCATACTTGGCTTCATTCTGCTTAAGGCCGAGGCCCTGGTGGATTCCGTTGGCTGGATAACCATTTTGGTGATCTTTATATTGCTTGACGTTGTTTTCCTTAAAGGCTTTTTCACCGGACTGTTTTTCAGGATCCTGTTATTCTTCTTCAGCGGCGGCGGTGGCGGATCCGGCGGCGGAGGCTACAGCGGCGGCGGTGGTTTTGGCGGTGGTTCCGGCGGTGGCGGAGGTTCTTCCCGCAGCTGGTAAACGGATAATGGGAAGAGGATGATGGAATAGCGTTTTACTGTTTGTACAGTAAGAGGGAAAATGAAAAAACGATCGGTTTCACTATAAAAAACACTATATTTTGTGTATTTCACAAATTTGTTACAATATTTAGCAATAGTAAAGTGACAAAATTGCGGTTTTGTTGTATGATAAATAGGAATATTAATGTCCTTTAATGATTGTCAGAAAGGCGCAGTCTGAAACGCGATGCGAATTATTACCGGAAAGGCGCGGGGATTGCATCTGAACGTGCCCAAAAATTATGATGTAAGGCCCACGGCGGACCGGGTCAAGGAATCCCTGTTTAACATTATAGGAAGCAAGATCGTGGATGCCGCGGTATTGGATCTGTTTGCCGGAAGCGGTAATCTGGGGCTGGAATCCTGGAGCCGGGGGGCCCGGTTGGTGCAGTTTGTTGATAACAACCGTGTTTCCCTGAGACTTACGGAAAGTAATATTCAAAAGTGCCGTGCGGAAGCGGAATGCAAAGTGTTAAAGCATGATGCAGAGGCAGCGGTCGATCTGTTGTATAAACAGGGGCAACGGTTTGATCTGGTTTTTGTGGATCCGCCTTATAACAAAGGCTGGGTGCAGAAAATCCTGGTAAAACTGGAAAAGAACCCGATCCTTGCGGAGAGCGGATGGCTGGTTGCGGAACATTCCATGCATGATGATATTGCGATTGCAGTTTCGGATGGATATGAAATTTTTCGGAGACAGCAGTACGGTGAAACGGTACTGACTTTTATAAGACGGAAAATGCCGTCGCAGGGATTGGAAGACGTTTCCTGCAATGGATGATCTCTGTTGAAGGGATAAAGGGATTTATAAAGGGATGTCGAATTATATCCAATTTGGTATGTGATATAATAAGGTTTGTCTACCCAACGGCTGCAAAACGCGGCAAATTCCATAATTAAGGGGGAGCAAAGATGCGTAAGGCTGTATGCTCAGGCAGTTTTGACCCGGTGACCAGCGGGCACATTGATATTATTGAACGTGCCAGCCGGATGTTTGATGAAATTATCGTCTGCGTTTTCTTTAATCCGGGAAAGGGTACATCCCTGTTTACCCCGGAAGAACGGGTGGAGATGCTGAAGGCGGCCACAGCACACCTTCCTAACGTGCGCGTTACCAGCCACAGCGGTCTGCTGAACGAATTCTGTGAAAAGGAAAACGCATCGTTCATTGTGAGAGGGTTGCGGGCTTTTACAGACTTTGAGTATGAATTTCAGCGGGCGCTGCTTCTTAAAAAGATCAATGAAAAGCTGGAAACGGTCTTTATCATGACCAATGCCAACTATTCCTACATCAGTTCATCCGGTGTACGGGAACTGCTGGCCTTTGGCGGTGATATAGGGAAGCTTGTACCTGCCAATGTAGCGGAACTGATCTACAAGTATCATAAACGCAAAACGAAGTAGCAGGCGCAGATGTTTTTGTATCATTGATACAGTTAAAAAAGTTTATTACAGAAGGCCCGGCGAAAACCGGGCAAACAGATACTGATTCTATTAATCTGGCAAGACCGGATTGCCAAATGAGTGAAAGAAAGAGGATGCGAACATGCTGGAAAGACTTAGCACAAATGTAACACTGGACCAGATTTTTGACGATTTATACAACCTGATTTCTGAAGCCAACCGGATTCCCCTGACCGATAAGATTATTGTGGAAGAAAGCGATCTGTCCGCCATTCTGGACGATCTGAAGGAAGCGATTCCCCGGGAGGTCAAGAACGCGTCTGAAGTTCTGGAAAAATCCCAGAATATCCTGAGCTCTGCACGGGACGAAGCAGCGGCAACCCTTGAAAAGGCCAATACAGAAGCTGAGCATATTATCACAGCGGCTAAGGAAGAAGCGGAACGGCTGGTGCGGCAGGAAGACATTGTGCGACAGGCGGAAATGCTCTCAAAGGATATCAAGGCCTCTGCACAGCGTTATGAGGATGAAGTGAAGCAGGGGGCGGATGCCTATGCCGACCAGGTAAAGACGGATTCCCTGCAGTACGCAGACGATATGCTGGGATATCTGGGCAACAGCCTGCAGTCTGCCCTGCGTGCCATTGAAGACAACCGGTCAAGCGTCAACGAAGAACGTAAGAGTCTGGCAGACCTTATCGCGTCCCGGGTGCAGCATCCGGTTCCCCAGGTGGAAGCACCTGCAGCGGCTTCCGGGGCGGAAGAAACTCCGGCAGCAGAAGAGGAGCCTGAAGAATAAGGCTTACTCATTTTTGATCTTGAAACTGATTTCTCCGGTGCAGGTGACGGGGACGGCAGTACAGGAATGATTGGGACCGGGGATTCCGGTCTCTGCCAGGTGAGGACTGTCGCATTCCATTATAAATAATAACTCCTTAGGCACGATATCGCTGTCTGATGTCATGCCTAAGGAGTTTTGTTTGTTGTTTCGGCTCATTGCTTCACATAAACAGGGGAATTTGTGTAACAGGTTCCGTACCTTCCCCTGTTTCCGCGCAGGAGCTGAAACAGATTGGCAGCGTCTGCGTCAGCCTGTAACAGGCGGTACATTTCCGTGTGCAGGTACTGTGATTCGTTTCCGGCTTTCGTAATGAGGGGAAGCGTTGCGGTATGCTTCATTTCTTTTAACAGGTTCCGCCCCCGGTTATTGAAGGCCAGTACCCGGATATAGGAAGGCTCCGGAGGAGCTGTCCAGAAGGAACGGGGCTTTTGCAGGAGCAGCTGCAGGCAAAGTCGCTGTACTGCCGGCAGGGGATCCCGCCTGTTGGCAACGCTGCTGCAGAAAAAGTCATATCCCTGCTGTAATTTTCCTCTTTCCTTCGAAAAACGGTCGCATAGATCCCTGTTGGCGCTGCTGTGGTCGAACAGGTATGTGCTGTCATGGTGGAGAAGGTTGTAGGAAAGAAGTGACGTGAGAATATCGGCCTGCCGGGCAAAAAGACCGGGACAGAATTCGTTTTTGCCTGCCTTTGCAAATACGGAAAGTGATTTTTCGGGCATTACGCTGCTTAAGGTTTTAAGGGGAATACCCTTCTGCAATGCGATCCGGATGGAGGACGCGGAAGCATAAGGGGGAACCAGCTCGTCCTCTTTATATCCGCTGCCCTGTCTCGGTAAGGGGAGGATTTCCGTTGTAAGCCTGTTTTTCAAAATTGATTTCTGGTAAGCAACAGCCAGAAGGTTGTTAGAGCCGCTGAACCATCCTGCATCTTTTCCTGTCGCCTTGGCTGCAGCTTCCCATGCCGCCCCATAAGAGATGCCGTTTTTCAGAAGGGTACGGACTTGTTGTACCGTGCTTTCCTGTAGCGTCCAGGCTGCAGTTTCAACCAGGGAAGTCCTGGCGGCAGACAGCGTTTTGCCTGTAGGACGCGCCTCTTCTTTGGAGGTTTGAACGCTATCGGAAACGGGGGGCTCATGAGGATTTTTGGCGGCGCCGGAAGACGTTCCCCCTTCCGTGCTGCAGACAAGGGTACCGATAAGACCGGTTGCCGCCAGCAGTTTTACTGCGCCTTCGGCAAAAAAATCGGCGCTGCGAAGGCTGTACAGGGAGGGAAGAAGCAGGACAAGGTCGGCACCGCTTCGAACTGCCGCTTCTGCCCGGATCCACGGATCGGCCAGGGCCGGCTCGCCACGCTGCACAAACCAGCCGCTCATGCATACGATGACGGGGACATCTCCGAGGATCCTTCTGGTGGTCTGAAGCTGCCACAGATGGCCGTTATGGAAAGGGTTGTATTCCGCTGTGATTCCTGCTGCCTGTATTTTCATGGAAGTCTCCTATTGCAATTATTTCCGGTCTGTTATAAAATCGTAACGCAGAAAGAAATGTGAGATGTATTTCTTGCCTGCTTGTGGGGAACGCGTGGTCTGCAGGTGTAATGTATCTGCTTTTTTATATTGTAACATATATTCGATGAAACAGGACAGGATTAAACGGCGGATTGTTCTTTGCGGCGTTTTCCGGCAGCCTTGGAAGTCCACCGGTGCCGTGTCGGCGCTTTTTAAAAGAAGGGCAGGGCATTTCCTCTAATTCATCCTTGACAAAGATTTTATGTATGGCTATAATTGTAACGATTGGTGAAATATGATTAAAGTAAATGTCGCTGAAATAAAAAAACACCTGACGGGAAATAAGTCCCTTTTGTTTGATGTGGAGCCTTCGGAACTGGACATTTCGGAGGAAGACCTGAATATTGACGGTCTTATCCATATAACCGGGGAAATTTCCAATGCCGGCGATGTACTGCTGTTGCAGGCCCGTGTCAGTGCAATGGTGGAACGTACATGTTCCCGTTGCCTGAAAGAGTTTACGGCAGAGTCTTTTGCGGACGTGGTGGAAAAATACTATCCCTCAGGAAGTCCGGGCGTTGAAAATGATGCTTATGTCTACGAAACGGATCTGGTTGATATAACGGAACCGTTGCGTGAGAGCCTGCTGTTAGCAGAACCTCTGAGAGTCTTGTGCAAAGAGGATTGTCTGGGTATCTGCCCAGTGTGCGGTGCGGACAGGAATGTCCATCCCTGTAGCTGTGATACCGGCACCATCGATCCAAGACTTGCGGCATTAAAGCAATTCATCAAATATTAAATTTACTATTATTGCTTAGGAGGTGTATGTAACATGGCAGTACCGAAGAGAAAGATGACCAAAGCGCGCCGGGATTCCCGCCGTGCCAACTGGAAGCTGACTGCTCCCAACCTGGTTGAATGCCCCCAGTGCCACGAACTGAAAATGCCCCATCGCGTATGCGCTGAATGCGGCTATTATGATGGCAAAGAGGTTATCAAGACCGAAGAATAATATAACTGAAACCTGTGAAACGGCCCTGAAAGCGGAAGCTTTCGGGGTTTTTTCTTTTTTGCGGGCTTACAGTTGGCTGCGGTTTCGCAAATCTTTTTTGTTATTGTGTAATGTCTGCTTGACATTACCCCCATATCTTGTGTTTTTATCCCGTTTTTTTCAAAAGAAGCTTGCATAAGAATATAAAAGAGGGTATAATCAATGCAAGCAGGTATTATAACCAGGTGTTAAAAGTGAGGTGATAAAATGAATTCTTCGAAAAAGCTGATACGCCATGAGAAGTTGCAGCGGCTGATTCAGAAGGATCCGTTTTTGACCGATGAACAGCTGGCAAAAGCACTGAAGGTCAGCGTGCCTACCGTGCGCCTTGACCGGCTGGCTTTAAATATACCTGAACTGCGGGAACGGATCCGTGCCATGGCCAGCACGGCCAGTGCAAGGCTGAAGGCTATCGACCAGAAAGATATCGTCGGAGAACTTCTGGATCTGGATCTGAATAAATCTGCGATTTCCACTTTGACGATTACCAATGAAATGGTATTGGGAAAGACCGGCGTAGGCCGGGGCTATTTTATGTTTGCCATGGCGGACACGCTGGCCCTTGCACTGGTGGATACTGAATTTGCGCTGACCGCTGTCAGCAATGTGAAGTATAAGGTGCCGGTGTATCCCGGAGATAAACTTGTGGCCAAAGCGGAAGTTATGAATATAAAGGATGACCGGTATTATATCCGGACGATCATCAAGAAAGACAACACGGAAGTCTTCCGGGCGAAGTTTATTATTGCTGCTGTCAGGAACCGTGAGGAAATGAACTGAACGATATTAAAGGATTCCTAAAGGAACCGCGGCGGTATAGGCCTGTGATTCCTTAAACTGGGAAAGGATGCGGAAATACTGATGAGAATCGCCCTTGACGTGATGGGAACGGATTATGGCCCTAAGGAGCTGGTCCTGGGAGCCGTAATGGCGGTAAAAGAATATAACTGCGATGTTGTGCTGGTAGGAGACGAGGAAATCATCCGGAAGCTGCTGAAGGAGTATAAGGCGGAGGATAATCCCCATCTGTCTGTCCAGCACGCTTCGGAAGTCATAGGCATGCGGGAGCATCCCGGTATCGCCGTAAAAACAAAAAAGGATGCGTCTATCGTTGTGGCAACTGATTTGCTTCGTAACAAAAAGTGCGATGCCCTGGTTTCTTCCGGCAGTACGGGAGCGGCGGTGGCGGCAGCCCTGTTTCATCTGGGGCGTATCCGGGGCGTAGGCCGTCCGGCTATTGCCACGCCCATTCCCAGTCTCACCGGGACTACGGTATTGCTGGACAGCGGGGCAAAGGTGGACGCCAAACCGGAACATATGTTGCAGAGTGCGATTATGGGCTCCGTTTTTGCGGAACTGATGCTGGATATTAAAAATCCCAGGGTGGGATTACTGAATATCGGTGAAGAGGAAATCAAGGGTAATGAACAGGCCCTTGCCACCTATCCGCTGCTGAAGAAAGAAAAACAGATCAACTTCATTGGCAACGTGGAGGGTCGGGACATCAACAAAGGTACGGTGGACGTGGTTGTCTGCGACGGCTTTGTGGGCAATGTGGTGCTGAAAACGGCTGAAGGCCTGGCTACCGCCATCCTGACCATGGTAAAAGAAGCGATCATGGGCGGAGGGCTCATGGCTAAGTTTGGCGGCCTTCTGATCAGACCGGCACTGAGAGGCCTGAAAAAGAAACTGAATCCGGATGCTTACGGCGGCGCCCTGCTGTTAGGGGTGCGGGCACCTTTCTTCATATGCCATGGTTCCTCCAAGGCGAACGCAATCAAAAATGCAATCGGCGCTGCGGTAGACGGCGTGGAGCGGAATATCTGTAACCGTATTGCGGAAAATATTGCGAAACAGACAAAAGCTGATAAAGTTGTAGGAAGTTTGAAATAGAATTGACAGAACGGATAGAATATGACATGGAAACATTGTTTCTGTGCAGATAACGGGGCAGTAGTTTTGTTTGTTATTATGTGTAGGGGAATCAGGTGAAAAGACATTGACGTACTCAGCAGGTATTACAGGGATCGGGCGTTACCTGCCCGAAAAAATTTTAACGAACCATGATTTGGAAAAGATGGTAGATACTTCCGATGCCTGGATTACGGAACGCACCGGCATCAAGACAAGGCATATCGCCGCTCCGGAACAGGCTACCAGCGACCTGGCCTACGAAGCCTCTCTGAAGGCCCTGGCCGACGCAGGGGCGAAACCGGAAGAGCTGGACATGATCATTGTGGCCACGGAGACGCCGGATTATAAGTATCCGTCTACAGCCTGCCTGCTCCAGGCAAAGCTGGGAGCGAAAAATGCCGCCTGCTTTGATTTATCGGCCGGTTGCAGCGGCTTTGTGTACGCTTTGGGAATCGGAAGCCAGAGCATCGCCAGCGGGTTATACAAAAAAATCCTGATCGTAGGGGCGGAAACCCTTTCCCGGATCCTGGACTGGACGGACCGCAACACCTGCGTGCTGTTCGGCGACGGGGCGGGAGCGGCCGTAGTGGAACGCGTGGAAGAAGGATACGGCGTACTGAGCCTTGACATAGGCGCCGACGGGACAGGCGGCGAACACCTGATCCAGCCGGCGGGAGGAAGCCGGAACCCGGCTACCCATGAGACAGTGGACGCCCACGGACATACGGTACACATGGACGGGCAGGACGTATTCAAGTTCGCCGCCCGGAAAATGCCTTCCGCCAGCAAAAAGGTGCTGCAAAAGGCGGGGATGTCCATTGAAGACGTGGATCTTCTGGTACCCCACCAGGCGAACCTGCGGATCATTGATAACGCAGTCAACCGGCTGAAGATCGACCGGGACAAAGTCTGGATCAATATTGACAAGTACGGCAATACATCCGCCGCCTGCGTGCCTATCTGCCTGTCGGAAGCCCAGGAGGCCGGACGGCTGAAAAAAGGCGACAATGTTATTCTGGTAGCTTTCGGCGCAGGGCTGACCTGGGCCGGGGCCTTGCTGAAATGGGCAAAGTAAAAAATCGGACAGAGTGAAAGAATATAAGGAACATAAGTTTTTAAAGAAAGCGGGGTTGATTCCATTGGCTAAAACAGCGTTTGTGTTCCCTGGACAGGGATCCCAGAAAGTAGGTATGTGCAAGGATTTTTACGACGGTTATGCCTGCGCTAAAAAAGTCTTCGAAGAGGCGGATGAAGCGCTGGGGTTTTCTATTACGAAAATGTGTTTTGAAGGGCCGGAAGAAGATCTGCGCCTGACCAAATATACCCAGCCGGCCATCCTTACCTGCAGCGTAGCAGCGCTGGCGGTAATGCGTGAGAACGGGCTGGAATGTGAAATCGCCGGCGGACACAGCCTGGGCGAATACTCCGCCCTGGTGGCGGCAGGGGTTATGGGCCTGCAGGATGCGGTAGTCGCTGTCCACAAGCGGGGCCAGTTCATGCAGGAAGCGGTTCCCGTAGGGGAAGGCGCCATGGCCGCCGTAATGGGGCTGACGCCGGATGAAATCGTGGCCGTCTGCCAGAAGGTGGAGGCGGATTGCGGAGAAGCCGTGCAGGCCGTGAACTTTAACTGCCCCGGCCAGGTTGTTATTGCCGGGGCCACAAAAGCAGTAGAAAAAGCGGTAGAGGCGTTAAAAGCCGCCGGCGCCAAACGGGCGGTGCCCCTGCCGGTAAGCGCTCCCTTCCACAGCACCCTCATGAAACCCGCTGCGGAACGGTTAAAGGAAGTGCTGGATAAGATCGAGTTCCATGACGCGAAATTCCCCATTGTAGCCAATGTAACGGCAGAACCGGTTAACAAGGCGGAAGACATCCGCGCACTGCTGGTTAAACAGGCGGCCAGTCCGGTAAAATGGGAGATGTCCATGCACCGGATGATCAAAGACGGCTTCGACACCTTTGTGGAAGTGGGTCCCGGCAAGGTCCTGACCGGCTTTACCCGGAAGATCGACCGGAGTATGAATGCGTTAAATGTGGAAGATTTGGCAAGTTTGGAAAAAACACTTGCTTATTTTAAGGAGGTTCGCTAAAATGCAGTTAGAAGGTAAGGTTGCGTTGGTCACCGGGGCATCCCGGGGCATCGGCAAAAGCATCGCCTTGCTGCTGGCTTCCCGCGGCGCGGATATCGCCATAAACTATGCGGGTAACACAGAAGCTGCGGAAAAGACCAAGGCGGAGGTAGAAGCGCTGGGACGCAAGGCGATCCTGGTAAAAACAGACGTTGCTGACACCGAAGCCTGCGTTGCCATGGTGGATGAAGTGGTAAAAGCCTTCGGGAAGATCGATATCCTTGTGAACAATGCGGGCATCACCCGGGACGGGCTGCTGATGCGCATGAAGGAAGCGGACTGGGACGCTGTCCTGTCCACCAACCTGAAGAGCGTGTTCAACTGCACCAGAGCGGCTGTTAAATACATGATGAAGGCCCGCAGCGGCCGTATTGTCAGCATCAGCTCCGTGGTAGGCGCCATGGGCAACGCGGGGCAGGCCAATTACGCGGCGGCCAAGGCCGGCATTCTGGGCTTCACCAAAGCTACGGCGAAAGAAGTGGCGGCCCGGGGCATTACGGTGAATGCCGTAGCGCCCGGCTTTATTGCTACCGATATGACGGCAGTATTGCCGGAAAAGGTAGTGGAAAATTTAAAAGCAGGTATCCCCATGGGGCGTTTAGGCGAACCGGAGGATATTGCGAAGGCGGTTGCATTCCTGGTATCGGATGAAGCTGCTTATATTACCGGCCAGACATTGCATGTCAACGGCGGTATGTTTTTGAATTAAAGGAAAAGGAGACTGGCCGTTAACAGGTCCTGAGAGGAGGTGAATCGTGATGGGCACTTTCGAAAAAGTAAGAGATATTACTGTTGAACAGTTAAGCGTTGACGCTGATGAAGTTAAGATGGAATCTGCGTTCATCGATGATCTGGGAGCTGATTCCCTGGATATCGTGGAACTGATCATGGCTTTTGAAGAGGAATTCGGCGTAGAAATTCCGGATGAAAAGGCTGAGAAGATCCGCACTGTAGCTGACGCAGTTAAAATGTTGGATGAAGAAAAGGCGTAATGCCAAAGGCTGCAGGGGTGTCCTTTCCCGGACATCCCTGAAAGCCGGTTTTGATGTAGTTAAAATTATTTTAATCGGGCGTGCCGCTGTTTTGAAAGTGTCCGGAAAAGCATTTTCCGGTAAAAACCAGGGGGGCGTCTCGTTGAAGTTATGAATTTGTTTCCTGAAATGGGGGATATCTGTTGAAATTACCAGTGCTAAAAATAGGGAATTTAGTTGCACAGGTGCCGATTATTCAGGGCGGTATGGCAATTAGATTATCAACAGCACGGCTGGCTGCGGCGGTGGCCAATGAAGGAGGAATCGGCCTGATTGCTGCTTCCGGGATGGAGGAGCAGGAATTAAGGACGGAGATTCGCCTTGCCCGGAAACTGACAAACGGTAAGGGCATCATTGGCATCAACTGTATGGTAGCGGCACGGGCTTTTAAACATTTAATTGTAACCGCTGCCCAGGAAGGTGTAGATCTGATTGTTGCAGGCGCCGGTTTTTCAAGAGATATTTTTGCCGTTGGCAGGGAGTATAACGTTGCGGTAGTACCGATTGTATCTTCAGTCAAACTGGCAAAGATTTCTGAAAAACTTGGGGCTTCCGCGATAGTGGTAGAAGGTACGGAAGCCGGGGGACATCTTGGCACGCAGCAGTCTATCAAAGAAATTTTGCCCGACATAGTGAAAGCGGTAAAAATTCCCGTAATTGCTGCAGGCGGAGCAACCTGCGGGCAGGATATCGTGGATCTTCTGAACCTGGGCGCTAACGGCGTGCAGATGGGAAGCCGTTTTGCAGCAAGCGAAGAATCGAACGGGGCCCGGTTCCTGAAGGAAATGTACCTGCGCATGACAAAGGAAGACGTTGTGCAGATCGACAGTCCGGTAGGTTATAAAGGGCGGGCTATACGCAGTCCCTTTGCCCAGTTGTCGCTGGAAGGGCGTGCTCCGAAGCCCATTACCTGTGATGCCTGCCTGAAACATTGCACCCATTCGTTCTGTATCATCCGGGCCTTGTCCAGGGCCCAGCAGGGCGATGTGGAGACGGGGCTGATCTTTACCGGGGCCAACATGTGGAAGATCCATGAAATTTTGCCGGTAAAGGAAATTTTCCGTCGTATCAAAGAAGAAATTGAAGCCATTAACAGCTAATTTTTACGAGGTGATAATTTTGAAGAGACGCGTAGTGATTACCGGGTTAGGCGTGGTTACCCCTATTGGTAATGACGTTGAGACCTTTTGGAACAACCTGGTGGCCGGGAAATCCGGCGTTGACCTGATCCAGAGCTTTGATACCTCTGAGCTCAAAACAAAAATCGCCGGGGAAGTCAAGGATTTTGATTATACCCAGTATGTAGACAAAAAAGAAGGACGCAAGATGGACCGTGTGGCCCATTTCTCGGTAGCGGTAGCCAAACAGGCGGTGGCCGACGCGGGCATTGACGTTGCCCAGGAAGACCCGACCCGGCTGGGCGTATGTGTGGGAACCGGTATCGGCGGCATCATTACCTTTCTGGAACAGTCCCTGAAATACGGGGAAAAGGGACCGGGACGGATCAGTCCGTTCTTTATCCCCATGGAGATCCCCAACATGCCGGCGGCCCATATCGGGATCGCATTAGGCTGGAAGGGACCCAATACGGCGATTGTGACAGCCTGCGCTACGGGAACCAACTGCATCGGCGACGCTCTTCGCACCATCCAGTACGGGGATGCGGACGTGATGGTTGCCGGCGGCGTGGAAGCGGCGGTCAACCCTATTGCCATTGCAGGCTTTGAAAATATGAAAGCCCTCTGCACTGACAGCAACGACAATCCTCAGGGGGCGTCCCGTCCCTTCGACAAGACCCGCAGCGGCTTTGTTATGGGCGAAGGCGGCGGTGTTGTTGTGCTGGAAGAGCTGGAACACGCAAAAAAACGCGGCGCTCACATTTACGCTGAACTGGCAGGCTTTGCCATGAACACGGATGCTTATCATATCACTGCACCCGATCCGGCAGGGGAAATGCCGGCTGTCTGCATGGAAGCGGCTATCAAAGACGCCGGGCTGACCCCGGATGACATTGATTATATCAATGCCCACGGCACTTCTACCCATCGCAATGATTTGAACGAGACTATTGCGGCCAAGAAGATCTTCGGCGAACGGGCTTACAAGGTGCCTATGAGCTCCAATAAGTCAATGACCGGTCACCTGCTGGGCGGCGCTGGCGGTATGGAAGCGGTTGCTACCACACTGACCATCGTGAACGGTATCATTCCGCCTACCATCAATTATCATGAAGTGGATGCGGAAGACGGCATGGACCTGGATTATGTACCCAATGAAGCGCGGAAGCAGGAAGTGCGGGCTGCCATGTCCAGCAACTTCGGCTTTGGCGGCCATAATGCTGTTATTGTAATTAAAAAATTTGAAGAGTAAGAGACAGGCTGTAAAATTATGAGATACTATACAGATATGCCCCAGTGTGATGAAGAGCGCAAAGCCCAGTTGAAGGATTTATGTGCCAGCCTTAACATTACGATGGACCGGTATGAACTGCTGAACCTGGCTCTTACCCATACCTCTTATGCCCATGAAACACCCCGCTATCCCCGTAACGAGCATAATGAGAGACTGGAGTTTTTGGGAGATTCGGTTCTGAGCCTTATTGTAAGCAACTATATGTATATCCACTTTCCCAATTTTGATGAGGGCAAGCTTACGAAACTGCGGGCCCAGGTGGTATGCGAAACATCCCTGTTCCAGTGTGCGAAACGCATGGGGCTGGGAAATTACCTGCGCATGGGGAACGGGGAACTGGCCAACGGCGGGAATCACCGGCCTTCTATTTTAGCTGATGCGTTTGAAGCGGTATTGGGCGCTTACTATCTTGACCAGGGGTTTGAGGCAGCCCAGACATACCTGTTAGGGCTTTTGGAAGATGAAATCAACGCAGTCTGCAACGGTATGGTCATGATGGGGGATTATAAAAGCATGCTGCAGGAGAAGCTGCAGCATAAGGCCCATTATGCAATCGTATATGAAATGTTACGATTTGAAGGACCGGAACACAACCGTATTTTTACCTCCGGGGTCTTTATAAACGGGGAAGAGTACGGAACAGGTAAAGGCCGTACCAAAAAGGAATCGGAACAGCAGGCGGCAAGGGAAGCGCTGGAACGATTGGGGCGGGAAGATTTCCCAAAGGGATGAGAACCCCTTATTTGGCTAAATAAAAATTTGAAACGTGTTTTGCAATGCGGTGAATACACCGGTGCAGAACACGTTTTTTTGCATCTGATACTGCCATTGATCTTGATGAAAAAGGATAACCGGCTTTTTTGAACCGGTTATCCTTTACTTTTTTATATGAGATTGTTCTTGATCATTCCTGTTACCATAGACAGTTGCCATGGAAGTTTTCGAAATCCGGTTTCGCTGATAGTATGGAGGATTTGTCAGTCCCATTCCAGGGTGTCTCCCGGATCTACCAGGATGACTTCCGTGCCGGGCACATTTTTCTCCACATCGGCCTTATAGGCTTCCGGATCCTGGGCGATGACAGGCCAGGTGTTGTAATGGATGGGAATTACCACGGGGGCTTTCAGGAAAGCAGCGGCTTTGGCCGCGTCTTTCGGGTCCATGGTGAAGTTCCCGCCGATGGGAAGCAGCGCATATTTGAAGGGATCCAGCTCCTGCAGCAGCTGCATGTCGCCGAAGAGGGACGTGTCCCCGGCGAAATAGAATTTCGTACCGTGGAAATCAATGATAAAGCCGCAGGCATGGCCGCCGGCAATACCGCTTCCGTGGAAGGCAGGGGTAACGCGGACTTTGCCGAAGGGGAACTGATAGGTTCCGCCTACATGCATGGCATGGGCCTTACAGCCATTCTCCGCCGCCTGGTTGGCGATTTCCGCCGTGGTGATGATGAGGGCGTCGCACTGTTTGGCCAGTTCATAGGCGCAGCCCAGATGATCCCCGTGGGCATGGGAAACGAAGATGTAATCCACCTTCAGGTCTTCCATGGAAACATGGATGGGGTTCCCGTCCAGGAACGGGTCGCAGATCAGGGTCTCGCCCCCTGCAGTAACGGTAAAGCAGGCATGGTGGATAAATTTGAATTCTGCTGACATGGTGATTCCTCCTTTATTAATATCGTATATTGATATTATAACATAAACAGGGCCGGATAGGCGAGACCAATTAACCGGCGATTCCATACAATAACGGGAAGCGATTATCTTGAAGCCAATCAGCGGTCATGCAAATGATTGGGAGACAAACCCGTAAAACCGGTCAGTCCCATTTCCCGTAAGGATTAAACTTTACAGGAAAAGCTATAATAGAATATAATAAAGTATTAAATGCTAATAATTACAGCTGTAAAACATAGATGATTATCAAAACAGAACGGAGAACAATGGTATGAAGGCAGTAAAAAAACTGGCCTGCGTGGCCGCGGCGGCGCTGCTGCTGTTTCCCGCAGGGAGCCAGGCGGCAAAAAAGGCGCCGAAACAGGGAAATAACCCGGTGATCACCCTGGGGGACCGTCCGGCATTGGAAGCCCGGCGGGGCAGCCGGGTTCCGGACAGTGGAACGGATAAAGCCGGAACGGGGACAGTAAAAGAAGACGGTCAGGAAAAGGGAAAAATGGCTGTCCGGACTGCCGGGGACGACGGGATTCAACCTGCAGTGAAGAAGGACCGGCAAAGAAAAACGGCCCGGTCTTACACAGCCGTTCACAAACGGGATCTGCATGCCATTTATATTCTGCCCAAAGACTATAAGGACATTACCATCAAGGGCAAGGCCCAGGCCACCAAAAAGCAGGCGGCCCAGCTTATTGCGTTCAACAATAAGGCAATGGGCATCGGCTGCAGCATCGGGGAAATTATAGATCTGTACTGGGAGGAAGCGGAACGGGAAGGGATCCGTCCCGATATGGCCCTGTCCCAGGCCCTGCTGGAGACGGGATACTTCAATTTCGGCGGCTCCGTGGAACCCTGGCAGCATAACTACTGCGGCCTGGGAACCATTGGCAGCGGCGTGCAGGGGGCGGCCTTTAAGACCCCTCAGGAAGGGGTGCGGGCCCATATCCAGCATCTGGTTGCCTACTGCAGCCACGACCTGCCGAAGACGAAGATCATCGACCCCAGGTATGACAAGGCCCACAACCTGCGGCTGGAGAACGGCCTTATCACCAAGTGGTCCGGCCTGAACTGGACCTGGGCCATGGGGGGCGAATATGCGGAAAAGGTCATCAACACCCACCAGCTCATGCTGCGCTGCAAGGACCAGGAACCCGACGGTATGTGGGCGAATTTCAAGAAACAGCAGAAAGAGCTGGAAAAGCTTTACGATAAGAAGATGAAAGAGCGGGAAGAGGCGGAAAAGAAATACCGGAAGCGCAAAAACCCGCAGGAAAGCAAGGATACCAAACCTGCGGCAAATAATGAAGTCCGCAAAAAGGATAAGAAAAAGTGAATGGTCTATGCCCGCAGGCTCCAAAGCCTGAAAGGGCGTAATACGGAGGCTCGTTTTATTTATTATGCATATCGTTCTCTATCAGCCGGAAATCCCGGCTAACACAGGCAACGTGGTGCGGCTCTGCGCCGTGACGGGTTGCCATCTGCACCTGGTCCGTCCCCTGGGCTTTTCCACGGACGACAGGCAGCTGAAACGGGCAGGGCTGGATTACTGGCATCTGCTGGATATTGATTATTGGGATGACATCCGGGACTTGTTTGAGGTTTATAAAGACAACCCGAAATATTTCCTGACCAGCAAGGGGTTGAAAGGGTACACCCAGGTTAACTACGATCCGGAAAGCCTGCTGGTATTTGGCAGGGAAACCTCCGGTCTGCCGGACTGGATCCACGAAGCTTTTCCGGAACAGTGCCTGCGGATCCCCATGATCCCGGATCCCAAGGCCCGGTGCCTGAACCTGTCCAACGCGGTGGCGGTGGTAGTGTACGAGGCCTTCCGCCAGCAGCCGGGTTTCGGGGGGCTCAGTCTGGAGCCCACGTAAACCCGTCACCGATTGCTATTCCATGGACTCATTCGCCTGTGGCTTCGAAACTCGGGGCTTCGCCCCTCAGACAGTCTCGCCACGACGGCGAATTTCACCTCATGGAATCACGCAATCGCTTCCGACGGTTTGCTCACGCCTTTACCTTGCCGCATAATTTGATGCACATAAATTCTGATTTTTTCGAGTCATGCAGGAGGAACTATGATTGTTTTAAAGGAATTTGAGTTTGACGCGGCCCATTATCTTCCCAGCTACAATGGGAAATGCGAACATCTCCACGGGCACACCTATAAATTGGTGGTGAAGGTGGACGGGGTGCCCGACCTGGAAGGCATGGTGCTGGATTTTACCCTGCTAAAAAAAATCGTGCAGACCAAGGTGCTGCGGAAGCTGGACCACAAGCTGCTGAACGACGTGATCCCCAATCCCAGCGCGGAAAATATCGCTATCTGGGTATGGAACCAGCTGGCGAAACCATTGTATGGGGAAAACCACAGGCTTTGCGAGGTAGAGGTATGGGAAACCCGCACCAGCGGCTGCATCTACCGGGGGGAGTTTTACGAAGGGGAACTGTGCTGAAGGTTGAGAGTTAGGAAACACTGATTAAATGAGTTTGTGCGATTGTCGAAGTCATTCTCAAAAAGCACCGGCAAGCGTGCAGACGAATTAATCAGTGGTTCCTTAGGAAAAGGTGCTGTGTGATATGACTACAGACAGACTGGAAGAAAGAAAAAGAATGCTGAAAGATGTGCAGTCCGAACAGGACAGCCGGAACATCCCCTTGAAGCACGTGGGCATCACCGACCTGCGGTGGCCCTTGGTGCTCCGGGACCGGAAGAAGGGGGAGCAGCATACGGTTGCCACCGTGTCCCTGGCGGTAGACCTGCCCAAGGACCTGCGGGGCACCCATATGAGCCGCTTTGTGCAGTGCCTGCAGAAACTGCGGGTGGTGAACCTGTCCGCCCTGGAAGAGGTGCTGGACGATCTGAAGGAAAGCCTCGTGGCTGACCGGGCCTATATGAAGCTGACGTTTCCGTATTTTATAGAAAAGGAAGCCCCGGTGAGCGGGCTCCCCTCGGTCATGGACCTGAACTGCGTCTATACAGTGGAAAAGGGGGAACGGTTCTCCCACAAGGTAGAGGTGCAGGTCCCTATCCAGACCCTGTGCCCCTGTTCCAAGGAAATCAGCGCCTACGGGGCCCACAACCAGCGGGCCACGGCTTCCCTGGAGATTGAGTCCGGGGAGTTCGTCTGGATCGAGGAGCTGGCGGAAATCGCCGACGCGGGAGCCAGCGCCCCCGTTTACGGGCTGCTGAAACGGCCTGACGAAAAGGCGGTGACGGAACAGGCTTACGATAATCCCCGGTTCGTGGAAGACGCGGTCCGGGAAATCGCCCTGCGGCTGGAGGCGGATCCCCGCATCACCTGGTACAGGGCTACGGTGAAAAGTTATGAAAGTATTCATAACCATAATGCGTTTGCCTGTGTGGAAAAAGGGTGGAAGTGATGCTGTACGAAGTGAACCAGGATGCCCTGCGTTATGAGATGGAGCATCTGGGCGTATATAAGCCCAGCGTGGAGATCATGCTGGGCAAGGGGAAGATCGTCCCACTGAAGCTGCTGCATGTGCGGACTCCGGCGGCCAACATCATCAAGCAGGAGATGCTGGCGGCAGGGGGCGACTGCGCTACCCCGGGAACTGCGATTACCTGCGCCGTGCCCCATGTGGATATTCTGCTGCTGGGGAATCAGAAGCATTATAAAACATTGCTGTATAAATTGAAGCAGATGCCGTATTTCGGGATTCCGTCCATTGTGACAGAGCTGGAGCGCTATCTTACGCCGGCTCCTAAATACACAAGGCTGGCCGACGGACGCGTCCTGCGGTACGATTCCGTTCAGGTCATGGGCATCCTCAATGTAACGCCGGATTCCTTTTATGCCGGCTCCCGCCTGACCGGTATGGACGCTGTGCTGGCCCGGGCGGAAACTATGCTGACTGACGGCGCGACTGTGCTGGACATCGGCGGCGAATCGACTCGCCCCGGTAGCGACCCGGTTACGGAAGAAGAAGAACGGGCGCGGGTTCTGCCTGCCGTGGAAGCAATCAAAAAGAAATTCCCTGAGGCGGTTATTTCGATAGATACCTACCGTGCAGCGCTGGCCAGGGAAGCGCTGCAGCGCGGCGGCGACATGATCAACGACATCAGCGCCATGACGGCAGATGAAATGATGCCGGATGTTGTGGAAACAACAAAAGCTCCCATTATTTTAATGCACCGTAAAGGGGTATCAAAAAACATGCAGCAGCAGTGTGAATATAAAAATGTGGTACAGGAAGTTACCGAATATCTGCTGGCCCAAGCGGCGATACTGCGGGAGAAACAGATCGGCAAGGATAAAGTTATTCTTGACCCTGGTATCGGCTTTGCCAAAAACGACGAACAGAATCTGCGTCTGATGCAGAATCTGAATGCGCTGACGGTGCAGCCGTATCCGGTACTGATGGCAGCGTCCCGGAAAACCACCGTAGGCAATGTGCTGGGTCGGGAAGCTGCAGCTTTCAATGGCGCAGTCGGCACAGACGCTGGAAATCCAATCTGTCTCGCGCTGGCAGAGGAAGGAAACGGGTTCATCCCGCTGCCGCCGGAAGAGCGGCTGGAAGGCACGCTGGCGGTGACGGCGGCTGCCGTTTATGCAGGCGCCAGCCTGGTGCGGGTGCACGATGTGAAAGAAAATGTCAGGCTGATCCGCATGCTGGAAGCTATCCGGAAGGTCTGAACATTGCTCTTGATTTGATTGTTTTTTACGTAAACGCAATGATGCGTTGCGGTGAAGCCTTTCTGAGGGAGCAGGTCATGGCCATTTATATTGCCCTGGGCAGTAATCTGGGAAATAAAGAGAAAAATCTGCAGGAAGCATTGCGCCTGCTGCAAAAAAAGGGAATACAGGTCGTTGCCGTATCGGATTTTATTACAACACAGCCCTACGGCGTAACGGACCAGCCGGAATTCCTGAATGCGGTTGCGGAGATCAAAACAGAAAAACCGCCTGTTGAACTGTTGTATGTTTTATTAGAAACTGAACAGGAAATGGGACGCAGACGCATCCGTCGCTGGGGGGAACGGAATATCGACCTGGATTTACTGCTGTATGACGGCCAGATCATCGACCTGCCTGATTTAAAAGTGCCCCACCCGGATATGCAGAACCGGGACTTTGTGTTGCGTCCACTGGCGCAGATCGCGCCGGATGCGGTGCATCCGGTTTTGCATAACACGATAAGGGGATTGTGGGAAGAACTGGCAGCAAAAATGAAATAAAAAAGGCGGTGAACTGACATGGCTGTCGCTTCACCGCCTTTTTCATTTTTCAGGAATTATGTTATATGTTCCAAAATTCTGCCCAGCTGTACTGCTTCATAAATTTGTCGCGGCGACTGGCAGGAGTTTTGTTTTCCTGTTTTAATGCGCGGTACAGGTCACAGTTTAGTTTTTTCGGATCCACTGCATAGCTGTTGCGGTTATGGATCAGGACGTCTTCCATACCGCAGGATTCCAGCGTACTTCGCAATTCGGAAATCAACTGGCGTAAGTAATTTTTCTGCCTTTCCGGCGTACTGCTGTCCTCCCAGAGGACAGCGCAAATCTCGCCGCCTGTAGCCGAGGTCCCGTTCAGTGCAATCAGGTAGGCCAGCAGTTCCTTGGTCTTGCTGCGTCGGAACATGAGGGGTTTGCCTTCATAAAATACTTCAAAGTTGCCGAAGCATTGCACCTGCAGCATTTTCTTTCCTGTCCCGAAGGGAAACCGGAGGTTTTCCAGTGCTTCCAGCACCTCTTCCCTGCGGACCGGTTTCAACAGATAGGCGCTGGCATACAGTTTGAAAGCCGGTAACGCATACTGGCTGTATGCCGTGGTGAAGATGATGTTGATATCCTGTTTGACAGTCCGCAGCTTTTTGGCAAGCTCCAATCCGGAAATATCCGGCATTTCCACATCCAGAAACGCAATATCTGCCGGGTTGGAGCGGCATAATGCCAGGGCGTCGGCTTGGTTCCCGGCAGCCAGTATTTCCGCCTGGGGCAGGCACTCCCGCAGAACAAAGGTTAAATCGTCCCTGGCCAGTTGTTCGTCATCTACAATTAAAAGCTTCATTTACCCTGTTCCTCCGTGTTACCCGGGATCTCGATCCGGACGCGCGTGCCTTCTCCCGGCGCACTGTCTATTTGCATGGTTCCGCCGCACATGATGCGCAGACGCTCGGTAACGTTGTTCAGGCCGATGTGCGGCTGCCCGCCGGACGGCTGTTGCCCGGACATAAAGCCGGCACCGTCATCCCGGAGTTCAACCACATGCCGCCCGTTTTCGCGAAAGGTATGTATGCTGACCGTTCCGGAGGGCGGCTGTTTTTTGCGGATGCCGTGCCGTACCGCGTTTTCCGCCAGTACCTGGATGGAAAAGGCGGGCAGCAGGAAATCCCTGTCCCGTATGTCAAATTCTGTCTGCAGGTCCTTGCCGAACCGGCGCTTTTCCATGGCAAGGTAATACCTGACGGTAGCGAGCTCTTCCTCCAACGTGACGCAGCGGTTCAGGGTCAGCGCGTTGCTGATGCTGCGTATGTAACTGGAAAAATCCTCGACGGCGGCGATAGCTTCCTTCACATCCGTGCGGCAGAGTTGCCGGATGATGGTCAGGCAGTTGAAAATGAAATGGGGCTGGATCTGGCTTTCCAGCAGGTGGATGCGCCGGGCACTCTGCTCCTGTTCCTGCCGGATCAGATAATCCGCGTAATCCATATGGTGGTAAACGAACAGCAGCAGTACCATGATGGTAAATGCGATGTTAGAGAAAGAGATGCCGTAATGGAAAATCTGGTAGCTGATGACCAGCAGGGGAATCGTTAACAGGAAACAGAAAAGGCGCAGCTCTTTTTTCCGGAACCTGTCGCGGTAGATATATATTTCGATGCCGGTGAAAATGATGTTGAAAATAGGCACGACGTCCTTGGTCCAGGCGTATTCCGTGCGGTAATAGTGGTTCGTGCTATCGTAGGCGTAAATAAAGTCCGGGAAGAACTGGGCGCTGAGGATCAGCAGAAAGCCGACAGCAGTAAAAAAGGCGACGCCCCGGGACCAGAAGGTAGAAGGATGGGGATCGTCCTGGAACGCCAGGTGATCTACGTAACGGGCAAAAAAATAGTAAAGCAGATAGCTGGACAAAAAGACAAGGATATTGCTGATGCGGACGATGTAATACCCACTGGCTGTCAGCGTGCCCCGGTAGCCCCAGGCAAAGGCGTCGCTGAGCACCATCACGGCATTGCACAGCTCTAAGGCGATCAGCGTACTGGTGCGGGGGTGCAGCTTGCGTATAGGGTACAGGAACAGCGCGGCAAGGAGGCAGAACAGGAAGCCCCAAAGCTCAAAGGCGATATGGAATAATGCGACTTCAGTCATGGAATACACCCCGGACGATCATATATAGCAGGCCGGATTTGGCTCATGCAGAAATGAATCTACAATGAATATACAGTAATAACAGAAGGTATATTCACCAATAGATTTTTTTAATAGTAACACAAATCCGATAAATATACAAAGTGAAATCATAATTCCGCTGTAACGCTTTTGTCACGCTTCGTTTTGTAAAATATAATCAGATAGATCAGGAATAGCAAAGGGAGGTCTTATGGCGTGAAACATAACGATTACAGAAACAGATTGTTAACGGCAGCCGTTCTGGCAACGCTGCTGGCCATGCCCGGGTATGGCTATGCCTATAAGCAGGCGCCGGAGTATCTGTATTACAATGGGAAGCCGATTGTGGAAATGCAGTTTCTGTCCAAAGGGGAGGAACTGGAAAACATCGTGGAAAAAGCCAAATATACGCTGGATTCCTCTCTGGTTCAGCCGGTAAAATCCGGTACGGCTTATTGGACCGGGCTGCTTGGCCCGAAAGCGAAGAATACGACTCCCTGGCAGATTTTTGTGTCTACGGACGAAGAACAGAATGCCTCTGCGAACTCTTCCGCCTTCCGGCCGAAAAACGGAGAACTGGAAGAAACCAAGGTTCATTTTGTGGCGCAGCAGCTGCAGGACGGGAAAAAGCTCCTCCGGATGACGGAAGAAGTTGCCAAATCGGATGACGCGCCTCTGGGGGATTATGGCATCAGTTTCATTTACGTAGGCCGGTACATGGGCGCTAACCGCGAGGGCGCGGTGGAAGGCTGGTGGTCGGACGCGGATACGGTACTGCCCACCAACGAGCAGGCGTCGGATTTTGTGGGTACCATCCGGCATGAGCTGGGTCATGCCCTGGGCATTGCCAGGGCTGCGGAGTATCTGGACGAAAAAGGGAATGTCTATGAGCCAAAGAGCGAGGAAGACATCATAAAATCCAAAACGACCGGGGAAGTCATGATGCGGTTCAGTTCCGAGGTTACGGATAAGGATTCCTGGAACCTGCATCTGGCGGACCAGAACCTGAACCCGGCAAAACCGGGAATGGAGATTCTGTCTGCGGCGGGGTTTGCGGAAAAGAAGAAGAAGGACGGCAGCCTGAAGGAAAGCGATTTCTTTATTGTGAACAATGACGATAATGGGGAAGATACGACCGGGAAAAAGGGGAAGGCCTTTTTTGTGGGCAGTCATGTTACAGACGCCCTGGCCGGCGCAACCTTTTTCGGCGTATCCGGCCTGCCGGTCAACGCCTGGGAAAGCGGCAAGTTTGAAGGTTCCCACCTGCAGACGAGCGGCATGATGAGCCACCGGGATTACAGTAACTACACCTCTTTCATGGAAGTGGAACTGGCCGTGATGCAGGACCTGGGTTACGACATCGACCGGGAGGCCTGGTTCGGCCATTCCGTGTACGGGGACGGGGGAACGATTACCAATACCCAGGGCTACTTTGCCCGGAATGAAGCGGGGACGGCTTACGTGGAAGGCAAAGCCAGCGCTGTGCCCCTGGGCATTGGCCTGCATATCTACGGTTCCCGGAATAAAGTGACCCAGGCGGCGGATATCCTGACCAACGGCACGGGCGCCACCGGCGTCCGGATGGACGGCATGCAAAACAGGCTGGTGGTTCCCGCCGCTACCAACATCCGTGCCGACGGGCTCCGGGGCAACGGCATCCTGATTTCCTATGGCCGTGACCAGGCGGTAGACCAGGCGGGTACTGTGACCGCTGATGGAAAAGGCGGTACGGGGATCCGTTTTGATTTCGGCTCCAGTACGAATGGAGCCATGGATGAATATCGGGGCTCCTATATCCGTTACAAACGGAGTGTTGAAGAGGAAACCGGAACGATTGAAACGGCAAAAAATCTGGAACTGACGGACATGGAGGCCGGAGTATATAATGCGGGGAAAGACGAGCTGGACGGGCCGCTGGTGAAAGAATATAACCTGACCGGAACGCTGTCCGGCGCGGAAAATGCGATCTATATCGGCAGGAACGCCTTTGTGAAGAACATCAACATAAAAAAAGGCGCGGCCGTCAACGGCAACATCACGTCGGACTGGAAGCATTTCAACACAGACGGAAGCTATGACGGCGTGGTAACAACAGAAAAGGTGTATGGTATTACTTTTGCAGACTGGATGGCGAAGCAGCATCCGGGGGTGAACCCCAAACCCGGGGATGACGCAACGAAAGAGGAAGTAACTGCGATTTTGCAATATTATGAAGATTACGAGGCGGACCCGGAGGTGAAAGCTGCCACAAAAACAGTCGCAACACAAAAGGGGAAACTGCTTCTCCAGTATAACGGAAATAACTACGAGTATGACGCCTATATTCCCGACCTGGCGACTGACCTGAATTTTACGGCGGACATGGCATACGGCGGAAACATTACCGGCCCGGATAATATGAAACTGCATGTGAACGGCGGAACCCTGGTCTATGCCGGCAAGGCCGATGTGGTCGGCGTGACGGTAGCCCCGGGCGCGACCCTGTTAGGCGGCAGCTACACGGTCCATGATATGAGCAGCGATGTGGCGGCGGATTATGTTGCCAGGCTGGACGTTACGGATCAGGGGAATTTTGTCAGCCGTGGGACTATTGGCGCGGCGGACAAGGATTCTTCTATGGTTATTACCGGGAACCTGATTTCCGACGAAGGCACGCTGCAGGGTGTGGCGGGGGGCAGCGCCGGGGATATTAAGGTAAGCGGTAAAGCGGTCATCGACGGTTCAGAAGTGAAGATCGTGAACGCCATGCCTGATGACAGGATTACGGTGCTGACCGCCAAAACCATTACGGGCGACACGAAGACGCCGGTAGGGACGACCTATGAACTGTCCGGCATGCTGAATGCGAAAAACGAAATCAAAGACAGCGTGCTTTCCGTAACTACGGAAGCGGCTAATAATCTGGAAGATGCCAATGCGGCCCAGAACGAAGCCTTTGCCGCCATGGTCGCTATGGATCAGACCCTGAAAGAAAACGGCGACGCGCGCCGTAGCGAGATGGAAACGTTGTTCGGGATGGATGCGGCGGCTGCGAAGGCGGCCCTGTCTGCCATCTCTTCCAATGCGGCGGCCAAAAGCATGGCGCTGACCCAGCGGAGCATGATGACCCGTCACCTGCTGTCGTCCCGCCTCAACGAGGCCTTTGTACCGAAACCGGTAAAGGTGAAACTGCCGGAGGCGAATCTGGACGGTGTAAACGGCGGAGGCCCGGAGGTTTCCCTGACGCTGCTGGAACCGGCAGAAAATGATATCTGGCTGAAGTTCGGCAAGAACTGGGGCGATTTGAGAGACGGCGCGGATTACCACAGCTCCACTACGTTGCTGGGCTGGGACAAAGCCGTGGCCCCCTTCTGGCGGGCCGGGGTCTATGCCGGTTACAGCAAAACGGGTTTTTCGGATGCTACCGCCGGCAACGAACTGAAAGACACCCGGGTCGGCCTGTACGCCGGTTATAACAAAGCCGGACGGGAAGGGCTGGTGTTCCTGAATTATGGCTGGCTACGCAACGAACTGCACCGGGTCGTGATGGGCATGACGGCCGGCGCGGATTACCACAGCCGCATCCTGGAGCTGGGCGGCGAGTATCTGTACGACCTGCATGCACAGAAAGATGTTCCCTGGCATGTGCGGCCCTATGTGAATGTACAGCTGTCCCGACTGTGGCAGGACCGTTACAGTGAAACGGGAGCCGGCGTATTCAACCAGGTTGTGGACAGCAAACACAACAATTATTTCGGCGCCGGGGCGGGCGTAGAGTTTAAGCGGTACCTGGCGGGCGGCAATTACGCCATCCGGGCCGGCATCCGTCGCGCCGTCAGCGGGGCGGAACCGAAGCTGCGGTACAGTTATATGGGCGATCAGGCCAATACGTATAACATGGATAACGTGCAGGACAAAACGCACTTCGTGTTATCCGTCGGCGGGGAGACGCAACTGGCCAAAGGCTGGAGCCTCGGCGGCGACGCGGCATTCCAGCGGGGACGTCGCAATAAGGACTGGAGCTGCGGCGTAAGCGTAAAACATACATGGTAAGACGGGAACAGCTGTCTTACAAAGTAGGCCCGGAAGAGGAATCTCCGGGCCTTTCTTTGTCTGTCCTTCGTAGCGATTCCCGGTAACGTGGTATATAATTATTGCAGGCTTGTATAGAGTGGAAGGCAGCAATCAGGTAAGATAAAAAATTAAAATCATCATAACGTGGGATGCAAAATTCGCTCCCGTCCTTTTCCAAAAGGGGCGGGAGCTTTAAATTTTAGAAACCGCAAAAGATTCACAAGTAATAGAGAAAAAACTATCATTTTTAAAAAATTCCTATAAATAGGAAAACTTTGTAACGCTTTTGTCACGGTTCGTTTGCTATGATAAGAATGGATTATTGTGAATTGTTTACAAATTATGTGCTTCGATATAGTAACCGGACAGGAGAGGGGATTATGAATAAAGCCTATAAAATCATCTGGAGTCATGCAAGGAGCTGCTACGTGGTGGTGGCGGAGATCGCGAAAAATCATGGCAAGAATAATGTGAAATCCGTATTCAGCCGGCTGGCGGCCTGGTCTGCTGCTGTGGCGCAGCTGGCAGGGATGGCCTTCGGGCTTACAAAAGAAGCGGGAAGGCGGCTGCCTGTCGCCGCCGTGCAGCCCCGTACGGCGGCCCAGTGGATCGTGCCGCTGATGACGGTGGGGATTTTGCTGCAGGCTGCGCCCGGTTTCGCTTCCACCATCAAGGATGCGGATAACAAGTCCCTGACCTCCAACGGGAAGGTACATGATATCTATGCCCAGCAGATATTGAGCAATGATAGGGTCAATTTCGGTTATAACCGTTTCAAGGAATTCAAAATCACCCAGGGCGATATCGCTAATATGTATTTTCATCTGCAGGGCCATCCGGAGAATAAGACCGACAACCTGGTGAACCTGGTCAAGAGCAAAATTGACATTCAGGGTACGGTAAACGCTATTAAGGACAACCGTATCGGCGGCAATTTATATTTCCTGAGCGCTGACGGCATGGCCGTTGGCAAGACCGGCGTCATCAACGCGGGCCGTTTTGTGGCCATGGTGCCTGCTTCTAGCAATTTCACCGGTAATGTGGGCACCAGCGGCATGTGGGGCAGCACGACCCAGATGGCCTATCAGTTCGAACACTACATTTCGAATTTTGGAAAACGCAACGATAAGGGAGAGTTTAGCACGTTGCGCACCGAATGGGCCGAACAGGAGGAATTAAAAGGCTTCAGACTGGCGACCGACGGGAAAATTGAAATTGCAGGGCAGGTGAACACCCGCAACGGCATGCTGCTGGGCGCTGCCCACATCGACATTAAAAACGGCGCCCTGCTGCGGGGAAATAAAAATATTGACTTTACCAGCCTTGTGAATGCCAAAGACGATGGCGGCACGGTGGTGACGAACGCGACCCTTTCCGGCGTGGGCATGACGGCTGTGGCCGATGATAAAAGCGGCGATATCATCCTGCGGGCGGCCACGGAGCACGACAATACGTTCCTGTATTCGCCCACAATTGAAACGATTATAAACACGAGTCTCGACGCCAGGGTCGACGTGGACGGCGCTATAGAAACCGACGGGAGAGCGGATATTTCGGCCAGCGCGACCCATAAGTTTGACAGCAGCAAGTTTACGCTGACCAAGCCGGCGATGGAGGCGGGGAAGGATCTGCTCAGGGATCTGCTGGGCCTGCAGATAGATGCCGCCGGGGCGCGGAAAAATACCACCGCCCAGGTGAACCTGAAGGAAAATGGGAAAATTACGGCGGCAGGCGATGTAAACCTGCAGGCGGACGCCACGACGACAATCAAGCTGGAGGCGAAAATCAGGCCGGCCAAGGCGGACGGGACCACTTCAGCGATGCCCGTTGCGGCAGCGACCGTCGGTATTGTGAAGAACAAGGCCCTGGTGGATGTGAAGGGGGACATTACTTCCACGGCAGGCGACGTGGCCCTGACGGCGAATGCCACGACAAATGCTTCACTGAAAACCGTGGCGCTGGAGCCTTACACCGCCTACGTATCGCCCGGGGACAAGGGCAATGCCATCTATGTGGGGGTATCCTGGCTGGACGGCGATAACCTGGCCCAGATCAATATTGACGAGGGCAAAAATGCCATTACGGCCAAAGGGGGAGACTTTTCGGCGGAAGCCCATGCTACCAGCGACCTGTCGGCCGGCAGTTATGTAGAGGGCGCGGATAAGACCTTTGCCTCTACCTCTGTCACGGTGCTGGATTTTGATACCGCTACCAATGTGAACGTCAAACGGTCCGTAGAGGCCGAGTCGGTGAAGGCTGCGGCGGAAAACGAGATCGCCGGCCTGAGCGTGGCTGCGGAAGATGCAAATGGAGAGGGAGAGCAGCCCCATATTGACTTTGTGCTGTTAAACCCGACGAAAGGCGATCAGCTTGCCAAATATCTGAAAGATAAATATCACTGGAACGGGTTTATTAACGGGGGTAAACTGGCGGGCCTGGAGAATGCCTTTGATACTGCCCAGGGCTATATTACGGCCGGCGCCGCCGTGGCGGTGGTGGACAGCGTCAACAGCGCCGCGGTCACCGTAGCCCCCGGCGTGACCCTGAAGGCCACGGGGGACGCGGTCAAAAAGGATGCCGGCGGCAAGGAGGTTCCCGGCGGGGATGTGACCCTGGAGGCAAACGCCCACATTGACAGCCTGCACCATTCCTTGCAGGGGTGGGCCAATGAGCAGGATGCAGACACTGCGTCCAAGGTGACGGTGGCTTCCTCCGTCCTGTACAGCAATATCGAGAACGACGCCAAGGTGGAACTGCAGGGGGATACGGCGAACCACAAGGGCGCCTCCCTGATTTCCGAAAAGGGTAGCGTGAACCTGAACGCCACGGGTCAGCAGATCTACGACGCGGCAGAACCCGTCAAAAACGTGGTGGATCGCGCGAAAAAGATGTGGAAGATATTAAAGAATTTCGGCTACCAGTTCCCGGAGCTGGCCAACCTGGAATCCGATACCGTGAAGGTGGAGAAGCTGGTGGACGGAAAACTCAAAACGGAGACAGACCGGGCTTCCTTCTGGGATTTCTGTGATTCGCTGAAGAACTTCCTGAAAAACGAAGGGAAGAACGTTACCAAGCTGAGCAGTGAAGCAAAAAAGATGGTCCAGGATCTGTCCGACGTAGTGAGCCCGGGCAGCTATACCAACTACTATGTGCGCAGCTACATGGTGGATTCCCAGGACAGCGGCTCCGCTAATCTGGATGTGGCGGCCTCGATCAACATCGCTAAGCTGCACAACAAGGGCATCGTGTCCCTGGGGGAAAAGGCGAATATTTCCGCCGGGAAAAATATCAAGATAGATACGCTGGCAGATACGGATGTAGTGACGGCCACCGGCTACGGCGGGGAATTTTTCGCCATGTCGGAAAGCAACGGCAACGCTGCGGGGGCTACCGTGGCGGTACAGGATTTTATCGGCGACAGCCTGATCCTGTCCGGGAAAAATGTGACCCTGACGGCAAATACAGCCGGAAAGGACAGCGGCAATATTGCCCTGGACGCCAAGAATGAAATGATCCAGACCGGCATCATCCTCAGCGCCGGCAAGGCGGATAAGAACCTGAGCGCCACGGGATCCCTGAGCCTGCTTACAGGGGGCGTCAACACGCTGGTACTGCTGGACGATGAAACAACGGTCAAGGCAGCGGGAACCTTTACCATGGGCGCCGACAGCAAGACCACGGTGACCAACGTAGTGGGGGGCCTGGCCCTGGGCAGCGCCCGTACTAACGCCACCATAGGCGCCGGGGTGGCGGTGAACCTGCTGGACGTGAACAGCATCGCCATGATCGGCGATACGGGCTCGGGCGCCTCCACTACGGTGACGGATACGGACACGGACGGGTTTAAGAAAAAGAGTGTAGAAGAACAGAACAAAATCAAGGCGGAGAACGCCCTGGCCACCGCCCGCAAGGTGGCGGCAAAAGAAGCCCAGACTAAAAAGATGGGCACGGATTTCAGCCTGACCACGGAAAAACCGACCTCTTCTCTGGGGGCAAAAACGGCGTCAGGCGCAGCCAAAGGCAATGTGACCGCACAGAATGTGTCGGTGACCGGGAACAGCAACGGGACCCTGAACGCCGTGGGCATCGAGGGCGCGGAGGCCTCGGAAAGCCACGCCGGCTTTGATTTTCTCACCAACTGGGACAAGAAGGGCAACTACCTGCGGGACCAGATGACGGACGCCGGCAAGAATGTGGTGGGCTTCCCCGTTGACAGGTTTAAAAAGATACTCAATAAGGATGTCCAGCTCAAAAAGACATGGGACTTCAGTACCTATCAGCCGGTGCAGCCCGCCAACGATAACGCGTCGGAAGCGTCCTTCAATGCTACGGCGGCGGCCAGCGTGGCCTGGAACAAGGTGGACAGCGAGACGGCCTCCGTCATCAGCGGCGTCGATGTGAACCTGCGGAAGCAGAAGGATGCAGACAAGGCGGGTTCCCTGGTTAATACGGCCACCGACGATGTGTTCAGCGGGGCCTGGGCCGGGGCGGCGGCGGTGAACTGGTTTAACGGCGCAACCGGGGCGGCTGCCAACAATAATGCGAAAAAAGGCGCCCTGGGAACGGCGCTGGCGGTGAACCACCTGAACCGGAACGCAGACGCGGTGATTCTGTCATCCCGGATCTCCCAGGCAGGCAACATTAAAAATACGGCCATCCGGAACGGTTCGGAAGTTGCTGCGGCCCTGGGCCTGGCGGTGACCAACGACAGCCATGGAACCAGCACGGATGCCAGCGTGGCCTTCGGCCTGGCCATGAACAAGGCCAATACCGGCGCCCGCGCCCTGCTGGTGGACACAACCTCCAAATATGAGGAAAAAGCGGATAATATAGCCTATACAGGCGGGACGGACCTGGAGAACAGCGCCTATGACGGCGATATCCAGGTGGCCGGCGGCGTGGACCTGGCCTGGGTGAAGACGGACCAGGCAGGAACCGGCATCGCGGCCGGCATGACGGCAGCCGTCAGTGAGATAAATAACGATATCCAGAGCGGCATCCAGGGGGGCTCCTACACGGGGCTTTCCAATGTACTGGCAGCCGGCGAGGACGCCCTGACCCAGGTGAACGCAGCGGTGGGCCTGGGCTTTACCCGTTCGGACAAG
Source organism: uncultured Selenomonadales bacterium (assembly GCA_900315345.1). Classification (GTDB taxonomy): domain Bacteria; phylum Bacillota; class Negativicutes; order Acidaminococcales; family Acidaminococcaceae; genus Succiniclasticum. Next base: position 70,981 of record OMYP01000005.1, on the reverse strand, counting down.
GGCATTGCCGCAGCGGGGTCGCTGGCCTACGCAGAGCTGAAGAATACCAACCACAGCTATATTTCCGGCACGGAGACCCTGAAGGCCAGCGGCGGTGTGACGGTGACCAGCCAGGATATTTCCGGCAAAAAAGGAAATCAATATAAAGAATACCTGAAAGCGCGCAAGGTGGATGCTACGGGGCTGGGGTACCTGAGCAGCGACACCGCGAATAAGCTGGGGACGGGGACTGCGGCCGGCAGCACGATGGTAAACGTGGCGGTGGAGATTTCCGAAGGGAAGACCAACGCGGCCGGCGCGGCGCTGTCCATCAACAACGTGACCAACAAGTTCAGTTCTGATATTACCGGTAACAAGAATCTGGAAGCAGGTTCTGTCAAGGCGGCATCGGACGTGCATACCAACATCGTGTCCGTGGCGGCGGGGGTCAGCGTCAGCGAAGCGGACTGGGGCGGCGTAGGTTCCTTGTCCTTTAACGACCTGGACCAGGATAATATCGTGTCCGTCACCGGCAACCGCAACGGTACGGCTGCCAACAGCGGCATTGCCGCCGATACGGTCAGCGCAACGGCGAAAAACACCAGCCACATTGTCAATGTCACCGGCGACGTTGCCGGAGGTAAAAATGCGATAGGCTTAGGGATTGCCTACAACCGCATGGACGATACTACCGGGGTCTATGCAGCCAATAACCAGGTCCGGGCGAAAGACGCGGCCAAGGGGGTAGATATTTCCCTGGACGCAAACAACGACGCCTATGCCCTGGCTCTGTCTGTGGGCGCGGCGGCCACCTATAAGGATGGCGGTACCGTGGCGGCCCACGGTAACTTTGGCATTAACCGGGGCCATAACGATACGGTAGCCGTCATCGGGGAAGACAAAGATGGGAAGAAGGCAGGTAACAGGGATAAGATCACCAACGCCTCGTCCGTGACGGTAAAGGCTACGGATAAAACCACAAAGACTACCGTAGCCGGGGCGGCAGAGCTGGCCATCAAGGACACCACGGTGGCCTTAGGGGTAGGCGTGGCCTTGACGGAAAGCGATAAAGGCTCGGAAAAGGGCGACGGCAAAGAAACCGTCCGTGCGGAAATTAACAACGCGGATATTACCACCGTGAAGAAGAACGGGAAGGCTCCCATCATCAGCGCTGCCGTATCGGATACATCCAAAGCCACTACGGTAGCCGTCGGCGCGGGCCTGGTGAAAAGCGCGAAGTTTGCCGCCCAGGGCATGGGGGCGGACGCCAATATTTACAAAACCAATACGGCAGGCCTGAAGGATACCGCCATCGACAAGGACGGCGGCAGCAAGGCGGCTCTGGTGACGGTGAAAGCGGATACCTCTTCCACCCTGAAGACCGGTGCGGTGGCCCTGCAGCTGTCCGGGCCGGATTCCTTCCTGGCTGGCGTCGTGGCGGTAGGCGTAAACCGCATCAAGGATACCACCACCGCAGGGGTGACCTATACGGATAAGCAGAACGCCGCAGCCATGAACGTGGGGAACCTGGATATCAGCTCTGCTTCCCAGGGGGATATCCTCAGCGTGGCCATGGGCGCTTCCGTGGCGGCGAAAGGGACGGTGGCCGCCGGCGGTTCCGGCAGCCATAACTATATTGAAAATAATGCGACGGCGGAAATTAAGAAAGCGAATATCAGCAGCGCAGGCAATGTAGGGGTAGTGGCCCGGAGCGACGAAGCCATCTCCAACTATGCGGGGGTGCTGGACGTAGCCGTGGGCGGGCAGGGCCTTGCCGCCGCCATCGGCGTAACGGGATCCAATAATAAGATCAGCGGCAATACCGCCGCCCTGATCAGCGAAAGCACGGTAACAGCCGCCGGCAGCGACAGTAATAAAATTAAGACGGCCAGCAAGCTGAAAGACAATACAGATAATGATAAATACCTGATCGACAGCGCCGTAAGCCGGAACACCTGGTCCAGCGGCTCCTTCACGGAAGGGGAAGGGGATAACAAAAAATACGGCGTCAGCCGGTTGCAGAAGGGCCGGGTGGAAGAAGAAAAGACCGGCGTGGTGGTGGACGCTTCCGCTACCCATTCCATTGCTTCCGTCATGGCTAACGGCGGCGTGGCGGCAGGTATCAGCAACGGCGGCGTCATTGGCGCTTCCGTGGCGGGTGTGATCAACCTGAACGAGATCGCCGGTTCTACCACGGCGAAAGTGTTGGATTCCAAACTGAACTCCGCGTCGGCCCGTAGCGACGTGAACGTCCACGCGGCGGATTACACCAACGTAGCGGAATTCAGCGGCGCAGCCTCCGTGGGCATCGGGAAAGACGTAGGCATCGCGGCAGGCTTTACCGGCGCGGTCAACGAGGTGAGCCGGGTAACGGCGGCGGGTATCTCCACGTCTTCTGCCAAGTGGAACGATACCAAGAAATACTACGAAAGCGTCGATACCAGTAAAGAGAAAAATACCGTTTACGCCAAGAATTTCAACGTGACTGCAGATGCCAAGCAGGCCATGTCTGCCTTTAACGTGGCCGGGGCTATTGCCGGCAGTAAGGAATTTACCCTTGAGACCGGCGATAACGTGAACATCAACCGGATGAAAAGTTCCACCCTTGCCACGGTGACCAACGCTACCGTGGATTACACCGGAGATGCGAAAGTGGAGGCCAGCCACGAGGACCGGATCTACGACCTGAACGTGGACGCGGGCCTGGCTATTTCGGCCAGCACGTACAGCGGGGCCGGTTCCCTGAATGTGGGCGTGGGCCTGGTGAAGGAACATTCCGCCGTGACCGCCAACGTGGAAAACAGCGATATCAAAGCCAACGACAAGGCCAGGGGCGGTACGGCCAAATCCGCCCTGTCTGTAGGCGCATCCAACAGCACGAAGCTGGAATCCCAGCTGGTGTCTGTGGGCCTGGCGGCAGGCATGTTCAGCGGCGGGGTGGCCAGCAGCATTGCCGTGAACAATATTGACAGCATAGTCGCCAGCCGCATTGCAGGCAGTACGCTGGAAGCGGATACCATCAAAGTGGATACGGCCAACGCCGTTAAGGTAAAGGATGCCACCGGTACCGGCGGAGCCGCCCTGATAGCCGGCGTCGGCGTCGGAGTGGATGTCAGCACCTTCAACGACAGCGTCAGCACTGTTGTGGACAAGAGTACCCTCAAGGCAAAGGATACCCTGGCAGTAAACACCAAAACCCGGCGGGAGATCGACTCTACCGTAGCCGGCGTCGGCGTCGGCATCGTAGGCCTTGCGGTGAACGTGGCGGCCGTTACGGTCAATGGCGGGATCAACGACCTGGGGTATGCCAAAGATGCAGACGGCAAGCCTACGGCCTTCAGCCATACGGACGCCGTCAATAAGGCCATGGGTATTGTCAATGACAATACTAACCGGGATCTTTCCGAAAACTTCCACGGCATGACCGACGCGGAAAAGAAGCAGATGCAGGAAAAGGTGAAGGCGGACGCCGACACCAAAGACAAGAAGTATGTGGACGGCACCGGGGTGCATACCTATGTGCAGAACAGCTCCACGCTGGAAGCTGCCAGCGGAGCCCTGACCGTGAACAATTCGGAGCTGAACGACGCGGAACTGAACGGTGGCAGCGGCTCCCTGGGCGGGATTGAGATAAACGTGGCGGATACGGTGTACCACCTGAACCAGCTGAACGATATTTCCGTAAAGGACTCCACCGTGAAAGGCGCCAGCGTGACCCTGTCGGCCCGGCAGGGCAATGTGACGGAAAATAAGGAAGACGCCATCCACCTGCGGACCGTGCAGGCGGGACTGGGCGCCGTGGGGATCGGCGTAGGCTACGCCGGGCTTACTACCAAAGGAAACACCGGCATCGCGGTAGACCACAGCACGCTGGCCGCCACCAACGGGGACCTGACTGTGAAATCCAGCGACGCCGCCCAGAGCAAGGTCAATATGATCGGCGTGTCGGCGGCCGGAGTGGCAGTGCCTGTCAGCGTGGCCCACAACACCAACGCAGCCAATAATTTTGTAACTGTAAAAGGCGACAGCACGCTGCAGGCGGAAACGACGAAGACACAGGAGGTAACGGGCAGCGACGGCAAAAAAACAACAGAAAAGGTTCCGGCTGCCATTACTCTGCAGACAGAGCGGACCGGCCGGGTAGCCGCCAAGACCACCGGCGTAGGCGTAGGCGGGGGCGCTGTAGTGGTGAACACGGCCAAAGCCTATGATGAAAGCACCTCTGCCGTTACGGTGGAAGCCGGCGGCACTACTGCCAAGAAAACAGATACCGACAAGAAAACCGATACCCCGGCCAACTCCTTTACTGCGGACGCCATCCGGATAGAAGCCATCAATGCGCCGGTGGTGAAGGCAGAAGCCGGCGGTACAGGAATTGCCGCCATCGGCGTTGCCGTCATGCAGAGCAACGCGGAAGCCTACTCTGCGGCTAAGGTCAATGTGGCGGACGGGAACAAGCTGCTGGGCGACACGGTACTGGCCCAGGCGGTCATCGGCAAAGAAGGGACGGACATGACCTACGCCGATACCCATTCGGTCAGCGGCGTAGTTGTAAGCGTAGCGCCCAACAAGGCCAAGGCCATCACCAAGACTACGGCCAGCGTCAATGTGGGCGCGGAAACCTACAAGACAACGGAAAAGGAAGTACAGGAGACAGATGCCAACGGTACTGCCCAGACTAAAAAGGAATCTGCGGCAGCTACCAATCTGGCCCTTATTACCCAGAACAATGCCAGCCGCCGTTCCATCATCGGCAATACGAGCATAGGTATAATTGCCTCCATCGGCTTCGGCGACGCGAAAGCGGAAGGCGACGATAAGAGCACGGTAGAGGCCAAAGGCGGCAGCGGCGACAAGGCTGTAAAGCTCCAGAACCTGAAAATTGACGCAGGGGGCGCCAACACGTCCAAGGGCTTCGCGGACGGGGATTCCGGCGGGTTCCTGGCGATAGGCGCGGCCGCCACCATCACAATGAACACCAAAACCACGAATACCGCGTCCCTGGCCGGAGCCTGGGATGTTACCAACAGCGCGGATATCGCTGCCAGCCAGCAGGTCACCTCCAAGGGCAGCTCCAAGACCGGCGCAGGCGGCGCAATCAGCGTAACTTGGGCCAATTCCGACAACCATGTGGAGATGGATACCAAAACGGAAATCAGGGAAGGGGCCCAGTTAAACGCAGGGAAGAGCTATGTGCTGGCGGCTAACAAGACCGTAACCGGCGCCTATGACGGGGAGGCCTGGAACAACCACATGAACGTGGGCGGCCTGATTCAGGTAGCGCCGGATGTAAAGTCAGAACAGGAGATAACGGACAAAGCCAATGTGGTCATCGGTAAAAATGCCAAGGTGACCACCGTCGAGGGCCAGGTTTACGATGCCTGGTCCGATATTGACATGTATAACAAGGTGGAAGGCAAGGCAGGCGGCGCATTCGAGCATGAATATGTATTCAGCGATAATTTTGTCACCTCCACCAATAAGGTTACCGTGAACGAGGGAGCGTCCCTGGAACAGAAGGGCGCTTTTGATGACGGCAAAGATATCACCCTCAGCAGCAGCGACAAAATCAAGATAGACGGGGCTGCGGAAGTTTATATCGGAGGCTTTGAAGGTACGGTGGGAACCAAGGTGCGTAACCGGGTCACCCGCAATAATGGAGTGGAAGTGAACGGTAAGTTAGACAGCTCCCACGATATCAACCTGTATGCAGGCACCGATGTAGACGGAGCTGATGCGGAGCTGAATGTGAAAAGCCTGGCGGAAGCACATAACAATACTCTTTTGTCTTTTGATACAGCCACGGAGGCAAGCCTGGACCTGAAGAACAACCAGCAGGTGAAGGTGGGCGCGAACGGCAGCGCTACTTCCGTGCGGAATATCAACCTGGCGGCGGACAATGGCAGCGAAACCTTTAAAAAAGACGTGGTAAAGGTCACCAACCTGTTTGCCGGTAAGAACAAAGAAGAAAAAGTAGTCGCTAATACTCCGGGAAAATCGAATATCAGCGAAACCAACAACAACTTTGTCAACGTGGAAGGCGCCCTGAAAGCGGGCATCCACAACAAGGTGAACGTTACCATTACCGGCAGCGCCGTGCCCGAAGCGGGCGGGATCAAACCCGTAAGCGGGCAGTCTGCGCTGGCGATCGACACTACAGGGTCCAGCGAAAACTTCAACAAGGACGACATCAAGACCGGCGATATGGATTACGCTACCCAGCTGGGGACCCAGCTGGCGGCGGTGGAAGCCCTGATCAAGGAATACAGCACCGGTACGGACGCCAAGAGCATGGCCTCCTATCTGGGCTACGTGCAGCAGCGCCAGCGCATCCTGGACGAGCTGGACAAGCGGGGGCTGTTCAAGATGGAAACTAACCCCCAGACCGGGAAACAGGAAAAAGTCTATATCACCAGCGGCTTTACCATCCGCTACGTGGAAATACCGGAGATCACCGTCAGCGGTGGCAATATTACCGTGAACTCGGAAAACCTGTACGGTAAGGGCAAGCTGGAAGCCAACGGCGCTCCCCAGGTGACCATTACCAACAACTCCAACGCCTACCTGAAGCTGGACGGGATCCAGATCCGGGAACCGGGCGGGGAGATCCGCTTCCGGGGCAACGGCACGGCTCTCACCAGCGTAGCGAAGAACGCAGATGTCAACGCCCTGAATAAGGATAAGAAAAAACAGGCGGCCTTTACGACCTTACAAAATGATACGGCTGGAAACAAGGTCAGCACCATTACGGTTACCAATGAAAACAAGGCGGGGGCTTCTGTCCAGATGAAGGATGCCAGCGGTAAGCAGGGAACCTATGTCCCCATTACCGATGTGGCGGTAGCAGGCGACATAAACAACGATACCGGCGATATACGGATTACCAACCGCAGCGGTTCCATCACCATCGGTGGCACTTCGAAAGGCGCCAACATTACCGGCCGGACGGTGCAACTCACTGCCAAGGACAGCATATCCCAGGATTATGTGGACGGCATCGTGAATATCGGCGGACGGCCCCAGGACCTGAACGCGGCAGAAGTGAATAAGGCCATGAATAACGCGAAAGACAGCACCCTGAAGGATAAGACTGCTAACAAGACGGATTCCGAGACGGGGCTGAAACAGACAGCGTCGGATATTACCAACGCGGAGCTGGGACGTATTGCCGGGGACAGCGTCTATATCGCGGCGGCGGATATTAACGTAAACGGCCTCATCCAGAGCGGCTACAGCAAGTATGAAGCAGTGGTTGGCGACAATGCGTTAAATAATATTGACAGGATCAAAACGGCTGACCGGGCGGTTACCGTCCAGGGTCGTACCATGTACAAGGTGAACGACGGCGGCAAACCGGTCTATGATAGCAGTATCGGCGGCTTTAAATACGTGGTGCAGGTCTATTACGACCCCCAGAACGACCGGCTGCTGGTAGAGGACATCGATACCAGAGGCGGCAAGGTCTACCTGACGGGCCGGATCTCCAGCACCGGCAACGGCAGGATCCTGGCGGCGGACGGGGGCGCGGATATTTCCGTTACCAATAATTCCGCCTATGGCCTGGACGTAGGCAAGGTGCTCAATAATGATATCGAAGGCAAGATCACCATTACGGACCTGGCCAGGGATACCTGGACGGAATACACCCGTTCTGCGACGAAAACCATTGAAAATTACAGCAAATATGCCAAGGACAGCGCTGCGGCGGAAAAAGCTACGAAGACCGCATCCGGTATCGGCCACAACAGCGGGGCCGCGCCCTCCGGCTCTTATAAAGTGAAGGAAGGCCTGCGCTATAACTGGACCCTGGGCACGGAGACCGGCACTACGAAGTATTACCATAAAGTCCAGAACTCCCTGTTCTGGGGGGCGCTGGATACCAGCAGCAGCCAGTCCAAGCTGAAGGAACTGGAAAGCAGTACCGAAGCGAAAGAAGTCAATAAGGGCGGCGAACGCAGTCTGGGCAGCGGTACCTTTATTGATGCGATCAACGACGCAGAATACGGCAAGAAGCTGAACAGCACGGAGTTCGGCGCGGTCTACGAGAACCGGGTCACCAGCGATACCCGCACCGTGACCGGCAAGTGGAAGGAGGGCGGCAACTGGTATGCTTTGTGGTCCAACCCCAAATACCATATGGAATGGACCACTAAGACCGGCTCCAGCCAGTCCTACACCTTCTCCCTGAAGGCGGACCGGGATATCGGCATCGGCTTCATCGGTAAGGAAGACGGCAGCATCTCCCTGGCAAACAGCAACAGGAAGGGAACCGGTATCAACCTGACAGATACGATCAAAAACAATTCGGCCAATGGGGCCCTGACCATCCATACGGCGGCGGGCAGCATCGTCCAGCAGGGAGATACGGCCCTGATCACCGGGAAGGCAGACCTGCAGGCCCGGGAAGATATTGAAAATATCCATATTACCTCCCTGGGAACCCGGACCGCCAGCGGGGACGGCAACACCTATACCACCTCGGACAAGGTGGTACTTAGTGCGGTTTCCACCTGGGGCGGCAATATTGACGTGACCGTCCGGGGCGGTACGGCGGAGGGCCAGGCCCTGCCCGGCAATGTGGAGATCCGGAAGCTGGAAAGCCTCGCCTACGGAAATGATGGCACGGGCGACGTGGCCCTGACGGCAGACGGCGATATTACCCAGTCGGGTTCGAAAACTGCCGTAATGGGGCGGGAAATCGATCTGACCAGCGTCAACGGCGGTCTTGGCACGTCCAAACAGGCGCTGGTACTGTGGTCCCTGCCGGAAGCCTACGGCTTTGGGCCGGGATCCGCCAATGTGGACGCCAGCGCGAAAAAGGATATCTACCTGACGGAAGCCAATGCTGACATGCGGATCGGTTCCATCGTGTCCCGTGAAGGCGATGTGACCCTGACGGCGAAGAACGGGCGGCTGCTGGACTCCCTGCCTCAGGCAGAGAACAGCAACAATATAGATGAGGACGACCTGGTAATGCACTGGATCGATGCAGGGCTCATTGCCGGTACGGAGGATTATGAAGGCGCCTATATCAAGGGCCTGAAGCAGGACGCGGCCAATTATAAAGCGCGCGTTGAGGAACAGTTTGCCCTGTTTACCAATAAGGAAGCCAGCGACGCAGTGAAGGAAATGTTCACCAAAAAGGACGGTACGGCCTATACCAGTGTTGACGCGTACCTGGCCCAGGATACCTACTACCAGGCTATCGTGGACAGATACACCCATCCAACCTTTGCCTGGACAAAAGACCAGCTGCTGTACTCCATCCGCAACGCCATCGTCAACAAGGAAAGCGGCGTCACTACGGAGACCCAGGGCAAGATTGCCAACGTGCAGGGGAAAAATGTGACCCTGAACGCCCAGGGCATCGGCATGAACAGCAACAAAACCACCACCATCCTGGCCAGCGACCTGACAGGCGGCTCCGAAAAAGCCATTGCCAACCTGAAGAAGTTGGCCAACGCGGACGCGGCGGATGTAACCATAAAGGATAAAAACGGCAATACCCTGTTCTTCAGCACGGACGCACAGGGCAAACAGACCGTAACGGCCCGGGATTCCATCGGCAATACGGTGGCGACGGACGGCGCGGTGTATGAATTTGTCATCGGCAACCTGAGCCCCCTGGGGGTCAAGGCTGAGGGAAAGGTGGATGTCACTGCCAGCGACGAAAGCGTATTTATCGCCGGCAGAAGCGATACAAAGGGCGTTTTCTCGCCCCTGAATACCGGCGTCATTAATGCGGGAGTAAAGGATGTGCGGCTGTACACCCAGAAAGGTATCTACAACGCATTGGAGGGAAAGGATGCCAGCCAGGCCAATATTAAAGCGAATAACCTGATCGCCTATGGGGGCTCTGAGGATATCGGCGCTGAAGACAAGTACCTGGGAGTGGACCTGCGGGGCGACCTCCAGAGCGCCAATGCGGACGGCAGCATCTACATCAAAAATATGGGACCGAGCAGACTCTTTGTAGGCTCCCTGTATGCAGGGGATACCCTTGCTTTGGACTCCAGACCTGGCATCGAGATGTCCTGGGACAGAAATTACAGCGGCGCGTACCTGAATGCAGGGAAGGAGGTGCGGCTTACCGCAGATCCAAACAGCGACAGCGGTGTGTTGGGCTCATATACTCCGCTGCGCATCCTCAACAGCGGGGCGGAGATCACACTGGTCGCTAATGAAGCCAAAATCAGGGGCGTCAACGGCCTCTTGGGGGATAAGGCTACCATGTACGTGGGCGATGTGAAAACCACCCGCAATGCAGTCCTGCAAAGCGAAGGCCATCTGCAGCTTACGGGCAATCTTACGGCGGGCTCCGGTGCTGTGCTGGAGACTCTGGCCGGCGGCGATATATATGTTTCCGGCGATGTCAATGCGGAGAATGCAACCATACAGGTTGATCCGGATAAGAACGGCAAAAAGAAAAATGGCTATATTGTGATTGACGGCAACGTAACGGCCCGGAACCTGGCAGCCCTGCATAACAATACGGAAGAAGGCGATATCACCATAAACGGCAGCATTACCGGCGGCAGTGTGGAAATTACCGGTAAAGACAGCGATATTGTGGCTGACGGCAAGCTGGAGGCAACCAAACAGGATATCTCAATAACCAGCGAAGCCGGTGATATCGATATTGGCGGCGACCTTGACGCAAAACGGGATATGACGATGAAGACCAGCGGCGAAGGCAGCATTTTCCTTTACAGGGACGAAAAGGTCAATGAGACGATGAACATCCATGCAGGCCGCCATATCAGTCTGGAAACGGAAGACGGGGATATACTCGTGGAAGGAAAGATCGCCTCGGACAGCGGCAATATCTCGGCAGTAACCGAAAATGGCGATATTACATTAGCAGGCATGCTGGACAACAGCGGGAATAACCCGGGGGATGTAAAGGCCGGCGGGGATATTACCGCTACCGTAAAGGAAAGCGGCGATATCACCTTCTCCGGCGCCACTAAGGCCGGCGGGGACGTGAAGGCTGCTACGGCAGACGGTACGGTCATGTACGACGGCGTTGTGGTTGCGGGCAACGATGTTACAGCGGAAGTGGGAACCGGACAGATCTGGTACGACGGTAATGTGAGCGCCGGCAGCAATGTGACCGGGACCATAGGAAACGGTAACATTATTTATGCAGATTCGGTAAGCGCCGGCAGCAATGTGGAAGCGAAAATCACCGAGGATGGTAACATCATCTATCTGGGACGTGTCAGTGCAGGGCGTAATGTAATCGCAGATGCTGTCAAAGGGAATATTTACTATGGCAGTGCTGTAGAGGCCGGCCGCAGTGTGATTGCCCGTACCGGATCGGGAACCGTTTCGTATATGGGTCCCGTGACGGCAGGCAAGGACCTGCCGGAACAGGTCCGCAAGGGCTACGGCAAGATCGCCTACTATGACCGGTACGGCCTGGTAGGCTACAGCAATTCCCTGGATGTAGCGCCTGTACGGAATGCGAAACCGGCGGAAATTAAGATTGGCAAGACTGCAAAGTAGTAAATTTGTATAAAAGGATGGTTCATTATGTTTAAAATTTCAGCGGAGGTTTCCGCATCCGGACGTTGGCTTTTTTCTTCCGCATTAGCTGTTTCTGTGCTGTGTTCCTCAACGGTCTGGGCGGCTTCTATGGGAACCGTAGATTCCGGCGCCCAGCTGAACCAGGCCCGGGAGTATATGGAGCGGCAGCGGATCGCCCAGCAGATGGAAGAAGACCAGGAACGGCAGCAGACAAAAGTGGAAACAGAAACGCAGAAGCCGGAGCAAAGCGCCGCCCAGGTTACCTTTACCCTGGAGCGGGTGGATACGGATCCTTCGGAAATTTTAACGGAAGCAGAGATAAAAGCGATTACCGATCCCTATGTGGGAAAAACTGTTTCTCTGGAAGACCTGTATGCTATGACGGCGTCGATCAACAAGTTATATGAAACCAGGGGATACGCGGTGTGCCGGGCCTATCTGCCCCCCCAGCGTATCCATGAGGGCGCTGTGCAGATCAGACTGCTGGAGGGAAAGACCGGCAACGTGACCGTAAACGGCCTGCGTTTTACCCGGCAGGGTTATGTGACCCACCGCATCCATCTGGAACCGGGCAAGGTGGCCAACACGGATATCCTGAACGATGAGCTGCAGCGTTTTAACGCTACCAACGACGTGCAGCTGCGCGTCCTGGTGCACGCCGGGGAAAAGCCGGGGACTACGGATTATGAAATTGCGGCCTTCGAGCCGAAAAATAACCACCAGGTCTCCCTGTACGTGGATAACCACGGTTACGATACCTCCGGGCGCTGGCGGGAAGGCGTCTTTTATACCATGCGCAGCGTCACCGGCCAGCGGGATGCCCTGCGGATGAACTACCTGCGCAGCAAGGGTACCAATATTTTCGGCGCCAATTACTCCATACCGGTGAATAACCTGGGCACTATGCTGGACTTTGATTACGGCACTAATACGACAAAGCTTGTCAAAGGTAATCTGGCAGAAACGGCAGGGGTAAAGGGCCATTCCTATGTAGCCGGCATCACCCTGCGGCATCCCCTGCGGGTGGACGAAAAGAGCCGGTACGAAGTGGGGCTCCAGTATCTGCATCAGAAATCCCAGACGGATTTTGGCACCAAATCTGACAGCTATGTTAAATGGGTGAATGATACGCGGAATACCTATATTCCCTATGTTTCCTTCACCCACTACGGCAAGAACAGCGTGTTATACCATAAACACAGCCTGGCCTTTATGGGCTATAACAATTATTTATACGATACCAGCGACAACTATACTGCCTACCGGCTGGACGCCGTGTACCAGAAACGGCTGGGGAAAGGCCAGATGCTGTTAGGGCGCCTGAACGCACAGGTGGCCAGCGAAAAGAAGAACATGTCCACTTCCGACTTTTTCTATATCGGCGGGGCCAACAGCGTGCGGGGCTATGAGGAAAGCTTCCTGGGCGGCAGCCAGGGCTTTAACGCCAGCCTTACCTGGCAGGCGCCTCTGGATAAAAAACAGATCTGGAATGCCTTTACTTTTGTGGATTATGGACGGGTTTTTGGGGATGAGCAGACGGTAGTGGATCACACGCTGGTGTCTACCGGCCTGGGCGTAACCGCCAGCTATAAGAACTTCTATTCCAGCCTGACTCTGGGTATTCCGCTGAAGCGGGAGTTTAAGAGCCAGGCGGAAAAGGTAGATAAGACGCGGATCCATTTTAACTGTTCCGTGACATTCTGATAAAACGGGGGGACGCAAAGATGAATAAGATATATAAAATCGTCTGGAATAAAACGAAAAACTGTTACGTGGTAGCCAGCGAATTGGCCAAGAGTCATACCAAAGGCAGCGGTACCCGTTCCTTCCGTATGAAAGCTGTCCGTGTCCTGGGGGCTATGTTGATAAGCGTGTACCTCGTAAGTAGTTACGGCGTACAGGTTGCATGGGCAGACGAGGCCGGAGTGGCAGGAAGTAATGTAACGCGTACGGGCGCCAATGCATCTGCCTGGGGTAACGGTACGACAGCAAGTAGCTCCAATACAACAGCCTGGGGGGTGCATGCAACAGCAAGCGGCGTAAACGCCACTGCCTGGGGCAACAATACTGTGGTAAGCGGAATGAATGCGACCGCCTGGGGGGTATATTCAAAGGCCATTGGTGTAAATGCAACGGCCTTTGGCGATTCTTCCACAGCCAATGGCATTAATTCACTGGCGGCATTAGGCGGCATCACTGCGGCAGACGCTACCAATTCGGTGGCCATTGGTGATGAAGCCAGGGCTGAACTGGCCAATTCCATCGCTTTGGGAAACGGCTCTGTGGCTAACCGGCGGGCAGGCGTAGCGGGCTACCGTCCGGACGGAACCGTTGCTGCCGGCGCGGCCTGGATCGCTACGGCCAATGCTATTTCTGTGGGCGCGTCCGCCACTGACAGCAATACCGCTACCGTTACCCGCCAGATTACAGGCGTGGCGGCAGGCACATACGACACGGACGCGGTTAACGTAGCCCAGTTAAAAGCCCTGAAAGATGCTATAGGAGCTGGCGGTGGTGGTGCCACATATACGGCAGGCGACGGTATTGATATTTCCGATAAAAACACGGTCAGCGTGAAAAACGGCAGCGGCCTGGTTTTCGATAAAGACGGCAAACTGCAGGTGAACACAGGCAGCGACCTGGCCCTGGATGCTGGCGGTAAGATTCAGGTGACGAAGAACGGGGCCGTGGAGGCCGGCAACACCGGTATTGTAACCGGCGGCACGGTATACAGTGCGGTAGCGAAAAAAGCCGACAAGGCCACCACGCTGGAAGGCTACGGTATTACGGATGCCTTTACCAAAAACGAGACGCAGTCTGCCATTGATACGGCGGCAACGAAAAAAGCTGACAAGGCCACCACGCTGAAAGGCTACGGCATTACGGATGCCTATACAAAAGAGGAAACCAACAGCACTATTACTACGGCAGTAGCAGGTAAGGCAGACCGGGCTACTACGCTGAAAGGCTACGGTATTACGGACGCATACACGAAGGCAGCGACGGACAGTGCCATCACTAAAGCTGTGGGCGGTAAAGCAGATAAGGCAACGACGCTGAAAGGCTACAGCATTACGGACGCATATACAAAAACCCAGGTCGATGCGAAGGAGACCGCATTGTCCAACCGCATCGGGACGATAAGTAAAAACGGCGCTGTTGTTAAAGCCGGTAATACGGTTTCGGAAAACCTGACTGCGTTAGATACGTCATTGGACGATGTAAAGAAAACTGCCGAGGAAACGAAAACCGATCTGCAGTTGATCGCCAAGGTTTCCGGAATTGAACTTAATGCAATTATTGATCTGTCGGAAGAAATCAATGCACGAACTGCGGATATTGAAACCATAAAAGCAATGGATGGAACGGTTGCGCCCGAAGGAGAACCCGGGGCAGACGAATTTCTGAGGGGCTCTACCGTTTACGAAGAAGTGCGTCCGGTTGACGGGACACATATTAAGGAAAAGAATACAACTGCGGCGAATCTTACCGCGTTAGATACCGCAGTAAAGAATAAGGCGGACAAGGCAACGACGCTGGAAGGCTACGGGATCCGGGATGCCTATACGAAGACGGCGACGGACAACGCGATTGCAGATGCGGTAAAGGATAAGGTGGACAAGTCGGACACGCTGGAAGGCTACGGAATCCGGGACGCCTATACAAAAACGCAGGTTGATGCGAAGGAGACTGCGCTGGCCAACCGCATCGGTACGATCGCTGAAGACGGTCTTATCATAAAAGCCGATAAAAATATTGCGGAAAACCTGACCCTGATGGATAAGGCATTACAGGACCAGACCGGACTTGTCAAGGATGTTTTGGATCAGAAAGCGAATACAGATGCATCTAATGTTGGGAAAAACGCAAAAGATGCTAACGGCTCAACCGCAGATAACTCTGCAGCCTGGGGCAGTGCATTGGGTACGGGCGAGGTGGAAAGCGGAAACGAAAAACTGGTGACCGGCGCTACGGTTTATGAAGAAGTTCGCCTGACAGAGGATGGCGAATATGTAAAGATGGACAATACCGTAGCGGAAAACCTGACGGCATTGGACGATCAGGCCAGGGTGACTGCGGAAGCAGTTGCTTCGAATGCAGAAATGATAACAGAAAATGCCCGGAATATTGATAAAAACACACAGAATATTGCGTCGAATACTGAAAATATTACCCAAAACACACAGGATATAGCAACGAATGCAGACAATATTGTCACTGCCCAGAAGACTGCAGATACGGCTATGACCGGCGTAGAAATGCTGCTGGTTGGAACGGGGATAAGTATTGAAGGCATTGTTGCCGTTGATGAGAAACTTGAGGCGTTGGCTGGTCAGAATGGCGAGGTAAAGGAACAGGGAGACCATGCGGACGAATTTGTCAGGGGCGCTACCGTATACGAGTACCTGAACGGCAAACCCGGTGAAGAGGGAAGCCTGAGGTTAGGGGAGAATACTACGAAGATTGCTATAGGCAAGGGCAGCGAGATTAAAAGCGGCACGCGCTCCGTTGCCCTCGGTTTTGATAACACTGTTGACGGAGATCAGAACATTGCCATTGGGACCGGGCATACTTTAAAAGGTAATAATAATATTGTGCTGGGAAATAATGTGCAGGTAAACAATGTTGACAACGCCGTGGTGCTTGGCAATAATTCCACTGCAGAAGCAGATGCGGTTTCGGTGGGCTCCTCTGGCGGTGAGCGCCAGATCAAGCACGTTGCCCCCGGCACGGAAGCTACTGACGCAGCCACCATCGGCCAGCTGCAGGCCGCCGGTCAGAATACGTATAATAATGACGTGTACCTGAACAACCGCATCAACAAGCTGGATAACAGGGTGAACAAGGTAGGCGCAGGGGCGGCGGCCCTGGCGGCGCTGCACCCGCTGGATATGGACGGCAAGTTTGGCATGGGCCTGGGCTACGGTAATTACCGGAACGCCAATGCCATGGCCATGGGCCTGTTCTATCAGCCCAAGGATAACCTGATGTTCAGCATCGGCGGCAGCATGGGCAATGGGGAGAACATGGTCAACGCAGGCGTCATCTTTGCGCTGGATAAGGGCAAGGGATTAGGTGCAAGCAAGGCGACCATGGCGCGGAAGATTGCGGCGCAGGATGCGGAAATTGCAGCATTGAAAGAAGCACATCAGAAAGAAAGCGCGGCGCAGGATGAAAAGATTGCGGCGCAGGATGCAGAAATTGCAGCATTAAAAGAAGCGCTGGCGCGACTGGAAGCAAAGGTAGGAAAATAGAATATTAAAGTGGCGGTTGAGTTGGCAAATAAGCAACTTCACCGCCGCTTTATTTTAAAATCCCATAGCAGGCGTATGTTTACAGTATGAAACTATCTGGTCAACAGGTTATAAGCCCGTGCCTTTTTTCCTTCCTTCCTTACTTACTTACTTACTTACTTACACCGCATCTTTTTCGTTCAGGCTGATGAACCGTGTGCAGTCTTTCCGGAAGAACAGGTCGATCTTTCCGGTGGGGCCGTTGCGGTGCTTGGCGACAATGAGCTCTGTCAGGTGGGTAGGCTCTTCCTCCGCGGCTTTGTAGTAGTCTTCCCGGTACAGGAACATGACGATGTCCGCGTCCTGCTCCAGAGAGCCGGACTCCCGCAGGTCGCTGAGCATGGGCCGCTTCACCTGGCGGTTTTCCACGCTGCGGCTTAACTGGGACAGGGCCAGCACCGGTGCCTCCAGTTCCCGGGCCAGCGCCTTCAGGCTCCGGCTGATTTCCGATACCTCGTGCTGGCGGTTCTCGGAACCGGAACGTCCCAAGGAGACCTGCATCAGCTGCAGGTAGTCGATGACGATCAGGTCCAGCCCCCCGGCCGCTTTCAGCCGCCGGGCTTTGGAGCGCAGCTCCCGGATGGAAAGACCCGGGGTGTCGTCAATGAATATGTTGGAGGCGGCCAGATTGTCCGAAGCGGTCCAGAGACGGTCCAGTACTTCCCTTTTTTCGTTTTCGTCTTCCGGTTCGGCAGGGCGAAGCTCCCGGTCTCCTACATCCGCCTCCGTACAGATCATCCGCTGGGCCAGCTGGTCCCGGCTCATCTCCAGGCTGAAGAAAGCCACCCGCCTGGGAGGTTCCCCTTCCCGGGTCCCCCGCAGGGCCACGTTTTCCGCAATGTTCAGGGCCAGGGCTGTCTTGCCCATGGAGGGCCGTGCCGCCACAATGATAAAGTCCGAAGGGTGGAGGCCCGCGGTAATGGAATCCAGATCGGTGAAACCGGTGGACAGGCCCGTCACCACCCTGCTGTTTTCTACCAGGCTGCCCAGCCGGTCCATGGCGGCGGATACAATATCCTGGATCGGTACAAAATCTGTTGCGCTTTTCCGGCAGGAAAGGCGCAGCAGATTTTTTTCTGCCCTGTCGATCAGGTCCTGTACGTCTTCTTCGCCGCCCTCGTAGCCCATGGCGGCGATGGCGGTGCCGCTTTCCACCATCTGCCGCAGCAGGGATTTTTCCTCCACGATCCGGGCGTGGTACTTCACGTTGGCCGCCGTAGGGGCAACGTTGGCCAGCAGGGTCAGGTAACTGATGTCCCCAACGTCCTCCAGCCGGTTCTCTTTTTTCAGCTCTTCCGTAACGGTGACCAGGTCTACCGGCTCGTTCCGGCTGCGGAGACGGAAGATGGCCCGGCAGATGATCTGGTGGGAGGGACGGTAGAAATCCTCCGGCTGCAATCTTTCCGCCACAATGTCCGCGGCGTGGGTATCGATCAGCATGGCGCTGAGCACATTCTGCTCCGCCGTAATGTTCTGGGGAATGACTCGTTCCTGCATATGTATGCTCTCCTTTCGCTTTTTTCTAATGTAAAAGCAACTTCTGCTGCACCGGCTGTTCTTTCGCCTGATCCTCCTGCTCCGGGACAGGCAGCCCTTTCGGCTGGGCCTCCTGTTGCGCCGGCTCTTTTAACAGGGTGTCCCCCTGCTGCTTCTGTTTGAAGTTGCGGCTGCTGCGGGGCCGGGGAATGATCACGTTCACCGGGGTGCAGCGGCTTAACAGGCGGTGTACCGCAAAGGTCCGGCGGGAGGCGGCCCCTCCCTGGGTCAGGGCGTCCGGGTGATAGGGGGTGGTTACGATGATGGGGACGGATTTCAGGCGGCACAGGTTTATGATCTGCAGCAAAACGTTGCTGCTGAAACTTGTCTCCGCTTCCGTGCCGAAGTCGTCCAGCACCAGCAGGTCCCGGTCACAGATCTGGGACAGGAAACAGCGGCGGTTGCCGTAACCCAGGCCGGACAGGTCGCTGAGGACGGTAAGCAGGCTGGTGAACAGGCAGCGGTAGCCCCGGTCCGTCAGCTCGTTGACGATGGCAGCCGCCGTAAAACTTTTGCCGGAACCTGGACCTCCGTACAGGAACAGCCCGGCCCCCCGGCTCCGAAAATTTTCAAAATGAGTCACATAGTTTTGGGCCAGCCGGGTGAGCTGCGGGTTCTCCCCGTTGTCCCGGGCGAAATCCCAGTCGCACATTAAATCTGTACCCAGGGCCCGGCGGCGCTTCTCCCGCCGGATGACGGCCACTACGCTTTCTTTCTTTTTCATCTTGTTCCTCCTTTAATAGGGCAGTCCTAACAGACGGGCCGATTCTTCCAGAACAGGGTTCCTGTGGCAGGGGAGGTCCCGGGCCTCCTGAGACCTGTCCGGGGGGATAATGCTTCCGTTACCGGGCAGACAGCCTCCCGGGGAAGCAATGCCTTCGTTGCCGGCCAGACAGCCGCCCGAGGGGATAATGTTTTCGTTGCCGGCGGGCCAGCCGGGGAAGGCTTCTCCCTCCCGGCAGAGCGTCCTGTCCATGTAGTCCCTGCCGACCTCATACTGTCCGGTCTTCTGGAAAGTCCGGTATTTTCCCGAAAGGACTTTGGCGAAGTTATCCGGCTTTAACAGCCAGCCCAGGGAAATGCTCCAGCGGCTCCTTGCGGTTTTCCCCAGCAGGAAGGGGCAGCCGGCAATACCGGCGATGGCTTCCACAATGGTTTCCGTACTGTAGCGGGCCAGCAGTTCCTTCATCTTTTCCAGCAGGGAAGGCCCCGGGTCCCGGCAGGGCTTCAGGCCCAGCCGGTTCCATGCCTCCAATATCCTTTCGCAGGAAGCTGGCAGATCTTCCCGGAAACGGTTGGCGTCCGCTTCCTCCGGCACAAAGGGAAGACAGATCCCTTCGACCTCCGGCAGCTTCTCACCCCCCGGAAGGCCAACGGCTGCTCCGTCAGACGCCGGGTCGCCTGCCTGCCCGTTTCTGGGACTTGCCGGACTGGTATCAGGATTCGTAAATAGACTTGTCTCTTTTCTTTGGTTCTTTCTTTTCTCTGTTGCCTCCGGTTCCGTTACCGGGGTGTTACAGGCTGTGGTTCCAACCTCTTCGGATCCGCTGGCAGCGGGGCTTTGGGGCTCTTCTCCAAACAGCGTTACAGGCTGCGTTACGGATTGCGTTACAGGTACCGTTACGGGCTGCGTTACGGTAACGCTTTCCCAATAGGGGCCGTCCCCTGAACTCCCGTTTTCCGGGGGAACTTCTTTTGGGGCTGTGCCTTTCGAAAAATCTTCGCTTTCCGTCGCGGCGGCTTCCCTTTGGGCCGCTGCCTTTTGCCCGGCAAAGCCCTCCTGTTCCTTCTGTTTTTCCCGGTACCGGGCCTGCCGCTGCCGGGCCTGCGCCCTTTTCCGTTCCCGGGAGGCGGCTGTTTTCTTCCGGGCTGCGCAGGCGTTGATCCGGATGATGCCGTCCTCCAGTGTAAGCTTCCGCAATTGCCGGAACAGGCCGATGGTGTTTTCCACTGTTTCCACCGGGCAATGTAAAAAATCCCCCAGGGCCGACGCGTCCATGGGTACATCCGGATTCAGGCGCACGCAGCCCTCCGGATCTTCCTCCGCAATGGCCTCCATAGCGCACCATGCCCCCAATAGGAGGGCGCTTTCCGCCCCCCTGTTCAGTATGGATATGAGGGTCTTGCAGTCCAATGACCTGCCGATTGTTTCCGTATCGTTCATTGTCATCCTTCCTTTCCCCGTCTACGCGTCGACCCGGCGTTTTAACATGCGGCGCAGCCGGGTCAAAGCATTGCGCTTGCTGGCCCGTACATGCTGGGGGGAGCAGCGCAGCTCTGCCGCAATGGTGCGGATATCCTTGCCGTCGTAAAAGTGGGCTTTTATCACCGCCTGCTCCCTTGGGGACAGGCGTTCTATGGCGCTGCGGACCTCATGGCCCAGCTCCTGCCGCAGGCACCGGTTTTCCGGCTCATCCCTGTCGTCGGCGGGAAAATCCATCGCCATGTCGTCTGTCCCGCCGTCCCCGTCCGGATCCATAGGGGTGAAGAACACCACGGAAGGCTGCTCATATTCTTCCAGCACATCCAAGGTCCGGACGCAGTCGATGAGGGTAAAGCGGAGGACCCGCCGCAGCAGGTAGGGAACCTTACTGTCCTCCGGCAGGGCGTCAAGCTTCTGCAGCATGCGCACCAGGGCCAGGAAAGCCACGCTTTGGATTTCGTCCCTGCCCAGCCTGTCACGGAAAAAGGCGTTCTTGCAAAGGCGGTCTATAAATGGCTGGGCGGCGGCGAAGAAATCCCGGGCTGCCCCGTCATCGCCTTTTTTCGCTTCCCGGAACAGCCGGTTCCAGGATATGGGTGTCTCTGTCTGGGGAATATCTGTTTTTACAGGTATCAGCATTTGTATGTTCCGTCCTTTCGTAATATGGTTCATGGTGCGCATGACCATATGGTAGCAGAAAAGAGAATGCCTGCATAGATTTCACATATGTATACTAAAAGTTGCATTAATGAAACCTTTTTGGGGTGAAAAGCTTTCGTTTATGAAACTTTTCCCGGTTTTTGACTACAGGAATGTAATATTTTCCGGGAAAAAAGTAACCTGTGTGAAACCGTGGGATGCAAAAAAAATATAAAAAGAATACTGTATACAAAATTCTTTATACAAAAAGCAATGTGGCATAAAATCAAAAATTTTTAGTTGTATAATCAAAAATAGTGTGATATACTTTTGAAGCATACAATCTTTAAAACACATTTGAGTATTTATAATGGAGTGAAAATGAGGATTGTACGCAAAAAATGAAATGGAGGGGAATCCAAATGAAAGATTGTAAATCCACGTCTCAGCTGATCCGGGAGTTCAGGGAAGCGAATCATGTCACGCAACAGGCTTTTGCCGACGGGGTAGGGGTGAGCAAGATCACCGTCTACCGATGGGAACACGGGATTGCGGAACCCTCCATGGAACATGCGAAAGGCATAGAAGCCGTGTTTGGGCTCCGGCTGATCTCACCCCGGAATCAGGTAACGTACGACCGGGAAAAAACCTCCGACCTGGGGATCTGCGAAAGTTCGGAGGCCGCCCTGCTGGAGAATCCGAAAATGCAGGGCATTATCAGGAAGGCCCTGACAAAAGCAGTCCGCAAGGCCCTCCGGAATACGGATGGCCGATAGAAAGGGCATGCCTTACCCGCGCCGTATAACACATAACGAAGCAAAAATCAAAAATACGTCCCGACAATCTTCAGGAGAAGATCACCGGGACGTATTTTTTTGCTAAATCTTGTTTACAAAATGTATTTAAAACGCAATTAAAAAATAAAAAATGTGTAACAAACAACGGATTTCCAAAAATTTTACTTTCGTTTTTCGGAGGTCGCCCGACTATACAAGTGAGGGGGTAATTTAACCGGCGGTTCCGGAACGACCGAAAGGCCCCGAAAATATGAAACGAGGAGAAACGAACATGAATGAAAATTGTGTTACCGTAACCGAAAAAGAACTGCAGGTAATGGCCCGGGCGGCCAAAGGGAAGATCAATCACATCTACCTGCACTGGACGGGCGGGCATTACGGCCAGCCCTACGACGACTACCATATCTCTATTGATTGCGACGGCACGGCGTACCGCCACTGCCGGGAGCTGACGGAGCAGAAGAACCATACCTGGCTTCGCAACGACGGATCCATTGGCATCACCCTGTGCTGCGGTGCGGAAGGGCGCTGCTGGCTGCCGGGGGACGGCAACCCCCGGACGGTGAAGGCAGTGTACGCAGATGAATACGACGGGGAAGGGGATGCGGCCATTATCAAGCTGGGACCCGAGCCTCCCACCCCAGACCAGATCAATGTAATGGCAAAACTTACAGCGCTCTTTTGCAAGGAACTGGGGCTGCCCATTGACCGGGACACGGTGATGACCCACTGCGAGGCCGCCTTCAGGGACGGCTACGGCCCCGGAAGCGGCGATCCCCAGTTGCGGTGGGACCTGTGGTTCCTGCCGGATCCCGAACAGCTGGGAAAACTGGTTCCCGGCGGCCCCCTGGTCCGTGGGAAAGCCCTGTTCTACCGGGAAGCCATGAAGCCTGCCCGGGGAAGGAAAAAGCAGACCGCCTGAACGGGTCCGGATATAGCGGGCGTGGAAACCGGCATGCGGCAGAATCGTATGGCCTGCAGGATGTACGCCGGATGACCTGTAAGTCCCGCCGGAAACCGGAAAGGGATTCGCCGCCCCCTCCGGCGGCGGATTGCCTGAGGGTTTCGCAAAATAAACTGAGAGAGGAGGTGATACCATGGCAGCAGTAATGAATGTACTGAAACGTTCCCTGACCGTTTCCATCGTTCGCGGCACCGACGCGGACGGCAACACGGTCACCAGGGGCTACGTGTATTCCAACGTAAAGCCCAATGCCACCCCGGCCCAGATCCTGGCCGCAGGCACGGCCCTGGGCAGCCTGTTCGACAACGAACTGGCAGGCCTTACCGTCATTGAACGGGCCAGTCTTACCAACGAGTAGTGGATAAAGGGCAACGGAGAAACGATCACTTTATTTGAGAAAAGGAGGGAACAACCATGAGCTCTGATACCGATCTGGATCTGATCTTCCTGAATGCCGCCGGCAAAAAGGTGATCCTCAACATCGAGGAACCCAAGCCCGGCGTTACCAAGGCGGAAATTGACACCGCCATGCAGGCGATCGTGGACAACAACGTGTTCACTTCAGCCGGCGGCGACCTGGTGGAAGCCGTGCAGGGTCGCATCCGCACCACGACTCTTGACGTGGTGGACGAATGACGGACCTTTCCGAAGTGTTCGGCTTTATTAAAGACTTTGGCTTCCCGGTAGTGCTGAGCTGGTTCTTACTGGTGCGCATGGAGAACAAGCTGGCGGGCCTGACGGCCGTCATCGGGGAGCTGAGCTGCAATATCGCCGCCCTGCGGGGAGAAGGGCCGAAGCGGTAAGGGGAACCCCTTGCTCCGGCTCTAAAAATTAAAAATGCCGCGAAGGTAATGACGCGGCCGTGGACGTCTGTATCCTGTTTTTTGCACAGGGTACAGGCGTTTTTTTGTTTTCCCTGATCAGCAAATGAGCCTTTTATCCATTCATCCGCTGTTCATTTTTTTATAAAGCCATGAATGGTTGACCTGTAATTGCCTGGCGGCCTCCCTGTACGACAGTTTGCCTTCCCGTATCAGGGAAGCCACCTGGGGAAAACCGTCCGGAAGGAATTTTTCAGGACGGCCCAGCTTCACCCCCCTGGCTTTCGCGGCGGCGATGCCTTCCGCCTGTCGCGTCCTTATATTGTGCCGTTCGGTTTCCGCTACATAACTTAATATTTGCAGCACAATATCGGCCAAAAACCTGCCTGTCAGGTTATTATGGCCTTTCCGGGTGTTCAGAAGGGGCATGTCCAGTACGACGATGTCCGCTTTTTTTTTTGCGGGTGATAATATTCCACTGCTCCTGAATTTCCACATAGTTCCGGCCCAGTCTGTCCAGCGAGGTGACCACGATACAGTCATATGGCTTCAATTTACGCAACAGCCTTTTGTATTGGGGCCGGTCGAAATCCTTGCCGCTCTGCCGGTCGGAAAACAGATTCTTTTCGCTGATGCCGTATTGGATCAACGCAATCTGCTGTCGATCCGTGTGTTGTTCTTTACTCGATACCCTGATATAGCCGTATACGTTTTCTGCCATATGTAGATTTCCCCTTTCCCAATCAATATTTCGTCCCATACGGTGCCCCCTGGCAGAAAGATTTTACAATAAATGTCGTTATTAAAGCGATAAAAACTTGAAAAAATGCAATAAAAAAGTATAAAACAAGCGGACGTTTTTAAAAGTACAGTTTTTAATACGTTCGCTTGTTTATTGGATTGTAATGCTGTTTTGATTTTTAATCTGAAATTGCGCTACTATTTCTAAAAATATAATACGGATTTATTACAAATATATTAACTTTTTTTAAAATTATAGTCAAGTCATAATTGTTCAAAAATGCGTACTTTTATGAACAATTAAAGTCATAGCAGTAAGACACAGAGAGCGAAGCAGTAATTTAATACCGCGTCTCCCTTGTGAACGCTTGCATAAGTCTTGTGATTGGGAAATCGGATCCCCAGAGTAATTCTGTCGGTCCTTTCTAAATAAAAAGGCGTAAGGCCTTTGGGTTCGTTTGCTATCCCAAAGGGGAGAAGGCACGGCGATGTATGACCGCAGTCTCTCACTAAAAGCTCAGGCAGAACGGTAAGTCCTGACGGCAGAAATGCTGAAATAAGGTTATTTGGAGTCATTTATGCAGCGAAGTTTAGTATTGAAAATTATTCGTCCTTATGACGAAAAAATAACATGGGAAAATTTGGGCTACCTGCTGCGTGGCCTTTCCTATAACGTTTGCAGAATGTCCAATTACTGCATGACCCACCACCTGCTGCGTTCGTTGAACCTGGAGACAGAGAACCTGAATCCTCAGGGGCATCTGTACTGTTACCCCCGTCTTACGGAGGAATACCCGGACGTGCCGGCAGGAATCATCTGTGCGGCGGAAGGCCGGGCCCGGAAGCTCTATATGCGCAACGCGGCGGGCGTACTTCGCTCGGAGAAAGCCCTGCCCAGTTTCCGGAAGGACAGCAGTATCCCCATACCCGTGGCCGGTTACAGCATAGGGCGGGTCGATGCCGACAACTATGTGGCAAATGTCCAGCTCCTTTCCCGGCAGGGTGCGAAAGCACAAAATATGCCGGGACGGATCCAGCTGGTGCTGGCCAGCAACTGGCGTGACAAAAATGCCGGGCGGGCCTTGCATCAGCTTGCGGAAGGAAAGCTGAAGCGGGGCATCGCTTCCATATTCCGCAATAAGCGCGACTGGTATATCAGCATTCCCTACGAAGCGGAAACGGCCCGGGAAAAAGAAGAATTCGACCCGGAACTGGTGATGGGGGTGGCCTTCGGAATGCAGTGCGCCCTGGCCTATGCTTTCAACCATTCGCTGAAGCGGGGGGCCATTGGCGGGGAAGAGGTGCTGGCCCATCAGGAAAAGTACCAGGCCCGCAAAAAGCATATCCGGGCGCAGTACAACTGGTCGGGTCGCAAGGGGCACGGGCGGGGAAGCGCCCTGAAACCCCTGCAGTCCTTGTATGAGAAGGAACGGAATTATCGCAACCTGACCAACGAAAGGTACGCCAAGTGGGTGGTGGAAATCGCCCGGAAAAACCGCTGCGGTAAAATCCAACTGGACGCGGGAAGCACCGGGCAATCGGAAGGCGGCAATATACTGCTGGCCCGCTGGCCCCAGAGCACGTTGCGGTTAAAGATCAGGAACAAGGCGGAAGCCTATGGAATCGCGGTACAGGAATGCCCGGACAGGGACATACGGAACCGCTGCAGCCGGTGCGGCGCAACCCAGGATGCGCCGGAAGACAAGCGGTGGTTTACCTGCAAGAGCTGCGGGTACGGGATAGAGGATAAAAAGACCGGGGCCCAGTTCATCAGCATGGATTACAACGCGGCGCGGAATCTGGCAAAGTGGGAAGAAACGCCGAAAGGGCAGACGGCCGGAAAATCCTCCGTGTAACGGGGGAGATGGAATAGATTTCATTAACAGGAAGGCGGCGGACGGCTTCGTGAATTTTAATACGAGGAAGGGAATTGTTATGAAAAAAGTATTGTCGGTATTGTTAATGGCGGTGGCCATCCATGTAAGCTGCTTTGCGGAAGGCGCCGCCAGGAGCCTGTCCGCAGAGGAAAAAACTGCGGACCAGCTTGTGGCGGCGCTTACGGGAAATACGGTTACCTATGAACAGGTTACCCCGAGCTTTCACCCGGACCTGCTGAAAAATGTGCCGGCAGCCGGTTTTGCCGATTTAAAGAAAAACATAAAAGAAAAAATCGGGAACATTAAAGATGTCAACATTGTTTCCTATTTCAAGCGGTATAACCCCAAAAGCGGTTACGCCAACATCAACGACCTGGTCTATGTGGGCACGGCAGGCAAAGACAAGTATGCGCGGATCGTGGTGACCTTTGCCCAGGAGAACGGGTCCTCGAAAATTGTAGAGTTTCTGGTAACGCCGTTGGAACAGCCGAAGGAAGAAAAGGAGAATAAGAAATGAATAAAATTTATAAAATCATCTGGAGCAAGGCCCGCAACTGTTACGTGGTAGTTTCTGAATTGGCGAAACGGAACGGGAAATGTAAAAATGCTTTCCATGGGTTGGCGGCATATTCGCAGGTAAATGGGAAAGCGTGTTTTGCCGGTTTGTCCCGTGCCATTTGCGCTGTGCTGCTGGCCGGCCTTGTAAGTTATCCCGGATCGGTAGCCTGGGGCGCCAGCGGGACTATGGTCACAGGTGTGCAAACAAGTACCCGGGTAGTAAATGACGTTAGCGTTGTCACTTCGGTAACGCCTATCCGATTAGGCTCGGCGTCGGGAAGCAATTCTGTGGCAGCCGGGGACGGTTCCAGCGCCAGCGCGGATAAGACGGTTGCCCTGGGCTTTTATGCCCAGGCATCCGGCTCGGAGGCAACGGCAGTCGGGGCCGGTGCAAAGGCCTATGCGTTCGGAGCTTCCGCTTTTGGCAGGAATACTGTAGTCCGGGGCGAGCGGGGCGTGGCCATCGGTTATGGGGCGACCGCCTTGGGAAAAAGCGCTGTAGCTTTCGGAAGGCGGTCTGTTTCTTCCGGCACGGGATCCTTTGCATTTCAGGGAGGGACTGCGTTGACCTACAACGCCACGGCCTTTGGCACTGCTACCCAGGCGGGAAGTGATGACGGGTCGGATAGTTCCATCGTTGAGATTGAATCCTACCAGGGAAGGGAAGTGGCCGGATTCAAAACCGTGTCCTATGGTGGGAAGGAGTATTACCGGCTGACATTCCCGGATGGGCATACGGAAGATAAGACGATGGAGCAGATTGAACAGTCTGCTGTTTTTTCAACCGGCCTCCGGGGGGTAAACTCCCTGGCGTTTGGTAATAGCACGAAAGCGACCAATACGGACGCGACGGCATTCGGTTACCAGACCACGGCTTCCGGGGAAGAGGCTACAGCATTCGGGTACAAGGCCAAGGCGACAGGTATAGCTTCAACCGCTTTCGGGTGGGAAACAGAGGCTGCCGATTCCAGGTCAACCGCGTTTGGTATTAGTACGGTTGCTTCCGGGAAGAATTCTACTGCATTCGGCTACAGTACCACTGCCTCCGGTGAGAATGCTACGGCTTTCGGAAGCGGTACCCAGGCTGTGGGCGGCGGCGCTACGGCCTGGGGCACCGATACGGAAGCCCGGGCGGAAACTTCCACGGCCTGGGGCAACGGTTCCATCGTTTATGGCGGCACCTGGAAGGATGCCAGTAGGAATGTTACCTATAATGACGTGGAAGTATTGAGGGATTCGGATAAGCCGGAGGGAAAACAGTATTTCATTGAAGGCGTAAACGCTGCGACCGGTGAAAAAGAAATCATAAAGGAAGGGATTGCCACCCGGGCCGAGGCGGATGACATGATTCGGGATAACGGCCATCTGGCCGGTTATAATTCCACAGCTTTCGGCATGAAATCTGTCGTTTATTCAGAAAACGCGCTGGCCGCCCTGGGCGGCGTTGTCGGGGAGTTAGAGGATAATAAGGGCCGGAATTCGGCTGCTATCGGCAAAGGGGCCTGGGTCAGCGAGGACAATGCTTTTGCTTTCGGCGCGGGGGCAAAGGCTACGGAAGCGGATTCTGTGGCGTTAGGATCCGGTTCTGCCGCAAACACGCCTGCGGCCACAGTCAGTGGGTACGACCTTTATACCGGGCAGCCTTCGGTCAAAGACGACGCCGTATGGCGTTCCACCATGGCCGCAGTTTCCGTAGGCGATGCGGCCAACGGTATTACCCGGCAGATTACCGGCGTAGCGGCTGGCAGTGCGGATACCGATGCGGTGAATGTGGCCCAGCTGAAACGGGCGGCTTCCATCAATATTGATGATCGGAACATGGCCATATCCCAGAATAATGACGGTGAAATGCTCTTCAACAGCCCCTATATCCATGTGGAAGGCGTAGGAGAGGCTTCCAAAGCCCGTTCTATCATTGAATACGGGTCAAAAGAGGATTACCGGAAGGAGCTGCAGACAGAATCGGATAATCTCCAGATTCGGATCAATTCCTTCACAAAGTCCATCGATGATCTGGAAAAAGATATTGCAATACTGGAAAAGAAAAGGGACGCTGACGGGACAGGGGAATACCCGGTTCCCAATGATACCGTAAAGGCCGGGTACCAGGCCCTGATCGAGGAGGCGGAAGGGGAAAAGGAAGAACTTCAGTCCAGGCTTGACAAAGCCACGGCCGACAAAAAGAACGTGGACGATTCCCTGTCAACCTGTGACAAGGATTTTGACGATGCGGAAAAGCTGATAGAAAAACAGGCCTATGCTTACGGTGAGGACTCCATGACCCTGGGCAAGGGATCTGTTGTGGGCGAAAAGGATTATACTGCAGCCGGGAAAGAAAGTATCGCCATTGGCGTGGGGAATAAAGTGACCGGCAACAACAGCGTAGCCATCGGCAGCCGCAACGGTACGGCAGACGCACCCGTTGCTACAGACAATACTTTCATTTTAGGCAGCGACGTTGCCGAAACCCTGGCGGATTCCGTGTTCCTTGGAAGGGGAGCGGGGTATGTGGCTGCCGGGGACAGCACTGCAGGGAATACCGTGTACGGGACCCGGGAGAACACGCTGACGATAAACGGCACAAAGTATGAATTTGCCGGCGCCGACCCGACAGGTGTAGTCAGCGTCGGGGGAATACAGGTCGACGGCACTCAGGCAACGCGCCGTATTCAGAACGTAGCGGCAGGTCTGGTTTCAAAAGATTCTACCGACGCGATCAACGGCAGCCAGCTGTATTCTGCGCTGGATTCCGCACAGTTCAGTATTGTTGGCGGGGATAATGTCGAGGTAATCAAGAACACAGATGATAACGGGCATGCGGTATATACCATTCATTCGCTGAACGCGATTGTGACAGAAGGGACAAACATAACGGTTACGCCGACAACGCCGGAAACCACTACTAAAACCAATGGGCAGACGACAGATCTGACTGCCGGCGAAACGGGAACAACGGCAGGAACCGGTGCAACTGACGGAACTGCTGCGGTAACTGCAGGAACAACACCGGCGCCTGCGGTTTCCGATGATCCGATAAAACCTTCAGATACAAATAACCATACTACGACATACAAAATTGACGCGAGTACGTATACTCTTTCCGGCGACGGCGGAGTGGATGACGGGAAAGGAAACACGACATACACGGTAACGCTTACAGACTCCGAAGATAAACCTGCAGGGACGGCAATCATCGTAGATACAAATACTGACACCCAGTATGATCTTTCCGGTACGAAGGGTGAAAAAGCGGCAGACGGAAGCACGACCTACACAATTTCCCTGAAAGATAAAGCGGGTAACGAAGCAGGGACTGCGGAAGTGGTTGATACGGATACTGACACCCAGTATGTACTGACCGGCGAAAAAGCTGAAACCGAAAACGGCGCCAAATATACGATTTCGCTGAAAGACCTGGTAGGCAACAACGCCGGAACAGCAGAAATCGTTGATACCCGCAACACGGTAGAAGCCGGCGATGACACCATCGAGGTAGAACCCACCAAGAATGCGGATGGTAGCCTGAAATATACGATTAAATCTAAAGTGAAAGCTGTTTCCAATGTGGAGGTAAAAGCCGGTTCTGATAATGTGACGGTGGCCTCTGAAGATGTCGATGACAAAAAGATCTACACTGTGGATGTAAAGGCCAACGGTAAAGTCGCATCCGGCGACACGGGCATCGTGACCGGCGATACGGTTTACAATGAAACCCGCGTGCAGAACGACGGCAATTACATTAAGAAGGACAACACGGCGGCGGAAAACATTACAGCCTTGGACAATCAGGTTAATAACAATGCCCAGAACATTGAGAACCTGGGTAGCCAGATCAACAATACCTACAACCAGATCAACAACCTGGACAACCGGATGCGGAAAGGCCTGGCCGGGGCGGCAGCGTTGGCAGCCCTCCATCCCATGGACTTCAACCCGGACGACAAGCTGCAGTTCGCGGCCGGCGTAGGCAATTACCGGGGTGAAACGGCAGCGGCGTTAGGCGCCTTCTACCGGCCGGATGAAAGCGTGATGTTCAGCATCGGCGGTACCTTTGGCAATGCGGACAACATGGTGAACGCAGGCATCACCTTCGGTTTGGACGGCACCCGGAACCGGATCACCCGGAGCCGCACCGCCATGGCCCGTGAGATTCAGGACCTGCGCAGCCTGGTGACCCAGATGGCAGCCCGCATGGACCGCATGGAAGCAGCCAATGGCATCGAGACCGCCATGTTCCCGGATGTTCCGGAAAACCACTGGGCTTACGAGTACGTAGAAGACCTGCAGAAGCGTGGAGCCCTGAAGGGTTATCCTGACGGCCTGTTCAAGGGCGACCGTGCCATGACCCGCTACGAATTCGCAGCTATGCTGGACCGCATCGTCCGCAGCGGCGTAACCCTGGATCCCCAGATCGCCAAAGAATTCGAGCCGGAACTGGGCCGCATCTATGTAGAACGTATCTCTGGCCAGGACAACGACCGCAAGAAGATCGAGCGTGTACGTGTCAACAATTCGGACTCCAAGTATCCGGAAGGCAAGACCCGGGACGTTTACGGCAGCAAGATCGTGACGGAAACTCCCGGCCAGGCAGCTGAGAAATAAATACTGTTACAAATAAAAAAGACTTGTAAAAGTAAAAGAAAGTAAAACCCGGGCAGGATTGCCCGGGTTTTGCTCTATGTGCGAGTATGGTTTTCGATTTTCTGTTTATCGGCAGCAAGGGATACATCGGGGGCTGTACAAAATAGACTCGTTGTTGCGCAATGGAAAAGGGCTGAACAAAATTCAGTTAAAAAAACTCATTTTGTTGCAGCCCCTTTTTTTATAGGGTTTTAATGTATTGGTTTGTTTTCCGGGGGTACGGTATTGGCTAGGCCCCCTAAAGACCTGACCTTATTTTGCCGCGTTTGCCTTGATGCATGCATTGATGTCTTTAATCAGGGCGGGAACATCCAGTCCGTGGGCGCCGGCTCCTTCCCCGATGGTCTCGAACTGGGCGGCCATGCAGCCGATGCAGCCCAGGCCGTAATCGGCAAATACCTGCATGATTTCCGGATGGGCCTGTACGGCTTCGATGATATTGGTATCGGCAGTGATTTCGTTGATTTCCATTTTGTTCACCTCATAAAAAAATAAATTGGAAACGGAACAGGCGCAATGGAACATGCGCCGTTTTTTATTTGCAGTGATATTATAGCACTCTTCTATGAAAAGGAAAAGAGCGGAAAAGGGATTTCATAGAATTTTCAAATTGTGGTCGGCAAAATGCGTTGCCACAATATATTGTGTAAGACGTGGATGGGCTGTAAAAAAGTTTGATAAAACCGGAGAGATTGAATGAATTTTACCTATAAAAGTGTTGCAAAATGAAAAAGTTGACTGTATAATGGAGAAAAGTGGTGAAAAGTGGGGCAAAGAGGTGAAGAAAATGTTTTTAGGTGAATACCGGCATTCTCTGGACGACAAGGGTCGTCTCTTCATTCCTGCCAGACTGAGGGAAGCCTTGGGCAAGCGGTTTTATATCAGCAAGGGCTTCGATCACTGCCTCATGATATATGACGAAGAACAGTGGAACCTGTTTGCGGAAAAGCTGAACGCCCTGTCCATGGGGCAGAAAAAGAACCGTGACATCAAGCGTTTTTTCTTTTCCGGCGCCGATGAATTTTCCTGCGACAAGCAGGGGAGGGTGCTGCTGAGCGCCACCCTGCGGGAGCATGCCGGTATCAGCAAGGATACGGTGATCGTAGGGGTAGGCGATAAGGCGGAGATCTGGTCGGCGGAACAGTGGCAGGCCAGGAATGCAGCCGCCGAACAGATGATAGAAGAAGGTCTGGACGATTTGGATCTGGATATTTGAATTGCATCAGGGAACATTAGCGAAGCCGTTCATAAAAATGATTGGCTTCCTTGAAGGCGAATGGATTGACGGTACGTAAGAAACCCTGTTTGGATATGGGAGGGAACAGACTTGGACAGGCAGAATGACCAGGTTGGGAATCCGCCATTGCCGGGCGGTTTCGCCCATATAAGCGTGTTGCTGAAGCCCTGTGTGGACTGGCTGGTGACAGACCCGGAGGGCGTTTATGTAGATTGTACCCTGGGAGGCGGGGGCCATTCCGCGGCCATCGTATCCCGCCTTTCGGAAAAGGGAAGGCTCATTGGCATCGACCAGGACGACGATGCACTGGCAGCTGCGGCAGAACGGTTAAAGGGCGCGGCCTGCAGGGTGGATATCGTAAAATCCAATTTCCGGCAATTAAAAGAGGTGCTGCAGGGAATGGGCGTTGACGGGGTGACCGGCATACTGTTCGACCTGGGGGTTTCTTCCTATCAGTTAGATACCCCGGAACGGGGTTTTTCCTATATGCATGAAGGCCCTCTGGACATGCGCATGAACCGGGACAGGTCCCTGACTGCGGATACCATTGTGAATACCTACAGCGAAGCAGACCTTGCCAGCCTCATATGGCGGTACGGGGAGGAACGGTGGGCCAAACGGATCGCCCAGTTTATTGTGGCGGAACGGCAGAAAAAGCCTTTGCATACCACCGGCGAACTGGTGGAGGTCATCAAGAAGGCCATTCCCAAAGGGGCCCGCAAGGAGGGTCCCCATCCGGCGAAACGCACCTTCCAGGCATTGCGTATCGAAGTGAACGATGAGCTGAACATTCTTGACCCGGTCATAGAAGATGCGGTAGCCGCCCTGAAACCGGGAGGCAGGATCGGGATCATCACTTTCCAGTCCCTGGAGGACCGGATCGTGAAGCAGAAGCTGGCCCAGCTGGCAAAAGGTTGCATATGCCCGCCCCACATGCCCTGCGTGTGCGGCCGGAAACCGGCGGTGAAAAAGCCGGGAAACCTTCTGCCGGACCAGGCGGAGATAGAGGCCAACCCAAGGGCCCGGAGCGCCAGGCTGCGGTTTGCGGAAAAAATTTAAGGTAACGCTGATTAAATGAGTTTGTGAGATTGCCGAGTGTTTTTTGCGAATGATAAGGAAATGGATTGAAGGCGCAGCCGCTTCCCCGAAGTTACTGGATAAGGGAAATGAGGCGGCGGATCTCCGGGATTGATAATACAGGTAAAAGGCAGGCAGGATTATATGTTAGCAAGAAAATACAATTACGAAGAACAATGGGCAGAACCTCAGCGGGAACAACGGCCTGAGCCGCGTCCCCGTCCCCGCCGTGAGCGGAAGCCTAACTATAAATTGTTCCGGCGCCGTCTGTTTGTTACAGCGGGGCTGATACTGGCCATGTATTTTGCTGCTGTCATGCGCAGCGCCGCGCTGGTATCGGCAGGAAACCACCTGATAAAACTCCAGACACAGGAATCCCAGCTGATTGCAAAAAACGCGGAGCTGAAAATCGAGGTGGATCAGCTGAAGGGACCGGAACGGATCACATCCATCGCGGAAAATCAGCTGGGGATGAAAGTAGCCCGCAGTAATATTTATGTGAAAGCTGTTAAACAGTAGGTTATTGTAAGAAGAGATGCTTGAAGGGTCTTCCGCTTATCATAGCCTTTTAAAATTTTGCGCAGGAAAGAAAAAAGAATTTTGAGAGGCAGCCTGTCCGGGCTGCCCTTTCCGTTTAAGGGGGAGTACACATGCAGAAACAGTTACAACAGATCATTGACCTGCTTACGGAAGTAAACGTCATTGGTACAACGGATAAGATCATTACGGATGTGACAGCGGATTCCCGGGTAGTACAGCCGGGAAGCCTGTTTATCGCCTTGAAGGGCGTCCATGCGGACGGACATAAATTCCTGGGGAAAGCGGCGGAGGCCGGGGCAACAGCAGCCCTGGTGGAGGATGTTCCTGCTGAGATCCCGGAGGGCTTGACCCTGCTGCAGGTGAAGGATGTGCGGGGGGCAATGGAGACGGTCGCTCCGTACTTTTTTGATTACCCCGGCAAAACCATGCGTATGATCGGCGTTACCGGCACCAACGGCAAGACCACCAGCACCAATATCATCCGGCAGGTGCTTACCAGCGCCGGGTTCAAATGCGGCATGATCGGTACCATTAATGTCATGATCGGGGAAGAGTCCATCGTGTCCCATAACACCACCCCGGACGTGGTGGACCTGCAGAAGTTTTTATACCGCATGAAGGAAGGGGGCTGCCAGTATGTGGTGATGGAAGTATCCTCCCACGCCCTGGCCCTGAAACGGGTGGCCGGCATTGAGTTTGACACGGCGGTGCTTACCAACATTACGGAGGACCATCTGGATTTCCATAAGACCATGGAGGCCTACCGGGATGCCAAGAGCCTGCTCTTCGAACACCTGACGGATGGGAATAAGCCCAATAAGACCGCGGTGTTCAACGCGGACGAGCCGGCCAGCGAAATAATTAAAGCCCGGACCAGTGCCCCGTACCTGACTTACGGCATGGGGAAGGAAAACCATATTTACCCTCTGGCCTATGAAGTGGGTGCCAAGGGTATGCATCTGTGCCTCCACACCCCGGCGGGGGACATGGACCTGTGCCTGAACATTACCGGAAAATTTAACGTATATAATGTCATGTGCGCCGTTGGCGCCCTGCTGGCAGAAAAGATCGATAAAGGGGAAATCGAAAAGGTGCTGAACGGTTTTGCCGGTGTACCCGGCCGGTTCCAGCTGGTAGAGGCAGGGCAGCCCTATACGGTGATCGTGGATTATGCCCATACCCCGGACGGGCTGGAAAACGTGCTGCATACGGCCCGGCTGATCACAAAAGGCCGCCTGTGGGTCGTGTTCGGCTGCGGCGGCGACCGGGACAACAAGAAACGGCCTATTATGGGAAAAATTGCCCTTGACCTGGCGGATGATGTGGTGGTAACATCCGATAACCCGCGCAGCGAAGACCCGGAGAAGATCATCGACCAGATCGAGGTTGCCTTACAGCCTGTTCCGGAAGGGAAGACCGTGACCCGGCTTGCGGACCGGAAGGAGGCTATCGGATATGCCCTGGCCCATGCAAAAGAGCAGGATGTGATCCTGATCGCAGGGAAAGGCCACGAAAATTACCAGATACTGAAAGACAAAACCATTCACTTTGACGATAAAGAAGTTGTGGAAGAATACTGGAAGGGGAAACAGCCATGATTGCCTTACAGACTGTGATCAATGCCACCGGCGGAC
Organism: uncultured Selenomonadales bacterium; assembly: GCA_900315345.1. GTDB lineage: Bacteria > Bacillota > Negativicutes > Acidaminococcales > Acidaminococcaceae > Succiniclasticum. The sequence continues at coordinate 34,914 of OMYP01000005.1, read as the reverse complement.
GCTGCGGTTTTGCAGGGAACCCGGATTTTACAGGGGTCAATACGGACACCCGGACCATTACCCCCGGGGAACTGTTCATCGCTCTGAAAGGGGAAAACTTTGACGGCCACGCCTATGTTGGGGCCGCTGTGGAAAAAGGCGCCGCAGGGATCGTGGCATCCCGGCCTGTAGACGCGCCTGAGGTGGTGCCCGTGATCTATGTGGAAGATACCCTGAAGGCCTATCAGGATATTGCCCACGCATACCGTATGGGCTTCCCCGACCTGAAGGTGGTGGCCATTACCGGTTCCAACGGGAAAACGTCTACCAAGGACATGGTGGCAGCGGTCCTATCTTCCCAATACCGGGTAGTTAAGACCCAGGCCAACTTTAATAACGAGATCGGTCTGCCCCGTACCCTGTTAAGTATTCAGCCGGATACGGAAATAGCCGTGGTGGAGATGGGTATGCGGGGCCTGGGCCAGATCAAAGCCATGTGCGCCATAGCCAGGCCGGATGTGGCGGTCATCTCCAACGTGGGCTCCACCCATGTAGGGGAACTGGGCAGTTTGGACAATATTGCAAAAGCCAAAAGCGAGATTCTGGAAGATCTGCCCGTCGACGGCTTTGCCGTTCTGAACGGGGACCTGCCCCGGGTCCGTAATATGAAGGAAAAACTCCATACGGGGGTGGCCTGGTTCGGCATGCAGCCGGAAGACGACGTGCGGGCGGAACAGGTGGAGATCACCGCGGGGGGCAGCCGTTTCCTCTGCCGTACGGGAACGGGCTCCCAATGGTTTTCCATCCCCCAGATCGGGGAACATAATGTAATGAATGCCCTGTCTGCTATTGCAGTAGGCATGCATTTTGGTGTAAAATTAAATGATATGAAAACCGCGCTGGCGGAAATGGTCCTGACGGGCAGCCGCCAGGAGCTTCTTCACTTTGGCAGTTATACGGTGATCAATGACGCCTATAATGCCAGCCCGGCTTCCATGGAGGCCGCCTTTGCCACTCTGGCCCGGCTGAAAGCAAGCGCTAAGCCGCCCTGCCGTACCATCGCCGTGGTAGCGGATATGCTGGAACTGGGGGATACGGCGGTACAGGCCCACCGGAGCGTGGGACAGATGGCTGCCGGAGCGGGCACGGATATCCTGCTGGGCTATGGGGAAGAAACAAAAGCCACTGTAGCAGCCGCCGGAGAGGGGGGCGTAAAGGCCTTCCATTTTGCGGACCGGCAGGCGGCGGCGGAAAAACTGGCGGATATGCTTGAACCGGGGGATATCGTGCTGCTGAAGGGATCCCACTCCATGCAGGTGGCAGGGATCATTGACCTGGTGTTTAAAAAGTAAGTTACATTTCAGGGGAACGACTGTTGGAATGGCTGCCATGTTCCGTAAAGGATATGGCAGGCGGTCGGGTTTCCCAAATCTTCGGAAAGACTGGTGCACAGTATGGAAATAACGGGTATGCAGGCCCTGGGGGCCATGTTGACTTCCCTGGCTGTATGCGCGGCATTGGGACCGGTAATGATACCGGCCCTTCATAAATTAAAGTTTGGACAGAGCATTCGTGATGTAGGGCCTGCCAGCCATATGAAAAAAAGCGGAACGCCCACCATGGGCGGTATTATGATGCTGGTGGGGCTGTTTGTGGCCATGGTGATGTGGAACCGGTTTACGCCGCTGGTGATCATAGCTTTTGTACTGACCTTCGGCCATGCCCTGATCGGATTTCTGGACGATTATATCAAAGTTGTGATGAAACGGAACCTGGGGCTCACGGCCAAGCAGAAATTGGCTCTGCAGATCGCCCTTGCAGCGGCTTATATATATTATGTGGAGCAGCATGTGGGGCCGGAAGGAACGGCTTTATGGATCCCCGGGACGTCTATAACGGTGCAGGCCGGCTGGCTGTACTATGTGCTGGTGCTGTTTTTGCTGGTGGGTACCACCAATGCGGTGAATCTTACGGACGGTCTCGACGGACTGGTTTCTTCTGTCAGTGTCCCTGTGATGCTGAGTTACGGGTATATTGCCTTGCAGGCAAGGGAAGGGGACCTGTGCCTCTTTGCCATGGCGGTGCTGGGCAGCTGCTTGGGCTTCCTGGTGTGGAACCGTCATCCGGCCAAAGTATTTATGGGAGATACAGGTTCGCTGGCTCTGGGAGGCGCAGTAGCATCCCTGGCGCTGTTAACCCATACGGAGATTCTCCTGGTGGTGATTGGCGGTGTGTATGTTTTGGAAGCCCTGTCGGTCATTATCCAGGTTGCGTATTTTAAACATACCGGTGGGAAGCGGGTCTTCCGCATGACGCCGGTGCATCATCATTTTGAACTGGGCGGCTGGAAAGAAACAAAGGTCGTGACTGTATTTACAGCGGCAAGTACTGTGTTCTGCCTGCTGGGGCTGGCCTTGTGGGCGGTCAGGTAATGATGTTAATGGTTTGGAAGTGATTCGCTGTACGGAACCTGCAGAAGGATGCAGGCGCCCAGGGGAATGAAACAGCGTTTCCAAAGGAAGGATGGCATGTAACATGTCTGCGATACAAAACGTGATGGTCTTTGGGGCCGGTATCAGCGGGAAAGGCGCAGCTGCGGAACTGGCGGAACAGGGGAAAACGGTGTTCCTGTATGACGACACGCCGAAAGTGCTGGAACCGGGGTTGTCGGATCTGCTGGCCTCCCATGGGGGAGGCTTTGTCTCCGGTAATATAGAGGAGGTTCTGGCAAAGGTACAGCAGGTGGTTTTATCCCCGGCGGTTCCGGGCAGCCTGCCGGTTTTGCAGGAAGCCAGGGCCAGGGGCGTGGAAGTCATTGCGGAGGTGGAACTGGCCTGGCGGAACTACCCGGGGCACATGGTTGCCATTACCGGGACTAACGGAAAGACTACTACCACGACCCTGGTGGGGGAAATGCTGAAGACCCTGCCGGTAAAAACCGCGGTGGGTGGCAATATCGGACTTGCCCTTTCAAGAGAAGTAAAGGGGCTGGGCAAAGACAGCTGGGTGGCTGCGGAAGTGTCCAGCTACCAGATGGAAGGGATCAAGGATTTCTGCCCCGACGTGGCAGTGGTTCTGAACCTGACTCCGGACCATATGGAACGTCATAAGACCATGGAGGAATATGGCCGCTGCAAACGGAATGTATTTATCAACCAGACGGCAAAACAGGTCACTGTGTTAAATTACGATGATCCGGAAGTCCGTACCTGGGGGAAATATTCAAAAGGAACCCTTTGCTATTTCAGCCGGAATGCGGTTTTGCCGGAAGGCGTATATATGAAAGACGGCAGCTTTTTCGTCAAATGGAAAAATAAAACGATTGAGATCTGCCATAAAAGCGAGTTGCAGATTTTCGGCGCCCATAACGAAGAAAATGTGCTGGCTGCCATTGCCTGCGGATTTTTTGCAGGCGTGACCCCGGATGATATGCGTAAAACCCTGCTGGACTTTAAAGGGGTGGAGCATCGTATTGAATTCGTGGCCACCGTTAACGGAGTGCCATACTACAACGATTCCAAGGCTACCAATACGGATTCCGTCATAAAAGCCCTGGAAGCATTCCCCAGCGGGCATATCGTTCTTCTGGCAGGGGGCCATGACAAGATGACCCCGCTGGAACCCATGATGAACCTGATCCGGGAAAAAGCGGATATGCTGATCCTGCTGGGAGAAGCCCGGGAACGGTTCTATCAGGCTGCAGTATCGGCCGGGGTGGAAAACGTGGTCATGGCAGACGGTTTTGAGGCGGCGGTGGAAACGGCTTATAAGAATGCAAGACCGCCTCAGGTGGTACTGCTGTCCCCGGCCTGTTCTTCCTACGATATGTTTAATAATTTTGAGGAGCGCGGGCGATACTTCAAAAAACTGGTGCATGAACTGGAATAATCAGGAAGCGGCTGCCTGTCGGAGCTGGGTGATATAACCGGGCTCCGGCTGAGGAAAGCCGGCTTTCGTAAAGGAGATAACGACGAGATGCGAATCATCATATCAGGCGGCGGTACGGGAGGTCATATCTATCCCGCCCTTACCATCGCGGATACGATTCAGAAGATAGCCCCTGAGGCGGAGATCCGTTTCGTGGGAACTACACACGGGCTGGAAAAGGATCTGGTACCAAGGGCCGGTTACCCCATAGATTTTATTGATGTGCAGGGCTTTAAGCGCAGCTTGAGTCCCGACACCTTCCGTTCTGTATATAAACTGTTTACCGGTCTTCGGGATGCGAAAAGGCTGTTGGATGAATACAAGCCTCATCTGGTGATCGGTACCGGCGGTTATGTCTGCGGCCCTGTCGTATTTCTGGCAGCCGTAAAGGGGATCCCTACCTGTGTTCAGGAACAGAACGCCCTGCCGGGCGTCACCAATAAAATTTTGTCCCGCTTCGTGAAGAAGATCTTTCTGGGATATAAAGAAGCCGATAAATATTTTGCAGGAAAGGCAAAAAAGATTTTTACGGGCAATCCCATCAGAGAAGAAATTTTAAATCATACAAGGACAGAAGGACTGAAGTGCTTTGGCCTTGATCCGAAGAAAAAGACCGTTCTGATCGCCGGGGGAAGCCTGGGGGCTGCATCCATTAATAAGGCGGCCTTCCATCTGGAACAGAATCTTTCTGGCCGGGATGATGTGCAGGTGCTGCACGCTACAGGGAAAAACAATTACGATGCCTATGTGAAGCAGATTGAAAAGGCCGGAGGCTTCCAGTCAAATATCCATGTGTCGCCTTATCTTTATGATATGCCCAAGGCGCTGGCGGTTGCGGATCTTGCTGTATTTCGTGCAGGGGCCATCGGTCTGGCAGAGCTGACGGCGAAAGGGATTCCTTCCATACTGGTACCGTTTCCTTACGCAACGGCTAACCATCAGGAGTTCAATGCCCGCGCCCTGGAGGCGGAAGGGGCGGCCCTGGTGATCCTGGATAAGGATCTGGATGGGGATGTGTTGCAGGATAAGGTTGAACGGCTTTTGCTCCATGAGGAGGAGCTGGCAAAGATGAAGACCGCTTCCAAAAAGGCGGGACGGCCGAAGGCCGCCATGGAAATCGCAAAACAGGCAATAGCTTTGATACAAAACCGGGGAATCCGGGACAGCAAATGATGCCTGCCATTGCCCCAGGTCCGGAGGACAGGGCGGGTGACAGGGGTGAAACAAACGAGGTACGCTGTCGGGAGTTTCCCAAATAAAAGGCGGAGGTAAAGCAGATGTTGGAGGAGTACAGACATATCCACTTTATCGGTATCGGCGGGGCAGGCATGAGCGCACTGGCCTATGTGCTGGTGAAACGGGGTTTTGAAATTACAGGCTCTGACCTGCAGGTTGGGCATATGGCCTATGAACTGGCGGAAGCCGGAGCCATGGTCTACATGGGACATGATGACTGCCAGATCGAAGGGGCAGACGCGGTGGTGGTCTCGACGGCTATCCCGGAGAAAAATCCGGAATTAGCGGCGGCCCGCCGGAAAAATATTCCTGTTTTGCATCGCAGCGATGTGCTGAAAGCACTGTTAAACGGCGAAAACGTGAAAGGTGTGGCGGTAGCGGGAGCCCACGGGAAAACCACTACCAGCGCCATGATCGGGGTGATTGCTGCGGAGGCAGGTATTGATCCTACCGTTGTAATTGGAGGAGATGTGGCGGCGCTGGGCGGGAATGCCCGTAACGGTGAAAGTGAGTGGGTGGTGGCGGAAGCCGATGAAAGCGACGGATCCTTCTTAAAATTTACGCCGTTCATTCCCGTTATTACTAATATTGAAGACGATCATCTGGACCATTACGGTACGGAAGAAAAAATTTACGAGGCCTTTAAGGAGTACCTGTCCCATATGAAGCCGGGGGGGACCGGCGTATTGTGCATTGACAACCCCAAGGTCCGCAGGCTTGCGGGGGAAACAGACAGGGCCTTTGTAACCTACGGGCTGACAGATGACTGCGATTTCCAGGCAAGAAATGTCCGGCAAAGTGTGGAAGGAACCGATTATGAACTGTATCATAAGGGTGAAAAACTGATTGCCGTCCATCTGATCGTGCCGGGCAAGCACAATGTTTTAAATTCTCTGGGAGCCTTTGCCGCATCGATGCTGATGGGAATTGCACCTGAAGTTGCCGCGGCAGCTCTGGCAGGCTTTTCCGGAGCGAAACGACGCTTTGAAACCAAAGGAAAAGAAAACGGTATCTGGATCGTTGACGATTATGCCCATCATCCTACGGAAATCTGCGCAACCCTGCAGGCTGCCAGGGAGACCGGGGCGAAGCGCATTATCTGCGTGTTCCAGCCCCACCGTTATACCCGTACCAAGTTGCTGTATGATGAATTCTGCAGATGTTTCGGCAACTGCGATAAGCTGATCCTGACCCATACTTATTCCGCAGGGGAAAAACCCATCCCCGGAATCAGCAGCCAGGGACTGGCCAATTCCATACAGACGGTCACCGGGAAGGACGTAATGTATATAGACAGTTTCGCCCGGGCGGAAGAGTACCTGTATAAGAACTGCAGGGAAGGAGACCTGGTGATTACCATGGGCGCAGGCGATGTGTTCCGGATCGGTGAGGAACTGGTGCGTGAATTCCGGGAAGTAGAAAAATAGGGGAATGAGGCTGACATGGATAAAAGTAAAATTATAGCGGTAGTCATGGGAGGGCCTTCGGCGGAAGAGCAGATCTCCATTTCTACAGGCACATCGATTGCCAAAGCGTTACGGGAAAGGGGTTATACCGTCAGGGAGATCCGGCTGGTACCCCACGATTTTGCTGCCCAGGTAAAAGAAAGCGGCGCGGATGTGGTGGTGGTTGCGGTACACGGGCTGTACGGTGAAGACGGACGGTTACAGGGTGCCCTGGAGACCATGGGGATTCCCTATACAGGCTCCGGCGTACTGGCAAGCGCCGTAAGCATGAATAAGATCGCGGCCAAAAGGGTGTTCCTTGGCAGCGGCATCCCTACCCCGGATTATATGTTTTTGTACCGGCGGGACAGGGAAAAGCAGGACATGGTGAAAGCCATTACCGATAAGTTTTCGATGCCGGTAGTTGTAAAACCCGCTTCCCAGGGAAGCTCACTGGGGATCACTATCGAACAGGATGTGTCCGGGCTGCAGAAGGCTCTGGACCTGGCCTTCCAATATGATGAAGAGGTGCTGGTGGAAGAATATATTGCAGGGCAGGAAACTTCTGTCTGCATGCTTCGCCGGCCCGACGGTTCCGTAAAGGTTTGGCCTGTGATCCTGATCAGGCCCCACGCGGAATGGTATGACTTTAACGCCAAATATACAGCAGGCGGCGTGGACCATCTGGTGCCGGCCCCGCTGCCGGAAGAGATCACCCGTACCCTCCAGAAGATTTCCGTGGAGGCCTATGAAGTGCTGGGATGTTCCGGCGTGGCCCGTACGGACTGCATCACAAGGGAAGACGGGAAATGCTATGTGCTGGAGATGAATACGGTTCCCGGCATGACGCCTACCAGTCTGGTGCCGGATGCTGCAAAGGCAGAGGGCACCAGCTTTGGGGAATTGTGTGAAATGATTTTGGAAACGGCTCACCTGTAAGCAGATGCCGGAAACCCGGGGGATGATCATGCAGTGGTTCCGGAATAATATAACAGGTGGATTCGGGAGGCTTTGACAATGGGGTTTTATCAGGAAAAATTACAGGAAGACCATCGCCGTAAGCGGATGAATGACGCAGTGTGGCTGCTGGGTCTCCTGATTTTTGCTGCCCTTGTCGTAGCAGGCTGGAAATATGTCCACCGGCCGGATTTTGCTTACGGGGATATTGTTATCCACGGCAGCAAACAGTTTACCCGTGCAAATATTTTGCAGATGGCGGGGTCAAAGGAACCGGTCAATCTGTTTCGGGTTTCCAAAGGCAAAATCCTGACGGCACTTCAGGGTGATGTTCGGGTGGAAAGCGCGGAAGCCCGTTATGAGTTTCCCTCTGTCCTGAATGTGTACATCAAAGAACGCCGGCCGGCGCTGTATGTAATTACGGATTACGGTAATTATGCCAAGTTGGATAAGACTGGGCTGGTTATGGACATGACAGACGGTATAAAAGAAGCTTCCGTCCCCCGCCTTGCCGGGGTAGCCTGTGGGAATGCCTTTATCGGGGATGTTCTGGAAAATGACGCGATCCGGGAAGTCCTGAAATTTTTGGACGGGCTGTCACCGGAGGCCAGGGATCAGATCGCTGACCTGAATATTGATAAGGATAATAAACTGATCCTTCACGTGCGGTACGGTTTCCCGGTTATTCTGGGACCTGTGAATGAGCTGGCGGGAAAAGCAGATCTGTTTATGACGGTCTTTAATGAAATGAAGGGTAAAAAAGTCCGGATACAGTATATGGATCTGCAATACAGCAAACCTTTTGTGCGGCTTGAGCAGCAGGGGCAGTAATTAATGCTGCCTGATGTATGAAACCGTCAAAGCCGGGAAAGAAACGATTTAAGGGCATATATTTAAAATTTAAAGGGCATATATTTAAATATTATCAAAGCTCTTTCGAAAAGAGGAATGTTAGAATGACAACGGTTAAAAATAAACATACCAGGATACTGATTTTTCTGGTATGTATTATTTTGGGATTTATGATTACCATGCAGCTGAAATCCCATAACCAACATAAGAACGTATCCATGCAGCGGGCTGAGGAACTCTCGGTCCGTCTGAAGGAAGTACAGACAGACCGGGACAAACTGGCCAAGGAACTGGAAGAATACAGGGCAGGCCGTATTTTCGGTGCGGCGCAGAAAGAGATGGATGAGCTGAAAGCACGGGCCGGTGAGACGGCGCTGGAAGGAAAGGGGATCATACTGACCCTGGACGACAGCAAACAGGCGGCCAAGGCCGGAGAAAACAAAAGCCTTTACATCATCCATGATGAAGATCTGCTTCGTGTCATCAACGAACTTCGTGCCGCCGGGGCAGAGGCAATTTCCCTGAACGGCCAGCGTCTGATCGGGTCCAGTGAAATTCGCTGTGTAGGGCCTACTGTTCTGGTAAACGAACGACGGCTGGCTTCTCCTTTTGTCATCTCAGCCATTGGAAATCCCCAGACATTGGACAGTTCCCTGAAGCTTCGGGGCGGCGTGCTTGAAAACTTCAAGTTCTGGGGGATTAAGGCAGATGTTGTTCAGTCGGACAAGGTGCTGGTGCCTGCTTTTAAAGGACTCCGGACCTTTGAGTTTGCCAAGGCGGTTAAGGAAGAGGAGAAAAAGCAAACAGGGGATTCCAAAGGAGAAAAGGCTGAAGGATCCAGACAGGAAAACGGGACGGGCGAGCATGATGCCTCCCGGAATATTAACGGAGGCGCCCAATGATTTACGCAGTAGCAGGTTTGATCTTTGGTATTGTTGTCGGGGTACTGACTCCCGGATTTATTCCCAAGGTTTATGCCCCCTATTTTTCAGTGGCCCTGATGGCCGGGCTGGATACTGCTTTTGGGGGACTTAGGGCCGCAATGGAAGGGGATTACGACAATACGGTGTTCCTTTCCGGTTTTTTAGTGAACATGGCGCTGGCGGTGTTCTTTTGTTACGCCGGCATCCTGATGGACATTGACTTTTATCTGGTAGTGATCCTGGTTCTGGGGATGCGGATTTTTAACAATCTGGCTATTATTCGCAGACTCTATCTGAAAAAGTAGCGGGCAAATTATGAAATATTTTTGAACAAATTGTGACACGACATAAAAATCCGCTTTTTACAGCAAATATTTTTTAAACTGCAGCATAATCCACTTTTTTATTTTTTGATAGAATGTTATAATAACTATAGGTAGTATTATTAAGTAGGGGGAAACAGAATATGTTCGAAAATATTACGAGCGATCCGGTTGATTCCGGTATTACACCTGAAACGTTGGCCAAGATTAAGGTCGTTGGCGTTGGCGGCGGCGGAAACAATGCGGTAAACCGTATGATTACCTCCGGTTTGAAGGGCGTGGACTTTATTGCCGTTAACTGCGATGCTCAGGCGTTGCTTTTATCCAAAGCCCAGAACCGCATCCAGATCGGTGAAAAGCTGACGAAAGGCCTGGGAGCCGGGGCGAACCCGGAAATCGGCCAGAAGGCTGCGGAAGAATCCAGAGAGGTTCTGATTGAGCAGTTACGGGGCGCCGACATGGTCTTCGTAACGGCCGGCATGGGCGGCGGCACCGGTACCGGCGCGGCTCCTATCGTGGCGGAATGCGCACGGGAAGCGGGAGCTCTCACCGTAGGCGTGGTAACTAAGCCTTTTATCTTTGAAGGAAAACGCAGGATGAACCAGGCGGAAGCCGGTATTGTCAATTTAAAGGATCGGGTAGATACCCTGATCACCATTCCTAATGACCGTCTGTTGCAGGTTATTGACCGCAGGACCAGCATGCTGGATGCGTTCCGGATTGCGGATGACGTGCTCCGGCAGGGCGTCCAGGGTATTTCCGACCTGATTTCCGTACCTGGCCTCATTAACGCCGACTTTGCAGATGTGAAGACGATTATGTCCAACGCCGGTTCTGCCCTGATGGGTATTGGAACCGCTAAAGGGGATAACGGGGCTGTGGCCGCTGCGGAAGCTGCCATTAAGAGCCCGTTGCTGGAAGCCACCATCGAAGGCGCCCGGGGCGTGCTGTTCAACATTACCGGCGGCAAGGATCTGTCTCTGTTCGACGTAACGGAAGCTTCCAATATTATAACGGAAGCGGTGGATCCGGAAGCCAATATCATCTTTGGCGCCGTGATTGATGAAAATCTGGACGATGAAATTCGCGTGACCGTTATTGCAACGGGTTTCCGGGGGAATAACCCGGCTCTGACGGGAGTGCCCAAGCCCACCCGTCCCGGCCAGAATGCCGGACAGCGGCCCAAAGCCCCCGCTGCACCGCCGAAGCCTCCCGTTGCCCCGGCTCCTGCAGAACAAAAACCCGGTTCCATCATCAATCCCAGTCCGTTTGGCAATGCGGAAGTTCCGCCTTGGATGCAGCGGCATTGATTCCTTTGTTAAAACATGCGGCAGTGTATACTGCCGCATTGTTGTATAATACCGGGAATCCGGCAGATCGCAGGATGTTTCCGGTTTATCTTTAATCAGTTACACTGCAGTAGAAATGTGTGACGATGCGAATCTGTGCCGCCATTCGTTATGTTCTGTCTGAGAAAGGAAACAAGAAAATGAGATGCCCGTTTTGTTCGTATGAAGACAGCCGCGTAATCGATTCCCGTTCTGTTGAGAACGGCGCGTCCATACGCCGTCGCAGGGAATGTCCCCAGTGCAGCCGGCGGTTTACGACTTACGAAAAATATGAGGAGACTCCTCTTGTCGTGAACAAGAAGGACGGACGACGGGAGCTGTTTGACAGTACCAAGCTGTTCAGCGGTCTGCTTAAGGCCTTTGAAAAGCGTCCGGTGTCCATGGAGACCATTCAGGATATGGCCCATGAGATCGAGCGTGAGCTTCGCCTGAAAGGGGAAGCGGAAGTGACCAGTCGGGAAATCGGGGAACTGGTGATGGAACATCTGGAAAAGACGGATCAGATAGCTTATGTTCGCTTCGCTTCAGTGTACCGGCAGTTCGCGGACGTACAGAACTTTATGCAGGAATTGCAGCGGATCATGGCTAATAACAAGACCGACAATATAAAGAAGTAGTTAAATTAATTTTTTGGACACAAAAAAACCTGCTTACTCCGTAAGCAGGTAATTTTTTGTAAGAAAACGTTATTCAGCAGCGTTCACTTTTTTAGCCAGTTTAGATTTTTTGCGGGCGGCAGCATTTTTGGAAATAACACCGCTCTGAGCCGCTTTATCCAGTAAGCTGGAAGCTTTCTTTAAGGTAACTTCAGCTTCAGCCTTTTGTCCTTCGGCAACCTGTGCTTCTACTTTTTTGGCAGCAGTGCGAACTGCGCTCTTTTCAGCAGCATTCTTTGCACGGCGTTCTGCGTCGGTTTTTACGCTGCGGATAGAAGATTTAATGTTAGGCAATGGATTCACCTCCTACAAATAACTTTACCATGGTATTTTACCACGTGTAACCGGTTTATGCAAGATGAATTTCTGCCAGTTAGCTTTTTTGCGAAATATTTTTTCACAAAACCCTGAATATAAGATATAATAGTAGAACAACTGTAAAATCAGAGACTGGCGCCGGCGGTTTCCGGAACCGCAGCTCCGGCCCGGGACATATACAGAAAGGATTGGCGCAAGCCATATAGAGGATATGCAAAAAGACCACATTCGTAATTTTTCGATCATAGCCCATATTGACCACGGGAAGTCAACCCTGGCAGACCGTCTTATCGAGATGACCGGCACCTTATCCAAACGGGAAATGGAAGAACAGATACTGGATTCCATGGAATTGGAAAAGGAACGGGGCATCACCATCAAGGATCAGGCGGTGCAGAGCATATACCGTGCCCGGAACGGGGAGGAGTACATGCTGAATTTTATCGATACCCCCGGCCATGTGGACTTTAACTATGAAGTGTCCCGGGCCCTGGCAGCCTGCGAGGGGGCCCTGCTGGTCATTGACGCCAGCCAGGGCATCGAAGCCCAGACCCTGGCCAATACCTACCTGGCCCTGGATAACAATCTGGAGATCATCCCTGTCATCAACAAGATCGACCTGCCCAGCGCCGACCCGGACAAGGTGCGCAAGGAGATTGAGGACGTGATCGGCATTGACGCCAGCGAGGCCGTCCTCTGCAGCGCCAAGACCGGGGAAGGGGTAAGCGATATCCTGGAGGCTATTGTGGACCGGGTGCCGCCGCCGGTGTGCGACGACAGCAAGCCCCTGAAGGCCCTTGTCTTTGATTCCAAGTTCGATTCCTATAAAGGGGTGCTCCTGTATCTGCGGGTGTACGACGGCACCATCCGCAAAGGGATGAAAATTGAAATGATGGCTACCGGCGCCACCTACGAGGTGACGGAGGTAGGGGTATTCAAACCGGCTCCCGTCAATGTGGATGTGCTGTCAGCAGGGGAAGTTGGGTTCCTTGCGGCCGCCATCAAGACCGTAGGGGAGGCCCGGGTAGGCGATACGGTGACAGACGCCGTCCATCCTGCGGAGGAACCCCTGCCGGGCTATCGGAAGGCTACGCCCATGGTGTTCTGCGGCCTGTACCCGGTGGAGAATACGGATTACGACAACCTGCGGGACGCTCTGGAAAAGCTCCAGCTGAACGATGCGTCCCTGCTCTTTGAGCCGGAGACATCTACCGCTCTGGGCTTCGGGTTCCGCTGCGGTTTTCTGGGCCTGCTCCACATGGATGTGATCAAGGAGCGGCTGGAACGGGAATACAAGCTGGACCTGATCACCACGGCCCCTAACGTAGTGTACCAGATCAACAAGACCAACGGGGATATCGAACTGGTGGACAATCCCTCCGCCTTCCCGGATCCTACGGTAATCGCAGAGGTAGCGGAGCCTTACGTGACAGCTACCATTATCGTGCCTAAGGATTACGTGGGAGCGGTGATGGAACTGTCCCAGGAAAAACGGGGCGAGTACCAGAACATGACCTATCTGGACGAAGACCGGGTCATGATCCATTATTCCCTGCCCCTGTCCGAGATCATCTACGACTATTTTGACCGGCTGAAAAGCTGCAGCCGGGGTTACGCCTCGCTGGATTATGAACTGGCTGGTTATAAGCCCAGCGATCTGGTGAAGGTGGATATCTTGCTGAACGGGGACCAGGTGGACGCATTGGCGGCCATCGTACACAGGGGCAACGCCCAGGTCCAGGGCCGCAGGCTGGTGGAACGGCTCCGGAGCCTGATCCCCCGGCAGCAGTTCGCCATACCGGTTCAGGCGGCTATCGGCAACAAGGTCATCGCCCGGGAAGACGTGGCGGCCCTGCGGAAGGACGTGCTGGCCAAATGCTACGGCGGCGATATTTCCCGTAAGCGCAAGCTGCTGGAAAAGCAGAAGGCCGGTAAAAAACGCATGAAACAGGTAGGCACGGTGGAACTGCCACAGGAAGCCTTCATGGCGATCCTGAGCATGGATAAAAAGAAATAATAAGGAAACGCTGATTAAATGAGTTTGTGCGATTGTCGAGGGCTTTTTGCGAATGACAAGGAAGTGGCTCGAAGGCGCAGTAAGCCCGGCGGCACGGTCAGCGCTTTCTGTCATACGGAGTAAGAGATGGAACGCTGGGAACAGTTTCAGGGGGTATACGTACATACCCCCTTTTGTTTGCAAAAATGTTTATACTGTGATTTCCCTTCCTATGCGGGGTTCACGGAAGATGCCCGGCAGCAGTATGCAGAGGCGCTGTGCAGGGAGATAGAGGTCCGTTCTGTTCGGCGGGAGCTGCCCGTTGCGGAAGGGGCGACGGTCTATTTTGGCGGCGGCACCCCTACGGTTCTGTCCGTTGCCCAGATTGGGCGAATTGTGGATTGCCTGAAACAAAACGGCTGGTGGAAGGAGCCGGCGGAAGCCACTATTGAAGCTAACCCGGGAACTGTTGATGAGCCAAAGTTGGAAGCTTTGCGTGAAATGGGCTTTGACCGTATCAGTATCGGCGTTCAATCGTTGCAGGACAACGAGCTGCGGGCTCTGGGCCGTATCCACACGGCGGAACAGGCGGTGGAGGCGGTCCGGGCGGCAAAACAGGCAGGCTTTCAGCGTATTAACGCAGATCTGATGTCCGGTATTCCCTGCCAGACGGAGGAGTCCTTCGGCAAAACGCTGGATACTATATTGCAGCTCGGCCTCTCCCACATTTCCGTCTACAGCCTGATCCTGGAAGAGGGGACGCCCTTGGCGCGATTAGTAGAGGAAGGCAGCGTACAGCTGCCGGATGAGGAAGCATCTTTTAATATGTATGAAATGACTACGGATGTTTTGGCAAAGGCTGGCCTGCAGCGCTATGAGATTTCCAATTACGCGGCGCTGGGACAGGAGTCCCTGCATAATCTGGTGTACTGGCACTACGAACCTTACGCAGCTTTCGGGGTGGGGGCATGTACCTTCACCGGGACGGAAAGGCGTACCAATACCTTTGACGTATGGCAATTTATTAAAGGATGGCAGGAGGAAGAAGTTTGCTCACGAAGCAACGGAATGTCGGAATGCATACAGCATGCTTCTTGTGTTTACAAACCTACTGGAGAAAACGAAGGGGCGGAGGATATATCATTATCTGCAGGCAAAGAAGACAGCGCCCTTTGGCAAACCGAACCCCTTGACCGCAAAACACAGATCAGCGAAGCCATGATCATGGGTCTGCGCCTCCGGTCGGGGGTATCCTCTGACGTGATGCAAAAACGGTTTGGCATTGACATACAGCATTATTATGGAAAGGAACTGGAGAGGCTGCGGCAAAACAAAATGGCAGAGTGGGACCGGGGGCGGCTGCGCCTTACAGAATACGGGATGCGGTACGGGAACCGGGCCTTTGAGGCTTTTGTATAAGCCTGTTTTAATTTAATAGTAATGCTTGCATGACAGGGAAGGGATCATTTGTGATGAATGATCCTTTTCTGTTTTATTGAAGATATTTTCCTAAGGAGGCGCTGATTAGTCCGTCAAATTCATTCAATCAAAGAATCCTTAAATTTGAATAATTTGTGAAGTGAGGGCAAAAAAAACAAAAATTTTACTTTTTGACTATTGACATTGTTTGGAAGGGGTGCTATCCTAACATTGTGAAAGGTATTAGCACTCTATTAACGTGAGTGCTAATAAGTAATAAAGGGTTTACGGAAAGGCGTTGCTGCCCGGTTCACCGTAAAAAAGGACGGACGGCCCGGCGTTTCCGCAACCAGGATGAGGTGGGATTATGTTAAACGACCGTAAACGTAAAATCCTGCAGATCATCATCGAAGATTATATCGAAACTGCGGAACCGGTGGGTTCGCGTACCATTGCCCGCAAACACAATTTGGGATTGAGTCCGGCCACCATCCGTAACGAGATGAGCGATCTGGAGCTGTTAGGATATCTGGAGCAGCCCCATACTTCGGCGGGGCGTGTTCCTTCCGCGCAGGCGTACCGCCTGTACGTGGATTCCATGAAGGAAGAGCCGGGGGCGCTGGCGGAAAACGATATCGCCCTGATCAACAGCTGGTATAAGGAACGGATCCGGAACATGGATGATATTTTTAAATCCACGGCCAAGATCCTGTCCCGGATGACCCAGAATGTATCCCTGATCGTGGCGAATAAGCAGCCTAACGCAAGGTTCAAGTACCTGCGGTTCCTTCCGCTGAACGAGAGCCAGGCGATCCTGTGCATCGTCACCGACGACGGGGCCATGGACAACGGCCTCATTGATATCCCCGCGGGGATGTCCTCAGGGGAACTGGATTACCTTTCCGGGAAGATGAGCAACCTGCTGGAGGGCAAACGGCTTACGGAAATTACCGGGGACAAGCTGCAGGAAGTGTATTCGGCAGTGTCCCAGGATGAAGTGATGCTGGCCTCCCTGAAAAAGGCCATCGGTAAGATCGCCGCGAAAAACAGCGAACAGAAGGTGTTCCTGGGGGGCGCCAAGCAGCTGCTGAACCAGCCGGAATTCCAGGACGTAAGCCGGGTAAAGGACCTGCTGGGGATCCTGGAGGAAGAAAAAGTAGTGAAGGATATACTCAGCGCCGGGGACAACTCCGGCCTGAAGGTTACCATAGGAAGCGAGAACAAGTTTACCGGCATCAAGGACTGCAGCATGGTGCAGGCTACCTACCGGCTGAACGGGCAGATCGTAGGGACCATGGCGGTGCTGGGACCTACCCGCATGGAATACCGGAAGGTCATCGCCGTCATGAATTACCTGCATAAATACCTGGAGACGATCCTGAAGGAACCCAAGTAGAAGATGGAATCCAGATGGAGGAAAGGCTGAGGCCACAGAAGCCTGCAGGACCTGTAAAAGGCAATAAAAGAGTTATTAACATAGAAGAAGTTGGAAAAACGACGAAATCCAAAAGGAGGAGCGGCATTGTTTAACAGAGAGAAGGAAGAAACCAGGGAAGAGGTTAACCTGAATCCGGAAATGCAGCCTGAGGAAGAAATGAAGGCCCAGGGCGCACCCGAACAGGCGGAAGCCCCGGGAATGGAAAACGGGGAAGGAACCGCCGGGAATGAAACCGGGACGGAAGAAGTGCCGGAAGAAAGCCCGGAAGAATTAAAGGCAAAACTTACGGCCATGGCAGCCCAGATCAAGGTCAAAGAGGATGAACTGACGGAAACAAAGAACCGGCTGCTGCGCCTGCAGGCTGATTTCGATAATTTCCGCCGCCGCAACACGGCGGAGCGGGAAGAACTGGCAACCTATGTGACCATCAGTGTGGTCAACAAGTTCCTGCAGATCCTGGACAACTTTGAACGGGCGGAAGCCTCCGCGGCCAACGCGGTAGACGTGCAGAGCGTAGTGGACGGCATGGCCGGCATCCAGAAACAGTTTGTGAAGACGCTGGAAGACCTGGGGGTCAAAGAGATTCCCGCCCAGGGAGAAAAGTTCAACCCCAACTTCCACGAAGCCGTCATGCGGGGACAGAACCCGGATATGGAAGAAGATACCATCGACATGGTATTTGAAAAAGGTTACCAGCTTCACGACAAGGTGGTACGCCACAGCAAGGTCCGGGTCATCAGCAACGAATAAGGGACTGAAACCGGAAGCTGGTTTGTACGGCAACCCCGGTGGCGGTACCGGCAAGTGAAAACGTTAAGTCGCGGGCCGCAAGGCTCAGGTAATTATAGAGTATTCATTAAATTCAGTTTAAAATTTAAGGAGGAATAAATCATGTCTAAAGTAATTGGTATTGACTTAGGTACTACAAACTCTGTTGTTGCAGTAATGGAAGGCGGCGAACCTACCGTCATCACGAACCCGGAAGGCAGCCGCCTGACCCCTTCCGTAGTAGGTTTTACAAAAGACGATCAGCGTCTGGTAGGCCAGATGGCCAAACGTCAGGCTATTTCCAACCCCACCCGTACCGTTAGCTCCATTAAACGGCATATGGGCGAAGCCGGTTACCGCGTAGAGATCGGCGACAAAAAATACTCTCCGGAAGAAATCTCCGCCATGATCCTGCAGAAGCTGAAAGCAGACGCGGAAAAATATCTGGGCGAGACCGTGACCCAGGCCGTTATTACGGTTCCGGCTTACTTCTCCGATTCCCAGCGCCAGGCTACCAAGGACGCAGGCAAGATTGCCGGTCTGGAAGTACTGCGTATCATCAACGAACCTACGGCCGCTTCTCTGGCTTACGGTATCGACAAGACCGACGACCACACCATCCTGGTATATGACCTGGGCGGCGGCACCTTTGATGTAAGCATCCTGGAACTGGGCGACGGCGTATTCGAAGTTAAGGCTACCAACGGCGATACCCATCTGGGCGGCGATGACTTCGACAAACGGATCATGGACTGGATGGTTGCGGAATTCAAGAAAGAAAACGGCATCGACCTGTCCAATGACAAGATGGCTATGCAGCGTCTGCGCGAAGCGGCTGAAAAGGCCAAGATCGAACTGTCCAGCATGGTGACCACCAACATCAACCTGCCCTTTATTACTGCAGGCGCCGACGGCCCGAAACATCTGGACATGAACCTGACCCGGGCTAAATTTGAAGAAATGACCGCCGATCTGGTAGAACGGACCATTGGACCTACCAAACGGGCACTGAGCGACGCAGGCCTGTCTGCCAGCGACATCAATAAAGTTATCCTGGTGGGCGGTTCTTCCCGTATCCCGGCGGTACAGGAAGCTATTAAACGGGTTATGGGCAAAGAACCTACCCGCAACGTAAACCCGGACGAATGCGTTGCCATCGGCGCCGCTATCCAGGCCGGCGTACTGGCGGGCGAAGTAAAAGACGTCCTGCTGCTGGATGTTACCCCCCTGTCCCTGGGCATCGAAACCCTGGGCGGTGTGTTCACCCGCATCATCGACCGCAACACCACCATTCCTACTTCCCGGAAACAGGTGTTCTCTACGGCTACCGACAACCAGCCTTCTGTTGATATCCATGTACTGCAGGGCGAACGTGACATGGCTGCGGACAACAAGACCCTGGGACGGTTCGAACTGGGCGGCATCCCGGCGGCTCCCCGCGGAGTACCGAAGATCGAAGTTGCTTTCGATATCGATGCCAACGGTATCGTTAACGTAAGCGCCAAGGATCTGGGCACCGGCAAGGAACAGAAGATCACCATTACTTCTTCCGGCACCCTGAGCAAGGATGAAGTAGACCGCATGGTAAAAGAAGCGGAAGCCAACGCGGAAGCGGATAAGAAACGCAAGGAAGGCGTAGAAGTCCGCAACCAGGCAGACTCCCTGATCTACCAGGCGGAAAAGACCATTAAAGACATGGAAGGCAAGGGCAAAGACGACCTGATCGCCAAAGTGAAATCCGCTATGGATACCCTGAAGGAAGACCTAAAGGGCAATGACAACGATAAGATCAAAGCTTCTACCGAAGCCCTGACCAAGCCCCTGTATGAACTGTCCGCAGAACTGTACAAACAGGCGGAAGCCAAAGGCGAAGCCGGCGGCGCTGCAGGCGGAGCTGGCGCCCAGGGAGCAGGCGAAAGCAAGAAAGCCGACGACGACGTAGTTGACGCGGAAGTTGTTGACGACAAGAAATAATATCAGCGGGATGGGATTAAACAATGGCTGAAAAAAGAGATTTTTATGAGGTGCTTGGCGTCTCCAAAGACGCCAGCACCGATGATATCAAAAAAGCATATCGCAAGCTGGCACGCAAGTACCATCCTGATCTGAACAAGGATAATCCGGAAGCCGCTGAAAAGTTCAAGGAATGCAGCGAAGCTTACAGCGTCCTTTCTGATGACCAGAAGCGTGCCCAGTACGACCAGTTCGGCATGGCGGCCTTTGAAAACGGCGGCGCGGGGGCCGGCGGGTTCAACGGTTTTGAAGGCTTTGGCGGTTTCGGCGGAGGCGGCTTTGGCGGCGCAGGCATGGAAGATATTTTCGACATGTTCTTCGGCGGAGCCGGCGGACGCAGGAGCAGCCAGGCCAACCAGGGCCCCCAGCGGGGCAGCGACCTGCGTTTCGACCTGAGCCTGACCTTTGAAGAGGCGGCCTTCGGTGTAGAAAAAGAAATTTCCCTGTACCGGGACGAAAAGTGCAGCCGCTGCGACGGCTCCGGGGCGGAGCCTGGCTCCAAGGTGGAAACCTGCCCGGACTGCCACGGCACCGGCCAGATCCGGGTGGTGCAGAACACCATGCTGGGCCAGATGCAGACCGTGCGGCCCTGTCCCAAATGCCACGGGGAAGGGAAGATCATTTCCAACCCATGCCATGAATGCCGCGGCACAGGTACCGTGAAGAAACAGAAGAGCCTTAAAGTGAAAGTACCTGCCGGTGTGGACGACGGTTCCCGCCTGCGGGTGGCCAACGAAGGGGCTGCCGGGGCCAAGGGCGGACCTAACGGGGATCTGTACGTATACCTGTTTGTGAAGAAACACAAATTCTTCGAGCGGGACGGCAACGATGTGTACTGCGAAGTGCCCATCAACATCGTCCAGGCATCCCTGGGTGCGGAGATCGAAGTGCCTACCCTGGACGGCAAGGTGGTCATGAAGGTACCGGAAGGGACCCAGCCGGGCCGTGTAATGCGCCTGCGGGGCAAAGGCATTCCGCGGCTGCGGGGTACGGGCCGGGGCGACCAGCTGGTACGCATCAAGGTAGTGGTTCCTACCAAACTTACGGAACGGCAGAAGTCCGTGCTAAAGAATTTCGCAGATGTGGCGAAGGATAACATCAACCCGGAAGAAAAGAGCTTCCTGAACAAGATCAAGGATCTGTTTAAGTAAAGAAATTCCGTAAAGGTTACATTCAAAGAAATAATAAAGAAGAAAAAACGTGCAAGAGAGTCAGGCTGCCGGCCCCATTTTAACGGGCAATATATAAGTTAATATAAGCGGAAATACAAGAACCTGTCCCGTAGTAATGCGGAACAGGTTCTTTTTTTATGATATTTTAATATTTTTAATAATTCCTATGCGCAACGGGGAAGGTTGCGCTGCAGGGAGATAAAAGTCATTTCAACGCAATGAATTGTTGCAGCTCCGGAGTTTTGTCCTTGCGGACAAAATATCCCGGCAGCGGCATTTAAATATTGTTTCCTTAAGTATAACATAAAACCGTTGGGCAAAATGCTTCCGACACGATTTGCGTCCTATTGCAAAAACTTTAGTAAAATAAAGGATTTTTATGAGGAAAAAACTCCTCAAACCCAGATACAAACAGGCGTTTATGGAGGTGGTTAACGTCATAAAAAATGACAAAAACGGCAAAAATTCACAAAAATTTGTCAATGACAAATTTTGTCATTCTATATAAATTGTTTTGCAATATGGGTATAATTTAAACAGGAGATTCTTGTCCTGCGCAGGTATGGCATCCTGTGAGCGCGTTTCCGTTGCGCCGGAACCGTTGCAGCCTGACGCAGCGCCTGTGAGGGTTTACCATTTTTAAAAATTGCCGATAGAGAAGGGGGCGCTACCATGAACAAAATCTACAAAGTAATCTGGAGCAAAACGAGGAACTGTTATGTAGCGGTGAGTGAAATCGCAAAACGCAACGGGAAGGATCGTACTTCCGTAACCGGCGGCGCTGCCGGCAGCAGGCAGGCGGCGCGGGTACTGTGCGCCTTGCTGCTGGGCGCGTATCTGACAGCAGGCTACAGCATGCCCGTGGCGTGGGGTACTCAGGTTTCTACAAATGAAGAAGGAACAAGATCCCGTTGGGGAACATATGCGGTAGCTGAAGCTGAAAATTCAACAGCTTGGGGTGTTGGTGAAAGCAACAAAATGCTTAAAGCTTCTGGTATTGGTTCTACTGCTTTTGGGCATAGTACAAATGCAATAGGCGATTATTCTACAGCCTGGGGGTGTGGAGGCGTTGGTTTTGCATTAAGGGCAGTAGGTGATTATTCTACTGCTTTTGGTTTTGCAACTACAGCGTATTCTAATGGTTCTACGGCTTGGGGTAATGGTGCGATAGCAGGCAATGGTACCGATAAAACTAAAGGCGAGTATGCCACAGCCTGGGGCGGAGATACGAGGGCGGAAGGCAAGTATGCGACATCTTTCGGTTATGCAACTACTGCCAGCGGTGAAGGTGCAACTGCCTGGGGCGGTGGAGATTATGATCGTCGGACTGTAGCCAGCGGGAATTATTCCACTGCATTTGGAACTTGGACTAATGCTAAATCTGAAAACTCAACTGCGTGGGGTTATCGGACAATAGCTGGCGTAGATAATACTACTGGTAAATATGCGACTGCATTCGGTAATCAGACAACCGCCAACACGGAAGGTTCTACTGCGTGGGGTAACAATACGACAGCGGGCGATGGCACGACCAGTGGAACTTATGCAACCGCATGGGGCTATTTTGCACAGGCAACCGGTGCCTATTCTACCGCATTTGGCAGTTATACAAAAGCAACTGGTAGGGGCGCAACAGCATGGGGACGTGGAGTTAATGCAAGTGAAACGGATGCTGTAGTTGCAAGCGGTAGCGAATCAACAGCATTTGGAACGGCAACTCATGCATATGGTAACGGTTCCACTGCATGGGGTTTTCGTACAGTTGCCGGTGTTCAGGGTGACGGTACTGGCGGCGAATATTCAACAGCCTGGGGTCAGTATTCACAAGCATTAGGCCACTATTCCACTGCCTTTGGCGGTACTACCGGTGACTATAAGACGATAGCGAACGCTGTAAACTCCCTGGCGGCGTTAGGCGGCGTTACGGAAGAAGATGCATATGATTCTGCGGCAATCGGCAAAGGCGCAAAAACAGTTAAGGCAGACACCGTTGCGTTGGGCGGCGGTTCGGTAGCAAACATTGCTTCCGGTGTTGCAGGCGCATATAAACCTTCGGACGTGGCAAGTGATAAAGCGCACGTGTGGACATCCACGCGCAATGCGATTGCCGTTGGCGACGCGGCTAACAGCATCACCCGCCAGATTACCGGTGTGGCAGCAGGTTCTGCAGATACTGATGCAGTCAACGTGGCACAGCTGACCGCTGCGGTGGCCGATGCTGGTGGGGGAACCGATGCATTGCATGTATACGGCAGCGGAGTGACCAGAACCGGAACTTATGCCAGTGCATGGGGCTATTCGACAAAAGCCGCGGGTAATTATTCAACAGCATTTGGGTACGGAACACAAGCTTTGAGTTATGCTTCAATAGCATGGGGACAAAACACAATCGCAGGAATAAATAATGAATCTGGTGGAGGTGGATTAGCTACAGCATTTGGCGCGTATACAAAGGCTACTGGTTATGCTGCAACTGCCTGGGGTCAAGGACAGAGTAATCAATACGTAATTGCCAGTGGTAATTTTTCAACAGCATTTGGTTATAAAACAACCGCCAGCGGTGACGGTTCTACTGCGTGGGGAAATAGAGCACAAGCAATCGGTGAGTTTTCTACAGCATTTGGCGGAGATTCATACTTAGGCATAAGTTCTACGGCGTACGCCAAAAACTCTTTGGCAGCGTTAGGCGGTGTTACGGAAACTGCTGCAGCAAACTCCGCCGCAATAGGTGTGGGTGCAAAAGCAAGCCTGGCCGATACCGTTGCATTAGGCAGCGGAGCGGTGGCAAACAGGGCGGCAGGGGTTACAACTGCTAAGTATAAAGGGAGCAATACAGGTAATGCGTGGGTATCCACCAAGAATGCAATTGCGGTAGGTAATGATGCGACAGATACCCGTCAGATCACCGGCGTGGCGGCAGGTTCTGCAG
Source organism: uncultured Selenomonadales bacterium (assembly GCA_900315345.1). Lineage (GTDB taxonomy): Bacteria > Bacillota > Negativicutes > Acidaminococcales > Acidaminococcaceae > Succiniclasticum. The sequence goes on along the minus strand of OMYP01000005.1, from coordinate 11,214 downwards.
ATACTGATGCGGTCAACGTGGCACAGCTGACCGCTGCGGTGGCCGGTGCAGGCGGCGGTACAGCTTACACGGCAGGCGACGGCATTGCGATTGATACATCGAATAATACGATTAGCGTAAAAGCAGATAGCAATGATTTTGAATTTGATTCCTCTACCAAGGCCTTAAAAATTAAGAAAAACGGAGCAGTTGCTTCTGGTAATACGGGTCTTGTAACCGGTGGAACGGTGTTTACGGAAGTACGTCCTTCTTCAGATGGAACTTATGTGAAGAAAACGAGCACCACAGGAGCGAACCTGACAGCGTTGGATACACAGGTAAAGACAAATACGGATGCAATAGGCAATGCCAGCAGCGGCTTGGTTAAAAAGGTTAACGACAACACTACGGCAATAGGGACGAAAGCCAATGCGGCTGATGTATATACGATTACTGCGGCAGATGCAAAGTTTGCGGCAAAATCGACTACGCTGGCAGGCTACGGAATTACGGACGCAGCTATGTTGAATGCCTCTAACATTAATGTGGCTACATGGGCATCGAAGTTAGGTACGGGAACGGTTACATCTTCCAGCACCAACCTGATAACGGGTAAAACTGTTTATACGGAAGTGCGTCCTGCTAATGATGGAACTTATGTGAAGACAGCGAATACCACAGCGGCAAATCTGACTGCACTGGACACACAGGTAAAGGCGAATGCTGATGCGCTGGCAGGAAAAGCAGACAGCACAACGGTTTATTCAAAGTCTGACATGGATACAAAGCTGAACGCGAAAGCAGATGCCGGCAATGTGTACACTAAAGCCGAAACGGATACGAAGTTAAACGCGAAAGCCAATACGGCAGATGTTTACACAAAAACGGAAACGGACAGTACCTTTGCAAAAAAATCTGATGTGTACACGAAGAGTGACGTGGATACAAAGCTGAATACGAAAGCAGACAAAGATTCTGTTTACACAAAGACAGAAACGGATACAAAACTCAATACGAAAGCAGACAAAGATTCTGTTTACACAAAGACAGAAACGGATACAAAACTCAATACGAAAGCGGATAAAGATTCTGTTTACACAAAGACAGAAACGGATACAAAACTCAATACAAAAGCGGATAAAGATTCCGTCTACACCAAAACAGAAACTGATACCAAGCTAAACGCCAAGGCAGACGCTTCGAATGTTTATACCAAGAGCGATGTGGATACGAAACTGGACACGAAAGCAGACAAGACCGAACTGGCAACAGTAAAAACTGCAGCGGACACCGCTAAGAGTACGGCAGAAACTGCCAAAACGACAGCCGATGCAGCAAAGGCTGCGGTTGATACGATTGCCGATACGGAGAAGATTAATACGCTGGTGAACGATGTTGACACGCTGAAGAAAAATGAAGGCGGCGAAGTGGTTCCCAGCGGTGAGTCGGCGGACAAGAATGTGAGCGGTGAAAAGGTTTACAATTACCTGAACAAAGATTCTCTTGAGTTGGGCGCAGCCAGCACGAAAGTTGCGTTGGGTCAGGGAAGCAAGATTAAAAGTGGTACAAAATCCGTTGCTGTCGGTTTCGACAATACAGTAGACGGAGATCAAAATATCGCAATCGGTACGGGGCATACTGTAAAAGGCTCGAACAATATTGTCATCGGTGACCCAGACACGATTGACGGTAATGACAACGGAATCTTCGGTAACAATGTGACGGTGAATGGAAGTAATACCTTTGTGATAGGTCACAACGTGCAGACCAGTGCGAGCAACGCAGTGATATTAGGAAACGAGTCGGAAGGTGTGGAAGGCGCCGTGTCCGTTGGCGCGAAGGATAAGGAACGGCAGATTAAGCACGTGAAAGCGGGCCAAGATGATACTGATGCGGTCAATGTAGGCCAGATGAACGCAGCCATTGACAATGCGGTGGGCAACAACATGATTAACATGAGCAACCAGATCAACAAGCTGGACAGCCGCATCAACAAGGTAGGCGCGGGAGCGGCAGCCTTGGCGGCGCTGCACCCGCTGGATATGGACGGCAAGTTCGGGCTGGCGGCAGGGTTCGGCAATTACCGGAACGCCAACGCCATGGCCCTGGGTTTCTTCTACCGGCCAACGGACCGCGTGATGTTCAGCGTAGGCGGCAGCATGGGCAACGGGGAGAACATGATGAACGCAGGGGTCTCCATTGCGTTGGACAAGGGCGTCAACACCAGCAAGGCGGCCATGGCGAGGAAGATTCATGCGCAGGATACAGAAATTCAAACGTTGAAAGCCGAAAACGCGGAGATCAAAGAACAAAACGCAAAACTGGCAGAACGTCTGGCAGCGATTGAGGCGAAATTGGGGAAATAATTATAGAAACAGTATAGAGGTGCGGCTTGCAGTAAAATGCAGGCCGCGCCGTTTTATTTTATAGTTCGCAAAACACTTGTTTGAATGACTGTTATGTGCTATACTACGTAACAGGGTGTTGCCATAACGGTGGACGGCTGACCTTCTTCGGAGGGTCTATACCCTCTGACTACATGGATTATTCTATGGAAAGGAGGGATAGCTTATGAGTTCTTTTGAAGAGTTAAGGAAACGCTGATTAAATGAGTTTGTGCGATTGCCGAGGGCTTTTTGCGAATGACAAGGAAGTGGCTCGAAGGCGCAGCGTAAGCAGAGAGCCACAAGCTTTGCTTGTGTGCGAATCGCTTATACAGAGGAGGGCTGCGTCAAGAGGCAGTGACGAAGTCATTCACAAAAAGCACCGACAAGCGTGCAGACGAATTAATCAGTGGTTCCTTAAGCATCATGCTGATAATCTTAATGATTATTATGCCTCTGATTGTGGAACTGATAAAGGCAACAAAAAAGTAGCCGCCCCCCTGCAAGGAATGCGGCTACTTAGTCGATAACCATCAGGTCAGCCGTTCATCGGCAACACCTGTTTTCTATATACATCATAACATCAGGTTTGTTGTTTGTCAATGTTATAACAAATCATACACTGTTTTATCGTGAGGTTCCTATGCACCGTTTTTTTATTCCAAAGCCTTTTAAACAGGAAATGCAGATCACCGGCCGGGATGCCCATCACATTATTGACGTGCTGCGTATGGCTTTAGGCGATAGGTTGCAGGTAGTTGCCGATGACGGCGTCAGCTTTGTGGGGGAAATTACTGCCGTCACTGCAAATACGGTGACAGTAGCTGCCCGGGAGATTTTGCGCGACAGCCATGAGCCTGACGTAGCGATTTCCCTGTACCAGGGCCTGGCCAAAGGCGATAAAATGGAGCTGGTCATCCAGAAAGCGGTGGAGATTGGCGTGACGGATATTTTCCCCGTGGCCATGGATCATTCCGTGGTGGTGCTGGAAGCGTCCAAAGCAGGTAAAAAGGTGGAGCGCTGGCAGAAGATCGCAGAGGCTGCGGCCAAGCAGAGCAAGCGGGATATCATCCCCACGGTGCATCAGGTGATGCCGCTGGGGCAGGCGTTGCAGGCAAAAGAGCAGGATCTGTTGCTGGTGGCCTATGAAAGTGAAAACCAAGTCAGCTTAAAAGAAGTGCTGCAGTCCCATAAAGAAGCGAAAACTATTGGCGTGGTCATCGGGCCGGAGGGAGGCCTTTCCATGGAAGAAGTGGAGGCGGCTGTGGCCCGGGGCGGTATTGCGGTAAGCTTGGGCCGTCGCATTTTGCGGACGGAAACGGCGGGGCTGGTAGCGGCAACGGCGATTTTATATGAAACGGATAATTTGGGATTGTAAGCGATTTTGCCATGCGTTGCAGGCGGTTCTAACTGTAGGTGAAGAGAGCGGTCTGCCTGTAATCATCCTGTAAATTTTGAAGGATTTAATAATACATCGGAGCGTATTGATATGGAACAGTGGCTGGAAGTCAGCGTGAAAGTGAAACATGAAGCGGAAGAAGTGACGGCGGAAATTTTGCGGGAGGCCGGCGCCCGGAACGGGGTCGTCATTGAGGATCCTGTGCTGTATGAAACGGTACGCAGGTCATTGCCCTTTGAACTGTGCGACCCCCTGCCCGAGGGTACGGATTTGTCGGTGGTTACGATTACCGCCTATTATCCGGAAGATGAAGAATTAACAGGGCGGCTGCAGCGGATAGAGGCGGAGCTGGCCGCAGTGGAAAAACGGATCGGAAGCTTTCGTATCGGGCCGACGCTGTTCCGGAAGGTCAGCGAAACGGACTGGTCCGATGAATGGAAACAGTATTTCCATGTGACCCGGGTAGGAAAACATATGGTGATCAAACCCTCATGGGAAGAGTATGAGGCCAGACCGGACGACGTGGTGCTGGAGCTGGATCCCGGCATGGCTTTCGGTACGGGGACCCACCCCACGACCTGTCTTGTGCTGGAAGCTCTGGAAAAGGTGATCCGTCCCGATACTACGGTGTTTGATGTGGGAACCGGCAGCGGCATCCTGGCTATGGCTGCCGCAAAGCTTGGCGCAAAGGATATCAAGGCGGTGGATATTGATGGCGTGGCCGTAAGGACCGCTAAGGAAAACATTGCCAAGGCTGGCATGCAGGATATAATCGAAGTGCGGCAGGGGGATCTGCTTCACGGTACAGAAGGAAAGGCAGATGTGATCGTGGCCAATATCCTGGCGGATATCATCATCCTGTTGCTGCCGGATATACCCGGCAAGCTGAAGGAGGGCGGCCTGTTCTTCGCCAGCGGTATTATTGAAGATTATCAGCAGGACGTGACCAAAGCTGCAGAAAAAGTTGGGCTGCGGGTAAAAGAAGTGACCCGGATCAAAGACTGGGTAGGGCTTCTGATGGAGAAATGCTGAAACGATGTAAAAAGCAGTTTGCGTGAAAACGAAGAAGTCGCTGTTGCCGCCCCAAATTAAGCAGCGGCGGTGCGGCAGAATAATAGAAAGATTGGAACTGTATGAAAAAGATTGCGTTTATGACACTGGGCTGTAAGGTGAACCAGGCGGACACGGCCAGCATGCAGATGCTGTTCCGGCAGGCAGGGTATGAAATCTGCGAGTTTACGGAGCAGGCGGACGTCTATGTGATAAATACCTGCGTAGTGACCAACACCGGGCAGCATAAATCAAGGCAGATGATCCGTCGGGCCATCCGCAAGGAGGATGAGGGGCTCATCGTAGTAACGGGCTGCTATCCCCAGACGGCGGCGGAAGAAGTGAAGGCCATCGAAGGGGTAGACCTGATCATCGGCACCCAGGACCGGGCGAAAATCGTGTCACTGGTGGAAGGGGCCCTGGAAAAGAAGCAGGCGATAAAAAGTGAATCAGAAAGTCCTGCGACAGCAAAAATAAAAGCACTTGCTGACTTGGAAGAACAGGGTACAGCAGAAAAACCATCCTTACAGTTACGCACCTCCGTAGTTGACGATGAAGTACGTCCCTGGGAAAAGGACGTGCGGTTTGAAGAAATGTCCGGAGGCAACGAGGCTGATAAGACCCGGGCCTACCTGAAGATTCAGGAAGGGTGCAACCAGTATTGTTCCTACTGCATCATTCCCTATGCACGGGGGCCCATCCGTTCCCGCAGCCTGCAGAGCATCCGGGAAGAAGTACAGCGCCTGACGAAGGCAGGGTACAGGGAAATCGTCCTGATCGGTATCCATTTGGGCTGCTACGGCAAAGAAATGAAGGACGGTACTACCTTGTATGACGCTGTGCAGGCGGCCCTTTCCGTTCCGGAGCTGCAGCGTCTGCGGCTGGGTTCCCTGGAGTCGGTGGAGGTAGAGGACCGGCTGCTGGATCTGATGGCAGCGGATCCGCGCCTTTGCCCTCACTTGCATCTTCCTCTTCAGAGCGGGTGTGATAAAATCTTAAAAGACATGCACCGCCCCTATAATACGGAAAAATTTGCCATGCTGCTGGAACAGATCCGCAAAAAAGTGCCGGGCGTTGCGGTAACCACAGATGTGATAGTGGGTTTCCCCGGGGAGACGGAAGAAGACTTTGGCGATACCTGGCGTTTCGTTAAGCAATGCGCCTTTGCCAAGATGCACATCTTTCCGTACTCAATGCGAAAAGGGACTCCGGCGGCCGCCCGCAAGGACCAGATTCCGGAAAGCGTAAAAAAACAGCGGGCAGAAGGGCTGGCAGAACTGGACCGTGAAATGCAGCGGACCTATTTTGAAAAAAATATCGGCGCAGTGCATACGGTGCTGGTAGAGCAGCCGGTAATACTCGAAGGCAAAACCACAGGTCTTGTGGAAGGCCTGACGGAAAATTACATTCGGGTAGAATTGCCGGGTGACGCTTCGCTTTGTGGGCAAATAGTCAGCGTAAAAATTACAGATGCCGTAATTGACAGCTGTAAAGGATGCATTTTATAATTTAAACAGGAATTTATTTTTCAAGGAGGCAAAACCATGAGCGACTGTATCTTTTGTAAAATTGCGGCAGGGGAAATCCCGTCCAACAAAGTCTATGAAGACGAAAAAATGATTGCCTTTAAGGATTTGGAACCGGCTGCTCCTGTGCACGTGCTTTTAGTTCCCAAAACCCATGCGGACAATGTGATGGCAGCGGAGCCGGCGCTGGTTGGCTATATGCTTGGCAAAGTTGGCGAAATTGCGGAAAAACTTGGCATTAAGGAAGACGGTTTCCGTCTCATTATCAACACCGGTAAAAACGGGGGACAGACCGTACAGCATCTGCACATCCACCTGATTGGCGGCAAGGCCATGGGCTGGCCTCCCTTCCCGAAGGAATAAGAGGTTGTCTGAATCGCATAAGGGATTTCTGTACAATTCACGTTGAAATACGGTTCTATTGCAGATAAAACTTTGCGTCGGGTTCATTTCTTTTTTGCAAAAAATGCGGAAAGAACGCAAGTTAGGCAGGGTGATTTTATTGACAGATTCAGCCGTTTGCGGTATAATCTATTAGTAAAATTGTGCGCAGGTATTTAGCGCCAGCGTATGATGAATATACCGAACACTTCCCTAAGTGTGTGGAGGGAGGGAGATCAGATGGCAGAAGTTAAAGTTGGTAAAGGCGAGTCCCTGGAGAGCGCGCTGCGCCGTTTCAAACGCGCGACCCAGAAGGCCGGCATTCTTTCCGAAGTAAGAAAACGCGAACATTACGAAAAACCCAGCGTAGCGCGTAAGAAAAAATCCGAAGCAGCCAGAAAACGCAAATCCAGATAATTGGAGGCGGTCAGGATGACAACGAAAGAAAAACTGATGGCTGATATGAAGCAGGCGATGAAGGACAGGGAAGCGGGAAAGCTTCGTCTTGAAGTGATCCGGATGGTCCGGTCCGACATCCGCAATGCGGAAATCAACGGAAAAAACAAAGAAGAGCTTACTGAAAATGAAGTATTAGCTGTAATCATGAAAGCGGTCAAGATGCGGGAAGACTCCCTGGCTGAATTCATTAAAGGGCAGCGTCAGGACCTGATAGAACAGACCAAAGCGGAACTGGAAGTCCTGAAAGCGTATCTGCCGGCAGCTATGAGCGATGAGGAACTGACGGGCATCATCAAGGAAGCCATTGCTTCCGTAGGCGCCGTAAGCCCCAAGGACATGGGGAAGGTTATGAAAGCAGTCCTGCCCCAGGTACAGGGTCGTGCCGATGGCAAACGGATCAACACCATCGTAAAAAGCTTATTACAGTAAACGAACAGATAACAGTGTCGAACAGGCACTGTTATTTTTTTGCATTTTTTAGTAGCAATGCAAACGATAAAATAGTATAATTATTTCGTAAAATTGAAGTTTATCTGTGCCTAAAATTATGCGGCAAGGTAAAGGCGTGAGCAAACCGTCGGAGGCGATTGCGTCATTCCATGAGATGAAATTCGCCGTTGTGGCGAGACTGTCTGAGGGATGAAGTCCCGAGTTTCGAAGCCACAGGCGAATGAGTCCATGGAATAGAAATCGGTGACGGGTTTGCGATGCCTTTGCCTGACAGCATAACTTTGGCACGTAAATTCTGATTTGTTTTGGAGGAAATAATGTCAAAATTACTTATGGGCGGCAGCGCCAGCCTCTTTTTGATCATCCTTGCAGTGTTCATCTTCCTGCAGTTTGTTCCCATAGGGCTGTGGATCTCTGCTATTTCCGCAGGAGTCAGCATCAGCATCTTCAACCTGGTAGGCATGCGGTTGCGGCGGGTGCCGCCGGATAAAATCGTGCTGCCCCTGATCAAGGCCAACAAGGCAGGGCTGAATGTGAACTCCGACCAGCTGGAAGCCCATTACTTGGCAGGGGGCAACGTGGACCGGGTCATCGATGCTCTCATTGCGGCCCACCGGGCAGCCATTAACCTTACCTTTGAACGGGCCTGCGCCATCGATTTGGCCGGCCGGGATGTGCTGGAAGCGGTGCAGATGAGCGTTAACCCGAAAGTCATCGAAACGCCGGTGGTAGGCGCCGTGGCCAAAAACGGTATCGAACTGCGGGTCAAGGCACGGGTCACTGTCCGGGCAAACATTGAGCGCCTGGTAGGGGGCGCCGGGGAAGCAACGGTCATCGCCCGTGTAGGGGAAGGTATCGTATCTACGGTAGGTTCTTCGGAAATGCACACCGACGTGCTGGAATCCCCGGAGCATATTTCCAAAACCGTTTTGGATAAAGGATTGGATGAAGGTACCGCCTTTGAAATCCTGTCCATTGATATTGCCGACGTGGATGTTGGCCGAAACATCGGCGCAGCCCTGATGACGGACCAGGCGGAAGCAGACAAGCGGATCGCCCAGGCCAAGGCGGAACAGCGGCGGGCAATGGCCGTTGCCAAAGAGCAGGAGATGAAGGCTTACACCCAGGAAATGAAAGCAAAAGTGGTGGAAGCAGAAGCAAAAGTTCCGGAAGCCATGGCGGAAGCATTGCGGCAGGGACGCCTGGGGGTCATGGATTATTACCGCATGAACAACATTAATGCGGATACCCAGATGCGGAAGGCGATTTCCGGTGAAGACACTCCGGAAGAAGCGTAAGTTATCGTGTTGGGATTAACGTAGAAAAGTGCAAGAACCTTAACCGTTGTTTTCAGGATAACGCAAGGCCATTACTTCGCAAACAAAAACCGGAAACGTTTATATAAGGATGAAACCATGTTTTTTAATCGGCAATACATTCCGGCAGTACCCATACAGGAGGAGCAGCGCCTTTCGGAAGAAGAAGAACTGGCCCGCCAGCTGAAGCGGGAAGCGTCTATCTTTTTTCCGGATTCAAAGCTGCCGGATTTTTCTACCCGGGATCTGCCGTCCCTTCCGGAAGAGGGAAAGCAGGAGGGCGGACAGCCGTCGGGGGATTATGGAAAAACTGACCGGATCAGGAAACCGGAGACTCCAACCCCGGATGATGTTCGGGATAGGCAAGCGGATCGTGTGATCATAGAGGATCACGATAAGCGTTGCCGGGAGGAAGACAGCACACGGAGGCACGAGGACGGAAGCTTCTCTCCCCATGAGTTGCGGGAAGTCCGGCAGGAAGCAGAGCGGATTGCGAAAAACAGGAAGGAGCGTCAGGCTGCCCTGCAATCAGAGGAACCAAGTTTACAAATTGAGGGGAATGGGAGACCGGTTCCGCCTCGCTTAAATAAACAGGAAATCAAACGGGGGATCCGTCTGTCGGTTATACTGGATCGGCCCCGGGGGATGAAACCCTGGAAGGAGGACATTTTCTGATGTTAAAAAAAGTGAATCTGGATGCCAAGCTGAAAAAATCGGAACTGAAAAAATTATTGGATGAAAAACTAGGCTATGAACTGGGGAAGGCCCAGCGGGCAGCCCGGGATGCAGGCATGCCTGTCATCATGGTCTTTGAAGGCTGGCGCAATTCCCGCCGCAGCGAGATTCTGGGCAAAATGATGCAGTTCATGGATGCCCGCGGGTTCCATGTGTATACATCTTCCCGGATTACGGAAGAAGAACGGAAACTGCCTTTCTTCACCCCGTTCTGGAAACGGCTGCCGGCACCGGGGCATATGGCCATATACCGGCACAGCTGGTATTACCTGAAAAACGATATGGAAGTGAAGAACGAGGAAAAATCGGTCAACACGACCTTTGATCATATCAACGCCTTTGAAAAGCAGTTGACGGACGGTCATTACTGCCTGCTGAAATTCTTTGTGCATGTTTCGGAAAAGCAGCAGGAAAAGAATAAGAAAAACATTATCAAAGAAACAGGAAAAGCCTGGAAACCGATTCACGAAATTTATTCTGAAGAAGACCAGTACGATAAATTCTACAAACGCTATAATGAAATGCTGAAGGCTACCGACACCGAATACGCACCCTGGAACCTGATCAGCGGGGACGATGTGGACGTGGCGGAATACGAAGTGTTCAATGCTATCGTGGACGGCATTAATAAGGCTGTGAAGGCTTTTACGACCTATAAGGAAGCCCAGCGCCTGTCTACCAATGTCAGCGACAGTAAGCGGAAATATGATGTCCTCAGTAAAGTTGATTTGAGCAAAAATATTGCCAAGGATGAATATAAGGCAAAGCTGGCTGAATATCAGAAGCGGTTGCGGGAGCTGCAAGTAGAGGCCTTTAACAAAGGGATATCCACGATCCTTGCCTTTGAAGGCTGGGATGCAGGCGGCAAAGGCGGCGCCATCAAGCGGGTGACAGAAGCATTAGATCCCCTGGATTTCAGCGTGCATCCATATTCCGCGCCGAACCAGGTGGAGCGCATGTTCCATTACCTGTGGCGGTTCTGGATCAATGTGCCGGAGCCGGGCCAGTTTGCCCTGTTCGACCGTACCTGGTACGGACGGGTCATGGTGGAACGTATTGAAAAAATCACGCCGGATGTTGACTGGCGCCGCGGGTATGATGAAATCAACGAAATGGAAAAGGAATGGACGGAAGCTAATATCGTGGTCCTGAAATTCTGGCTCCAGATCGATAAGGACGAACAGGCCCGCCGCTTCAAGGAACGGGAAAACAATCCGGAAAAACTGTGGAAGATTACGGACGAAGACTGGCGCAACCGGGCCAAGTGGGGCGAATATGAAGACGCTGTTAATGAAATGATCGGCCGCACCAACACGGACTACGCGCCCTGGATCATCGTGGAAGCCAACAGCAAGTATTATGCCCGGCTGAAGGTGTTGAAGTCAATTATTGACGCATTGGAAAAGAAACTGAAGGATAAATAAGAAGTTTTGTGTATAAGTTATGCTGTCAGGCAAAGGCATCGCAAACCCGTCACCGATTGCTATTCCATGGACTCATTCGCCTGTGGCTTCGAAACTCGGGGCTTCGCCCCT
>OMYP01000016.1 GCA_900315345.1 uncultured Selenomonadales bacterium | reverse complement strand
CCAGCGTTCGTCCTGAGCCAGGATCAAACTCTCCATAATACTTTATAGAAAGCCGATTCGGCTCTTCTTATTTGTGTTTCAGAATTTCTTTGACTTTTTTTAGGTCCGTCCTTCTTCCAAAGGACTGACCCGCACATTCATCTGGTTCGTTATTCAGTTTTCAAGGTTCCGCCGTCAACCGACGACTTGATTAGTTTACAACAACTTTTTGTTTTTGTCAACTACTTTTTTTGCTTTTTTTCAAAATATTTTCTCGTCTCTTGGCGGGTAAGTGTATTTTATCCCTTTTTCCGGAAAAAAGCAAGGGGTGTTTTCGTGTATTTGCAAATTTATTTTTCTTTTAGTATTCGCTATAATCGGCCTATACAATACATTGTGTTTTTCCCTCCTGTGACGCTTCAACGACAGAACACTCCCCTTTGATTTCAGGTTATAACTTTTTTCAATCCACGTCCTTCTTTTCCGTTTTGGCATGAGCAGCGCCTTTCCGTTTATAATTAAATGAATCTAATGCAGCCGAACCGGATTTACAGAGTATAATGACAAATCCGGATTATAATGCTATAATATTTTATAATATGCATTTTGCATTATATCATTTATTACCAAAAGAAAGATGAGGCGGACATGAATAGCAATTCTTCGTTCAAGGGGAAACTCCTGGTCACCCTGACTGCTTTGTTTACCGCAGCCATGCTTACCTCTGCATGCGGATACTCCATTTCAGATTCTGTTATGGAAGAAGGTCTGGTCCCTGATGCGGTTTCCCAGTTCTATGATAATGAAAATACTGTGATCTACACCACTGCTTCCGCTGAGCACCGTCTGCCGGTAAAACTTGACAAAATCCCCAAGCACGTGCAGGCAGCCTTTGTTTCAATAGAAGATAACCGTTTTTACGAGCACAGCGGTATCGATTACCGGGGCACCCTCCGGGCGCTGGTCAGCAATATTATGGGACAGGAAGTACAGGGCGGCAGCACCATCACCCAGCAACTGGCCAAAAACGCATTCCTGACCCAGGAACGCACCCTGTCCCGTAAGGTTAAGGAAGCATTCCTGGCAAGACAGCTGGAAAACAAATACACCAAAGACGAAATCCTAAACATGTACCTGAACCAGATTTATTTCGGCGAAGGCGCATATGGGGTTGAATCGGCATCACTTAAATATTTCGGAAAACATGTCCAGGATATCAGCCTGGCTGAAGCCGCCGCGCTGGCAGCCATTCCAAAGAGCCCAAACTATTATGACCCGATGGAAAATCCGAAAGCCAATAAGGAACGGCGCGATATCGTCCTGGACCAGATGGTAAAATACGGACACATCACCCAGGCCGACGCCCAGAAAGCCAAGGCAGAAGATGTCAAGATCCGCAAAGAAGAATCTGCCGAGAAAACGAAAGACCTCCGCAGTTACTTCTTCGACTATATTTCCCAGCAGATCATCGATAAATACGGAGCCGACGCGTTATATAAAGGCGGTCTGAAGATCTACACCACCCTGGACAGCAGCCTGCAAAGCAAAGCAGAGTCTTCCATCCGTTATCTGCCCGATATATGGACCAACGACCCGGATCATCTGACCCAGCCTCAGGTAGGCCTGGTTGCCATCGATCCCACCAACGGCTATATCAAAGCCATGGTAGGCGGACGGGGCCAGGACAAGTTCAACCGCGCGGTACTTGCCCAGCGCCAGCCGGGTTCCGCATTTAAGCCTTTTGTGTACCTCACCGCCATGGATAACGGCATGAACGCAGCCACCATGGTTGACGACAAACCGCTGCAGATCGGCGGGTGGGCTCCCCAGAATTCCAGCGGCAGCTTCCACGGAACCGTGACCCTGCGTACCGCGTTATCCAGATCCTACAACATCCCCGCTATCCGGGTAGCCTTAAAGGTAGGAACCACCAAAGTCATGAACATGGCAAAAGCCTGCGGCATCACCACCCTGGTGGAAGACGGGCCCTATACCGATAACAACCCGGCCATGGCCTTAGGAGGCCTGACAAAAGGGGTCAGCCCTCTGGAAATGGCTGCCAGTTACGGAACCATCGCCAACAACGGCGTTTATAATCAGCCGGTCTCTATCATTAAAATTGTTGACCGGAACGGCAAAGTAATTTTCGAACACAAACATTCCCCCAAGCAGGTAGTCAGCGCCAAAGCAGCTTACCAGACTACGGATATGTTAAAGGACGTACTGATCAGCGGTACAGCGGGAGGGTCCGGTATCGGACGGCCCGCCGCCGGGAAGACCGGTACTACTGACGACTCCAAAGACGCCTGGTTCGTAGGCTATACCCCTAACCTTTCCTGTGCCGTCTGGGTCGGCGATGACAGAAGCCGCAGCATGGGCTCCATGTACGGTTCCGGCGCCCCCTTAAGCATCTGGCACGATTTTATGCTGAAAGCTGTACAGGAAATCCCCTATGCAGACTTTACCCGTCCTGCCGGTGCAGTAACCCCGGTGGCAAAAGATATCGGCAAAGAAGATGATAAAGATAAGGACAAGGACAAAAACAAGGATCCGGACGAACAGACAACCAAACACGAACTGGGGAAACCGCCCAAGGTGGTAAAACCCAACAGCAAAACGCCCAAACCGGAAAAACCTGTTGTAAGCAACAAACCGGAAAAGAAAGTACAGTCTCCTGCAAAGCCGGTTCCTGTAAAACCGCCTACGAAACCAGAAAAAAAATAAATCAATACTTCCTGTTAACAGACTTACCCCCGCTGACAGCTGATGCCAGCGGGGGTAATCTGTTTTTATCGCTATGTTCTGTTCTACGGCTCTTTTCTACAGCTCTTTTGCAAAAGCAGAGCCGCCAATAAATTCCTTCAATATGGAATTGTTGGGAATCGCATCTTCGTCCAGAGGCTCTATCAAATTCAGCAGCCGAAGCAGGCGGCGTGCAGTAAAATACGCTTTTTTCTCTTCCGGCGGAACAGTTTTCAGTAAGGGAACTGCGAATTTTCGCAGAATCGCCGGTTCGTAAATCAGGGATGTGTTAAAGAAAATATCAGCATCCTCCTGGCAGGGAAAAATATATTTTTCTTCTCCATGCCGCACAGAAGGCCACATTTTTATGGTATCCAGGGCATCATGGGAACGGAATCTGGAATCCCGGACCATACGTCGAAGCATGCGAAGATCCGTAGTGTGGATCCGGTTAAAAGCATCCAGAGACATGGGGGTAAGGGCGCTGACAAAAATTTTCAGTTTGTTTTCATCCGGAACCGATGCCGTTACCCTGGGATTCAGGGCATGTATCCCTTCGATTACAAAAATGCTGTTTTCTTTCATGGACATTTTCTGACCCCGGTATTCCCTGCGCCCGGTCATGAAGTTATAATACGGCAATTGCACGGTCTTTCCCTGAAGCAGTTGTGTCAGATGCTCATTAAACAAAGCAATATCAATAACGTCTACTCTCTCGTAATCATACGTCCCATCAGGATTTCTCGGCGTATCCTCCCGGTTCACATAATAGTTATCCATGGATATGGGAATCGGATGCAGCCCGTTCACTTCCAGCTGTACGCAAAGGCGCTGGTTAGAAGAGGTTTTCCCCGATGAAGATGGTCCTGCTATCAGTATAAATTTCAGCTTATCCCGGTTCTTTGTAATATGCTCTGCAATGGAAACAAACTTTTTCTCCTGCAGACCTTCCGCCACCCGGATAATTTTATCCGCCCTGCCCTCCCGTATGATTCGGTTCAGTTTGGCAATGGTATTGCAGCCAATCATGGCAGACCATTCTTCCGCTTCCTGATAGGCATGGTTAATACGCCGCACCGTGTCCCAGGGCGGCAACATCTGATAATCATTCATTTCCGGATAGTTGATCACAAACCCCTTATCAAAGGGGATCAGTTCAAAAGCGGAAAGATGTTCCGTGCTGGTCAGGAGAGGCTCAAAGAATGGTTCACGGACCCCGCACAGTTCATAAGCGAACAGCGTTTCCGACTCCGGCGCCATTTTAATCATGGCCAGAACATCTTCCCCCAGATACGGGTCCTGCCTGGCCCTGTCAATGGCTTCCTGCCGGTCCACAGGGAAAAACACTATGGGATGCTTTTCGGTTACGATACGATGCATTCTGTTTTCCAGCTGTTTCAGCTGTTCCTTATCCAACGGATTTTTCGGCATGGTACAGTACAGGGCACTGCCCAAGGAATTGCAGACCTCCAGTTCCGTATCAGGGAACAGTTCTTTCATTGCCACATCACAGACAAAAGTAATGCTGCGGACAAAGGCACGCATACCCTCTACAGAATTCATAGGGATAAAATCAACTTCCCCGTCTTCTGTGATTTTATATTGAAGACTGTATTCCTGTCCGTTAAAAATTCCTACAGCAATCGGCGAGTCATAATTATTTTCAAATGCCTTACTTAACTCTGCCAATGTAGTTCCTTTTTTTACCGCCCGCTTTTTGCCATCCGGCAATAATATCCACGCCATAAAAGACCTCCCTATAATCCGTAATCCTGTACAGGCTTCGTCCTCATAAACCACAGACAAATTCATACAGGTCTTTCTTGCAAAAAAGGCTGAAGTTTAACCTTCAGCCTGAATTATAAAAATCTGAGACAAGGAAACAGTATCAGACCGGTTTCCTCATTCATCTATTAAATTTGAAGCAGTTTCATTGCCCGGATGGCTCCGGTACCGTCAGAACCGTCAGAGGCCTCGCATAAATTTAAAATATTACTTTTTTGCTTCTTCTACTGCTTTCAGCGCTTCGTTCAGCTTAGTGGCGATACCCGGAATCTTCTGCAGCGGGATGGAGCAAAGGGCGATCCGTACACCGGCTGCCAGAGGCACCAGGTAGATGTGGTCTTTATGCAGGATATCGCACACTGCCTTGGAATCTTCGCAGGGAACCGACAGGAAGAAACCTGCGACATAGGGAATCATGGGAAGGCCGCACTGTTTTGCCTCTTCCACAAAAACGTCAGCCCGGGCCTTAATCATTTTATAATAATGATCCCGTTCCGCTTCCACCGCGGTCAGCAGGGCTTCATCACTGTAAATCTGTACCAGGGTACGCATAGCCGCCCGGTTATTGTTGGACCAGGTAGCCCGGCTGGTGTACTGGTTGATTTCAAAAAATTCTTTCGCAGCTTCTTCAGAGGAAGAAACGCAGATCATAGCGCCCAGACGCTGGCCGTACATGGTAAAGCCCTTGGACATACTGTACTGCACAATGGCCAGCACCCGTTCCGGCAGGTTATCCAGGGCTTTGAACACTTCCCGCACCGCGTTCTTTTCGCCGGCATAATCAATATAGGCCGCGTCCAGAAACAGAATGGCCTGTTTCCCGCTTTCTTCCGTTACCTTTTTCAGCATAGACACAACCTGGGCCATATCATCCCGGGTCAGACTGTAACCGGTAGGATTATGGGCCGGTGTGTTGATGATCACCATGATGCTGTTCTGGCGAGCCAGCACATCCTTTACCTTTTCTTCCAAGGCCGGCAGGTTGAATTTCCCATCCTCTGTCAGCATTTTATAGGTGTCCAGCTTCCGCTGCATATCCAGGCACAGTACCTTATAAGCGCCCCAGTACCAGTCGGAAGTAATGACCGTGTCGCCGGCTTCCGTGTAATTCCAGATAGCATGGTGGATGCCGCCGGTGCCGCCGGTAGTTGCAACCGCACTGGTGTATCCGTCCGGACGGTATTTCCCGAAAGCCGCTACCTGGACTTTTTCCAGAAAATCCGCAGTACCTGCAATAGGCGCATAAGCAATGATCTCAGTAATAGGCAGATTCCGGAATACCGCTTCTACCGTCGGAAGACAAACCAGTTTGGAATCGTCATCCATGATGGCGCCGATAGTTCCATTGGTAACGTTTTCCGCTCCGATAGCAGCGGCATCAGCCACTGCCATGGCATTAGCCGCAAAAATAATGTCATTCGCTGCCTTTCCCTTTGCCTGAGGCGCTGCAAAACTTGTGTACATACTCTCGATCTCCTTTAATTTTTCATATTCTCCAACAAAGCCGCAACTTCCGTAAACCCTTTATTTTTCTTCAGCAGGGAAGAAAAATCGGTGCACCACGTTCACGGCTTTCTTCTCATCTTCTTTGGCGATGAGACAGGAAATGGTAATTTCAGAGGTGCTGATAACATCCAGATTGATGTTTTCGCTGGCCAAAGCGCCGAACATACGGGCCGCTACGCCGGGATTTCCCAGCATACCTGCGCCAACGATGGAAACCTTGGCTACGTTGGCTTCTACGTCTACCCGGGCAAATCCAATCTTGTCCTTTAACTGATCCAGTACGCCTACCGTATCCGCCATATCCGTCTTGGTTACGGTAAAGACAATATCGTTTTTCTCTTTTACGCTGCTGGCGCTCTGGACAATCATATCTACCGCCACATTTTCTTTTGCCAGCGAGTCAAAAATCTGATATGCGACTCCGGGTACATCCGGCACGCCCCGAACCGCAATCTTTGCCACATTAGAATCGCTTGCCACACCGCGAATGATAAATTTCTTTTCTTCCATATCTGTATACTCCCCTCTGATAATCGTACCTTCCACCGCATGGAATGTGGAACGTACATGGATGTCCGTCCCTGTAAGTTCACCGTATTCCACAGCCCTGGGTTGCATTACACCGGCGCCCAGACGGGCCAGTTCCAGCATTTCCCCGAAGGTGATCTCTTTTAATTTAATCGCATTGGGTACCACTCTGGGATCGGCAGTGTATACACCGTCAACATCCGTATAGATTTCACAGATATCCGCCTTCAGGCCTGCCGCTACCGCTACCGCAGTGGTATCGCTGCCGCCCCGGCCCAGGGTCGTAATATCCCCTTCGTCTGTAATACCCTGGAAACCGGCAACAATTACAACATTGCCTTCATCCAGCGCTTTCTTCACCCGTTCCGCGTTCACTTCCAGAATGCTGGCTTTCGTAAAACTTGCATTAGTGCGGATCCCTGCCTGGAAACCGGTAAAGGAAATGGCTTTCTGTCCCCGTTCCATAAAGGCGCTGGCCAGAAGCGCAATGGAAACCTGCTCGCCGGTAGCCAGCAGCATATCCATCTCCCGCTTCGGCATGCGGTCCGTAATACGTCCCGCCAGCGTCAGCAGGTCGTCGGTAGTATCGCCCATGGCGGAAACAACAATTACAATTTTATCATCCGGCTTCTTTTCAGACAGGACCCTGTCTACCAGATGAAAGATCTTTTCCGGCGTAGCCACGCTGCTGCCGCCGAATTTTTTTACAACAAATGCCATAGATTGCCCCTCCTAGAACATATATAAATATTATATCATCATTCCAAGTATAACATCAACTATAAATGACAATATCTTGGGATTTTTAGTTTTACTTTACCGTTACCACCGTCACGCCGGCACCGCCCATGGCAATATCGGCCAGGGCAATGGCGGCAACGTTGCGATGCCCTTTCAGGTACGCATGAAGTCCTGCCCGCAAGGCCCCGGTACCTTTGCCGTGTATGATGCGCACCTGGCCCATCCCCGCCAGCAGGGCGTCATCAATGGCCCGGTCCACATAGGGGATCGCCTCATCCGTAGTCATGCCCCGCACGTCCACTTCCTGCTCCGCAGTTTCCGTTTTTGCCGTAAACATGGCGTGGGATGCGCTGGCCCTGAATTTTGCCGGCCGGGCCTGTTCTTTCGGTTTATCCTTTACCAGCAGGCACTGGGCCAGAGGCACCGTCATCTTCAGCACGCCCACGGATACCAGAGCATCTTTTCCTTTCACTTCCAGCACTGTTCCGTTTTTCCGCAGTGTTTTCACCAGCACCGTCATACCGGACCTTGCATTGTCCGGCGTCAGTTGGGTCCCTTCCGGCAGGGGTTCGTCCAGGCTCAGATGCTTGTCCAGCCTCTTGCGGGCTTCTTCCGCTTTTGCCTGCAAAGCTTTTACATCCATATCCGCCTTCAGGGAACGGAGTTCCTTAATAACCGTTTCCGCTTCCCTGCGGCTGGTACGGTAAATTTCATCTGCCTGGTAACGGGCCTTTCGCAACAGTTCATTTTTCTGTTTTTCAAAATCTTTTTTCTGCCAGGCCAGCTGGTTGCGAAGTTTCTCGCTTTCGTACCGCAGAGCCTCCACTTCCCGGCTGCGACTCTCGAAGCGGCGGCGTTCCCCTTCCAGTCCCTGAAGCACGTCTTCCATATGTACATGCTCTTCATTCAGCAGGTCCCCTGCATTATGGATGATGTCTTCGGCCAGCCCCAGCTTCCGGCTGATATTAAATGCGTTACTGCTGCCAGGTACGCCCATGAGAAGCCGGTAGGTAGGAAGCAAGGTATCAGGATTAAATTCCACGCTGGCATTTTCCATCCCCTCCCGCCCAAAAGCAAAGGTCTTCAACTCGCTGTAATGAGTGGTCATCATGGTGAAAACGCCCAGCTTCGTAAGATGATCCAGAATGGACATGGCCAGGGCTGCCCCTTCGTTGGGATCTGTGCCTGCACAAATCTCATCCACCAGCACCAGGTCCCGTTCCCTCACTTCGCGCAAAATGCTCACAATATTCATCATATGCCCGGAAAAAGTAGAGAGGCTTTGTTCGATGCTCTGCTCGTCCCCGATATCTGCATACACCGCCCGGAACACGGGCAGTTTCGCGTTCATGGCGGGAACGAACATCCCTGTCTGGCTCATGAGGGCAAAGAGGCCCACCGCCTTCAGGGCTACGGTCTTGCCGCCGGTGTTGGGGCCGGTGATCAGCAGGGTGTTAAAAGTTTCCCCTAAATTTACGTCCAAAGGTACAGCTGTTTCCGGGGGCAGCAACGGGTGCCGCCCCTTTTCGATCCGGAGCCCGCCGTTGGAAGCCAACTGAGGCTGGCAGGCCCTGGTGTCCAGAGCGTACAGTGCCTTAGCGTAAACAGCGTCCACATCCGCAGCCACAGCCAGGCACTTCAACAGCAGTTCTCCCTCCGCACCCACTGCACCGGACAGTTGCCGCAGGATCCGTTCGATTTCTTCCCGTTCTTCCGCAACATAGCGCTTAATATTATTATTCAGGTTGACCACGGCCATAGGTTCAATGAAGAGGGTTGCTCCCGTACCGCTCTGGTCATGGACGATACCGGGGAAATTGGCTCGGTACTCCTGCTTGATAGGGATCACATACCGGTCCCCCCGCATGGTGACAAGGGCATCCTGAAAATATTTCTGGTTATTGGGATCATGGAGTATCTTCTCCAGCTGGGAACGCACCTTGCTTTTGGCGGAAGCAATACCGACCCGAAGACCCGCCAGCTTCACAGACGCCGTGTCTAGTATCTCTCCTTTTTCAGAAATCGTTTTGTCCAGCTGCCGCACCAGCTTCGGGAATTCCGTCAGACTTCTTCCATACTCTGCCAGATTGGGATGGTCGTCGCTGTCCGTCAGCAAGAACACTTTCAGGGCGCCGAAGGCCTGCATGCTTGCCTTCACCTGCATAAGTTCCTCCACATCCAGCACGCTGCCGATGCGGGCCCGCTTCACCGGATCTGCAATATTGTACAGACCCCCAAAGGGAAAGCGCCTGCCCTCATTCATAATCCGGAGAGCCTCCGCCGTCTCCATATGCATACGTTTTACCGTTTCAAAATCCGAAGAAACAGGAAGGGCCAGCAACCGTTCTTTACCCAGATCCGTAGCAGCCTTTTCAGCAGCCAGCATTTTCACTTTTTCAAATTCCAGCGTTTTAACGGCAAAACGCCCGGTAGTCCGATTATTCATAAAAAAAGTCCTCTTAAAAAGCAGGTCCCTGACCGGAACCTGCTTAATGTTCATAGTATTAACTTAACTTCTTATTCTTTTTCCTGTCCGCCGACACCCAGGATATTCATGGAAGGCACGCCGCCCACGATACCGTTCCTGTCTTTGAACTCGCCAACCTTCTGCATCAGGTCGAAATAACAGTCCCAGTAATTTTCCGACTTGGTCCATACCCGGATCGTATAAACCACCGCGTAATCCGTGTAGCCGGAAACCCGTACGAAAGGAGCCGGATCCTGCAGGGCGGTAGGCGTATCCTTCACCGCTTCCATAACCGCCTTGTACACATCCTCAAACTTGTTGCTATAGCCGGCCTTCGTTTCAAAGTCCACACGGCGCAGCTCTTCGGAAGAGAAGTTGGTGATTTTGCCGCCCATGGCTTCCGAGTTGGGAACGATGATCAGCTTGTTGTCGATACTCAGCACTTTGGTGCAGAGCATATTGATTTCCTTTACAAAGCCTTCAATACCGGCAATGGCTACATAATCGCCCACCTTAAAGGGCTTCGTAACCAGGATCATGAAGCCGTTGGCCACGTTGGACAGGGCCCCCTGGACGGACAGGGAAATTGCCAAGCCTAACATACCGATAACAGCAAGTACGGAAGCGATGGGAATCCCGATGCTTTCCGCCACTACGCAGATGGCCACGAAATTGAGAATAACTTTGATAAATGCTTTGACAAATCCTCTTACAGTGGTTTCCAGTTTAAACCGATCCAAAATCTTATCGATGATGGGTCCCATGATCACGCTTATGATACGGTTAAAGATTGCCATCAGGATCAGGCCCTGAAGGATAGAACCTACACTGATGTTACCCACTTTAAAGTCCAGAATCTGCTGGGCCGTCGCCAAAATCTGGTTCATATAAAAATACCCCCTCGTTATAAATTGGTTATCAGGAATCTGATATCTGGTTATATTATAGCACAAAAATCCAAGGTCAGTGTAAAAAACTCGGTATTCCTTAATGCTAAAGTAGTAATAGTAAATTGGCTTCGATAATAAAAGAACTTCCGTTAAAAAATTGCCGATGGATTTTGGCGCCGGCAATTCCTAACTTTTGAGAACCACTGCTCAAATCTTTTCCAATTTAGCACGGAAGGATATCCGGCGGGGCGTTTCCATGCTGTCGAACTGCACTATGTGGGCACCTTTATCCTTGTCCACTCCGGTGACAGTACCGGGGCCGAACATGGAATGGCGTACCCGCTGCCCCACGGGGAAAGCAATGTCCTCTTCCTTTTGGGGCATATATTTCTGGCTCAGGGCAATATACTCCCGTGCTTCCCGAATCAGTCCCTCCCGGGGTTCACGGGTATAATGCAGCAGAGTCTGATCCACATCCAGAATGAACCGGGACGGATACTGGGGGGCCCCGTCAAAATTCCGCCCCTCTGCCCGGGTCAGGTACAGTCTTTTTTCCCCACGGGTAACGGCCACAAAGGCCAGCCGTCGTTCTTCTTCCATAGCTTCCAGGGTCCGTACCTTCCGGGAGGGGAATATCCCTTCGTTCATACCGCACAGGAAAACCACGGGGAACTCCAGACCCTTAGCCGCGTGGACTGTCATCAGTTTAACCTTCCCTTTACTGTCCAGGCTGTCTGCATTAGTAAACAGGGCCACGTGGGACAGGTAATGGACCAGGGAGCTTTCTTCCCCGCAGGTAGTTTCGTATTCATAGACAGACTGCTTCAGCTCAGCCAGATTGTCCAGCCGCTCCTGGCTGCCCTCCGTACGGAGCATCTTTTCGTAACCGCTTTCGTTCAGAATTGAGGCCAGCACCTCGGAAACAGGCCTGTTTTCATATCCGGCGGCGAACCGTTCCATCAGCGTCACGAACTGCCGTGCCTTCGTCCCTTTGAAAATCTCATCTTCCAAGGTGTCGCACAGGGCCTGATACAGGGTACAGCCATGCTGCGCGGCATACTCTTCCAAAAATGCCATACGCCGTTTCCCCATGTTCCGCTTAGGCGTATTGACAATGCGCCGGAAGGAAAGATCGTCCCGGTAGGCGATCATCCGCAGGTAACAGAGGGCATCCTTAATCTCCATACGGTCGTAAAACTGGACGCCGCTGTAAATCGTATACGGAACTTTTTCCTGTAAAAATAGCTGCTCTATGGCACGGGTCACGTAATGGGCACGGTACAGCAGGGCCATTTGGGAATAGGATATACCTTCCTCATGGAGCCGGCTTATTTCTTCAGCGATCCATTTTGCTTCCGCCTCCTGAGTGTCGGCAAAATGGCAGACCACCGGTCCCCCTTCTGGCAACACGGGAACCAGTTCCTTTTTAATACGGTCTGTATTCTTTTCAATCAGGGAATTGGCCACTGCCAGTATCTGGGGGGTAGAACGGTAATTATCCATCATGAAGATGGTCTTCGTTCCGGGAAAACGTCTGTCAAAGTCCTTCAGGTAGGAACCGTTGGCTCCCCGCCAGGTGTAAATGGTCTGGTCCGGGTCCCCTACCACGAACAGGTTCTTATGGTAGGCGCACAACACTTTCATCAGTTCGTACTGGAGGATGTCGATATCCTGGAACTCGTCGATCATAATATATTCCAGCCGCTGCTGCCATTTCAGCCGGATGTCTTCCTGCTCCCGGAACAGATACAGGGTGAATTTGATCAGGTCGTTGTAATCCAGCCCGAAGCATTTCTTTTCCTGATACAGGTACCCGTAAAAGATAATCTCTTCTTTATCAGTAGCCTTGTCGTACTTCTCCTTCAGGGACTCCAGAGGCATGGCCAGCATATCCTGATAGTACTCCGGCTTTTTAAAAATCTTCTGTATCTCGATCATGTCCCGGGCATTGGCAAAAGTCATGTCCCGCAGGGTCAGTCCCCGCTCTTCGTAGATGATCTGCAGCATGGCGTCTACATCGGAATTGTCCAGGACGAGAAAGC
Source organism: uncultured Selenomonadales bacterium (assembly GCA_900315345.1). Classification (GTDB taxonomy): domain Bacteria; phylum Bacillota; class Negativicutes; order Acidaminococcales; family Acidaminococcaceae; genus Succiniclasticum. Next base: position 34,026 of record OMYP01000016.1, on the reverse strand, counting down.
TTTTTGGATACCGGAGAGCGTAGCTGTCTTCCTGCAAAACAGAAACGCAGAAGCCGTGAAAGGTATTGATATACCCGGTATCATTGTCCCCGGTCAGGTTGTGGATGCGCTGCCGCATCTCGCTGGCTGCTTTATTGGTAAAGGTCACGCACAGGATATTTCCCGGCAGGATGCCAAGTTCATTTACCAAAAAAGCAAACCGGCAGGACAGTGCCCGCGTCTTTCCGGAGCCTGCCCCGGCGATGACACGGACAAACCCTTCCGTAGTTAAGACCGCTTCCCGTTGTGCGTCATTCAGTTTTTCCATCAGGTCAGAAAAAGGTTCCATTGTCGGCATAGAACGATGCCTCCTACAGCACGCCCCGGTAATAATGGCCCCTTGTGGTACCAGGCAGGTTTTCCACAGGTTCATCCCGGAACATCAGTGTCTCCTTAAACTTTTTCACCAGTCCGCGAACCTGATCCGGTCCATAGGCACGGCCGTCAATGCGCAGCCGGTCAATGCCCATGTCCCGCAGTTCCTGTAAACCGCCCAGCACGGAAAGGTCCTGGGAATTCAGCACGTGCATACGGCAGAACTGGTCCCCCGCAAGACGGAATCTGGCGTCCTTACGGTCATGGAGGAAAATTTCTTCTTTACATTTAAATGTACAGGGCCCTTTATCCAGATGGCCCAGAAAGCTGCCTCCTGCGCAATACTCAGAGACCATCATCTCAATAGGTCCCTGGACCAGGCATTCCAGAGGCAGCGGACTGGTCTTTGCCAGATGGGCCAGCTGCCCCATGTTCAGCTCCACGGACAGGGTGGCCCCTGCAGCGCCGGCTTCTTTCCAAAACAGCAGGCTCTGGGTATTATAAATATTCAGGCTCATATCCGCCCACAGGGGCGTCGTCAGGTTCAAATCCCTGGCCTGCTGCCAAACGCTCAGGTTGTGGACGCACAACAGATCAGCTCCGCAGGCTTCCGTCTGTTGCAGGAACTTTTCAAAATACCCCTGCTGCCCCTCCTTAACAATACGGGGCGTGGAAAAGGCGATTTTCCGTCCTGCCTTATGAACAAGCCCGGCGGCAGTTTCATAATCGGCAAAGGTTACGTCCTTACTGCTGTACCGGTCGCCGCCAAAGATGACCCAGTCCGCCCCGCCTTCCAGAGCGGCTTTCACTTTTTCAACCGTATCCACCCAGACCGTCAGAAGTCCGGGGCCTTTGGCTTTTACCGACTCCTGTTCCACCAGCCAACGACTCATAAAATGGCAGTTTTCCACCTGCTTCCGGGTCGGGGCGAACGCTTCCAGCCGGGCGGCATCCAGGGCTTCACAGGCTCTGCGCCGGGCTTCGTTGATCTCGCTCATGGGAACCATCAGCCCGTCGTCAATAACCGTATCCAGTGTTTCCAGTTCATATTCCGTAGTACCAAGGCGATCCACCTGTTTCCGGATCGCTGTTTCATCCAGAGCGTGTTTCCGGGCCGGTTCCGCTATAAAATCCGTTAACCCTGTCCCTATATTGCCGTCCCCATCGGTCAGGGCCACCTCCAGGGGCTGCCCCATGCGGGCTTTAACGACTCCATGTACAGGGATTCGCTTTTTGTTCTTTTCACCGTAGAACTGCCCTGCGTAGGCCATCAGTCCGCTGTCCAGAGTACGGAAGACCCGGTCGTTCAGGCGCACGCCTTTAGGCACGTCGATTTCCGCCAGTGTTCCTGCTTCCGCCCTGTCAACGGGAGTACCGCCGACCCGGATGGCGTTTACTTCCGTGCCCACACGGCCTCCTACCTTGACCCAGAACTCCAGACCGTCTCCCTTATGTATTTCCTTGTCCAGCTTCACAAAGGCTTTTGTATGATCCTTGTTTAACTTCTGCACCCGTCCTACCAGCACGCCACGGTTGTTAGGACGGCGGTCACTCATCATCAGGCGGCCCTGGTGCTTTTCCAGATAAGCCGTGGTAAAATCCCGGTTGAAAATCTGCTCGATATTGTCCAGGTCTTTTGCAGGCACTTCATAGCTGCCCCGTTTATAACTGTCCATAGCCCGGCGGTAGGCATCCACCACCACTGCCACATATTCCGGCCGTTTCATGCGTCCTTCAATTTTATAGGAAATAACCCCCGCCTCAATCATCTGAGGCAGGACCTTTAAGGTGTTCAGATCCTTGGGGCTTAGCAGGTATTGCCCTGCGTCCTTGCCCTGTAACAAATCCTTTCCGTCCTTATCCACCAGCGTATAGGGCAGCCGGCAGGGCTGGGCACAACGCCCCCGGTTACCGCTACGGCCCCCGATGAGGCTGCTCATAAGGCACTGGCCGGAATAGCATACGCACAGGGCCCCGTGGATAAAAGCTTCAATGTCCGTCCCCGTGTCACAGGCCTTTTTCAGGTCAGACAGGGACAGCTCTCGGGCAGGAACTACCCGGACGATGCCGTGCTCCGCCGCAAAACGTACCCCGGCGGATCCGGTCACCGTCATCTGGGTGGAAGCATGAAGAGGAAGGTCCGGAACCAGTTTCCCCGCCGCCCGGATGATGCCCATATCCTGTACGATGATGCCGTCAACACCCACATTATGCAGAAAGATCAGATAATCCTCCAGCTCCGGCAGTTCCTTATCATCCACCAGAGTATTCACCGTCACATAAAGGCGGACATGGTGCATGTGGCAAAAATAAACTGCCTTTCCCATTTCCTCCCGGTCAAAATTGCAGGCGTAGGCCCGGGCCCCGAAGGCCTTCCCGCCCAGATACACCGCATTAGCCCCGGCGTTCACCGCCGCTTCCAAAGCTTCCCACGTTCCCGCAGGAGCCAGTAATTCTATCTCTTTCCGCATAATCGGACTCCTCTTCACTTAACCGGCAGGGAAATCAGGAACATTTCTTTCTGTCGGCGTTACCTTGTTATTATTTACTATTTGCAGCCTCATCAAAACGCTGCCCTATATCCAACGAAAGCAGCACCGGCACAATGGCGATGCTGCTTTTAACTCATTCAACAATTATTGTTACGTTACACTCACGAATGCCTTTCCCTTTTTCCCAGGGGCGCTGATAGGTCAGGTTCAGCTTATAGGTTCCCGGCGCTTGGGCCGCGTAAAACTGGAACTCCGTTCCCGGCGTTCCCACCTGGGCCTGCTGAGTATGCTGGATTACAAAAGAACTACCCGTCTTTATCAGTCCTTTTTCTGCCCCGCCGGTTACCGTATGGATCCACTGGAATCCGGTACTTGGGTTTGCTCCAAGTTTAAAGGCAAACAGGTCCCCCTGCTTTACCGCTAACGTTTTTCCATCACTTTTTTCCGTCAGCTTCCACACGGTCAGCAACCTGCCGATATCGCCGATACGGGCCAGAGGCAACAGTTCCTGATAGGACACCTTCCTCTCAAAGGCAGCCCCTTCCTTTTCGGCGAAAGCCACGCCTTCTTCCGTAAACAGAACACTCCCCGGGTTCTTTCCCAGCAGTTTTTCCCGTTCTTCACCGCCAAAGAAAAAATCATCCAGCGAAAATTCCCTTCCCGATGTAAGATCTATGTTTACCGCCCGGTAATAACTGCGGTTTCCGTTACTGCCTTTCAGCAGTACGCTCACAAGGCTGGGCCGGTTCAGAGTCACCTCATAGGTAACCCTTCCCTGTTTTCCCACCTTATCCGCCACATGCTCCGCCGCGCTTTTCAGTACGTGGTTGGCCGACTGCTGGAACACCTCATCGTTGGCACCGTCGATAAACGGAACTTCCATCGTGTTCTGTTTCCCTCCCCGGATTTCTGTCAGTACGGTAGTGGGCTGGTCCGCAAACACACTTTGGCAGAATAACAGGGATGCAGCCAAAGCTGCGCCTAATATTTTCTTCATGAGCCCTCCTTATACAACAAGGTCTCTTTTAAACTGTTAACACCTTTGTGATGGTTACAAACTGTTCCATCGCCTCAAAAAGAAAAGGAATTATCCCTTCAACTGTTTTTCCCCGAAGGCAATAGCCTGGTCCATCCGCTGCAGGGTCTTTTCTTTCCCCAGGAGCACCATCACGTCGAACATGCCTGGGGTTACGGTGCGGCCGGACAAAGCCAGACGGCTGGGCTGGATAATTTTGCCCAGGGCAATACCCTCTTCTTCCACAATGGCATTGTACAGTTTTTCCAGATCCGCCTCGGTAAATTCTGCTTCCGGCGCCGCAGCAATCCGGTCCCGGCATTTTTTCAGCAGGGCTATGCCCTCTTCCGTAAAGAATTTCCGCACGCCCTTTTCATCAAAGGTATCGAAATCCTTAAAGAAATAGGTAGAAGCGTCGGCAATCTCCTGGAGGGTTTTAACGCGAACCCGTACTACCTCAACCAGATGGGTCAGATACTTCAGGTTCCCTTCGTCCTTTAACCAGTCTTCCGTTACCAGGCCGTCCTTCACAAAGAAAGGCTTCACGTCATTGACAATTCGTTCCAGAGGCAGGCTCTGGAGATACTGGCCGTTGATCCAGTACAGCTTTTTAATATCGTAAACAGCACCCTTATGGGACATCTTGTTCATGTCAAACTGTTTTACGGTTTCTTCTTTTGTAATAATTTCCTGATTGCCTTCCGGGGACCAGCCCAGCAGGGTCAGGTAATTCAGCAGGGCTTCCGGCAGATAGCCCATGGCCTGGAACTCTTCCACGGACTGGGCGCCGTGACGTTTGGACAGCTTACTGCGGTCCGGGGCCAGGATCATGGACATGTGGCCGAACTGGGGCACTTCAAAGCCCAGGGCTTCATACAGCAAAATCTGCTTGGGGGTGTTGGGAATGTGTTCTTCCGCCCGCAGCACGTGGGTCATGCCCATCAGATGGTCGTCGATAACAACAGCGAAGTTGTAAGTAGGGGTGCCGTTGGTCTTGGCTATCACAAAATCATCGAACTGGCCCAAATCAAAATCCATTCGGCCATGGATCAGGTCATGGACCCGCATGTTCCCCTTCATGGGAATCTTGAACCGGATGGAATGGGGTTCCCCCGCCGCCAGCCTCCGCTCCACTTCCTCCTTGGAAAGGTTGCGGCAGGTGCGGGGATAACGGAAGGGCTGCTTCCGCTGGCGCTGGATTTCCCGCTGGGCTTCCAGCTCTTCCGGGGTGCAGAAGCAGTAATAGGCCTTGCCTTCATCCAGTAACTGCTGAATATATTTCTGGTAAATTTCCGTACGCTGGGACTGATAATAAGGTTCGCAAGGCCCCCCTACTTCCGGGCCTTCATCCCAGTCCAGACCCAGCCATTTCATGCTGCGGATGATCTGGCCCACAGAGCCTTCCTGAAACCGGGCCGGGTCCGTGTCTTCAATACGCAGCACCAGCTTACCTCCCTGGCTTCTGGCAAACAGCCAGTTGAACAGGCAGGTACGGGCGCCGCCCACATGTAAATTGCCCGTGGGACTGGGGGCAAAACGTACGCGCACTTCACTCATGATAACTTACTCCTTATTAATAGCTGGCGCGCGACCCATCGCGCTGCGCCCTCACGGGCCTGCGTTCAGCGGCGCGCTGCATTTGCATAAAATATTCAAATCCGTTGTGCCCTAACGGGCATGTTGCCAGATGTTATTATTTAACCTGTCCTTCAATTACGCCCCAGGCAGCCTGCAGGGCTTCATCCACCTTGGCCGCATCCTTGCCGCCGGCCTGAGCCATGTCGGGACGACCACCGCCGCCACCACCGCAGAGGGTCGCCACTTCTTTGACGATCTTGCCGCAGTGGATGCCTTTGTCCACCGCATCCTTATGGGCCATGGCCAGAATGCCGATCTTGCCGTTTTCAAATACGGAAGCCAGCACTACCACGCCGCCGGTTTTATCCCGAAGCTGGTCCCCCATGGTACGCAGGGCGTTTACATCGGACACGCTGACTTTCTGTACCAGAGCGTTGACGCCTTTCACGTCCTTCACCTGGTCCGCCGCACTGGAGGCTGCCGCCGCAGCCATTTTCCCTTCCAGTGCTTTCACCTTCTGGGCTGCCTCTTTGGCTTCCGCCGCAAGCACATCCAGACGGTCTTCCACATCCGTTGTACGGCAGTGGAGCTTGGCCGCCACATTGCCGATGGTCTTTTCCAACCCTTCCACATAAGCCAGAGCGCCAAAACCGGTGACCGCTTCAATACGGCGCACACCGGCGCCGGTGGAAGATTCGCTGACAATCTTGAACAAGCCTATCTGGGAGGTATTGGTCACATGAACGCCGCCACACAGCTCCATGGAGAAACCGGGAACGGTAACTACCCGAACCACGGCGCCGTATTTTTCACCGAACAGGGCCATGGCGCCCCTTTTCTTCGCTTCTTCAATCGGCACTTCCTCAAAGGTAACGGTCTTGGCTGCCAGAATCTGCTCATTTACGATTTTTTCCACTTTGGCCAATTCTTCCGGGGTTACCTGGGAGAAATGGGAGAAGTCAAAATGGAGACGGTCAGGTCCCACATAGCTGCCGGCCTGGTTCACATGATCCCCCAGCACCTGGCGCAGGGCTGCCTGCAGCAGGTGGGTAGCCGTATGGTTCCGGGCAATGTCAGACTTGCGGACCATGTCCACTTCGAAGGTCACTTCATCGCCGGTGGCAATGGTTCCTTCTTCTACGGTGCCTGCCATATAGGTCACGCCATCAGGCAGTTTTTTCGTTTTGGTAACCCGCAGCAGCCCGGCCGGGGCTTTGATGACGCCAATATCACCCAGCTGGCCGCCCCCTTCCGCATGGAAGCCGGTCACGTCCAGGATCACCGCCGCGTCATTGCCGTCGGTTACCGCGTCCACAGGCTGGGCGTCCGCCGCCGGATACACCTTCATGATTTTACCGGCATGGGCGGTCTCGTCCACTTTCAGCTCCGCCGCGTTCAGATCCCGGTCATTGTAAATAACCGGGCGGCCGGTTTTGTCGTCACGGGCATCCCGGGCCATTTTGCGCTGCACTTCCAGCGCATCGGCAAAGCCTTTTTCATCCAGGGTCATCCCGGCTTCTTCCAAAATTTCCGCCGTCAGTTCCTTGGGGAAGCCGAAAGTGTCGGACAGTTTGAAAGCGATGCTTCCGTCCAGTTCCGTTTTCCCTTCTTCTTTCAGCCGGGCGATTTCCCCGTCCAGCATTTCGCTGCCGCTCTTCAGGGTTTTCAGGAAACTGCTTTCTTCCATATGGATAACTTTTTTAATGTAGTCCTGTTTCTCACGGATTTCCGGATATACGTCCCCGTACATGCCCACTACCACGTCCACGGCGCCGCCTAAAAATTCATGGTCAATGCCCAGCAGGCGGCCGTGGCGTACAGCCCGGCGCAGTACCCGGCGGAGGATATAGCCCCGGCCCAGGTTGGAAGGCAGAATGCCGTCGCCAATCATAAAGGTAAGGCTGCGGGCATGGTCCGCGATGACCTTCAGGGACACGTCGGATTTAGGCGAAGCATTATAGGCTACGCCGCTTACCTTGCAGGCATATTCGATAATGGGGAAGATCAGATCCGTCTCAAAATTGGACGGCTTGCCCTGCAACACGGAAGCGATACGCTCCAGCCCTGCCCCGGTGTCGATGTTCTTATGTTCCAGAGGGGTATAGGTGCCGTCCTCATTCTGGTTGAACTGGGTAAACACCAGGTTCCACAGCTCCAGGAAACGGCCGCAGTCGCAGTCCGGTCCGCATTCAGGCCTGCCGCAGCCACGTTCCGGTCCCAGGTCGATATGGATTTCCGAGCAGGGACCGCAGGGGCCGCTGCCGATTTCCCAGAAATTATCTTCCAGGCGGATGATACGCTCGTCAGGAATTCCTACCACGTTGCGCCAGATTTCATAGGCTTCATCATCGCTGGTATGGATAGTGATATACAGTTTATCCCCAGGCAGTTCCAGTTCTTTCGTCAGGAATTCCCAACTCCAGGGAATGATTTCCTTTTTAAAGTAATCGCCGAAGGAAAAATCCCCCAGCATTTCAAAGTAAGTATGGTGGCGGGCCGTACGGCCTACGTTTTCAATATCGCCGGTGCGCACACATTTCTGGCAGGTGGTCACACGGGGGGATGGGGGTTTCATTTTGCCGGTAAAGAAAGGCTTGAAGGGAGCCATGCCGGCGCCGATCAGTAACAGCGTAGGATCGTCCTGAGGAATCAGGGAGGCGCTGGGCAGGCGCAGATGTCCCCGCTCTTCAAAGAATTTCAGAAACCGTTCGCGGAGTTCGTTACCGCTCATGTACTTCATGTGTTTTCTCTCCTTTTGCGTTTATAAAACTTTGTACCATATTATAATAAAAAAAATTACAAAATATTATACCACGACGGGGATAGGTTTACAAGCTATTTGAATACGCATATATAACAAATCGAAAAATAAAATAACAGCAGCTGTACCAACATGTTTTGTACAGCCACTGTTGTGGTATCCGTCGCTTAATCAAGATTCAAAATTCCAGTTTGATATATCATTATGCAAATAAATTGCCCCACAATGCCGGTCATCCCCAAGGTATTGAACCTGCAAGTGCAGGTGGGTGCCTTACCGCCAGTCGCAAAAGTCCACTCGAAGGAGGCTGGTTTTTGAAAGGCGCGACATCAGGCTCCCTTAGTAAATTCGTTGGCTCAGCACATAGAAAGATGTATCGTACATCGCAGGGTAACTTTTGAACTTTTAATTTTCTTTACACCTATATAATAACAGGTCCGGAGCATTTTTTCAATGCTCCGGACCTTGTAATTATACTGGTTTTACACATTTTACCCAAATACAAATCTTTTGCAGTTCGGTTTGTTAAGGGAATGCCATCACGCCGGATTCGCTGTTACAATTCTACAATACAGCTCCCCTTTCCTTACCGGTCCATTACTGCTGTTTCTTTTCTTTTGCCAGCAGGGACAGGCGGATATGCAGTTCACGCAGCTGCTTCTCGTCTACCACGTTGGGGGCTTCGCTCATCATGTCGTTGGCGTTCTGGGTCTTGGGGAACGCAATTACGTCGCGGATGGAGGGACGTTTTGCCATCAGCATGATCATGCGGTCCAGGCCGAAGGCCAGTCCTCCGTGGGGCGGCGCGCCGTATTCAAAGGCCTGCATCATGAAGCCGAACTTTTCCTGAGCTTCTTCGTCCGTAAGGCCAATGGCTTCAAAAATGGCGTTCTGCACGTCGCGGCGGTGGATACGGATGGAGCCGCCTCCCAGTTCCACGCCGTTCAGCACCATGTCATAGGCTTTAGCGTATACCTTGCCCGGATCGGTCTTCAGCATGGGCAGGTCTTCGTCGCAGGGGGCCGTAAAGGGATGGTGCATAGCTACCCAGCGTTTTTCATCCTCGTTCCACTCGAACATGGGGAACCGGGTCACCCATGTGAAGCATAATTTGTCTTTGTCAATCAGGTTCATGCGTTTTGCCATTTCAATGCGCAGTGCGCCCAGAGCCTGGGCTACAACGGCGGGCTTATCCGCCACGAAAAGCAGCAGGTCCCCCGGTTCCGCACCGGCGGTTTCCTTAATGGCGTTCAGGTGGGCTTCGTCAAAGAATTTGGCGATAGGCGATTTTACGCTGCCATCCGGCTGGATCTGCATCCAGGCCAGGCCTTTGGCCCCGTAAATGGCAACGAAGTCAACCAGCCCGTCCAGTTCCCGGCGGGGAATAGCGGCATCGCCTTTTACGTTGATGGCTTTTACAATGCCGCCGTCGGCAATAATGTTGTTGAATACTTTAAAGTCAGAGCCGGAAACCGCTTCTACCATGTTGATCAGGGGCATGTCGAAACGCAGGTCCGGTTTGTCGCTGCCGTACTTGTCCATGGCTTCGTCCCAGGTCATGCGCTGCATGGGGGTCTTTACCTCCACGCCCAGAGCGCCTTTGAACACGTAGGCGATGAGGCCTTCCATCATGTCCATTACGTCGTCCATTTCCACAAAGGACATTTCCACGTCCAGCTGTGTGAATTCCGGCTGGCGGTCCGCCCGCAGGTCTTCGTCCCGGAAGCAACGGGCAATCTGGAAGTACCGTTCATAGCCACCTACCATCAGCAGCTGTTTGAAAATCTGGGGGGACTGGGGCAGCGCGTAAAACTTGCCGGGGTTCACACGGCTGGGCACCAGATAGTCCCGGGCCCCTTCCGGAGTGCTCTTGCACAGCATGGGAGTCTCAATTTCCAGGAAGCCGTTGTTGTCCATGTAGTCCCGCATCAGCTTGGTTACTTTATGACGTAAAATCAGGTTGGCCTGCATCTCCGGACGACGCAGGTCCAGGTAACGGTATTTCAGGCGCAGGTTCTCGTCGGTGTCGATGCCGTCCTGGATATAGAAGGGAGGCGTCTTGGCGCCGTTCAGCACGTTCAGGGTGCTGGCCACCACTTCAATGTCGCCGGTAGCGATGTTGGGGTTCACGGTCTCGGCGTCCCGTTCCCGCACTTTGCCGAATACCTGGATCACGTATTCGCTGCGGATGGCTTCCGCGTTCTTGAAGCTTTCGCCGGCATCGGGATCGATAACTACCTGGCAGATACCGGAACGGTCCCGCAGGTCGATAAAAATCAGTCCGCCATGGTCGCGGCGTTTGGACACCCAGCCGCACAGGGCCACTTCTTTGCCGGAATCGGCTTTGGTCAGCGTACCGCAATGATGGTCGCGCTTAAACTTTTCACTCATTCTTCTGCACCTCTGTCTTTAAAATAGTTGTAATATCCGAAATGGGAATCTCCCGCTGGTTATTGTTCTTATCCGCCGCCCGGGTATCCCGGTCAGCCCCCTGCATGTCCCGCAGGGTTACCATCCCCCGGGCCATTTCGTCTTCCCCGAAGATCAGCACATATTTGGCGTTGAGCCGGTTGGCTGCTTTCATCTGGGCTTTCATGCTGCGCTGCTGGTAATCGTAAGCCGCACACAGGCCTGCTTCCCGCAACTTTTCCACTACGGTGAAGGCCAGCACCGCCGCTTCCGGTCTGGGGGCCACGGCAAACACATCGATGCTGTCGTCCTTTGCCGGCAGCAGGTTCTGACTTTCCAGGGCCAGGATCACACGCTCCATGCCCATGGCAAACCCGATACCCGGAGTGGCAGGTCCCCCTACTTCCTCCACCAGCCCGTCGTAACGGCCGCCGCCTAATACGGCGCTCTGGGCGCCCAAAGGCGTGTACTGGATCTCAAAGGCGGTGCGGGTGTAGTAATCCAACCCCCTCACTAACGTAGGATCTACGGTAAATTCAACTCCCGCCGCCGTCAGCAGCTCCTGCACTTTGGCGAAATGCTGTCTGCACTCCTCATCCAGGCATTCCGAAAGTTTCGGGGCGCCGGCTGCCAGGGCATGGCACTTCTCGTTCTTGCAGTCTAAAATCCGCATGGGGTTCCGGTCGAAGCGGGAACGGCAGTCTTCGCACAGTTCCTCTAAATGAGGCCGGTAGTAGTCCTGCAGTTTTTGCCGGTAGGCAGGCCGGCATTCCGGGCAGCCCACCGTATTGATCTTCAGTTGCAGGTCCTTCAGTCCAAGCTTCCGCAAAATCTGCACAGCCAGCAGGATGATCTCCGCGTCCGCATTAGGACCGGAAGCTCCCAGCAGCTCTATCCCGAACTGGTGGAACTGGCGCTGGCGGCCAGCCTGAGGCCGGTCGTACCGGAACATGGGACCGATATAAAACAGCTTGGCCGGGTCCGGTTCCGCGTACATTTTATGTTCCACAAAAGCCCGCACGGCGGAAGCCGTGTTTTCCGGACGCAGGGTAATGCTGCGCTTACCCCGGTCAATGAAGGTATACATCTCTTTTTCCACTACATCCGTAGTGTCGCCGATGCCCCGCTGGAACAGCTCCGTATGTTCGAACACGGGGGTACGGATCTCTTTAAAACCAAAACACCTGCACAACTCCCGCAGGACCCCTTCCACGTAGCGCCATGCGCCAACCTCTGAAGGAAGGATATCCTTGGTGCCGCGCGGTTCTGTTGTTAACACGCAGACTCCTCCTTTAAACTGCCGAAGCCTATTACAAAAAAGTTATGGGCAGAAAGAGCTTCCGCCTCCAAACGCTTTTAACAGTTACATTCAAATTTTACAATCAACAAGCGATATATATTTTACCACTTTTAGCCCGGACTGACAATCAGTCCGTACTAATTATAGAAATATTTTTATTTTCAGTTTTTCTTCTGTACCGCCATTTCCTTCCGTTGCTGCACAAGCTGGTCATCGGTAGGATCTGTGGTCAGGGAAGCGGCTACTTCGTCCGTTTCCAGATCTTCTTCCATGTCCTTTCCATCGTAATGCCACAGTTCGTCGTACAGCACCCGGTACACAGCGGCTACAGGCATAGCAAACAACATGCCCAGAATGCCAAACAGCTTGCCGCCGATCATTAAGGCCAGCAAAATCACCACAGGATGGAGCTTTATTTTTTTCCCCATGATCACCGGCTGCAATACCTGGCTGTCCACAGTGTAATACACAATATAGAATATGGCCAGAACAAATGCCGTGTGTGCTGTTGTGGATGTATAGGCCACAAAGATTGCCGGAATGGCGGAAATAATAGGACCAATCACAGGAATGGTTTCCGCCAGCAGGGCGATGAGACCAAAGACCAGCGGATACGGAACTCCCAAAATCAACAGCACGATGGTCACCGACAGAGCCGACAGGATACTCAGTTTCCACAGCCCTTCTACATAACTGCTGATGGCAATGCCAATGTTAGCCATGACCCGGCTGGCTTTAGGACGGGCTTCGGGAGTAAACAGGTCGGTGATCATATTGCAGAGCACCTTCCAGTCCTTCAGGAAATAAAAGGCCAGAAAAGGTACCACGATAAGACCTACCAGGTTAGCCACCAGCTGGACGGTTGAGTTCAAAAGGTTCCGGACCACGTTGGTCAGGAAACCCATAATGGAATTGATGGCGTCGTTCAGCAGTCCTTCCAGATTAGAAGGAAGCATGGGAACCCCTGCCGAAGGATCCTTCAGGATACGAAGCAGGGATTCTCCCTGCATCTGCTCGGAGTACTCCGGCAGCTTCACGATCAGTTCATTGATCTGTCCGAACAGGGGCAATACCACAAACGATATAACAATTCCCATAAAAATAGCTGACGCAATAAAAGCCAGCACAATGGCAGCGACCCGGGAGGGATGCATCCCCGTCTTCCCCAGCTGAAGCCGGACGAAAGCCCGGGACAGGGGGTACAGGGCAAAGGCCAGCCCGATAGCCAGCAGGATTGGGAACAGGAAAGAACTCATGGCGTACAGTATCGCCGAAACGATAAAGGCTATGAGGAATTTCACCACCGTATGCTGTTGTACATAATGGAGATATTTATTCTTCATGGTAAAACTCTTTCAGATCGTTAAGGGACCAAATTGAAATACTGACAAAGGAACGACTTTCGCATTACCGCAGGCCCAACATGTTCCTCGGTCTGCCCCGGTCGCTGACTTACTGCAGGAAGGGATTCCTTTTCCTTTCCCATTCTACGCTGGTAGACGGACCATGGCCCGGCAACAGCATCATATCGTCATTTAAAGGCAAAATTTTCTCTTTTATAGATTTCAGCAGCGTGCCGTAATTACCCCCGGGCAGATCCGTCCGCCCGATAGATTCCGCAAAAATGGTGTCCCCGCAGAAGACGGCATCCTCTGCCACATAGCAGACACCACCCGGAGTATGGCCCGGGGTGGCCAACACTTTAAACGAAATCCCCGCCGCTTCAAATTCATCGTTGTCTTTTACAATTACATCCGCCGCCCCGTAATTCTTGGCAGGCCCCGGGAAAAACAGCGATGTGGAATGGGTGAGCCGGTCCGCGTCCCCTTCTCCAATATACACTTTCGCTTTCGTGCCTTCCCGCACTTCCTTCAGGCCGCTGATGTGATCCGCATGGCCGTGGGTAAGCAGGATAGCGTCAATGGTGAGACCGTATTTTTTCACTACATCCATGATGCGGTCCCCGTCATCGCCGGGGTCCACAAGCACCGCATGTTTCGTGTCTTCATTTTCGGCCAGGTAACAGTTTGTGCAGAGAGGTCCTACTTCCATCAGTCTGATCTTCATCGTTTCTTTCCTTTCCCGCCTTCCCCGCCGCCGGTTCCGGTGGTCATCCGTTCCACGCTGTAGATACCCTGGATCCGTTTGATCCGGTTCATGATCGTTTCCAGCTGGCCGATATTGGTAATATCCAGGCCCAGATGGATGGTAGCCATTTTGTTTTTATCAGAATGGCTGCTGATATTATTGATATTGATCTTATTTTCGCTGATAGCCATCATGATATCCACCATGATCCCCGGCTTATCCGCGGCAACGATCACGATATTCGCCTTGTAGACCGCATCGGTGGCCACGTCCCAGGTTACGTCAATAAGCCGCTTTTGTTCCTCCGGGTTATTGGACATGACGTTGGGACAGTCCGCCCGATGAACGGAAATACCGCTGCCCCGGGTGATATACCCGATGACCGGGTCCCCCGGCACCGGGTTACAGCAACGGGCCAGCTTTACCATGATGCCATCCTCGCCCTTTACCAGGATACCGTGGCTGGACTTAGCCTTGGACGTGCGGGGTTTAAGCTCCGCCAGCAGCTGGGACAAATCTTTCTTGCTCTGCAGCTGCCTCTGTTGTTCCTGTTTATATATATCCACCAGCTTGGACATGATGCTGGTTAGGGCGGTTCCGCCGTAACCCAGGGAAGCCAGCATGCCGTCCACGTCCGGCAGCCGCAGCTTCTCCGCCACGGTCTTCAGCTTTTCCTGGGTGGCAAATTCCTTGCTGTCGTAGCCCAGACGCCGGCATTCCTTTTCCAGCATATCCCGGCCACGCTCTATGTTCTCTTCCTTCCGTTCCTTCTTAAACCAGGAACGGATCTTGTTCCGGGTATCGGAAGAACCGGCGATGTTGATCCAGTCCCGGCTGGGACCGGAGGCCTGCTTGCTGGTGATGACCTCAACGATATCCCCGTTCGACAGTTTATAATCCAGGGGCACAATGCGCCCGTTCACCTTTGCCCCGATACACCGGTTGCCTACGTCCGTGTGGATCCGGTAGGCGAAGTCGATAGGCACGGACCCCACCGGCAGGTCGATAACATCGCCCCGGGGGGTAAACACAAAGACCTCATCCGCAAAGACATCCATCTTGACCGTATTGACGAAGTCCTTGGAGTCGCTCATATCGTTATGCCATTCCAGCAGCTGCCGCAGCCAGGAAAGTTTGGCCGCGTAGGACTTGGTGGACCCGGTAGCGGGATTGGAGCCGCCGCTTTCCTTATACCGCCAGTGAGCAGCGATACCGAATTCGCTGATCCGGTGCATCTCGAAGGTACGGATCTGGATCTCCAGAGGCTGCCCGTTGGTAAAGGCCACCGTGGTATGGAGGGACTGGTACATATTGGACTTGGGCACCGCCACGTAATCCTTGAACCGCCCCGGAATAGGACGCCACAGACCGTGGACGATACCCAGTGCGCCGTAGCAGTCCTTCACCGTATCTACCAGCACCCGGACCGCCAGCAGGTCATAGATCTCGTTCAATTCCTTATGGTCACGCATCATTTTCTTATAGATGCTGTAGAAATTCTTGGGACGACCCTGTATTTCACACCGGATATTTACTTTGCCAAGTTCCTGACGCAATGTTTCCATGGCGTCGTTGATCATGGCTTCCCGCTCTTTCCGTTTGGTTTTGACCTGTTCAACCAGGTTGTAGTACAGCTCCGGGTCCTGATACCGGAAAGCCATGTCTTCCAGTTCCCATTTGATGGTATAAATACCCAGACGGTTGGCCAGGGGAGCGTAGATTTCAAGGGTCTCCTTAGAAATGGACTGCTGCTTGTGCACCGGCATATATTTCATGGTGCGCATGTTGTGGAGGCGGTCCGCCAGTTTTATGATAACAACCCTGATGTCCTGGGCCATGGCCAGGAACATCTTCCGGTAATTTTCAATCTGCCGTTCTTCTTTGGAAATATATTCAATTTTGCCCAGCTTGGTCACACCGTCTACCAGCATGGCCACCTTGGCCCCGAACATTTCCTTCAGCTCCTGAAGGGAAGTATCCGTGTCTTCCACTACGTCGTGGAGAAAAGCCGCCGCCAGAGTTTCCTCGTCCATCTTCATCTGGGCCAGAATGTTGGCCACCTGGGTAGGATGGATGATATAGGGCTCCCCGGAGCGCCGTTTCTGGTCCGCATGCATTTTAGCCGCGAACTCATAGGCTTTTTTTACGAAAGCGATCTGCTTTTCATCCAAATAGGTTTTCAGGTATTCAAAAAAATCTTCTATACTTACGGTCTGGTCATCTCTCGAGGGCATAATGTTTCCTTCCTATTTGCGTTTCAGGCTCTGTATACGGGCACAGGCAATACGCAAACTGTTTTGGTATATTTCCAGCAGGGCATCTTTTTCCCCGCACAATTTAACATAAGTAGGAGAAGCATCCAGCTGTTTATGCTCCGTGCTCCCCATCATCAAAGAATCCCCGTGGATTCGGAAGAATCCCAGTTCACAGAAGATGCGCAGGTCATGATCCTGCAGATGCAGCTGATGCTTTTCCGCCTGGTATTTCAACTGCTCCACCTTGGCCACAGCCTGGGACTGCAAAACCTTCTTTACAAACCGGTAAGCTTCCGCCAGATGGTTCCGGTCCGGATATCTGTCCAGCAGCTGATGCTTTTGGATATACAGGTCATCCATATTATAAAGGATGTACAAAACCGTTCCGTTATTTCCCCATACCGGGAATTTTTTCCATTGGTATATGTTTTCCCGGGGCAGTTCGTAAAATATGACATTCTGCTCAGCCTCGTCACAGAGTTCCCCATAACGCCGTATGTTCAGCCCGGGATATCCTGAAAGCTCCTTCAGTTCGCCGCTGTCCCTGTTTACAAAAACAGTAAAGGCTTTTCCTGACTGCAGCAACCGGCCCAGCACGTTTTCCTTGAACTCCGGACTCCGGCGATAGTCGTGAAGCTCCAGGTCCATCCGGAAGGCCGCCACGTCCAGATTGATGCTTTCCGTACCGTTAAACACATTGATGCGGGGCTTAAAGGCAATATCCGCAACCGTGTTGTTGGTGAGACAGAACTGGTAGGGCGCCCCCTGCCACATGATACAGTGGCAGGACCGGTACCCGATGTCCGTAAAAAAGCGGAGATGGTTATTCTCCTGCCCGAAGAGGCGGGGGTTGTGGAGCTCCACATTGCGGATCATGAACAGGGGCGCCTGGTTCTCGCAGCCAAAAGGCTCCAGAAGCTGCAGCTCATGGAGGAACCCCAGGGTCATCTCCTTATGTACATCCCATTCTACATCCACGGAAAGATGGGGTTGGAAATCTTCCGGCTTCAGGGTGTTTTTCACAACTTCCGTAAAATGTAACCGGAATGCTTCTATTTTATCCCGTTCCAGAGTCAGCCCCGCCGCCTGGCTGTGGCCCCCAAACTGGATCAGGTCCGCTGAGCAGGCGTCGATAGCATCGTACAGGTCAAGAGGCGGTATGCTGCGGCAGGATCCTTTCGCCGTTTCCCCGGTGATGCTGATCAGGATCACCGGACGGTAGTATTTGTCCACCAGACGGGAAGCCACAATGCCGATTACGCCGGGATGCCACCCGGTCTGGGTCTCGGGATCCCACTCTCCTGCCAGCACGATGGCAGGTCCAATCTTTCCCTGTTGCTTCAGCAGCTCTTCCGCTTCTTCAAAAATCTGCCGGCTGAATTCCTGCCGGGCTACGTTTTCATTATTCAGGTTTTCGGCCATGGCCTCCGCCGCCGCTTCATCCTTGGTGATCAGCAGCTCCACAGCCTGCTGCGCATGTTCCAGCCTTCCTGACGCATTCAGCCGGGGCGCCAGCACAAACCCGATTTTTTCCGTGGTAACGGCGTCCTGGTCGCAATGGCAGACTTCCAGCAACTTGCGCAAACCGGTGAGGGTCGTGGTCTCCATGGCCTTCATGCCCTCTTTCACCAGGACCCTGTTTTCATCCTGTAAGGGAACAATGTCCGCCACGGTGCCCAGAGCAGCCAATTCCGTCAGCTGTTCCCACAGCGGGCCTTCCGGGGTGTTCAGCTTCTCCAGGGCCTGGCAGAGCTTGAAGGCCACCCCTACCCCGGACAATCCCTTAAAGGGATAATTGCAATCCGCCTGCTTGGGATTCACAATGGCGCAGGCATCCGGCAACACTTCCGGCGGCCGGTGATGGTCCGTAATGATGATATCCATGCCCCGGGGGGCTTCCGCCACTTCCTTCACGCCGCTGATACCGCAGTCTACCGTAACCACAAGGGTAACCCCTTCATCAAAAAGAAGCTGTAACGCTTCCCGGTTCAGGCCATAGCCTTCCCCTTCCCGTTTGGGAATGTAAGTAGAAACATTAGCGCCTTTTCCTGTCAAATATAAATACAACAATGAGCTGGCCGTTATGCCATCTACATCATAATCTCCGTATACCGCAATTTTCTCATGGGCAGACACTGCATCTATGATCCGCGCAGCCGCCTTCCCCATATCCTTCATCAGGAAGGGGTCGTAATACCGTTCTTCTTTACCGTATAAAAAATCCCTGATTTCCTGTTCGTCCTGCAGACCCCGGTTCCATAAAATGCCTGCGGTGACAGGGGAGATTCCCAGCTTTGCGGCAAGGGCGTCCACCCGCGTCTGATCGCACTGTTTCAAATCCCAGTATTTGTATTTTTTCATTCTTTCCGGATGATCCTCTCTGTCTGCCCACCCTTCTTTCGGCCTTTGTGCCAGCTATCTTTCCTGTTATTGACTTGCAGTATCGCTGTCAGGGTGAAGCAACTAAAAAATATTATGCCTATTATAGTATTTTACCTGAAAATGTGTCGTCTGTGAATAGTTTTTTTATAATACGTTGTTTTTTTGAAAATTTACTCCGGCAGGGATGTATCAGAAAAAGAAAACAGCGCTGCGCAGGACCTGAAAAGGCAAAACTTACGCAACGCTTTCTTACTTATTCTGTATACCGCCCCCGCAGCAGGGCGATTTCCTTTTTGTATCCCTCCAGATCGTTGGGCGTTTCCAGAAAGAAAGGCAGATGTTTCAGCCGGGGATGGTTGATGACCCCAGTCAATGCCTCCAGCCCAATCTTACCCGCGCCAATGCAGGCATGCCTGTCCTTATGGCTGCCGCAACCATTCAGACTGTCGTTCAGATGAATGGCCTTCAGCCGATCCAGCCCGATGATACGGTCAAACTGTTCCACCACACCCTCCAGATCGTTCACGATATCGTAGCCTCCGTCCCAGATGTGGCAGGTGTCAAGGCATACCCCCATTTTTTCCTGAAGCTTCACTTTTTTCAGAATTGCCGCCAGTTCTTCAAAGGTACGTCCTACCTCTGACCCTTTCCCCGCCATAGTCTCTAACAGTACGGTAGTGGTCTGCTCCGGTTTCAGCAATTCATTCAGCAACGCGGCAATTTCTTCAATCCCCTTTTCAGCGCCCTGCCCCGTATGGCTCCCCGGATGGAAATTATACAACTGTCCGGGAGTAAATTTCATACGTTTTAAATCGTCTTCCATGGTCAGCCGGGCAAACTCCCGGGTCTTTTCTGTTGCGGAACAGGGGTTAAGGGTGTATGGGGCATGGGCCAGGATAACGGGGAAACGGTGAACCTTCATCAGCTCCATTAGCGCTTTCGCGTCTTCTTCATCTATGGCCTTCGCCTTACTGCCCCGTGGGTTCCGGGTAAAAAACTGGAAGGTATCCGCTTCTATGGACAATGCCGTGTTACCCATGGCTAAAAATCCGTCGCTGGACGATAAATGACAACCTATATGTAACATGAAAACCTCCGTACGGTGATGGAATAATCTGATCCGACAGGGATCTGCTGTTACCGGTACAGACCGCCTACCCGTTCATATTCCGGCATAAATTCATCAAGAAAATAGGGTGTATATTTTTCCTGCCCGCCGTTTTCCCAGTTCTGCAGATGATTGATAAGAACGCTTACCCGTGCTGCAAGGTTCTTTATATCATTACGGGCAGCATCTGCCATACCCGTATCGTCAAGCTGACGGTCCAGAGCGGCCAGCCGCCCCATAAACGCATCGCAGGCAGACTTCCGGGCTTCCGGTTTCGGCGCCTTTTCGCCAGGGCCATTAGGATACATGGATTCCATAAGCCGCTCCACATCATCATAAATCCGATCCAGAACAAGCATACATTCCGTTGTTGCTTTCAGTTTTTCCTGCACGATCTCCTTCGTGTCCACGTAATTCATATGGACATACCGATCCCATCCGTTGACAAGTTTCACATGGGCCCAGTCGCCTTCTACACCCAGCAATACCACCGGCTCACCAAAACGGTACGTAGCTACAGCAGGAACATTCGTATTGGGCTCATCGCGGATCCAGACATCCCTGCCGGTAATATAATAGGTCTGGCCAATAGAAACAGCCGACTCTCCCTTAACAAAGGCTTCTGCCTTATCCACACTGATAAAAACAGAAACTAACAAAATCACTAAAATCAGCAATCTTTTCATGAGCAGCCCTCCCCTATGAAAATCATTTAATTTAATGAAGAACATCTACATCGTATTTGCATTATTATACCATAAAAACAAATACAGCCTCCGAAAAATTTCGAAGGCTGCAACTTTAGAATTTGTTGGTGCCGCTGGCCGGAGTCGAACCGGCACGCCCGCAAAGGCGCTTGATTTTGAGTCAAGTGCGTCTGCCAATTCCGCCACAGCGGCACGTAAATACGGAACAAAACTATATTATCATTGCTGTTTCGGTTTGTCAACCTGTTTCTGGTATCATCATTTAACAAGACGACACGCTTTTAAGAAAAAACCGGTAAAGTCATTAACAAATTACGCCGACATGAGTGCCGGTGATTCAAACAACCATTTCCTAACCTTCCGTATTTTTCTGTACCGCACGGGCGTTCTGTAATCGTTTCCATAAAAGTGAAGCAACGATAACACCCAATAAGGCCGTAGTCCACTGGGGAATGCCCATGGAAATCTGCAACAGTTGCTTTGCCTTTTCCGGCAGATGGAACAGGTTGCATACAATACCGGTACAAGACCACAGGGTCACCGCTTTTAACAACGGGGCAAACACGTAATGCTTCCAGCGCTTTTTCTGCTGCACCACAAGGCAGAAAACAAGATTCCCTAAAAACACCACAGCAACCATAGGCAGCACGGGCAGGTGTCCCTGCAGGAACGCAAACACCGGCAACAACAGGCAGATGATACCTGCATACAACAGGCCGCTGCCCCATACCCCGAAGCAGAGGCAGAGATTTACAACAGTCCCGATCAGCAACATGGAAGCAATGGGCGGAAGGGGCAACAGCAGCCGCAAGGATTGTGCAATAGCTGCAACAGCCAGGCAAAGGGCCGCCCTTACCAGCGCGCGATGCTTCTGCGAATCCGTCATTTTGTCAGTTCCCGTACATAGCTTTCATATGCTTCCTGCAGCTGCCGGGTCATCTTTCCAGGCTTCCCATCGCCAATCATGCGGCGGTCAATCTTGGCAACCGGCAGAATCTCGCAGCGAGGACCGCACAGAAACGCCTCTTCCGCTCCCAGGGCGAAATCTTTTGTGAAAGCTTTTTCAATGACCTGCATGTCCAAGGTAGCCGCCAGTTTTTCCTTGATCATCTGGCGTGTCTCATTGCTGTGGATGCTGCCCAGCTTCATGGGATAGGTCCACAGCATCTCGTCTTTCACTACCATAAATGCGGAATCTGTAGCTTCCGTAATTTTTTCATCCCTTACAAACAGGGCGTCGTAGCATTTTCCCACCCGTGCCTTGTTCTTCGCCAGAATCTCCGGCAAGCGGTTCAGGGTGTTAAGTTCGCACTTCACAGCCCGTTCGTCCGGTACCGTCATCAGGTTCACGCCAGTCTCCCGCAGGGCAGCAAGCTTTTCCCTTTCAAGAGGCACAGCCTGCATAATCAGTTCCGGCTCGCACTGTTCCGGAAAATCCAGTTCATACGGGCCGATACCCCGGGTCACCTGGGTGTACAGCAAACCGTCTGTCACTTCAGCCGCCTCGATCATACGGGTGGTAAAATCCACCATTTCTTCCACCATGTAGAAGCCGGGAATCTTAATCTGCACCATGGCGTTAAATAAATTTTCCATGTGCATTTCCGCATTGACAGCTTTCCCGTTGTAGACGGATATTATTTCATAAATTCCATCCCCAAACTGATGTCCCCGGTTAAAAGGATGGACGTTAAGCTCTTCCGGATCAATAATATCGTTATTGACTAAAATTAGATTGGTTTTCATGGATAAACCTCCTGCTATATTGTTGCTTTCTTATTTATTTTAGCTTGTTTTTATAACATCACGTTTTATCTTATTACGACAAGCTATTTTTGTCAAATTGTGGTATAATGAGAACTACAAATTTATTCCAGGTATATTTAAATATGGCAGGCCCGCAGTATACGCGCCAGTACAGCTGACAGTATAACCTGCATCTTTTATATATAACCCGGAAAACGCTGCATGAATCAACATATAAACTTAGTCTGCTGTAATTAAACTCTAAAAAACATTATGGCTTGTATATCCAAGATTTCTCTAAAAAATATTTTCTGTATCTTAACCTGCAACGCCGTGGGGATCCTTTTGTTTTTAAGCTGGTATCTGCCGGAAAACCACGGCTTCTGGTTCACTGTTGACAAAAACATATTTTATTTTTTCAACCACCTGGTAGCCGAAAGCAAGGCATTCCTTTATTTTGTTGCCTTTACTAACTTCCGGGCCTTTGACGCGGTTGCGTTCCTCTTCATGCTGTTTATTTTCCTGTATTATTTTTTCCGGCAGGATGCCCCGGGAAAACGGCGCATGTTCTGTATGGGCGTCGCCATGCTGTTCGGTGTGATACTGGTAAAGCTTGCGGACGGGCGGCTGGATATTAACCGGTTAAGCGCATCCGCCTATTTTGACAGCATCCATGAACCGGTGAATTTTGTCAGCCAGATGACTGGCTGGCATGTAAAAGACCGGTCCGGCACCAGCTTTCCAGGGGATCACGGTATGATGCTCCTGATTTTTACTTCCTTCATGGGAAAATATTTTGGAAGAAGGGCCTTCTTTACCAGTTTGCTTGTCTTTATCATCTTCTCACTGCCCCGCATCATGTCCGGCGCCCATTGGTTCACGGACATTGCCGTAGGTTCTGTCTCCATTGTTCTGGTAGTTATGAGCTGGGTGTTGCTGACGCCTTTTTCAGACAGGATGATCCAGTACCTGGAATCGAAGCTGCCTTTATCATTTTTTGAAAAAATTTAAGAAGTCACAATATGAAAGATACTGCATTCATTATTATTTGTGCCACCGCCTGAAGGCGGCAGAACGGAGATCCTCATGTTACAGCAACTGATCACTTATAATGATTATTTATATCACACCCCCATGCTCTTTGACGACGGTCACGGGGATTACAACCGCAGCTATGACAAGGGCTACGAAGATTTTGATTATGCCGATTACTCTACCGGAAAAGAAGATAACAATTTCCGTACCCAGCAGAAGAAGAAACGGAAGACCCAGAAACAAATCATTGAAGATATTCTGAACCGCTGGGACTGAGAAGAAAATTTATCAGTTTTTCTTTTTAAAAAACAGTAAAATGCCTGTACCCAACTTTCGGATACAGGCATTTTTTATTTGCGATATTTTTCAAATCAGGTTCTAAATAACCTTTTCGTAAACCACTTTAATTCTTTTTGCGTAACAGGGAGCCCTGTCCGCCTTATGCAAAAATGAATTTGTTTACGATGCCGATAATGTGATTCGTTTTACCCTACCACAGCCGCACAACGTTCGCACAGGTCCGGATGATCCGGGTTCTTTCCTACGCTTTCGCTGTAGGTCCAGCAACGTTCGCACTTATGGCCGTCAGCCGGTTTTACGGTGACTTTCAGGTCTGCGCGCCCGGTAGCTTCTTCCCCGCCGGCTGCGCCTTCGTTCACTTCCACCTGAGAAACGATCAGCAGTGTGGGCAGATCCTTTTCCACCGATTTCAGGATGTCCAGTGCCTCCCCTTCCGCAAACAGTACCACTTTGGCTTCCAGAGAGTTACCGATGGTCTTGTTCTGGCGATGGCCTTCCAGCACCTTAGTCACTTCGCCGCGGATAGCGATGAAGTTATCAAACTTGGTCTCCAGTTCTTCGTTAAGATATTCTTCCTTCACTTCCGGCCAGGGCAGCATCTGCACGGATTCCGGCGCATTGGCAGGTTTCTTCATAAACTGCCATACCTCTTCCATGGTAAAGCTCAGCACCGGGGAAATCATCACAATAAGGTCGTTCAGGATCTCATACATGGCGGTCTGTGCGCTGCGGCGTGCCGGATCATCCGCTTTGGATACATACAGGCGGTCCTTGATGATATCCAGATAGAAGCTGGACATTTCCACCGTGCAGAAATTGTGGATGGCATGGAACAGCACATGGAAGTCATAGGCTTCGTAGGCGGCCTCCACTTCTTTCTTCAGCTGCTGCAGACGCATTAACGCCCACTGATCCAGTTCCTGCATATCCCCGAAAGCAACTTTGTCCTTTTCATAATCGAAATCACTGGTGTTGCCCAGGATGTACCGGATGGTATTGCGGATCTTCCGATAGGCGTCCGACAGCTGTTTCATGATTTCTTTGGAGATACGGATATCCTGTTTATAGTCGGCCGATGCCACCCACAGACGGATGATATCCGCGCCGTACTGCTTGATCAGATCCTGGGGTGCGATGACGTTGCCAACGGATTTGGACATTTTCCTTCCTTCACCGTCTACTACGTAACCGTGTGTCAGAACCGAATGATACGGCGCATGACCGGTTACCGCCACCGAGGTCAGCAGGGAGGACTGGAACCAGCCACGATGCTGGTCGCTGCCTTCCAGGTACATGGCGCAGGGCCATTCCAGTTCCGGACGCTTCGTCAGCACGCCCATATGGCTGGAGCCGGAATCAAACCACACGTCCATGATATCCTTTTCCTTACGGAAATGGGTATGGCCGCACTTGGGACATTTGGTCCCTTCCGGCAGCAGTTCTTCTGCTTCGTATTTCCACCAGGCATCGCTGCCTTCTTTTTCAAACAGGTTGGCAATTTTATCAATGGTAGCTTCGTTTACCAGAGGCTCATTGCATTCTTCGCAATAGAACATGGGAATCGGCACGCCCCACACCCGCTGACGGCTGATGCACCAGTCGTGGCGGTCTGCGATCATATTATGGATACGGGGTTCTCCCCAGGCAGGGATCCACTTTACTTCATTGTGGATAGCGTTCAGCGCAGCTTCACGGAACCCATCCACAGAGGCAAACCACTGCTCGGTAGCCCGGTAGATGATAGGGTTCTTGCAACGCCAGCAATGGGCATACTGGTGGTGGATATTCTTTTTGCCCAGCAGGAAGCCCAGCTCTGCCAGATATTTCAGGATGGGCACATTGGCATCGAATACGAACAGGCCCTTGAAGCGCTCGCCGGCTTCCGCTGTCATTTTGCCCTGTTCATCTACAGGGCAGACGATAGGCACATTGTACTTCAGGCAGGTCAGATAGTCCACGTCGCCATGGCCGCCAGCAGTGTGGACGCAGCCGGTACCGGTTTCCAGATCAACGTAATCCGCCAGGCAGATCATAGACTTGCGATGGTTGTATTCCGGGAAGGGATGCTCACATTCCGCATATTCCATTTCCCGGCCTTTGACCGTACCCAGCACTTTGCCCAGGGTAAGGCCTGCTTCCGCTGCCACAGTGTTTACCAGTTCGCTGGCCATGAACAGCACTTCGTCACCGTTTTCCACAAAGGAATATTCAAAATCCGGATTCAGGGTCACCGCCATGTTTCCCGGGATGGTCCAGGGTGTGGTGGTCCAGATCACTACATAGACCGGACGGCCGTTTACACCTTCCGGGGTTTTTCCGTTATCCTTGATCAGGGGGAACTTTACATAAATCGTCGGGGTCTTCTGGTCCGCATATTCAATTTCCGCTTCCGCCAGGGCCGTTTCGCAATGGGGACACCAGTATACAGGCTTTAATCCTTTATAGATATAACCTTTGTTGGCCATAGCTCCGAAGACCCGGATCTGTTCTGCTTCAAAGGCATGCTGCAGGGTCAGGTACGGATGGTCCCAGTCACCCAGAACCCCCAGCCGTTTGAATTCTTCCCGCTGGATATCGATGAACTCATGGGCATACGCATCGCACTTGGCCCGCAGGTCCAGAGCCGTCATGCTGTGACGGTCCACGCCCATGGCGTTCAGGCAGGCGTGTTCGATAGGCATGCCATGGGTATCCCAGCCCGGTACATAGGGAGTGTCATATCCTTTGGCATACTTATATTTAATAATGATATCTTTCAAAACTTTATTTAAAGCATGTCCCATATGGATGTGGCCGTTGGCATAGGGAGGCCCGTCATGAAGTACCCATTTGGTATGTCCCTCATGAAGTTTCTGTTTCTTTTCGTAAATTTTATTTTCTTCCCAATATTTCAAAAAATCCGGTTCGCGCTTGGGCAGGTTGCCCCGCATGGGAAACTCTGTTTCCGGCAAATTCAACGTTTTGCTGTAATCCACTTTCTTCTCCTCCTGAATTGGTTATAAAAAAAATTAAGCCCCGTCCGAAAAGGGACGAGACTGTATTTAACCCGTGGTACCACCCTCATGACAGAATTCTTCTGCCACTCGTTCAGCGCTATAACGTGCGCCGCCCCGTCCCTGCTTACTGTGATTTCAGCCGGATGCTCCAAAGTGATCTTCACACTGTCGAAAAAACTGTCCGGGCTTACACCCTCCCCGGCTCGCTGTACCATTCCAACAGGTTACTGTCTTTTTCACGGCAATTGCAGATATGATTTTTTACAACGCAGTAATACCGCGCCTGTAATAGCGTTATTTTACTACTTTTGAAACAGTGCGTCAATAGCGCCCAGTTTAAATTTATGAAGCCCATACCCTTCCCCTGCCTGTAAATGGGACAGGTCGTTAAGACGGAAGATGGCATGTTCCTTCCACTTGTTGATGCCCAGCACGGAAAGGCTGGAGGGCAAAATGTCCACAGAGAAATTCAGCCGGTTCACATCTTCTATATCCATGCCCAGCCAGGCAAAGATAATATTCTGTATGGTCCCTTTATGGGAAATGATGATCAGGTTTTCTTTTTCCCAATCCGCATGACGGTGAAGGCCGTCCACACTGCGCTGGAAAAATTCCCGCCGTGTCTCCCCGCCCGGGTAGTTACGGTGATCCAGCTCTTTTAACGTGGCAGGCGGGCAATACAGGTTTCTGGCTTCGCTCTCTTTCAGCCCGGCAGCTTTCCCGTTATTTTTTTCCCGAAGGAAAGCAAAATCTTCAACGGCTCCAATCCCAAGCTTCTCTGCAAAAATTTCTGCGGATTCGTGAGCCCGTTTTAAATCGCTGCACAGGATCCGGAACCGGGGCATGCCCCCGGAAAAATCCCGGGCCAGTTTGGTTGCCGCCGCCTCGATCTGGCGACGGCCTTTATCCGTCAGGTCCGAATCGGTCCACCCGCCGGTCAGATGCTCCGTATGATGGGTCGCTTCCCCGTGTCTCACAAGAATGATCATATCAGGATTCCTTGTTTCCTTCCGGTTGTTCCGTTTCGTCCTGCTTTTTTTGCTCCTCGGATTTCTGCAGCTCGCTTAAGGCAATACGCAGGTCTGCGTTCTTACGGGGGAACCCGTTCCGGTTAAACACCATGGAATGCCTTGGTTTGAAACGTGGGAACAGGGGTTTACGGGATTCTTCGCCTGCTTTTTTCAGCTCGTTAGACGAAGCTTTCGTTTCTGCAGCCGGTTCCGGTACAACCGTTTTGTCCGCACCTGTCATTTCTGTTTCAGGCAGGGCCTTCTTTTCCGTCTCTGCCGTCTTATCCTGCAAAGGGGCTGCCGATGTATCTGCCGGAACTGCCTCTGCCGCTTCCTTCCCTTTGGGTTGGTCAGTTGCTTCTTTCTCCGCAACAGCTGCCGCCGGAACATCCATCACAGGTTCCTTTACCATTTCGGTTACGGTTTCAGCAAAAGGGCGCCCGGCTTCAGCCTCCGTATCAGCGGATTTAGTTTCCACTGCCGCCGGTGCCGCAACAGGATTCACAGATGCCGGTTCTGCTTTTACCGGCTCCGCTTCCATTTTCCAACTTTCTGCCTCAACCGCGCTGTCAGCTTTCAGCGGTGTAACGTTTGTTTTAACCGGGTCCTCTGTATCTGCAGGCTGCGCATTGGCTTCCAATACCGGTTCCGCTTTCTTCAGCGCCTGCAATTTAGGCTGCACCATATCCTCCACGGCAAATTCCGCGTCAAAGTTATCGTACAGTGACAGCTGTGACTGGAGCAGGCTCTTCAGCTGCTTGCTCTGGGAATTGGCCTTGTTGACCATGGTCTTATACGTATCCATGGCAGCCGCCGCTTTTGTTTCCGCCACAAAGACCATCTTCTGGCTCCGCTCCGTAGCTTCGTAAACCATGTTGCGGCTCCGCTCCGTAGCTTCCGCCACCATATTCCGGGACTGTTCAGTAGCCTTTGTAATCATCTCCTGGGACTTCTGATTGGCCTCCGCCATCATGTCCTGGGATTTCTGCCTGGCCTCTGCCATCATGTCCTGGGACTGCTTCTGGGCGTTGGCAATCATTTCATGAGCCTTCTGGGATGCTTCCGCCACAATATTCTGGGACTGCTGGTTGGCTTCCGCAATGACCTGGTTGGCATGGGCAGAAGCTTCCGCCGTTAGGGTCCGGGCCTGTTCCCGGCTGTCTGCCAGCTGGGACTTGCAGTTATCTTCCGCAGCCACTTTCATCTTAGCCACTTCAATTTCCGCCAGGCTCTTCATTTTATCTACAAAGGACTGGGCCTCTTCTTTCAGCTTGCTGGTGGTAGAATCCGTTTTGCTGCGGAGCCCTGTGGCGTAGGAATCCGCATCGGTACGGGTGAATTTTCCGTAATCATCCGCTTCGCTGCGGGTCCTTGCAGCATATTCGTCTGCCTGCTTACGGACTTTTTCCGCATAAGCGTCCGCTTCGGATTTCAGCCGGGTAATTTCTGCTTCCGTGTCAGCCCGCAGTTTGTTGCAGAAAGCCATTACCGATTCCTTCTGCTTGTTGCAGGCCAGTTCCGTTTCCCTGGTCAGCATTTCTGCTTTCTGGCGGCTGCTTTTCTTCACCTCGTCCGCCGTCTCCTGGGCAACCACCAGGGTGCTCTGCATAGTGCTTTCCATGCGCTGGTAATATTCCAGTTTGGAGCTGACCCGTTCAACCGAATCTTTTAATTCCACGTTATCCTGATATAACCGTTCGTAATCTCTGGAAATCTGTGAAAAGAACTGATTGACCTCGTCTGTGTCATAGCCACGGAAACCTTTGGAAAATGTTTTTCCATTTAAGTCCAATGGTGTCAGCATACTTTTTCCTCCTGCCAAAATAATCTATCTTACATGTACCGTTTCAATGTTATCGCACAGCGTCCTTTTTTCGTCATGCCCCGGACCTCTGCCAGTTCCACCCGGCCCCGGCCCCGAAAGGACATCACGTCCCCTTCCGCCACCGCCTGGGAAGCGTTCTTAGCTTCCTTCCAGTTCAGCTTCACATTCTGGCTTTTGATTTCATCGGCCATCCGGGAACGACTTACGCCGTAACCTGCCGCCGCTACCGCGTCCAGCCGCAGGGCCGCCACCGTGGCGGTAATGATCTTCACCTTTTCTTCCCGCTGCTGCAACTCTTCCCTTTCAATCTGCTGCAGGCTCACATTGGCCGCGCCGATCTGGGTCAGGTTGCTTTCGATATAATTGGCGAAAGCCTTGTCCGCCACAAACTGGGCTCCTTCCGGAACCAGTATGATATCCCCTAAAATTTCACGGACACAGCCCATACCCATAAAGGCGCCTAAAATATCCCGGTGGCCCAAAGTGTAATAGCGTTTGTCCCATTTCACAAGATAACATATCAGGCTGAAATCCAGCTTTCCCCGATAATCCTCCGCCACAAAAGCCGCCTTGCAGCGTTCCGCATTAGCAAAGCCGCCGTCAGTCTCCAGACGGATCTGGTCAAAATTTGCCGCCACGATCTCCGCAACATTCCGGCCGTGGGGATCCAGGAATTCGCTGACCCGGAATTTTGAAGTTTTCCTGGCGTTCTCCGCCAGGTCCACAAGCCTTGCGGCCAGCTCTTCATCCCCGCTGCCCCGGAAGTAGCGTAAAATTTTATCTCTGTCTGCCATTACACTGTATTTCCTTACATATGTTTTAACACTGTTTATTATTTTTCTTCTGCATAACGGACGAAGAACATATCCCGCCCCGTCACAAGTCCCGTTAAAAACGCGGCAACCCTGCAGACAAATTAATCAGTGTTTCCTTAATTCTTCGCTGCGGTCCAGCACCGCCTGCACCGCATTATACATAGCGCCCCGCACCGCGCCGTTCTCCAGCGCCTTGATGCCTGCGATGGTGGTTCCGCCGGGGGACGTTACCATGTCACGCAGCACGGCAGGATGTTTCCCTGTTTCCAGCACCATTTTCCCGGCGCCTGCAAAAGTCTGGGCCGCCAGCTTGATGGCCGCTGCCCGGGAAAGGCCCGCCATGACCCCGGCGTCCGCCAGGGCATCGATGAGCACATATACATATCCCGGCCCGCAGCCGGAAACCGCCGTCACTGCTTCAATATCTTTTTCCTTAACTAAAACGGTTTCGCCGCAACAACCGAAAATCTGTTCCGCAGCCCGTACCGCCTCTTCCGGCACGCCTTCACCGGCAGCGATGGCCGTCATTCCCGCGCCAACCGCCAGCGGAGTGTTGGGCATAGTCCGGATAATGCTGTGCCCTTTAAAAATGCCGGCAATTTTTTCAATGGTAACCGATCCCATAATGGACAAGATCACGGCATTTTTATTTACAGCAGCCGCCAGTTTCGCGTCCAGCACGCTGTCCACCATCTGAGGCTTAATGGCCAGGACCACCATATCCGCATCCCGTACAGCTTCCTGATTATCCACAAGGCCCGTGACCCCATAGGTTTCATGCAGGTAGTCTGCCCGCTCCTGCCGATGGGCTCCCACAAAAATAGCTGCGGGATCCATCAGGGACGCACCGGTAATTCCTTTTATAATGGCTTCGCCCATGGCGCCGCCGCCAATAAAGGCCAGCTTTTTCAGATTCAGTTTTTCGGCCACGAGGATCCCCTTCTTTCTCCTCCGTACACCTCGGCCTCCGCGTCAATGTCCACATTCCGGGGAGCGCAGACAAGGATGTTGGGGCCGATGGTGCGTATGGTTCCGTTCAATGCATAAATGGTGCCGCTGATAAAATCCGTCATTCGTTTTTTCACAGCAGCGTTGGTGCTTTCAAAATTTACTACTACCGGCTGGTCGTTCCGCAGAAAATCCGCCACCTTCTGGGAGTCGTCAAAGCTCACCGGTTCGATGACCACCACCCGCACTTCCGTTGTAGTCTTCATCTGGATAGTACGGTTTTCCTTTTTGCTTTTCCGCACCCGGGACAGCAGCCCCGGTTTCTTCTCTTTTTCTTCTTTAACGGGAGCCGGTTCTTCTTCCCTCACCGGAGTTATGGGAGCACGGCGCACCGCTTTCGGGAATTCCTTCTTAACCGGTTTTTCCACCGGTTCCTCTTCTTCGTCCTCTTCCTCTTCTTCCAAATCCCGTTCCGGATCGTCCGGATCATATAAGCCTAAAGTCTCCGAGATTCTGTCCAAAAATTTTTTCTTTGCCATTACGAAAACTCCTCTGAATTCAAAATTAATACTAGTATCCTCTGTTGCTGTAATCCCTGGGACCGAACAGTGCCGTCCCCACCCGGACTATATTGGCTCCTTCTTCCACTGCAATGGCGTAATCGCCGCTCATGCCCATAGACAGGTAATCAATATTTTTCCGCAGCTTTTTCAAACCGCAAAAGTATTCGTAACCTTTGCGGAACACTTCATGGATAAGGGCTTCGTCCGGCGTATTAGGGGCAATGACCATGACACCCCGCACCCGGATGTGGGAAAGCCCGTCTAACTTCTCCAGTACCGCTTCGTATTCCTCCGGCAGGAACCCGGTCTTCTGGGGTTCACGGGCCACGTTGATCTGCAACAGTACATCCGTTACTTTATTCAGCTTGGCGGATTCTTTTTCCAAGGCCCGCAAAAGATGCTCGCTGTCCGCCGATTCAATGAGGTCGAACAGTTCCACCGCCTGTTTAGCCTTGTTGGTCTGCAGGTGGCCGATGAGATGCCACTTTCCCGGATGGCCGATCTGCTCCTGCTTCTCCCGGGCTTCCTGCACCCGGTTCTCGCCTACGTTCCCCACGCCTAAGGACTGTATCTCAGGAATGACTGTTGCCGGATGGTTTTTTGTGACCGCCACCAGGCACACCGTATCGCCCGTCTCTTTCTTTTCCGTGCGTTTTGCCAGCGCCGCCTGAATGGTATCAGACACGTTTTTCAAATTTTCTGCCAGCATAACAACACCCCTCCAGGTTAATGTAACTTTTAAAAATTATACCTCATTAAAGAATAACAGATAAACTGGAATTCAGCAAGGAAAAAATGAAAATATTATCAATAATAGTAGGGAAAATCAGAAAGCCAATGCTTCGGAGGTAGCAATGTAAAAAAGAAACTGGCAAAGAAAGAAGTTTACCCCTTTCTTTGCCAGTTGCGTATTTAAAAAATAGTACGACGTTAATGAAAAATAACTCTTATCAAGGAGCCGATTAAGTCTTTCCATAATCGCGCCCTTGCAACTGAATTTTTTTTGATATATCGACTTAATTTCTAATCTCAATGACACCAAATAAATTTAAATCGTCAAGAAACGTTGAATAAAAATCTGATTTTTCGACTAAAAATTCAATGCCTGCAAAATCTTATGTTTCGGCCTCCATCCGCAGCAGCTTCACCACGCTCTTGCGCGTGCCGGGCAATTTTGTTTCCAAAACAGTTTCCGTTGCCCTGGCAGTTTCAGAATCAGGCGCGTCAACAGAATGGTCCGGAATATTTTTCATTTTTATTCCAGAGGCGTCCACAATTTCATCTTCCTCAATCTTTCTCGTCTGCGACTGCAATGGACCCATTGGTTTTTTATCTTAACATCTGTCATCCACCCCGTGGTTTCCTGGCGGGCAACATTTTAATTACAAAAAGAAAAACGGCAAGCCCCGTGCCTGCCGCTTGTCCTAATTCATTCCTGCCTTGCGGCATCAATATTTCAGCAATTCCCGGTAATCAATTTCAAACGCTTCACCCAAGCTCATGATGGATACCAGTGTAAAAGTTTCTTTGCCATTTTCGATATCCGAGATCCGCGCCCTGGATATACCGGAGCGAGAGGAAAGTTCTTCCTGGGTCCAGCCTCGCAGGCGCCGCTGGTAAAGAACATTCAAGCCGATTTTCTGATGTTCCTCTTTATACGCCATGAAGTTCTTCACCGCCCGTTTTATAAATAGAAATGCAATGTTGTTCCTATTTATATTATGAACGAAAACGGAAAGAATTGCTGTGCTATATAGTTTACATTTGTGCTTTATATAAGAATCCGGGATAAATCTCAGAATAAATTAGCCTTCTGGCACTAAAGACGCCCCTCTCTTTTTTCGGCGACTTCCTATTTTTGCCGTAGCGGGCGTTAAAAAATGTTGCTCATACAAAGTTATAGGTACGCCCCTTGACGCTGCTACAGCGATTCCATACGAAGCAGTATTGTTTTCAGGTTTAAAATTCCACTCTTTTGGATAGTCGTTTGGAAATTGTCAGTTTTTTTCAGCCAAAGACGAATTTTGTTTTCTATATATAGTATTAATTTTGCTTTAATCGGTATATTTTGTGTTTGTTTCTGTACGCGAACATACAACATCAAGAACGCAATTCATAATAACATTGCCATATACAGCGGCAAATACACAATTCCGTTTTCCTCTTTCACATCTCCTGTATGCAATACATACGGCACATGCAACTGTTCATTAAATTTTATCATGAACTTTTTCAGGGATGAAAGTGCGTATCCTTTGCTGGATTTTACTTCAATAGGTGAAATATTATGACGGTTGGTAATCTTGTTCTTCGCAATCAGAAAATCTATTTCCATACGG
>OMYP01000007.1 GCA_900315345.1 uncultured Selenomonadales bacterium | reverse complement strand
CACAGGATTATTTAGAGGAAACCACAATTTTGTTACAGGGGGAATCGACCACAATATTGTTTATAGGGTCGACCACACCACAAAATTATTTATGTTCCTTTTTTTAATGCGGGGATAAGAAGTCGCATAAACTTACTTAATCCGCAATTCCATACGCATTGCAATAATTCCCTTGACAAATATACCCCCTTGGGGTATATTATTTTTGTCCAAAGAAATACCCCTCTGGGGTATAGAGGAAGGAAAAGAGAATGGAAAAAAAAGAAAAATCCTGTTGCGACTGCGTGAAGCATAAACACAGGGATGTGAACAGTAAAGAATACAAAAGCATGATCCGCCGCCTGAAACTGATTGAAGGCCAGGTGCGCGGTATCGAGAAAATGGTGGAAGAAGACCGGTACTGCATTGATATCCTGATTCAGGTCAGCGCGATCCAGAGCGCTCTGAACGCATTTAACAAAGAACTGCTGGCCCAGCATATACACGGCTGTGTGGTAGATGATATCCGCAACGGGAAGGATGAAGTGGTGGACGAGCTGGTTTCGGCGGTTCAGAAACTGATGAAATGAAAATTACTGCAGTGAGTGAAGAACGGTTCGGTTTTTTGCAGTAAAAGCGTGAAACAACCGGTGTGCGCAGTGCAGCATGTCAGTAAAAGAAAGAAGTGAAGGAAGCATTGCGCAGAAGGACAGTATGATGAAGAAAGAAAAATACGTAGTAACAGGTATGACCTGCAGCGCCTGCTCCAGCCGCGTGGAAAAAGCGGTGAACAAGCTGGTGGGAATTGAAAAAGCCAGCGTCAATCTGCTGACTAATTCTATGCAGGTGGAGTATGATGAGGGAAAATTAAATGAAGAAGCCATTATCAAAGCAGTGGTGGACGCAGGCTACGGCGCGGAATTGATGGCGGAACCGGGCCATGTCGGAAATGTTTCCAGGGGCAGGGGCAGTGGCGACAAGAGGGAAAAAACGGAAGAAAACCCGGCGGTGAAGGCAGCAAGGGAAGCCATTGCGGAAATGTATAATCGGCTGATCTGGTCCCTGGTATTCCTGGTACCGGTGCTGATCCTTTCCATGACGCCCATGTTCGCAAAATTATTCGGCTTCGGGATACCGGATGTTCTGCAGCATTATTTTTACGGAACGGAAAATGCTATTTGGCTGGCCTTTACGGAATTTATCCTGGTGATGCCCATCCTGATTGTCAATAAAAAGTTTTTCATCAGCGGAATTAAAAGCCTGGCCATGGGCGGCCCCAATATGGACAGTTTGGTGGCGGTAGGATCCGGCGCCGCGCTGGTGTATGGTATTTTTGCCATTTATCGTATCAGCTGGGGACTGACTCATGGCGATACCGCTTTGGCAGACCTGTACTGCATGAACCTGTACTTTGAATCGTCCGGCATGATTGTGACGCTGATCACCTTTGGCAAGTGGCTGGAAGCCCGGTCCAAGGGTCGAACCTCCAGCGCCATTGAAAAACTGATGGATCTGGCGCCGAAGCAGGCAACGGTGATCCAAAACGGCGCAGAAGTTGTCATCCCTGTAGAGGAATTGGCGGAAGGCGATGAAATCGTCGTACGGCCTGGAGAAAGTATCCCTGCTGACGGGGTTATTATCAGCGGTAACACCAGCGTGGATGAAGCGGTCATTACCGGGGAAAGCATTCCGGTGGAAAAGCAGCCGGGGGACAAGGTTATCAGCGCCACCATAAATAAAACGGGGTTCATCCACTTCACAGCCCAGCGGGTTGGGGAAGACAGCACCATCAGTCAGATTATCCGGTTGGTAGATGAAGCCAGCAGCAGCAAGGCTCCTATTGCCCGTATGGCGGATAAAATTGCCGGGGTATTTGTGCCTGCGGTGATGTTGATTGCCCTGGCTACCTGTATTTTCTGGCTGCTGTGGGGGGAAAGCTTTGAATTTGCGTTCAGCTGCGCTATCAGCGTGCTGGTTATCAGCTGCCCCTGCGCTTTGGGTCTGGCCACGCCGGTGGCGATTATGGTGGGGACCGGGAAAGGCGCCGAAAACGGCATCCTTATCAAATCCGGAGAAGCCCTGGAAACGGCCCACAATTTAGATACGGTAGTGCTGGATAAAACCGGCACCATTACGGAAGGAAAGCCCCGGGTAACCGATGTGATCCTTCCTTACGGAAATGAAGAAGAAACCAATCCGGCTTTCGGGGCCCTGCTGACAGCAGCGGCCGGGCTGGAACATGGCAGCAGCCATCCTCTGGCAGGGGCCGTCATGGAATATGTTTCGAAAAAAGGGATCGTCATTCCCGAGATGCAGAACTTTACTACTCTTTTTGGCAAGGGCGTTCAGGGGGAAACAGGCGGCAGCCGTTATTATGCAGGCAATGACAAGTTGATGGAAGAAGCTGGCGTGGATCTTTCCCCGGTATCCGGTGAACTGGACAGGCTGGCGGACGAGGGTAAGACGCCTCTCCTGTTTGTGAAGGATAAGGAACTGCTGGGACTGATTGCCGTAGCGGACAGGGAAAAAGCAACAAGCCGCCAGGCCATTGCCGGATTTAAGAAGCTGGGCATCAACGTGGTGATGCTTACCGGCGACAACCGGCGTACTGCGGAAGCCATCCGCAGGCGTATGGATATTCCGGATGTGATTGCAGGCGTGTTGCCGGAGGGCAAGGAAAAAGTAATTTCTGATTTGCAGGCCCAGGGCCATAAAGTGGCCATGGTTGGCGACGGTATCAACGACGCGCCGGCCCTGGCACGGGCGGACGTAGGCATTGCCATAGGCGCGGGGACGGACGTAGCCATTGAAAGTGCCGATATTGTGCTGATGAAAAGCGACCTTTTGGATGCAGTGGATGCAGTTCGTCTCAGCAAAGATGTGATCAAAAAGATCAAAGAAGGGTTGTTCTGGGCTTTCTTTTATAATGTGGTGTGTATTCCGGTAGCGGCCGGGGCGCTGGCTCACTGGGGCATTCATCTGAATCCCATGTTTGGCGCGGCGGCTATGAGCCTGAGCTCTGTTTCCGTAGTAACCAATGCGCTGCGGCTGAAAGGCTTTAAGCCTACCGAAACGGAAGGATCCAGGGAAGAAACGCAAACGGTCTCCGTCCGGCTTAGCAGTTTACACTTGGTTGATGCGGCGGAAAATGATTTCGCCGGCAATAATAAAAATGAAATTACAGGAGGACTTACTATGGAAAAAATTTTAAAAGTAGAAGGTATGATGTGCGCTCACTGCCAGAAACATGTTCACGATGCGCTGGCAAAAATGGACGGGGTCACCGCCGTTGACGTAAATCTGGAAGCAAAGACTGCGACGGTGCAGGAAACCCGTGATATCCCGGTGGCGGAATTTGAAAAAGTGATTGCCGACGCAGGGTATGAACTTGTAAAATAAAACCGTAAATTGGTTCCTTAAGTTTGTAAAAACGGATATCAAAAAATAAAAAACTCCGGCAGGTGTATCTTTGAAAATACATCTGCCGGAGTTCGTTTTTTCCCTCTTCTTTTTTATCGGTAAAATGCTATGCTATTTTTCAAAGTGCTGTGGAAAACATAAAAAAGCGGGTCTGCGAAAATTCGCAAACCCGCATGGATTCTGGTGGAGACGAGGGGGATCGAACCCCTGACCTCTTGAATGCCATTCAAGCGCTCTCCCAGCTGAGCTACGCCCCCAAAAGCTTTACAAGCGATATTATACGGAAAAAAGCCGGCTTTGTCAATATATTTTCTTATTAATTATATCAGACACGCTTACCAGATAGAAGGCTTCATGCGGCGGTACAACGTCTCGTATTTCGTGCCGGAAATGTCTTTCCATTCCGCGTCAGGAAATCGCTTGTCCGTTTCCTTGTCAATTTTATTTTTCTTGTTTGCCTGATAGGTGCGAATAACACGGTACTTTCCTGTATCATAATCCATTACTACGGCTTCGTAAAAATATGCGTACTCCTTTTTATCTCGGTCGGGAATAAAGGTAGCGAACCAAAGGCCTACCTGCTTTGCCCCTTCATGGTACAGTTCTTTGTGATTGTAAAAATCCTGGACCGATACGGAATTCTCCGTTCGCGTCTGCACAGGCGTCCAGGTTTTCTTTTTCAATTTGCTCTTTTCCGCGGAGCATACGCCGGTAAAAATTAATAGTAAAACAAGTGAAAGCACTACAATCTTTTTCATGACAGCCCTCCGAAAATTTTCCTGTTGTTTTATTTTACAATATTTCCCGGGAAATTGCACTAATGTATTAAGCGTCGGTTTTCTAAAAATAGTTTAAAGTAACACTTCTAAAGAATTTTCATCAGTTGCATTTACACAGGTCTAATTAATAGTATAAAATATAATCAAGGGAAAAGAATAAAAGACTATGGTGAAGCCTTTTTGGAATTTGTAAAGGAGGATGCGATCATGGCTAATTTTTGCGGGAATTGCGGTTCACCGTTAAAGGCTGGTTATAAGTTTTGTGAGAATTGCGGTGCGCCGGTGGAAGAATCTGCTTCTGCCGTTGGGCATGCAAATGTTGACGCCGCACCGAATCATTCGGCTGACATGGGCGCGAATCAGGCTGTAGGAACAGGCGTTGCTGCATCGGGCTTGAATGCTTCCTCCCCAACGTCGGCTTCTGTTGCTGCATCCGCTGCCGCTGCGGCAGGGGTGGCTGCAGGGCGGGAGTCCTTTGATGATGCGAAGGCAGGCCGCGAAGCGCCTGTCTTTAACCCGGGGCCTCAGCAAAATACAACGCCTCGCCCACAGCAAGCGGAAGAACGGGTTGTTTTTGATGGGACAGGCGAAAGGATTGCAGAGGAAAAGACGTCGGGGCAAGGCGCCGGACTGCCTGCCAGGGACAGCGGCTCCAATTCTGATTTTCGCTCCTTCGGTAACCCCGGTCAGGGCAGCCCAGGCCCCAGGTATGAGCCTGACACGGACCTGAAGTCCATGTTCCTGCGGTATGACAACCGGTTAAACCGGAAAGCGTATCTTATACGCAGCGTTCAAGTTTCGGCAGCCTCCGTGGTGCTTACTTTTGTGGTGGGAATGATTGCGCGTATGCTTAAGATTCCATCCATTAACATGCTGTCAAATGTAATCTCTATGGCAGCTGCAATTCCTAGTTTTATGCTTCTGATCCGCCGGCTCCACGATTTAAACCGTTCGGGCTGGTGGACTCTCATTATGCTGGTCCCCTTTGTTAATTTATTGTTTGCCATTTACATTTTGTTCTTCAAGGGAACCGAAGGACCAAACAAATACGGGCCTAATCCACTGGGGTAACGGTTATATGCTTTGCCGTGACAGTTTTTCAGATTATATGCCTTGTTCGTCGGGGCAAACTTTTATGATGCCTTTTGTCGTTTTGCTGACAAAAGGAAAATTGAATTGACATGGAACAACATTTCAAATATTTCAGCATTCTGGAAAATACAAAAACAAAAAACGCATCTGTGGCAAATCAAAATGGGCAATGTAAGTATGCGCGGTTTGATCAAACCGTCGCTGCTGACGTTCTTCGCTTTCACAAAAGTATCCCCGGTTATGGAATAACGCCCCTTGTTTCTTTACAGGAACGAGCGGCGGCGGGAAATGTTAAGGCTATTTATTGCAAGGACGAGTCGTTCCGCTTCGGCCTGAATGCGTTCAAGGGGCTTGGGGGCAGCTACGCCATGTTTCGCATTCTTTGCCAGCGACTTGGACTGGATCACACTGTGACGGACTACCGGGATTTTCAGAAAAAAGAGATTCGTGAACAGTGTAATAAAGTTCATTTTGTCACGGCAACTGACGGCAATCATGGCAAAGGCGTGTCCTGGGCGGCGAAACTGTTTGGCTGCAGCGCTGCGGTATTTATGCCGGCAGGTTCGGTAGAGGCCCGGCGAAAGGCCATCGAAGAAGCGGGAAACGCAACGGCGGAAATTACAAATCTGAATTATGACCAGGCTGTGGAACATTCCTGGAATCTGGCCCGGCAAAATGGCTGGATTCTGATTCAGGATACCGCCTGGGACGGATACGAACAATATCCTGAGTGGATCATTGATGGCTATCTGACCATGGCGGCCGAAGCAGTGGAGCAGTTACAAGATATTGTTCCAACCCATGTATTCCTGCAGGCAGGGGTGGGCGCCATGGCCGGGGGCGTAATGGAGTTTTTGCTTTCATATTATGTAAATAATCCGCCCTGTGTGACCATTGTTGAACCAAAAGAAGCGGCCTGTATCTATCAATCCGTAAAAGCCGGCGACGGAATGATTCATTCCATTGACGGAAACCCTGCAACCATTATGGCCGGGCTGAACTGCGGCACGCCCTGCCGGGTTACCTGGCCGGCCATTCGGGATAAGGCAGCTTTCTTCTGTTCCTGTGAAGATATCATTACGAAAGAAGGCATGCGGACCTATGCGAATCCCTCAGGAAATGACGGGCCCGTTGTTTCCGGTGAATCCGGGGCCGTGACATTTGGTCTGGTAAACCGCATTCTGCAGGATGAAACTCTTCGCCGCCTGTTCCATATCCGGGAAGATTCTGTTATACTGCTGTTCAATACAGAAGGGGATACCGATCCGGAAGGATATCGGAAGATTGTTTGCAAAACGAAATGTGAGGCGCATTATGCCTGTTGAACTGATACCTGCTTTTCTTTTCTATTGTCTGGTAGGCAGTATTACGCCCGGTCCGGCGAATCTTTGTTCCCTGGCCTCAGCGCTGAATTTCGGAAAAAAGCAGGCGTTGGTACAATGGCGGGGACTGTTTACCGGCTTCACGATTATTTCTCTGACGTCGGTGTTTGTGGCTTATTTTATCGGAACGGCGATAGGGGAGTATGTGAAATACCTGTCGTATCTTGGTGCTGCCTATATCCTTTGGCTGGCCTGGCATATCTGGCAAAGCGGTGATCCGTCGGAAGTTTCAGCCCGGGAACACTGTAATTTTTTCACCGGCCTGTTTGTGAATCTTACAGATGTAAAAATTATGATCTACTGCCTGACGGCCTTAAGCGCTTACGTGCTTCCTTACAGGCAGGATTTTATTTCTCTTCTTGTCATCGGGGTATTCCTGCCGTTCACCGGTCCTATCGCCAACCTTGTGTGGCTTTTTGCCGGCGTTGCGTTGAAAAAATTTTTCTCCCGGTACCGCCGCCCCATAAATGCGGCGATGGCACTGTCACTGGTGTTCTGTGCTTACAGCATGGTAATTCGCTGATTGGAAGCTGTTGAAATAAAGGTAAAGAAGGTATAGTGAGTGTCGCTAAAAAGATTAAGAACGGGATTCAGTATTGCGGGAATCATATGCATAAGCGTGGGTCTGTTCTGCGGGGCCCGTTACATGGGATGGCTGGAACAGGATTCCTCGCCGCTGGGAAATCTTGCCCGCTTTGTGTATGGGCCAGATGTACGGCGGGAGATGAACCGGCTGAAAATCGTAAAAGAAACTACGCCTGAGATTCCCCGGATTACGGCGATCTGTTATCATGAGGTGAGACCGGACCGCAGAGAAGATTCCCTGAATGTTGATCCGGAAACCTTTCGCCGCCATATTCGGGAATTTAAAGAGGCGGGTTATTCATTTATTGGAGTAAACGATCTGCGGCAATATAAAACCGGTTTGAAAAACCTGCCGGAAAAGGCGGCCTTTATCACCTTTGACGACGGTTATGCAGATAATTACAATTACGCATATCCCATCTTGCGGGAAGAACATGTGCCGGGCATCTTTTTCGTGGTGAGCAGCACTGTAGGCGGGAAGAACCGGATGACTGCCAGCCAGTTGCGTGAGATGCAGGCAAACGGAATGGAAATTGAGTCTCATACAGTGAATCATGAAAACCTGGCGGCCATGAACGAAAAAGAAATTGATTTTGAGTTGCGGGAATCGAAAAGCAGTCTGGAAAAAATTTTGGGAAAACCCGTCTGCGTACTGGCCTATCCCGGAGGAAAAGCCGATGAAGAAGTTTTGGAAAGTGTGAGAAAGTATTACGATATGGCTTTTGTGGCTTCGGTGTCGCCGGAAAGAAAACAGACCATGTACACCCTGCAGCGTTACGGGGTATTTAACTGGAATGAACATATTGAATCCATTTTTAAAAACAGATAAAGAATGAATGCATTATCACGGAGGCGCATTATGAAAATTACAGCATTGATGGAAAATACATCCTGCAGGGACTGTTGCACTGCAGAACACGGCCTGAGTCTGTTCATTGAAACGAAAGACCATGTGATTCTGTTTGATTCCGGGGCCTCCGGTGCTTTTGCGGACAACGCGGAAAAGCTGGGCGTGGATTTAAGCCGGGTGGACATGGCAGTGCTGTCCCACGGCCATTACGACCACGGCGGTGGGCTGTCGCGATTTATGGAAAAAAATAAGAAGGCGCCGATCTACATGGGGAAAGACGCCTTTGCGGGACATTATAAAAATAAAACGGATTATATCGGATTGGATACAGGACTTCAGTCTTCGGACCGGATTGTTTTTACAGAAAAAGAAAGGCTGTTGGCTGAGGGCATCGCCCTGTATACCTGTAACGACAGAAAACTGGTGTGTCCCATTGCTACCAGCGGCATGACAGCGGAAGAAAACGGCATAGCCTATCCGGAAGATTTCCGTCACGAACAGTA
This sequence comes from uncultured Selenomonadales bacterium, assembly GCA_900315345.1. GTDB lineage: Bacteria > Bacillota > Negativicutes > Acidaminococcales > Acidaminococcaceae > Succiniclasticum. The sequence continues at coordinate 300,524 of OMYP01000007.1, read as the reverse complement.
CCTGCTGATCGAAGAAGAGGGAAAGCATGTTTTATTCAGCGGCTGCTCTCACAAGGGCATCCTGAACATTGCCCACTGGTTCCGTCCTGACGTACTGATTGGCGGTTTCCATTTTATGGGAGTGGCGCTGGACGAAGCCGGAAAACAGCGCCTGACCAAGGCGGCAGAAATTCTTCTGACGTATCCCACCACTTATTACACGGGACACTGCACTGGTCTGGAGCAATATGAATTTATGAAAAAACTGATGGGGGACCGACTGCACTATGTGGCTGCCGGCAGCGTGGTGGAAGTATAAATGAAAACGGTAAACGTTGTTGCTGCGGTAATATGCGATTCTATTCAAGAAAAGAAAAAAATATTTGCCACTGCGAGAGGATACGGTGAGTTTAAAGGTATGTGGGAATTTCCCGGCGGGAAGATTGAAGATGGGGAAACACCGCAACAGGCTCTGATTAGGGAAATATGGGAAGAACTGGAGACAAAAATAACCGTAGGCGACTTAATTGCTACGGTTGAGTATGATTATCCGGCGTTCCACCTGTCCATGAACTGTTACTGGTGTCAGGTTACCGAGGGTGAGCTGAAACTTGTAGAAGCGGAAGAAGCACGTTGGCTTACCAAAGAAACTCTTTATGACGTACCATGGCTGCCCGCCGATATAACTTTGATTGCAAAGATTAAAAAGAAAATGAAATGAGGAATGGTGATAGTTCGCTAAAGTGCACAAAAATACAACATTGTTCACCGTGTTCTTGTTGTTTTTTGCAGAGTCTCTCTTTCGGATTGGACTTCGCTTGTCCATAATGAATTGAATCACATATTTTTATAAAAAGATATTTAATCAAAAATAAAAAATAAGCTGTTGACAATAGAGGAATGCTGTGATAAAATTCGCATGTGCTTAAAATTTTATATTGCCTTATTGTGGTGGAAGATTTCGGATCAGTGTGTTTTGGTGCAGTGTAGTCCGAATTTTTTTATCTTAAAAACAATCGCCCTTAGTCCTTTACAGAAAGGAGAACCGAACCATGCAGCACTACCCTTACCAGTCCCCTAAAGAGTTAGAAGCTCTCATCAAAAAATCCATCATCGGGCAGGATGATGGAGTAAGGACGGTGGCCACCGCGCTTGCGGCCCATCTCCTTCGCATCGAGCACAACCAAAACCATCCGGAAAACCTAATCCACAAGGACAACCTGCTCATCATCGGGCCTACCGGTTCCGGAAAAACAGAATCCATCCGGACGGTCATCCGGGAGTGCAGGCTTCCCATCCCCATCGCCGTCGTCGCCACTAACAACCTGACAAGCAGCGGGTACCGGGGGAAAAACCTGGAGACGATCCTGACGGACCTTTATCAGGACGCGTTCCGGATTATAAGTGAAGACCCGGAAAAATACGTAGAGTACACGGAGGATGAAGAAGAACTGAAAGAGCGGGGCAGTGAGGCGGCTGTCCGGCTGGCCAACCGGGGCATCATCATCCTGGACGAAGTAGACAAAATCCGGATCGACCCCTTCGACCGGCGGGAGGACAGTTTCTTCCAACGGAACCTCCAGTCCCAGCTGCTGAAAATGATTGAGGGTGGCAGCGGGTTCGGGGAACACCAGGCGGCCAACAAAATAGATACTACGGACATCCTGTTCATCCTGAGCGGGGCTTTCGTGGGATTAGAGGACATTACCCGGCAGCGGCTCAGGCCCGAATGGGAACCGGAGCCGGAAGAGGATAAACCTATCGGCTTCCTGGCCCCTTCCCCAATAGACGGTAAAGCCGAAAAGAAAGAAACTGCGGAGCCGCAAGGGGAACTTACGCCCCGGGAGCTTATCCCTTCAACCGAAGACCTGGTGGAATACGGCTTTATGCCGGAACTGGTTGGGCGCATCACCCTCCGGTGCAGGTACAATCCCATTACGGCGGAAATCCTCTACAATATCCTCCGGGAGTCCGACATATCCCCGGCCAGGGAATTCAAGACGTTCTTCTCAAGAACGCAAAACCGGCTGGAGTACACCAATAACGCCCTTATGGAAATTGCTAGGCGGGCGGAAAAATTGCAGACGGGGGTCCGGGGGTTGCGGAACATTATCGGGGACATTACCTACCCGATATATTACGAGCTTTCCGGCCAGAAGCGGCGACGGGTTATCATCACCCAGAAAACCGTGAACGGGGAAGCGCCACCCACGATTCGGGAGATTCCGTACTGCGAGGATACGAACCTGCCAAGGCCGGAACAGCCCCGAAGGTTTCCCCGCCGACGGGGCGTTCCAAACCATCGCCAAAACAAAGCTACGTAAAAGCAACGTGGCTGTAACAGCCTTGCAAAGCCAAAGAAGAAAGCCCGCATGATTCGATGCGGGCTTTCGTTGTTCCGGTGTGTTTTATGTGGTAAAATATGTTATCAGTAATGAATCAGCGGCTTATTAATAGCTGAAGAAAGGGAGGCATAACTTGTGAAAAAAGATTTAGGCGTAGTAGAGGCTGTGTTTCCGATGCCGGTGCTGATGATTGCGGCTTACGACGAAAACGGGACGGTGAATGTGATGAACGCGGCCTGGGGGCAGATCTGTGATTTTAAACAGATTGCGCTGTTCCTGGACGAAGGCCATAAGACTACGGAAAATATTTTGAAAACAAAAGCCTTTACCGTGGCGCTGGCAGATCGGGATCATATGGTTACGGCGGATTATTTCGGTATGGTCTCCGGTCACAAGCTGCCGGATAAGTTTGCCCGTTCCGGTTTTACCGCGGTAAAGAGCAAACACGTTAACGCGCCCATCATTGAAGAATTCCCCGTAGTAATGGAATGCGAACTAGCGGACGTGCTGAAGAAAGGAAGCTTTTTCTGTGCCGTAGGCCAGATTGTGAATACTGCGGCGGACGAGCGGGTACTGGACGACCAGGGGAAAATAGACGTAACCAAAGTGAACGCGCTGATCTATGACACTTTCTGCCACGGATATTATGTATGCGGCGAAAAAGTGGGCCAGGCCTTTAAAGAAGGCGCCGCCCTCTTGAAGGAAAAATAAGCCGCCACATGATCTTGCAGTGGAGCAGTTCCTTTTATCTCCGGTTTTCGTTACCCCAGTCGCAAAGTTTGTCAAGGACTTTCACAAGGGAATGGCCCCGTTCTGTCAGGGAATATTCCACTTTCGGCGGAATCTGGGGATACACCTTGCGCACGATCAGATCATCTGCTTCCAGTTCTTTTAAATTCTGGCTGAGGGTTTTATCTGCCACTTTTTGCAGATACCGCTGCATTTCGTTAAAACGGACCGGCTCGTACTCCATCAGGCAGTACAGGATAACGGGTTTATACTTCCCTGAAATCAGGGACAGAGTGTAGCTGTATCCGGTTTCGTTGAAGTCCGCATCTTCAATCCTTTTGCCTTCCATTTCTTACCTCCAAGTAAGTACCTAACCTAAATGTAGGTACTTGTTACTTTTATGGTTTCATGGTATCATACCCCACAGGAAAAAGCAATATGCAAAGGAGTGGATTCAAATGGCAAAGAAGATTGTAATTTTAAATGGAAGCCCCCGGAAAAACGGCAACACCGCGTCCCTCACTGCTGCTTTTAAGCGCGGCGCGGAAGAAGCCGGCAACGAAGTTACGGAATTTTTCCTGGCTCATATGAAGATCAACGGATGTCTGGGCTGTTGGCATGGTGGGAAAGACGCCGCCCATCCCTGCGTACAGCGGGACGATATGGAAAAAATTTATCCGCTGTACAAAGAAGCGGATGTCGTTGTGCTTGCTTCCCCGCTTTATTACTGGTTCATTTCTGGCTTTTTGAAAAATGCTTTTGACCGGCTGTTTGCCATTGCGGAAGGCGATCCCAACTATGCCAATCCTAAAAAGCAGACGGCTCTGATCATGGCTGCGGAAGGCAATGAATTTGAAGAAAGCGAATACTGGTACGACCATTTAGATCAGCATATCGGCTGGAAAAGTATCGGCAAAGTGTTGTGCGGGTTTGTAGCGCAGCCTGGCGATACAAAGGAGAAAAAAGAACTTGCTGAAGCCTATGCGCTTGGAAAGTCGATTCAATAAATTTCATATGTTCTTTAGCTGCCGTGATTTTTTTACGGCAGTTTTTTTATGTTATAATAAATTATAGGACGTTCGGTTTTACTGTGAGATGGCGGAAGCTGAAATGGAAAAGATGTAAAAGTAAACTTTTAATTACAGCCGTAGTCGCCTGCGGTGGATTGTTCTAATAGTAAAATAACATTTGCAAGGAGAGGGGACAATGAAACGTTCTTTATGTAAAATAATCGCAGCATCAACCGGTATGCTTAGAGTTTCCGCAACCGCATCAGCAGCAGCTCCTGCCGGGATTATTTGCAACGAAGAGCCGGACAGCAGTAAAATTGCTGTAGCCAGCCGTATCATTGCCGGGTTGCAGCGTGATATGGAAGTATATACAGACCGGGGATCCGGTCCCTTTTTGGCCGCTATCTATGATGGGGACGGGAACCTTGTAGCAAAAATGCCGAATACGGTTGTTATTGACAAGTGTTCCCATAACCACGCGGAGATGAATACCATAAAAGCGGCTGAGGAAAAGCTGGGAACCTATGACCTTACTCCCTTCAACCTGAAACTGTATATAACTGCGGAGCCTTGCGCCATGTGCATAGGCGGGATCATGTGGTCCGGTATAAAGGAAGTGTATTATGGCGTGCCTACCCAATCTGTGGAAAAGATTACAGGGTTTGATGAAGGGTATAAGCCCGAATGGATAGAACAGTTTAAGAAACGGGGCATCGTTGTGTACGGCAATATTGAACGGGAACTGGGAGAACAGGCCTTGCGAAATTATGTGGCAAAAGGCAAAACAATTTATCAGCCCGCCCGGGAAGAAAAGAATTAATTGTTAGTTCTTTTGAAAAAATCATTTGATGTATTACGATTAAAAAAATTATGTTAAAGCGGTAACCTTTGAGCCTTTGATAAAAGTTAACGCCTTAACTGGCAAATATCGCATAATTTGGGAGCGAACTGCCGAAAGAAGGTGACGCAAGATGGGAATCATTGATCCGACCGCCTGCTATTCATTGATAGAAGAGTTTACCCTGGGAAGAGACGTCCTGGCAGAAATGGCTGAATCGTTCCGGGACGAAATGACCCGGGGATTGTCCCACTCAGGGAGAGCATCCCTCCGTATGCTGAAATCCTACATCGGTTTGCCAACGGGTAATGAGACCGGGGAATATTTGGCTCTGGATTTTGGCGGAACTAACCTGCGCGTTCTGCGCATCCTTCTGGAGGGACAGGGAAAGTACAAAATCCTGAAAAAAGTCGCCAGACCTCTCCGGGTTGAAGGGGAGTACAATTATATCGGCGCCGGCTCTGAAGCCGAGACCTTGTTTGATTTCATCGCCGTCCTTGTAGATGAAGCCATTGAGGGAAACCGAACTGACAGGTTCTTTTTGGGCCACACCTTTTCATTTCCTTCAAGCCAGACGAGTTTGCGGGACGCTACCCTGATCAGCTGGACGAAAGAGTTTGCCACCGGGGGCGTGGAAGGCCGGGCGGTCAACGAACTTTTGCGGCTTGCCCTGGAACACAGGGGAATAAAAAATGTGCTGCCTGTGGCCGTTATCAACGATACAGTGGCAGTGCTTCTGTCTGCTGCTTACCGCCATGGGGATACTTTTATCGGCTCCATTTACGCCACGGGACATAACACCTGCTATTTTGAACCGGAGGCAGAAGCCGGTGAAGCACCCATGATCCGGAACCTGGAGTCGGGCAACTTTGATATAGTTCCTCAAAACCGGTTTGATATGTGGCTTGACGCCCATTCCGAAAAACCCGGGGAACAACTGCTGGAGAAGATGGTGGCAGGCCGGTACATGGGTGAACTTTTCGGCCTGGCTCTGGCAGAACTTTTGGGAGAAAAGGGCAAAGTGTATCCATTTACCAGCGTGGATATTTCTGAAATTATCAGGGACGAAACGGATGATCTGCTCAGGGATGGAAAAAATTTGAACACAAAAATGACGCAAGCTTGCGTTAGGCAGCCCCAGTCCCATTTTAAATCTGCTGCTATTATTAGTAACAAAACCCAAAAAGAATTTGCGCTGGAGGATGTGGCAATGGCCCGGGAACTTGCTGCGGCCATCGTTGTGCGGTCGGCACGGCTGGTGGGTGCGTCTTTTTCCGGCATTCTGGGCCATATGGGAAAAAACAAAGAAACCCGCCAACATATTGCAGTTGACGGGTCTGTGTACGAGAAGATGCCTCTGGTAAAAGAACATATCCAGGCGACGCTCCGGGAGCTTCTTGGCGCTGCCGGCGATAACATAGACACCCTTCTTGAAAACGGAGGCAGCGGTTTAGGCGCCGCTATTGCAGCGGCCATGGCTGAGAAGTAAGGGAACCGTTAATCAATAATTTATTCTTTTGTAAACGACTTTAATCTTTGCATTTTGCGTAACAGAAATCTTTTTGAGCTTACGCGAAAAATAAAATTGTTTGCGCCGTTTGCAATTTTTTACAGATCCTGATATGAAACGAAATCAGGTAATGGAAGCTTCGTAAATGGAATCCACCGATGCTTTCAGCAGCGCGTCGAATTCTTCGGCAGTCTGCTTTACATTCAGTCCTTCCGACAAAGCCCGGGAGAAGCTGGCGATCAGTCCGTGATTGGCCGCCAGTTTTTTATTGGAATCTTCCCTGGTATAGCCGCCGGACAGGGCGACTACGCGGACCACCCGGGGGTTGGCGATCAGTTCAGCATAGGTGTCGGGAATGTCGGGAATAGTCAGCTTAAACATCAGCTTCGTATCTTCCGGCAATTTGACCAGGTGTTCCATAATCTTCTTTTTCAGGATTTCTTCCGCCTTCGCTTTGTCCGGGCAGTGGATGTCCACTTCCGGCTCAATAATGGGAACCAGACCGGCCGCCGCGATTTGCAGGCCGATTTCAAACTGCTGGTCTACGATTTTTTGGATGCCTTCTTCTGCCGCTTCTTTAATTACGCTGCGCATCTTGGTGCCGAAAATATGCCGTTCATCCCGGGCCCGGGCCAACGTTTTGTCCAAACCGGGAATGGGTTTCATCAGCTGCACGCCCCCTTCAAGGTCTGCAAGCCCTTTGTCGATTTTAAGGATTGGGATGATTCCCTTTACGTCCCACAGATAGTCTGCCGTAAATTTATCCTCGATTTTCCGGTCCATGGTATTTTCAAACAAAATGGCAGCCAGCACCCGGTCGCTTGTGAAAGACGGGCTGGTGATAATCCGGGTCCTCATTTCGTGGACCAAGTTAAACATTTCCTCATCATTGGAATAAGCGGTTTCCTCCACGCCATAAAGCCGCAACGCTTTCGGTGTGCTTCCGCCGCTCTGGTCCAGCGCCGCAATAAATCCTTTGCCGTTTTTCATTTTTTCCAACTGCTTTTGATTCATGTTCATACCTCCATCCGTATTTATATTGGGGCTCTGTATCCTTCGTTTTGCGCAGTCCGGAAGCCGTTCGCAAAGGCTTGTACCAGGTTGCGCTTCTTACTTAATATTATAACAAAACAACAATGGAAATACCACGGCTGTTGTGAATATAAATCAGAATTTTATGCACACACAAACTTCACTTTTTGTTCAATCCATTCCCTTGTCTGCAAAGAAAAAACACGATACAATTAATCAAAAAGGACTCAAAACCCGAAAATTATATATAGAGCAAAGAGAGGGGTAGAAGAATGAAACAGATTGCAATGAACAATGTAAAAATAATTTCGTCAATGTTTTGTGCATTGGGAATTTTGGCCGGGGCGACAATGTTGCCGCAGTGTGCGGAGGCAGCAGAAACAAATACGCCTGTCACTATTACGCTGCCTGTACCGTATACGAAAGCAGGACTTACCGTGATGGAGGCCCTGGACCGGCGCAGGAGTACACGGCAGTTTGCAGACACGGAGCTGGACGATAAACAGCTGGCAGCCATCCTGTGGGCTGCCAATGGTATCAACCGGCCGGAATCTGGCAAGCGGGTGAACCCCACTACTAAAGGTATTTATAATATTGACGTGTACGCAGTGATGGCCAAGGGCATTTATAAATATGCTCCGGCAACCCATACACTTGAACAAGTTTCTCCGGAAGATTTCCGCCCGTTGATTAATGAGAAACAGAACTTTGTACATACGGCGCCTCTGACACTGGTTTTTGTGTCTAACCCGGTGCCGCCAAAAGATCCGTCCCGGCCTGTAAATCCGGAACGGCAGCATGCCAATAATTGTCTGGTAGCGGGAACCATGTTGCAAAGCGTAGCCCTGACTGCTGTTAGCGAAGGGTTGGGAACCTGTGTGCGGGGCTCCATAGACAGGGAAGCTTTTGCAAAAGCAGCTCGGCTTGTGCCAGAGCAGCGGGTACTGATTTCCCAGACCATTGGGGTGCCTGCGAAGTAAGGAATATAATACAGGAATTTTTCTCTAGAGCAGAGTAAGACGGATTGGCAATTTTTGCAGGAAGTCCTTTAGGGTATTGCGGGAGGTGTAATATGGAAATTCGTATTGCCACAATACATGACGCAGATGCGATACAGAAAATATATGCGCCGTATGTTATGAATACGGCTATCAGTTTTGAATACGAACCGCCGGACAGTGAGGAACTTGTACGCCGCATCAACAGCACGTTAAAGGATTATCCCTATCTTGTGGCGGTTGTAGATGGAAAAATCGCGGGCTATGCCTACGCCGGTGCATACCGTTCCCGTAGGGCTTATATGCATACGGCGGAAACTTCTATCTATGTGGAAGCGTCCCAGCGGGGCAAGGGCATCGGCCGACGGTTGTATGAGGAACTGGAAAAAAAGCTGATTCCGCAGAATGTTTTCGTATTGTATGCCTGTGTGACGACAACGGACAGGAACGATGATGAACATTCTACCGACGCCAGCATCCGTTTTCATGAACAGATGGGCTATTCTATGATTGGCAGGAACGATTGCTGCGGATATAAATTCGGCAAATGGTACAGCGTGGTGTGGATGGAAAAAGTGATTGAAGAACGGCCGGAAAAGCCGGAACCGTTTGTGCCTTTTGGAAAAATGAACACAATGTCGTTGTGATTATAGTGTCAAACAATTTTGTAAGATGGTATGATAAGACAAAAAGCCTCTGCCTGTAACAGGGCAGGGGTTATTTTTGTATGTTCCTTTCGAAAAAAAACGGCAGATGATATAATTATGATAACAATATTAAATGAGGGGGGATGTAACAATGGGCATGACAGTCAGTGAGAAAATTTTGGCTCATGCTTCCGGCAGAGATATTGTTCAGGCCGGCGAGATCATCTGGGCGAAAGTGGATTGCGCCATGATGGACGATCTGCTGGGACCCCGTGTGGAGATTGCCGACAATCTGGAAAAGATGGGGGTGCCGGTCTGGGATCCGGATAAGGTGGTCATTATTTCGGACCATTATACGCCGCCGGCCAATATCAAGCAGGCCAACATTGTAAAGTACACGAGAGACTGGGCGGCAGCCAACGGCGTCCGCAATTATTATGAATTCGCGGGACCCTGCCATCAGGTAATGATGGACAGGGGCCATGTGCTGCCAGGTACGCTGGTGGTTGGGACCGATTCCCACAGTACCACTTATGGCGCCCTTTGCAGTTTTGGTACAGGTATCGGGTCTACGGAAATGTCCGGTGTGCTGGCTACCGGGGAAATCTGGCTGAAAGTTCCTGCCAGCATCAATATCCGCTGGAACGGAAAATTGCGGGACGGTGTGATGGCTAAAGATATTTCCCTGAAAACGATAAAAGCCATTGGCCACTCCGGCGCTACCTACAAGACTATGGAATACCGGGGAGAAACCATCCGGGGCCTGAATATGGATGAACGCATGTGCCTGACCAATATGGCGGTAGAGACCGGAGCGAAAACAGGGCTCATCGAATACGATGAAGTGCTGGCTGCCTATCTGCGTGATTTCCACGGAATCACTGAAGATTTTAGCCGTTTCAATGCAGATGAGGACGCAGTATACAGTGAAACGTTCACTTTTGATGCAGAGACGCTGGTTCCCCAGGTTGCCTGCCCCCATGAAGTGGATAATGTGTTTGACATCACCGATATAGACCGCATCAGGGTAGACCAGGTGTACCTTGGCTCCTGCACCGGCGGCCGGTACTATGATCTGAAAATGGCGGCGGAACTGATGAAAGGGCATACCGTTGCCCCGGGGATCCGGGTGTTGGTTTCCCCGGCTTCAAGGGATATTTATAACCAGTGTATGAGAGATGGGATTTTGGAAATTTTAGCCGAAGCCGGCTGCACGATTTTATGTTCCACCTGCGGGGCCTGTCTGGGCGTCCATTCCGGAAATATCGGGGATGATGAAGTTTGTGTGGCTACCACGAACCGTAATTTCTTAGGGCGCATGGGCAGTAAAACGTCCGGCGTATATCTGACGTCGCCCCTGACGGCGGCGGCTTCCGCTATTACCGGGTATGTCGCCGATCCACGGGATTTTCTGAAAGGAGCATGAATCATGGTTAAAGGAAAAGTTTGGAAATACGGAAACAATATTAACACTGATATCATTGCTCCGCCGGAGTCCATGGAACTGAGCGTAAAAGAAGCGGCGTCCTGGACTATGCGGAATGTGGATCCGGAATTTGCCGGGGCATACAAGCCCGGGGATATTTTTGTCACCGAACACAATCTGGGCTCCGGGTCCAGCAGGGAAACGGCGCCTCTTATGCTGAAGGAGCTGGGAGTCCGTGTGCTTGTGGCCATGGATTACGCCCGGATTTTTTACCGCAACTGCATTAATGTGGGAATGATTCCTGTGGAATGTCCTGAAACCGGTAAGATTCACAAAGGCGATATTATTCAGGTAGATTTTGCGGAAGGGAAAATTTTTAACGAGACAACAGGGGAAACCTATTGTTGTAATAAGATTCCGTCCCACATTGTGGGAATCATGGAACACGGCGGGCTGATACCTTACCTGATGGAAGAAAAACTGGGAAAAAAACAGGATGCGTAACATAAATATTTATCGAAAAAAAGTTGAAGAGAGTTTTAAAAACTATGTTTCAAACTATGATCTGACCGATGTAAAAGTGAAATTGAAAGTGGATCATACTTTCCGTGTGGCAGCGTTGTGCGATCTGATTGCCGACGAACTGGGCTTGAAGGGATACGATAAAGACCTTGTCTGGCTCCTTGGAATGCTCCATGACATTGGGCGCTTTGAACAGTTGCGCCGTTTCCACACCTTCCGGGATGCCCTTTCCGTCAATCATGCAGAGCTTAGTGCGGACATTCTGTTCCGTGACGGGCTGATCGGAAATTTTTTGGAAATAATATCGAAAGACACACATGAGAGTGGTCAGGATGATTTTCAGCTGATAGAAAAGGCCATCCGGCTGCATAATGTATATCAGCTGCCGGATGACCTGACAGAAAGGGAATATCGCTTTGCTACAATTTTACGGGATGCGGACAAGATCGACATCCTGCGGGTAAATGTAGAAACGCCCCGAAAGGAAATTTACAGTGTGGCGGAAGACGTTTTTCTTATGTCGCCTGTTACCGATGCGGTTTATGAGAAAATATTGCAGTGCCAGAACCTGCACCGCAACTGGATGAAGACACCGGCGGACCTGCTGCTGGGGCATATTTCCTTTGTGTTCGGGCTGGTATATCCTGTAAGCGTACGCCTGATGAAAGAACAGGGTTATCTGGAAAAGGTGCTGCAATTTCCCAGTCAAAATGAGGAAACGAAACAGCGGTTTTCTGAGATGCGCAAGGTGGTTCATGGGTACATGGAAGAACGGATTCGCAGGGAAGGTGCTTGATTTTTATTTCAGAAAAAGAGATTTGTTCGTTATTCGCCCCGTTTGGCCACGTCTTCTTCGATTTCGGCTTTCCAGTCATCAGCAAGAGCCGCATCCATTCTGCGCATACAGCACATGGCTTCGCCTACCACTTTGTAGTTCAATGCAGTACCATGCCTGTCTGATTTGTACCGTACGGCGTGTCTGGCGGAAATACCGATTCGTCCTGCGGCTGTTACGGCATCGATATTAGCCCCCAGGAACAGGAATTCCCATTTGTGCTTTTCCTGCATCCGGCTCAGCAGGCGCTTTACTTTTTCAAGACTGTATTCACAGCTTGAATTTTCTTCCCCGTCGGTGGTGATGACCACAATGGTTTTTTCCGGCTTTTCTTCTTCCGGCAGGTTCTTCTGCACTTTGCGGATATGTTTTACGCTGTGGCCTACTGCGTCCAGTAACGCAGTGCAGCCCCGGGCGTAGTATTCTTTTTCCGTAAGCTCTTTAATTTTTTCCAGCGGAACCCTGTCGTGGATCACATCCATTTCCCCATCGAACAAAACCGTGCTGACGACGGCGCTTCCTTCTATCTTTTTTTGTTTTTCAATCAGCGAATTGAAGCCGCCGATAGTTTCTTTTTCCAGTCCACTCATGGAGCCGCTGCGGTCTAAGATGAAAAGCATTTCCGTTAATCCTTTTTTCATGTTGTTTCCTCCTTGGCTGAATTTAATTTTTCACGACTTTGTTTTGCCTGAATTATTATCTGTTAAATGAATCAGTGTGGGTTTGTTTTAATTCTGTGATTTTTTGCAATCAGCAATTCGTTAAAATTTTTTATTGCCTGCGTATTAAAAAAGACTGTAAGGATTTTTTCCTTACAGTCTGATTTTATTATAAAACCAAATTGGAGTGGTCGCCTGTCAGGCGACATTTACAATGCCCGTCCAAGAGGCAAGCCCGAAGGGCGCAGGTGATTGGTCACGGGCATGTACATGCAGTGCACCGCAGAACGCAAGAAGCGTGATGCGCAGTGCACGAGCCATAACAATGCCCGTCCAAGAGACATTAAATCGTTGCCAGCCCCCAGTCTTCTAAAATGCCGTTCACTTCCCATACGGCCCGCTTGTTGTTGGCAATACAGTAAGAGATGACCAAATCCGTAATCTTGCTGCGGGACAGGGCAAAACCTGCGGTCTCCAGCAAGGCATCGGTTTCTTCCGGCGAAAGCTGTAAGGCCAGTGCAAGACGCACGGCCGTATATTTTTTCGGCTGGTAATCAATGTTGCTTTGGATTTTTGAAAACAGTTTCCGGTCCAGACAGGCGTTGTTGTAAAGCTCCGGCGGCGTCATGTGTTTTTCTTCCATGAAGCGCAGCAGCATCTGGGTGAAGGTTTCTTCTACGGAAAGATTCTCTCTGTCAAGCATCCAGGGGCCGGCTAAATCCCCGGATGCCATTTGGAATCTCATTTTAGAAAGAAGCTTCTTCTCTTTGGCTGGTGCAGGAAGACTGTCAGCCATTGCAGAAGCGGATCCCATGTCACAGGAGAAATCGAGGCCTTCTTCAAAATCAGTAAATTGTTTTTTCGCTTTCTTTGCGGCCCTAATCTTTTTGCTTTGCGTCGGCGGTTCGCTGGCCATCTGGAAGCGAATGTCAGGTTCTGAAAATATGAAACCGGATGAATCCAATACTCCGTCTTCCGGGGAATCGGCTTCCGTCATTTTCGCTTCTTCCGCATCGAAGTGATAGTTTTCCCTGATATAAGCTGCCACGTGCGTAAACATAGCATTGTCCGGCAGCTCAAAGGCGGTGCGATTCGTATGCCTTCTGACATTAGGCGAACCATGGTACAGGACGATGAAAATATCTATGTCCGCTTTTGTTTCTTTCAGAAATAAATTGCAGGTGTCATACGCAACCTGCAGTGCGTCGTTATAAGGGTAACCATACGCGCCTGCGGAGATCAAAGGGAAAGCCACAGTTGTGCAATTATATTTCTGAGCCAGCTCCAGGGAGCGCAGATAACAGGAAGTCAGCAGTGTTTTCTCGTGGAATGCGCCTCCCCGCCATACCGGTCCTACTGTATGGATGATATATTTTGCAGGCAGATTGAACCCGGGGGAAATTTTTGCGCCGCCGGTGGGGCAGCCTCCTAACGTTTTGCAGTAAGCATACAGTTCGCTGCCCGCCGCCCTATGGATGGCGCCGTCCACACCGCCGCCGCCCCGCAGCTCGTTATTGGCTGCATTGACGATGGCGTCTACTTTCAATTTGGTGATGTCGCTGCGGATAAATGTTACGGACATAATTTACTCCTTGTAACAAACAGCCTTTGCCTGGCGAAAACATAAGCAAAGGCTGTATTTTTGTTTGTAACGTAAAAGGCTTTGATTTCAAAAGAATTGCTTTTCAAATAGCCGCCGGGTTTAATGGATCAGTAGTTCTTAGTTGTTACGCCGCCGGTTTTACTTCCTGAGGTACTGCTTTAGTTTCTCTTTCCACGGAAGCTTCCGTAACCGGGAAGGTGAAATAGGTGTCCGGATAGGGCTCGTCTTTCAGGGTGAAGTGCCACCATTCTTCTACCAGCGGTTTAAACCCGTGGGAGAGCATGGCTTCCCGGAGGATCATGCGGTTGCGGAATTGTTCTGTTGTAATTTTTGTGTAATCAGGATGGGATAGCTCGCCAAAATAATCGAAAGTGCCCCCCATATCCACTTCTTTTTCTGTTTTCATGTCGAACAGGGTAAGGTCAACGGTGCTGCCCCGGCTGTGGCCGGAGCGTTCCGCGATGTAACCCAGGGGGAACAGCACGTCTTTTTTCAGTTCCGGATAAAAATACGGTTTCATGCGGGTATCTTTGAAATCCTTCGCCCATCGGGCAAAATGGGAAACCGCCATTTGAGGACGGTAGGCATCGTAAATTTTCAGTCGGTACCCTTTTTTCTTTACATCATCGCTGACAGCCTTCAGGGCCTGGGCCGCTTCCTTTGTTAACAAGGCGGTGGGTTGCAGATAGCCGTCGATGCGGTCCCCTACAAAATTATAAGTGGAATAGTAACGAATCTCCAAAATCGCGTCTGGCACCACGTCGGTGAGCAGCACAAAACCGGAAGCATCGCTGGAAAATTTTACGTCGTCGTCGGCCTGTGCCGGTTGCGGGCAGAATCCTAAAAGGCAGATGCAGAGCGTTACAAGCATAAAGAGTTTTTTCATTTTTGTTCCTCCTCGTTTGTAATAAAAGCTATCTTTTGTACAAAAATTCCGTAATGAAGCCTGCGATATAGCCTACGCAGATGCCGCCCAAGATATCTGTCGGATAGTGGACGCCCATGTACAGTCGTGCGAAAGCTACCAGCGCAGCGATGCAGATGGCAGGAATGCTGTATTTTTTCGGCAGGATGCGATAGGCGATAAAGGCAATGGAAAATGCCAGCACCGTGTGCCCTGACGGGAAAGAAAAATCCTTGGGACGTTTAAACAGGGGCTCCAGTCCGGAAATTTCCAGGAACGGACGGGGGCGCATCACCGTTTTTTTGAGCCAGATTTTTATGTACGTACCGATGAGTCCACTTACCACGCAGGCAGAAGCGATGGGAAAAAGTTTCCGCTTGTCCCACAGCAACATAATGGCCAGATAAACGCACATGACGATGGTACCGTAATCGGAAATCCCTTTAAAAATCGGCGTCAGCGCCGGAGAACGCAGATTGTCCTGGATAAAAAGCAGAATGCCGCCATCTATCTGAAGAACGGCATCAGGTATTGCTACAGGCATAGCTAACACTTCCTATAAATTATTTTTACTTTATTATTATACTATATCTGTATTACCAGTGCAAAAGTGGGGGGAGATTTTGCGGACAGATAAATCTGTATGTGTTATTAAAATGATTTCTATGATAAAATATAAACAAGAATTAATGTGCCAAAATTATGCTGTCAGGCAAAGGCATCGCAAACCCGTCACCGATTGCTATTACATGGATTCATTCGCCTGTGGCTTCGAAACTCGGGACTTCGTCCCTCGAACAGTCTCGCCACGACGGCGAAATTCATCTCATGGAATGACGCAATCGCCTCCGACGGTTTGCTCACGCCTTTCCCTTGCCGCATAATTTTATGCACACAAAAACTTCAATTTATTACATGACAGGAGGCCAAAGACATGAAACGCATACGCATACTTTTCACCATTCTCGTAATGACAGTGCTCCTCATGGTTTCTGCATCCGTCTGGGCCGCGCTGCCACAGGACGGCGTTTATGAAAAGAAGGACGAAAGCGGGAAAGTGACCGCAAGGATGTACGTGCTTTCCCTGGAGGGAAAGGGAATGGAAGGCCCCGGGCAGCGCTCTATGGTAAGCTCTGCCGGCGCTCCTTACATTGCCTTGGAAGCCTTTGACGGCAGCGGGCAGGTAAGAGAAGAGCTGGCCACATCCTATATCTGGAAGACCCATACGGCCGGTGCGGGAGAGACCGGCATCCGCCTGACCGGGGAAAACTTACGCAACACCCTGGAAAATTATAAAAAATTTACTCCGGAACGGTTTAGCACTTCCTTTGGAGAACAGGTGGGATTCAGCTTCATGGACGAGGGGGAAGCCCATGTACACAACTGCAGTCCGGCTTTAGACGGAACCTATGTGCGCTACGACGACGCCACGGGCTGGTATCCCATATCCATGCTCCTGTATGCCTATGAGAGATCCTATAATCCAAGGAGTTTTTACGACAAAAACGTGCCGTCCAATACGTATAACCTGAGTGAATATGAAACGGTCCCGTATTTTGGTGACTACTATTGCCTGAATGTTTCCAATCCCAATAAACAGGACATGTGGAATGTAATGGCGGAGAAGGGATTCCGTATTGTGATGGAACAACGGGATCGGGATCATTATTTCCTGTTTGTGAAAAACGATTACCACGGCAATCCTTCCTGGGTAGGTCTTACATGGAGCACATTTACCGGCACGGCTATGACTTCTACCAATGCGTTATACCTGCACCGGCACATGACGGTGTTTGTGCCGGAGATGCTGGAAGATCCCAATACGTTTATCCGCCTGACGGACTTTTATTCCGGGGAAGGTGAAAATGCGGTTACCACCAACGCCATGGCTGTGCTGCTGAACAAAAATAATGAGCTGTTGCAGCTTGGCAAGGCCGATATCAGCGACAGGGGCGGTCAGATCCGTTTCCAGAAGATGATGGGCCGGGCGTCCATTAAGGGCGATGGCGTGCGGATCCGTCAGGCTCCCAATACAGACTGCGCCATCCTGGGAGAAAAGGATAACGGCTATCCGCTGACGGTGCTGGGCTTTGTGTCACAGACCGGGGATAAGTACTTTGTCCCTAAATGGGCAAAAGTAAAACTGGACGACGGTACGGAAGGGTATGTAAGCGGACAGTTCATCCAGGGAGTCGACACACCGTATAATTATTAATTAAACATAAAGAAAAAAGGGCTGGGCAGGAATCAATCCTGCACCAGTCCTTTTTCAGAGAGGGGTGTTATGTAAAGGGAGGTGTCTTTATCTGATTCGCAAAACAATCTTTGCGGTTTTTATTCAACTGCGTATTCCACTGTTTCCACATTGTTGTGGTGATGGTTATTGTTGGCGATAATGGCGCCGATGATGCCGCCGATGAGCAGTGCACCGATTACTTTGCCCGTATCGTCTTTGCGATAGCTTTCGTGATGATGGGAATGAACTGGATAATGGTGAATCACAGTGGGCTGATGATGCTGAGGTTCACTTCTATGAACAACTACCGGACCGCCATGTCTGTGGTCACTTTTGTGCATGACCGGCCCCCGGTGGATAGTGTCGCCTTTGTGCATCATCGGATGAGCCTTGTGATGGGCCCCGTTTTTATGAACGGCAGGGCCGCGATGGATGGATCCGTTTTTGTGCGCCATAGGCTGCGCTTTGTGGTGGGATCCATTTTTATGAACGGTAGGACCATGATGGCTGGGTCCGCTCTTGTGCATCATAGGCTGTGCCTTGTGATGTGACGCGCTTTTATGGACGGCTTTGCCGTGATGGGAGGAGCCGCCTTTATGCATCATGGGTTGCGCTTTGTGCTGCGGTGCACTTTTATGTGCTATGGGCTGCGCTTTATGCTGCGGTGCGCTTCTCTTCTGGGGACGGATCTGCTGGTGCTGGGCCGGGCCCCGGCCACCGTTATGGCTTGCGGCAGCGGCTTCCGATACGCCCACAAGGAAGGACGTGCTTAAGAAACTGGTCATTAACGCTACCGCCAAAACTTTCTGCAATTTTTTGTACATCATGATTCTTTCCTCCCGCATGTACTGCTTTGTCTGTTTCCCCGATTCCCTTAGGGCTCCTTTATTTTGTTGTTTGTATCATACCAGAGGGATTAGGCAAAACCATGACGAAAATAAGTCTTTTTTGTGGCAAAATGTATTTGCATAATAAAGTAAAAACTTTTTGCAAAAAAAGAACGCCATTCGACATTTTGAACGGCGTTCATAGGGAGATTTAATCAGTGTTTCCATAAATTTCATTTTCCCTGCGCAGTTTCCGGCGGATATGCAGCAATCGCAAAAACAAGATCAGGGCGGAAACAAAGATGCCGATATCCAGGCTCTGCCAATAGGAGTAGGGACCGTGATTCAGCATATAATCAAAGTACAGACCCAGGGGTGCGCAAATGCCCCAGTAGGCAATAAGGCTGGAATAAAAAGGAGCGTTTACATCCTTGTAACCCCGCAGGATACCCTGGATGGGCGCAGCCACGGCGTCACCCATGGTGAAAAGGCAGCCGTAGGTAAGGAAACGGACACAGACATCAATTACCTCCGGCTCGGTTACATACATATGGGCGATGGGATAGCGCATCAGGTAGCAGAGGGCGGGCAAAACCAGGGCGCAAGTCCAGTTGAATGCCAGTCCGGCGTTGCCATATTGTTCCGCATTGCGCCAGCGGCGGGCGCCGGCTTCAATGCCGGTTAGGATGGTCATACTCATGGACACGCTGAGGGGCAGCATGTACAGCAGGCTGGCAAAGTTCATGGAAGCCTGGCTGGCAGCGATTGCAGCGGTGCCAAAGCGGGCCACCAGGAAAGCTACAACGCCGAAAATGCTAGTCTCCATAAAAATTGACAGGCCAATGGGAACACCGATTCGCAGATATTCCAGCAAAAGTGTTTTACTGAGAAAAGTTTCTCTTTCGGTTTCAGACAATAAATCCCCTTTCCGGAGGGAAGAATTTCTTTCTTTATCAGACCGGGTTTCTTCCTGCTTTTGATGTGCGACACTGCAACAATTTTTTCTGGAGACATGCTCTCTGAAAATTTTAATATCCCTGTACTGGGAATGATGCCGGATAATCAGGACAAACATACCGAATATCAGCCAGCAGGTGATGCCGGTTCCGATACCTGCGCCGATCCCCCCCAGCGGGGGCAGGCCCATCTTTCCGTAGATCAGAACATAATTCAGGGCCCCGTTGACCGGCAGGGCTGCCAAATAGACCTGCATGGTAAGGCGGGTTCCGCCCAGGGTGTCAATAAAGGCCCGCAGCACGGTGCCCATGAAAAAGGGGATGATGCCGATGCCCACTCCGGCCAGATAATAAACGGCGATATGCGCTACCTGAGGTTCCAGCCCCAGGCTGTTGATAAAAGGCTGCAGAAACAGACTCCCTGCAATGAAACAGAAAACGGAAAACAGAATGGCCAGGCATAATCCGTGGCAGACGATGCGGCCTGTTTTCCTGCGCTGGCCGGCTCCCAACAGGTGTGCGGTAAGCGGCGTGGCTGCGATGAGTATTCCATTAATTGTAGTGAAGACGGGCATCCAGAGGTTGCCCCCGATGGAGGTTCCTGCCAGTTGTTCTGCGCCTGCGTGACCGCTCATGATGGTATCAAAAAAATTCATGCCCATGATAGCGGTCTGTGTTATGAGGATGGGGAGCATGATACTGAAAAAATGGCGGAACTTACCTTCTGCGTCCGTCCCGAAAAGTTTTTGTGTGTAAGACATAGTGTGTCCTTAAGAAAATAGTATTTATCTTCGTTTGTTATGCAACTGATTTTAGTATGAAATGGAAAGAAAAGCAATGCTTAACAGGCCGTTTAGTCGTAACCAGGCGTGAGATGAAACCTTTTAAAAAGAAATAGTACGTCCTGCCCACGGTAAAGTTGAATTCTCTTTCCTTTCATAGTATAATCTTTCCGTGACGAAAAAAGAAACGTAATAAAGAAACCAACGTTTCCTAAAATTTAAAGAGGCTGTTGCAACTGAAACGGCGGAATGGAGTACGGAATGATCGACGTAAAAAAACTGGAATACGAATTCAAAAAATATATGGACATATATAAAGCAGATCCGGAACTGGGGCATCTGATGCAGCAGATGACATTCCAGGAGCTGTTTAATGAAAAATTCATGAAGGAAAACAGCACCTTCACTTCGATGGACGACATGCTGTTTCGAAGCGATTTTGGCCTGACCAACCCGCTGGAAATCGAAAAGGTCAATCAGGACAAGTGGAACGCTTTTATCGCGAAAAATACCGAGTGCGAAACCTGGCATCAGTTTGGGAAACTGGCTATGATCGACTGGATGAAGACCGTTATCGACCTGTGGGCTCAGGTAAAGGAAAAACGGGTGAAGGACGCCAAAGAAGCAAAAAAGGAAGAAAAGAAAAATCGGAAGTGATTGAAAGATTGTGTTATGACTGCTTTCGTTAAAGAAGTGGTTGCAATATTGGCAATATTAAAGGCTTTCCACCATCAATAGATGTGCGGAAAGCCTTGCTTTTTTTTATATGTTTTTACGGACGGATGCTGTGAATTTCAGAAACCGTAGTAAGGTTTGTGGTTTCGTATTTTCTGTTAACGAAAAGAGTTTACCTGTCGGTCCGTTTTACATTGTCACCGTAAATAGTTTTGAATTCGTCCCGCATGGATATGGTATTCCAGCCACGCTTTAAAGCGGTCCTTTCCATATCGGCGGCTTTTTCCAAATTGCCCAGTTCCCGTTCCGTGTCGTCGCAGAGGACGCAGAAGGCGGCGCTGTTATATGGATTGTCCTGCAGTGTGTATTCGAACATGCCGCTGTCCCCCATGGAGTTGCCGAAGGCCAGCACCGGTTTTTTCCCAATCTGGTTCAGAAGGGAGAAAATTTTTCGGGCCTTGGCATTGTCTACAAGAGGCTTGCCGGAGATGACTACTTTTTCTGTGTAGCGGTCGTAGAAGTGATTTTCCGGCGTGTCTTTACCCATGCCGGTAGTGGTGTAGATAAAGTCTGAGGCAATGATGCGGTCAGAAGGAATGGGGATGACATCCTCTACCAGTTCCCGGGTGGTCGGGAAGCTGCAGGCGGAATCAATGTATACTGCAAAACCGTTGTTGGACAGGTAGGAGATAATTTCTACCATAGGAAGGTAAAACGCTTCTCCCCGTTTCAGGTTGGTAAGTCCTGTTTCGTTTGTCTGCATAAAGTTCCGGACATAAGCGCGGTATTCTTCCGGGGTCATGCCTGCATAGGCTTTGGTGAGGTAATCCACCAGCCGTTTGGATTCTTTCGGGGTCATCCCTGTTTTGTTCATAATTTTAGGCTGAATCTTTTTTGCGAAATTTGCCATTTTTTTGTCTGGCGTATAGGATTTATCCTCCAAAGCGCGGTGAAGGAACATGGTTTCCTGGAAATACAGCGGGGCTGTTTCACAGTAAAACGTGCCGTCCATGTCAAAGACAGCCACGCGCCGGGAAGCCGGAATAAAATGCGGGTGACCGGGCCGGGTTGCTTCTTCCACAAATTGCGTAATTTTTTTCAGTGTCGGCGAATCCCCGTTCCAGTAACGGAAGTCAGCGGCCTTTTCTACTTTTACCGCAGCGACTTCTTCCCGGGTGGCCGCCTGGCTGTTGCCGCTGAGCAGCACCGATATTGCCAGCGTTGCCGAAAACAGGCAGGATAAAATTTTATTTCGGTTTGTAATGCTGTCTTTGCTATTTGGCATGATTGCTGTTCCTCCTTTAAGTAAATAAAATCTCAGACGCAATACCTTTTTTATTATACTATGAAAACGCAATAAAAATGTTGGATGCTCTGAAAAAATTAATTTTTTGTAATTATCGGCCTTAAACAGGGGCTTTTGTAAAACTTGCTTGCTAAATCATGTTATTCATAGTAGAATACAGGTGTATAAAGCAAAATCAGAAATTGTGCGTTTAACCGAAATTATCTTCAGTACAGCAAAGGAAGTGAACCTATGCGAATTTCTACAAAAGGACGGTATGCGACACGGTTAATGCTGGATCTGGCGCTGCATTATGAGTGCGGCTATATTCCGCTGAAAGCGGTATCACAGCGGCAGAATATTTCCGATAAATATCTGGAACAGATCATTACCCAGCTGAGCCGGGCAGGGTTTGTCCGCAGTGCCCGGGGTGCTCAGGGCGGTTACCAGTTAACCAAATCACCGGAAGAATATACAGTGGGCGATATTCTCCGGACCACGGAAGGCAGCCTTTCCCCGGTATCCTGTATTGAAGCCAACGGAGGAACCTGCGAGATGGCTCCGACCTGTGTGACCATGGAGGTCTGGCAGCAGATCGAGGATGCAGTGAATAGTGTTGTGGATCACATAACTCTGGCGGATCTGGTAAAGCGTTACCATGAAAAGGCCGGCGGGGATTATGTAATTTGAATTTTCATTGGGAGGAAGGAACATGGCAAAAATCGCAAAAAGCCTGACAGACCTGATCGGGCATACGCCTTTATTAGAAACAAAAAATTACAATAAAGAATTCGCGAAAGAAGCAAAGATTCTGGCCAAACTGGAATATTTCAATCCGGCAGGCAGCGCCAAAGACCGAATTGCTTTCGCCATGGTGGTGGATGCGGAGAAAAGAGGAGTTTTAAAACCGGGGGCGACTCTGATCGAACCTACCAGTGGTAATACGGGTATCGGTCTGGCTTCCGTAGCAGCGGCCCGGGGATATAAACTGATCCTTACTATGCCGGAGACTATGTCCCTGGAACGGCGTAACCTGGCTAAAGCCTACGGTGCCGAACTGGTGCTGACACCGGGCAGCAAGGGCATGCAGGGCGCTGTAGACAAAGCGGAAGAACTGGTAAAAGAAATTCCCGGTTCCTGGATTCCCGGCCAGTTTGACAACCCGGCCAATCCAGCGGTGCACGAAGCCACCACAGGTCCGGAAATCTGGGAAGATACGGACGGGAAAGTGGATATTTTTGTAGCAGGCGTGGGAACTGGCGGTACGGTTTCCGGTGTGGCAGCTTATCTGAAGAAAGTGAATCCCAATGTAAAAATTGTAGCGGTGGAACCTTACGATTCTCCGTTGCTTTCCAAAGGACAGGCGGGCCCCCATAAAATCCAGGGCATCGGCGCCAACTTTGTGCCGAAAAATTTCCAAAAGGATTTAATTGATGAAATTATCCCGGTGAAATCGGACGATGCGTATGCAACATCCCGACATCTGGCGCAAACGGAGGGACTGCTGGTAGGCATTTCTTCCGGCGCCGCCCAGTATGCAGCGACGGTACTGGCGGCCCGTCCGGAAAATAAAGGCAAAGTTATTGTGGCACTGTTGCCTGATACGGGAGAACGGTATCTTTCCACACCGGGGTTTGTGAAATAAAAGCGGCAAAATAAAAACAAGTTCTTATATTTTGTCTAGCAACATATTTTTTTGTTAAACCATTCTGAATAAGCGGTAAGAAAAAGATAAAGCAAAAGAAAGAGGGGAACATCATGATTACAAGAGACGAAGCATGGAAACTTTTGACTGAATACAATAAGGACCCGTTCCATCTGCGCCATGCGCTGACGGTGGAAGGGGCCATGCGTCATTTTGCCCGCACACTGGGCTATGGGGATGAAGAAGATTTCTGGGGAATCGTAGGTCTGCTTCACGATCTGGACTTTGAACAGTATCCGGACCAGCACTGCACCAAATCCCAGGAGATCATGCGGGAGCGTGGGCTGGACGAACGCCTGATCCACGCTACGGCCAGTCATGGGTACGGCATTACCGTGGATATCAAACCGGAACACGAAATGGAAAAAGTGCTCTTTGCCTGCGACGAACTGACAGGGCTTATCGGTGCCTGTGCATTGGTGCGTCCTTCCAAAAGCGTGCAGGATATGGAAATGAAATCCGTGAAGAAAAAGTTTAAAGATCACAGATTTGCGGCAGGCTGCCACCGGGAAGTCATCCAGCAGGGCGCGGATATGCTGGGCTGGACGCTGGAAGATTTGATTACGAAAACCATTGAAGCCATGCGGGTGGATGAAGCGAAAATCAACGAAGCCTGCGTCAAGTTTGAAGCGTAACTTTGAATGAATTTATCTAGATAACTATCGCCGTTCTGCTGCGCATTAAGAAAATGTGGACAGGTGAGCAGGCGAATAAAGCAGTAGTTTTTTAATTGATTGTTAAAGAGAATGTTATGAACAGGAAAAAAGTGTTGATGGCCATGAGCGGCGGGGTGGACAGCAGTACGGCTGCCCTGTTGCTGAAGGAGGCCGGTTATGATGTCATCGGCGTTACGCTGAAGATGTTTGACAACAAGGAACTGGGGCTGGAGGAAGACAGCAGCCTTGCCAATGCAACGGATGCGAAACTGGTAGCGGATAAGATGGGCTTTCCCCATTATGTATTTGATTTCTGCGAATACTTCCGCACAGGCGTCATAGGCCATTTTGTTGAAGAATACGAAAAAGGGCGCACGCCGAATCCCTGCGTGGATTGCAACAAACATGTGAAGCTGGGGCAGTTGTTTGCCCGGGCAAAGGAAATGGGCTGCGATTATGTTGCTACCGGCCATTATGCCAATGTGCAGTTTGATGAAGCAAAGGGGCGATGGCTGCTGTTGCGGGGAGAGGACAGGCAGAAGGACCAGAGCTATATGCTCTATACACTGACCCAGAACCAGCTGGCCCATATCCTGTTCCCTCTGGGGCGCATGCATAAAACGGAGATTCGTGATAAAGCGGAAGAAGAAGGACTTGCCAACGCCCAAAAACCGGACAGCCAGGATATCTGTTTCGTTCCGGACGGAGACTATGCCAGGGTGATCGAGAAAATTACAAAGCGCAGGCCGAAGCCCGGAAAGTTCGTGCATATGGACGGTACGGTGCTGGGAACCCATAAAGGGCAGTTACACTATACCATCGGCCAGCGGAAAGGACTGGGCATTGCCTATCAGTATCCCCTGTATGTAATCAGAAAGGATATTGAAAAGAATATTGTGTATCTGGGGCCACATGAGGCACTGTTTTCTAATACGCTGATTGCGGAAAACTGCAACCTGATTTCCCTTGCTGAACTGACCGGTCCGTTACGGGTCACGGCTAAGCCCCGTTATCGGGCGGTGGATGTGCCGGCTGTGATTGAACCCATGGAGGACAGAAACATTAAAGTGACCTTCGATGAACCCCAGCGGGCCCTGACCCCGGGACAGGCGGTGGTGTTTTACCAGGGCGATGTTGTGGTGGGCGGCGGTACAATACGGTGACAACTGTTCTTTAGGCAATTAAAAAATGGAATTTAAATAACCCTTATATGTTATGAAGAGTTACGTTCTAAAAAAATTACGCAGTCAGGGCAAAGTGTACTATTGTAAAATGAGATTCAGGTTGAGAAACTTTATTTTATAAAATACTGCCGGTATTGTGAGGGATGGTTATGAAAAGTCAGATATGTTGGGACAAACCGGTTGGGATACTGGCAACAGGGCTGTTGCTGCTTGCCGGAACGGTCTGCCCTTTGACAGGGGAGGCGGCCCTGCCTACTCACCCGGTGCTTTCCTCTTCGGCAACGGATAAAAATCCTAAAGGAACCGGGCCTGCTGCAGTTCCTAAACAGGTAACCCGGCCGGAGACAGGGAGAGAAAACAGGGAAAGCGTTGCGGATAAAATATGGAACAAAGTCAGGAACGGTTCTGTTCCCGGTGAGTCTGCGCAAAATAATAGACCGCCACAAACATCTGCGGCGGCAGGCGATAGTAATCAACAAACAAATCATTCCTCTGCGCCGGCATCAGTTCGGGAAGAACACGCGGCCTATCCTGAACCCGCAACCCCGATGCAGGCGCCGGCTGGTTATACCGAAGCAGAGATACGGGAACAGATGATAAAAAAATATACCCGTCCCCGGCCTGCCTTCCGCAGGGTATCCGGAGCAGAAGCGGGTACTGATTATCGGCCCGGTACGATGGATGTGAAAATTCCCATTTTGTTTTTCCCTGCTGATGAAGTAAGGGATGTTTCGGAAACCTTTCAGGTCAACCCGGACGGAACTCTTGGAACGAAAACCTTTGGTAACGGTGAATCCACTGGCAGGGAATATAGTGTTGCCGCCCAAAAACAAATACAGGAAATGCAAAAGCAAAAACCGCAACCGGCAGGAAAAAATAGGGAAGGGAATGCGCTTTCAGGACAGCAGAGGCATTCCTCTTCAGGAGCTGCCGGAGCCCGGCAGAAATATAAAACCGTAACGGTGCAGGTAAACGTACCGGCTCCGTCGCCTTTCCGTCAGCTGACTTCCGGGGACTTCAGGTGGTTTACCAACAGTAAGGGACATTATGTATTTGCACTGCCGCATTCATTGCCCCAGGATCCGTTGAAAGGCCTGCCAGCAGAAGGTCCCATGGTGATCCGGGCTGCTGCCCAGAATGAATTTATGGCGGTAAGTATGGACGATCCTTCCGACACTTATTATTATAAAAATGTAGATACCTTCCCAACTTATGGAAAGGCAAAACCGGTATTTACGGAAACCCGGAAAAGTATCCAGGGAAATGATGTGAACATAAAATACATCCGTTATTTTATCAGCGGGCAGTATTGCCTGATCGTGGATGGCAGCTGTGAAAGGGCAGGAAAAACCTGCCGGGCAGCCGTTGTGTTCCCGGAAAGCAAGCAGTATGAATATCTGCCGAAAGCACTGTATGTAATGGAAAATCTGAAAGCGATATAAAAAACACCGATCCATTCAGGCATGTGCTTATCCAGGGAAAGCATATACACTCATTGTATCGGTGTTTCAAAAATATCAAAATAAAATTATTTCAGCTTCTTTAAAGCTGCCGCGTTTTTTACCAGGATGACGCCGGCGGCTTTCATTTTTTCCAGGGCCGCTTTGGTCGTATCAGGGGCAATGCCCCGGCAGGCTGCTTCATTCAGGATGACGGTGAAGCCTGCGTCTCTTAACTGCAGAACGGTGTTCAGCACACAGTAATCCGTGGCCAGACCGCCACAAATTACGGTAGTGATACCATGCTGGCGCAGAAATTCAATGACACCGGTACTGTATTTATTTGCCAGATCGTGGTAGCAGGCTCCGTAAGGATGTTTGTCCGGTTCAATACCCTTTAAGCTTTGAAATGCATAGGCTTCAGGATCCAGACCATTAATAAAATCGAAGCCCGGTGTGCCTACGATGGCGTGCTTCGTCCAATACAGATCCAGATCCGGATATCCGGTAATGGGTGTCAGAGACGGATGCTCCGGGGTTGCGATCCATTTTGCGTAAGGGGAGTGGGCGTCCCGGGATCCGATCCGAAGGGAAGCAAGCTCCGCTTGGGCATTTAATTCCGGAACGATCTGGTCTCCTTCCGCCACAGGCAGCTCGTCGGGGCACAGAGGGGTAAATGTTTTTTGTGCGTCTATATCAAAAGACGCGATAAATTTTTTGGCAGGTAAACGAAAATTAAACATATTGTGTCCTCCTTTTTTACTAATGATAAACGAACAAACGAATTAAAAATCGTCGAACGTTCACAATAAAACTATTGACAAACGAACTGTTTAGGTATATTATAATTACAACGAACGAACGTTTAAAAAAGAGGTGGATAAAATGAAAAAGTTTTTACTTGCATTCATACTGGGCGCTATGCTGAGCGGCGGTTTTACATATATGACAGTTTCTGCTTCCCCTGAAATTTATGAGAAGCAGGTTATTACAGTTCATACAGGGGACACCCTTTGGGATATTGCTGCTGACTGGAGTAGTAAAGACGAGGATGTCCGCGAAGTTATACTGCGCATCCAGAAAGAAAACGGACTGACCGGCAGTAACCTTTCGGTGGGACAGCAGCTAGTGGTTCCGGTCCGCAAAACTGTAGCGGATGTAATCGCGGAACAAAATGCCAGAAATTCCCACAGAGTTCAGCTGGCAGCTAAGTGAAATCGGTGACGGGTTCGCGATGACTTTGCCTGAAAACATAACTTTGGCACACAAACTTCAATTTATAAATGTTCCCAATAATTTCCCGGAATGACAATGTCATGACCGGGAATTTTTTTATCATCGAACAGGGGGAGCAGCTCGGTGGCGGTCATTGCTTCCGGTTTGTCAATCTGGCCCAGAAGGTAGGCAATGTATCCAACCAGTGGCTCAGGCCCGGGCAACTGGCTACGAAGAAATCCCACATCTGCAGCCTTATCCCTTTTGGCAAGACGTGCGCCATCCTCTGTAATAAGAAGAGGAAGATGCAGATACCGGGGCGTATCAAAACCCAAAAGCCGGAACAAATAAATCTGCGGTGCGGAAGAACTTAGCAGATCCCAGCCACGGACTACCTGGGTAACGCCCAAGAGACCGTCGTCTATGGTTACGGCCAGTTGATAAGCAAACACGCCGTCGCTGCGCCGGATGATTATGTCTCCCCAGTCCCGGGCCAGATTAAATGCTTGGGAACCGAAGTGCCCATCCGTAAACCGGACTTCTTCTTCCGGAAGGATAAGACGGGCTGCGGGCCTGCGCTGTTTTTCCTTTTTCCGGATCTCTTCCACCGTAAGATGCCGGCATGTACCTGCATATACCACGCGCCCGTCAGAGGCGTGAGGCGCATCTGCCACATGGAGCTGGGCCCGGCTGCAGAAACAGGGATAAACAAGCCCTTCATTTTTCAGCAGCTCATAATATTTTTCATAGATTGCAGTGCGTTCGCTCTGGAAAGGAACGGGGAAATTATCCCAGGTGATTCCCAGCCATTCCAGATCGGAAAAAATTTGTTCCGCAAAATTGCGGGGGCAGCGCATGGGATCCAGATCCTCAATACGAAGTAAAAAACTGCCGCCACTTTTTCTGGCGCAAAGCCAGGCGGCCAGTGCTGTATAAATATTCCCCAGATGCATCCGGCCACTGGGAGAAGGGGCAAATCGTCCTGTCATTTTTATTCCTTCTTAAAAATGTTCATAAATATTTCATTTTTTATTATAGCATAAACGATATAATGTATTGTATAGATGTGTTGTATGTATGGGAAAAAATATTTGTGATATACAATGAATCATTGGGGGTAAGGGAAATGGAAGAAAAAATGGCTGACGATAGCATGCAGGAAGAGGAAACAGTGAAAGAAGAACAGCAGAAAGAAATCGAACCGTTGGTGGATATTGATACCGAATGGGAAGCGGAAAAACTCTGCCGTTGGGGCGCTGCCCGGGCCAGCGTGCTGGTAGTGGCTCCTGTACTGGGAACTATGGCCCTGATTGCCAATGAAGTGTATATGATCACCCGCCTGGCAGATCTTAGGGGTGTAAAAATTTCCGAAGGCACGGCGTTGGGGCTTTTGGGCTCTTTGGGCGCAACGTTTATCGGCCAGTCCGTATTCACACTGCTTCCAATAGCTGCTATTCAGATTCCTCTGGCCGTATCCATTACTTATGGTGTAGGCAAGGCCGCCAATGCCTGGCTGAAAGCGGGCCGTCCGGAGGATGTGGCCAGCTTCCGGGAAGTCTTTGAAAAGGCGCGCAAGGAAGGGGCGGAAAATGCGGATACTTTCAGTAACATGGACTGTAAGGATGAACCCCTTGGGGATGAAAGCAAAAAGTTTGACCTGAGCGCCCTGAAAGAAAAAATGAAGAACGTGAAAGGGGAAGATGTCTTTGCCGGGATGAAAACTACGGCAGACAAGGCAGAATCAACCATTTCCCAGAAAATCAAAGACTTTAATGACCGCATCATAAATCCGCTGAAAACCTCAAGCGATCGCTGGGTTTCCGCCCAGAACTGGCAGCAGCTGTCCCATGGTGAGCTGGTGATTCCCTACAGCGAAATCAAAATGTATATGACCAAGGCCCTGACGGGAAGCGACTTTGCCCTGCTGGATATCGGGTATCTGGCGCCGGATTATCTGCGGATGAATCTGCAGCATAATACCTATGGGACGCTGGAGCTGAAACTTTCCATTTTGGTTTTTTTTGTTGAGCAGAAAGAAGCAGTTGCTCATATTAAAGTAGAAGGCTTTGACATCTTCAATAATGATTTTGCTTCCCTTGTTGTAAATACCGTAGGGGATAAACTGATCGTAGCTATCGTGGACCTGATTTTTGACAAGGTTACTATTGAAAACAAAGATGTAGAAGTAACTTACGAAAATGGTGTGATAGCTTTGGATTTCACAAAGACATTGCAGGAAAGCAAAATCGGTAAGACACGTTTCCTGAAGAAATCTGTTCTGGATGTGCTTCATCTTACAAACCTGAGCGTGATGGAAGAGGGGCTGAAAGTCAAGGCTAATGTGATTCTGTGAGATATAATATAATTTTGCTGAAGCCATTCCGTTCAGGGGCTGGCTTCAGCATTTTCGTTTTTGCGTCAATATGCCCTTCAGGATTTGGGGCGCTGGCTGACAGTCACAAGAAGAGCTCCTGATGATTTGATGGCTTTGCCAAAATCCATCATTTGGTGTAAAATATAATGTACACTGCAAAAGTGTTTGTCTTTTTAAAAATTACATGCGGAATTATTTCTGCAGGAGGAAGTTGTGGCGTTAACGTATCGAAGAAAAACATCGGCTATGGTGGAAGGCGCAATCTGCGCGGCAATAGCTATTGTTTTTAATCTGCTGTTTGCATATGTTCCCTTCATGGGAATTATTTTAAACCTGATCATGCCCCTGCCGCTTGTGGTTTGCGGTATGCGGAACGGAATGCGCTGGAGCATCATGGCTGCCGTGGTATCCACGGTGCTGGTGGCCATGACGGTGAATCCCATCCATGCGCTGTTTTACATTGGAGTGTACGGCGTCATGGGAATCGTCTTAGGGGAGTGCATGCATCGGCACCTGCCTGCGAAAAAACTGTTGCTGTATGCGTCTATCGGGGCGTTGGTGAGTATTGGCATCAACATGCTGCTGGCACTGTATGTAATGGGTATCCATCCCGTTGACATGATGTTCCAGTCTCTGGATGAGGCGGTTCCGCAGATTGCATCTTCCTTTAACACCGGAGGCATGACGCCGGAACAGTCCGCCGCCTTTACCGCCCAGATGACGGAAATGGTATCCATGATCAAGATCATTCTTCCGGGAGCCATGCTGCTGATGGCGCCGATCCTGGTCATGATCAATTACTGGGCAGCCCGGAAGATACTGGCAAGGACCGGGGAAACGTTCCCGGAATTTCCTCCGGTGGAGGAATGGTCTTTCCCGCCGGTAGTTGCACTGGTATACATTGCTGCATTATTTGTCATTCAGTATTTCCAGAGCGACAAAACCCATATGGCGTTTACGGTAGCCGCCAATGTCTGGGCTATCTGCAGCATGCTGCTGATGGTGCAGGGGCTGGTGTTTGTGTACTGGTATCTGAAAACCCATAACAAGCCCATGTGGTGGATGAAGGTCATCATCCCGGTTTCCATGTTTATTTCCCTGGCAGGGCTGATCATGACATATATCGGCGGTTACGATATTCTGTTTGACGGACGCAAGCTGCGGGGGAAAAAGAAATAGGAAAAAGCTGTCAGAATCATGGCGCTTCCGAAGGTCTGCAGTAATAAATGAGGTGAGTGTATGTTTGAAAACAGAGGCCGGTTTTCCAGCTGGAAAGAGGTTATGATCTATGTTTTGCTGATTATTTTGCTGGTGGCAGCAGTTTGCATGTTGCAGCCGTATTTTATTCCGGTTGGGGTGATGCTGGTCATTGCAGTAATCTGGTTTGCACGTAGGGCCCATAACAGCAAAAAACTGTTGCTTACCGGATATCTGGATGATGTGATCCGTAATATTGAGCGTACGGTTCACTTTTCCACAAAAAATCTGGATGTGGGCATGGCGGTATTTTCCTATGACGGAAAGCTGCAATGGAAAAATGAAAAGTTTCAGGAATGGACGGGACTGAAATCACTGGAAGGGAAAAAACCGGAGGAGGTGCTTCCTCTACCGGAAAATTCTTTCGAGACCATGTGCGTCAAGGATGATAGTAAGATCATCAAGATGCGGGGCCGCTATTACCGGATGCGGTATTTCAGCGTACAGAACCAGAATAAAAATAACGGAAAAAGAGAACCGGTCGGAACCTCCAGCAGCCTGATGCTATATCTGACCGATGTGACAGACTGGGAGATGCTGAAGCAGCGATTTGCGGAAGAACGGATGTGTCTGGCCTATGTCCGGTTCGACAACTATGAAGATGTAATGAAAGGTATGACGGAAAGCGCCCGCTCTAACCTGAACGGTGAAATTGGCGAAATCGTAAATAAATGGGTGGAGTCTTTACAGGGGTTTATCGTAAGGGCAAACAAAGAAAATATGGTGGTGGGGTTTAATTACAAAAACCTGCAGAAAGCCATCAATGAAAAGTTTTCTGTTCTGGATAAGGTTCGCGAAGTCCGGATGGAAAATAAACTGGCGCCTACACTTAGCATCGGTATTTCCAAGGATGGGGACACTTTGGAAGAAATCAGTATGCATGCTTCCAAGGCCCTGGATCTGGCCTTGGGCCGGGGTGGAGACCAAGTGGTGGTGGAGTGTGACAAGCAGATGCAGTATTTTGGCGGCACCAGCGCAGTCAGCGCCAAGAGCACCCGTGTCCGGGCCCGTATTGTGGCCCATACCATTCGGGAGCAGATGGACGATGCGGATAAGGTCTTTGTCATGGGACACGCCAACGAGGACTATGATGCCATCGGCGGTGCGGTCGGTGTTGCCAAGCTGGCCCTGTCCATGAACAAACCTACGTTTATTGTGGTCAGTGAGCGAAGTACTTCCCTGCAGAAACTGAAGAAATTTGTATTTAACAGTGAGCTGAACATTGCCGAAGAAGACAAACAGTATGAAGGAATCTTCGTACATGAGGAAGACGCGTTAAAAGAAATTACCCCCAAAAGCCTGCTGTTTTTGGTGGATCATCACAGGGCTGTTTTAAGCGCCAGCCAGAAAGTGCTGGAGGCCATTCCCCAGAAACGGATCATCATCGACCATCACCGCAGGGCTGAAGATATAATAAAGAATACCATACTGAAATATATGGAACCGTCGTCTTCGTCTACCAGCGAACTGGTGACGGAGCTGACAGGGTACTTTAATGATAAGCTGGAATTCACCAAAGGGGAAGCTACTGCGTTGTACAGCGGTCTGGTAGTCGATACCAAAAACTTCAACGTACAGACTGGGGCCCGTACTTTTGAAGCGGCGGCCCTGCTCAGAACTTCCGGCGCTGATCCCGTCCTGGTGCGTCAGCTGTTCAAGGATGACCTGGAATCCTTCCGGGAACGCTACCGTCTTATTGCAGATGCGGAAACACCGTTGCCCCATCTGGCGATTGCGGTTAACCGCAATGTAGAAAATACCAGCGAGGTTTCCATACTGGCAGCTCAGGCTGCAGATGCCCTGATCAATGTTACGGAAATTTCCGTAGGCGTGGTGATCTCCGCCTGTACCGATGGCTGCGTAAACGTAAGCGCCCGCAGCGACGGCAGCATCAACGTGCAGATCATCATGGAAGGGCTGGGGGGAGGCGGTCACCAGACAGTGGCCGGCGTGCAGCTGCAGAATGCAGATGCGGATGAAGTAAAACGGCAGATTATCGAATTAACGAAGAAACAATTTGACGAAGCAGAGGAGAAAGAAAAAAATGAAAGTAATCTTACTGAGTGATGTTAAAAATTTAGGAAAAAAAGGCGACATTGTGGAAACTGCGGAAGGTTACGGCCGCAACTACCTGATTCCCCGGAAGCTGGCCAAGGAAGCTACCGCAGTCAACATGAACCAGGCCATCCAGGATAAAAAAGTAGCGGCGCATCGGGCAGCCCAGCGTAAAGATGAAGCCGTCATGCTGGCTTCTCAGGTCGAAAAGGTAACTGTGAAACTGAAATTGAAAATTGGCGCCAATGGTAAACTGTTCGGCGCCGTAACTT
The DNA here is from genome assembly GCA_900315345.1 of uncultured Selenomonadales bacterium. Classification (GTDB taxonomy): domain Bacteria; phylum Bacillota; class Negativicutes; order Acidaminococcales; family Acidaminococcaceae; genus Succiniclasticum. The sequence continues at coordinate 266,569 of OMYP01000007.1, read as the reverse complement.
CCAAGGACGTGGCGGAAGCCCTGATCAAACAGACAGGGCTGGAAGTAGACCGCCGCAAGATCGAACTGAGCCAGACTGTAAAATTGCCGGGTTCGTATACGGCGGTGGCAAAACTGCACCCGGAAATTTCCGCAAAATTTAATGTTATTGTAGAAGCTGACGAAGATTGATCAGGAAATTTTAGACAAGCGAACTATTCAATTTATAGATGAACGGTTCCAAAGAAAAGCAAGAGGTTGCCATGCAGGACAGAGTGCCTCCGCAAAATATAGAAGCGGAACAATCCGTGATCGGCGCCATGCTGATCGATAAGAACGCAGTGGCTTTGGTCACTGAAAAACTGATGCCGGAAGATTTTTACCGGCAGGCCCACCGTGTGATTTTCAGTGCCATGCTGACGTTGCATTCCAAAAACGAGCCCGTTGACATGGTCACGGTGGTCAATGAACTGAAAAAACAGAATAAACTGGAAGACGTAGGCGGTATCTCCTATATTACGCTGCTGGCTAATATAGTACCTACGGCTGCCAATGCTAAGTATCATGCCAAAATAGTGGAAGAAAAATCCCTTCTGAGACAGTTGGTGGAAGGCGGAACAGCCATTGCTTCCATGGGATACGACGGTTCGGAAGATGTGCGGGATATTATGGACCAGGCGGAAAAGACGATTCTGCGTATTTCCAACCGGAAGGGCGGAACGGATTTTGTGCCCATAGCTGACGTTGTATCGGATACAGTGGATCATATTGCTAAAGTGTTGGAAAGCAAGGACCCCATTACCGGTGTGGCTACAGGATTTTCTGATTTAGACCGTCTGACTGCCGGGCTGCACCCGTCGGATTTCATCATTTTGGCGGCCCGTCCTTCCATGGGAAAGACGGCCCTGGCTCTGAATATTGCCCAAAACGTTGCCATTCGAGGCGCCAGAACGGGAGAACCTAAAAAACGGGTGGCTTTTTTCAGTCTGGAAATGAGCCGGGAACAGCTGGTGCAGCGCATGCTCTGTTCCGAGGCGGATGTGGACGCTCAGATGCTGCGTGCCGGAGGGACCGACAGGGATAAGCTGGGATCTGATTTCTGGGAAAACCTCTGGATCGCGGCAGACCGGCTGGGGGAATCCCAGATGTTTATTGATGACACGCCGGGGCTTTCCATCATGGAAATGCGGTCCAAGGCTCGCAGGCTCCAGTCAGAAGGCGGCCTTGACCTGATCGTCATCGATTACCTGCAGTTGATGCAGGGCACTGTTGGGCGGAGCAATTCCGACAACCGTCAGCAGGAAGTTTCGGAAATTTCCCGCGGATTGAAAGCTCTGGCCCGGGAGCTGAACGTGCCGGTACTGGCCCTATCCCAGTTAAGCCGCAGCGTTGAGGCGCGACAGGTGAAAAAGCCTATGCTGTCTGACCTTCGTGAATCTGGTTCACTGGAGCAGGACGCAGATATCGTTATGTTCCTGTACCGGGGCGATTATTATAAAGGGGCCGATGAAGCGCCGGACCATATTACAGAACTGATTATTGCCAAGCATCGTAACGGTCCCGTAGGACGGGTCAACCTGTTCTTTAAAAATGAATGTACGAAGTTTATCAGCCTGGCCCGCCGGCCAGAGGACGGCGGAAAGTAGAAAGCTGTTATATTTTAATCATATATTATTATTCGGCTGCGAAAGCAGAAGGGGGACAAAGAGATGATTCCAAGATACACACGCCCGGAAATGGAGAAAATTTGGAACGAACGGAACGAATGGCAGACCATGCTGGATGTGGAAATCGCTGCCTGCGAAGCCAATGCGGAGCTGGGCCGGATTCCCAAAGAGGCTGTTGAGGTCATTAAGGCGAAAGCCAATTTTGATGTAGACCGCATCCATGAGATCGACAGGGAAATCAACCACGATATTATTGCGTTTTTATCCGCTGTTGCGGAATATGTTGGTGATGACGCAAAGTATATCCATATGGGTCTGACATCCACCGACGTGAAGGACACAGGCCTGAATGTACAGGTAAAACAGGCTTCGGATGTAATTCTGAAAGATTTGGAAAAACTGGCGGAAGTGCTGAAACGCCGGGCTGTGGAATTCAAATATGTACCTACCATTGGCCGTACCCATGGGGTACATGCGGAACCTACCACTTTCGGCCTGAAACTGCTGCTGTGGTACAGTGAGACCTTGCGCAATATTGAACGTATGAAACGTGCTGCGGAAAACATGTGCGTAGGCAAACTGTCAGGCGCCGTAGGTACTTATGCGGATATCGATCCTTATGTAGAAGAATATGTGTGCAAAAAGCTTGGACTTAAGGTGGAAAGCGTGGCTACCCAGGTGGTGCAGCGTGACCATCATGCGGAATATATCGCAACTCTGGGCGTTATTGCAGGTACCCTGTCCCAGATGGCCCTGGAGGTACGTCATCTGCAGCGTACGGAAGTGCGGGAGGCAGAAGAATATTTCAGCCCGAAACAGAAAGGCTCTTCTGCCATGCCCCATAAGAGGAACCCGGTGCGCAGCGAGCGCATCTGCGGCATGGCCCGCCTGGTACAGGGCTATGTGCTGCCGGCCTTTGAAAACATCCCCCTGTGGCATGAGCGGGACATCTCACACTCTTCCGTAGAACGGGTAATGTTACCGGACGCTACTACGGCTCTGGATTATATCCTGAATGAGACCATCAACCTCATTGACCGGCTGCTGGTATATCCGGAAAAGATGCTGGAAGACCTGAATATGACCGGCGGCCTGATTTACAGCCCCCGGGTGCTGCTGGCCCTGGTTTCCAAGGGCGCGTTCCGGGATACGGCCTATCGCTGGGTACAGCGTAATGCTATGAAGCGCTGGCTTCAGGGCGAAGATTTCTATGAGAACCTTTGCAAGGACGAAGATGTCCGCAAGTACCTGACGCCGGAAGAAATCAGAGCCTGCTTTGATTACAAACCCATGCTGGTCCATGTAGATAAAATTTTTGCACGGTTTGGGTTATAACAGAGAAAAATATATTTTGTTTTAGCAGATAAGGGAGATGGAAATATTATGTCGTCAGTTGTGGTAATCGGCGCCCAGTGGGGCGATGAAGGAAAAGGAAAAATCGTAGACTATCTGGCCCAGAAGGCAGATGCGGTAGTGCGTTACAGCGGCGGTTCCAATGCAGGTCATACGGTTGTAGTGGACGATATTCCCTACAAGTTGCGGCTGCTGCCTTCCGGGATTTTGTACCATGGGAAGATCTGCGTATTGGGCAACGGCGTGGTCATCAATCCCGGCGTGGTGCTGCAGGAAATTAAAGAGATGCACGATAAGGGTGTAGATATCAGCCGTATTGCCATCAGCGACAGGGCTCATGTGGTGCTGCCTTACCATCAGAAACTGGACGTACTGCAGGAAGAAGCTTTGGGTGCGGCGAAGATCGGCACCACAAAGGGCGGCATCGGTCCCTGTTATATGGATAAAGTAGCCCGGGTGGGTATCCGCGTCTGCGATCTGATGGATCCGGAAGTGTTTGCTGCGAAACTGAAAACAAATCTGGCTGCAAAAAATGAGATTCTGACAAAAATTTACGGTGCAGAACCTTTTGATTACGACACGATGTTAAAGGAATATTTGGCTTATGCCGATGAACTGCGTCCCTATGTGACGGATACCGGTGTTATCTTGGACGAGCTTCTGGAAAAAGATAAAAAAGTCCTGTTTGAAGGAGCCCAGGCAACTTTCCTTGATATCGACCACGGAACATATCCTTACGTTACCAGCTCCAACCCCACTGCGGGCAACGCCTGTGTAGGCAGTGGTATCGGACCCCGGTTTATCGACCATGTGGTAGGGGTGGTAAAAGCTTATACTACCCGTGTAGGCGCCGGTCCCTTCGTAACGGAACTGCTGGATACAGATGGACCTGGGAACCAGATCCGGGAAACAGGTCATGAGTATGGAACGGTAACGGGACGTCCCCGCCGTTGTGGCTGGCTGGATGCCTTTATGTTACGTTATTCCGTCCGCCTGAACAGTTTGGATTCCATTGCGGTGACCCGTCTGGATGTACTGGACCGGATGAAAAAGATCAAGATGTGCGTGGGTTATAAAATTGACGGAGTGGAAATCAAACAGATTCCCGCGAGCCTGAAGACTCTGGCCAAAGTGGAACCGGTTTACGAAGAATTTAACGGCTGGATGTGCGATACCACCAAATGCCGGAAATACGAAGACCTGCCGGAAGGGGCAAAGAAATATCTGCGCCGTCTGTCGGAAGTAGCCGGTGTTGAATTGGGCATTGTGTCCGTGGGGCCAAACCGGGAACAGACTATCGTGTTGAAAGAAATTCTGTAAGATATTTTGAAGAAAAGCCCCGATAATGTTTTCGGGGCTTTTTTAAATAGCAACTGTAAATTTAATGAACATTTATGTAAATGGTGACTGGGTATGAACAAAATCGTATTAGCCTATAACTTTAACATGGAACGGCTGCAGCAGCTTCGGCAGGTCTGCATGATCCTGAAAGTAAACTGCAAGGCGGTGGCGCCGGAGCAGATTGATGATGCGGCAGGTTTTCTGGCAGGGGTAAAAGATTGTCCCCGTACTGCAGTCAACCCGCCGGACGATCAGGAATTCCAACTGATGGAAACCTTGGAAGAAGCAGCGAAAAAAGCCGGGGAGGATCCGGGAACAGTAAAAAAAGATGCTTTGCAGTTGCTGATGCAGGCCTCTCAAAAAGAGCTGGTATTGTTATGCGGTTTTGACATGCACTTGCTGAACCAGTTCCTGACAGCGGTTAAGCGAAGCAGGCTGAAAAGCATCGAACTGAAGGCGGCGCTGACACCGACAAACCAGTATTGGAGCGGACGGCACCTGTTGCAGGAAATTGCGGCAGAGCATATGTACATGAAACAGTTTGGAAAAAATATGCATAAGTAAATAAACATAATACATAAAAATAAATTCCTGCAGGCCCGGGCTTGCAGGAATTTATTATATAAGGAATATTGTTTTTTACATGTTATCCCTTCATTTTTTAGCAGTTACCTGTTCAAAAAGAACTTTTCGCTTATCTGCATTTGTCAGGTTTTTTATTTTGCAATATAAAATACGACGGACGGAGGCATCAATCTCTGCCTGGGAAATTCGACCGTCCCGGACTGCTTTTACGACGCTTCGGAAGGTCCGTTTCTGTATTTCCGGATCGTGGCAGCTCAGGAGAATATCGGTTCCGGCCTGGATGGCGACAATACCGATTTCTTCCGGCGTATACCCTTCGGCGACCGCACCCATATTCAGGTCATCGGTTACGACGATTCCGCGATAGCCAAGCTGATTGCGCAGCAACTCTTTTAAAATGACCGGCGAAAGGCTGGCCGGCTTGGTATCAAATGCCGGGTACCGTATATGCCCTGCCATGACCATGAACTGATGGGACGGATACTGGTCTATGATCTGGCGGAACGGCAGCAGGTCTTCCTGCAAAATGGTTTCCTTCGGTACATTCACAATTGACCTGTCCGTATGAGGATCAGTCTCGCTCCGGCCCATGCCGGGGAAATGTTTAATGGTAAACAGGATGCCGCTGTCCCGTAAGCCACGGCAGGCCTGCTCCCCGAATGCCGCGACCTGCTGGGGGGAGGTGCCGTATGTTCTGCCGCTCATACGATTGCCGATATCCAATACCGGAGCAAAATCAAGATTAAAGCCAAGTTCTTTAATATCCTGTCCGGTTTTATTGGCGTGCAGGTATGCATTTTCCGGTTTTCCAGTGGCAGAAATATCTGTGGCGGAAGGAGCATGATAAGCAGCATTTTTCATCCGGGTGACCAGCCCCCCTTCCTGGTCCACAGAAAGAAACAGGGGTACCTTGCAGGTAGATGAAGCAAAGCTCTGCAAGGAGTGATTTAATGCTTTGACCTGCTCCCTGTTTTCCATGTTCCGGTCAAATAAAATGACGCCGCCGGCATGGATGGTTGATAAATCGGCCTTAGTATTTTCCGTAAGAGCAGTTCCATGAATGCCCACGAACATCATCTGGCCTATTTTTTCTTCCAGGGTCATTCCGGCTATCAGCGTTTCCGTAAGTTTTTTAATTCCGGTTTCGTCTGACCAGTTCTCCGCAGGCGGTTGCGGGGCACCTTTTTCTGAAGATTTATTTTCCGCCGCACTGCAGCCGAAAATAAGGAACACGAGAAGAAGTAATACGCCAATTAGTGTGAGTTGTTTTCTCATTTTTGTTTTCCTGTTTCTACAGTAAAATTCTAGTTTTTCAAAACTATCGTCCGATAAAAGGATCGTATAACGCTATTGCTATTATATAATATGCTCGCGGTAAAAATCAATTTGCCCGTGAGCAGCAATCTGCTGTTTGTTTCTTAAATTGTTAAATAAATATGAAATGTATTTCATGGCCTCCCCGCCAAATTGACTTTCATACTGAAATTTACTATAATTTAAATAATAAAATTATCTTAGAATTTCTGGTTTATAACGTAGTGTAATAAAATTTCCCGGAAATAGCGAAAAGATTTGATTTGGCAAAAACGGAAAGGACGAGCTGCTATGGGTGAAAAGTTTAAAACTTTTATTTCCTGCACAAAAGAAGATAATATGAAACTCCTTGCTTTTGTAATTGTCCTGCTGGCGATCATAGCTTTCTTTGGCTGGTAACAGCTGCGGGCGCTAATTGTGTGTTTTTTGTTAAACAAGTAAATTTACTACCAATATCACTATAATTTGTGCTATAATAAAGTTACAGTAGGAATATATAGGATTTATTCCACTGATTTCTTTTCAATATAGTTTACGTCACTGTGCGTATTTTAATCTGCAGATCGTTAGAAAGCCATACGAAGAATTTTACCGGAATACATTATATTTGACAGTAAAGGTGTGATTTGATGAAGAAATCAAAACCGAGCGTTTTTGTATATATGCTGGCTTATCTTGCCATTGCCCTGCGCTGGATGCGCAGAAGTACCGTTGGCAAAGTGGTGACGGCAGGTCTTTTGATTTTGCTGGTAAGCGGTACCTACAACCAGCTGAGTGCGGCGCCTTTTTTTGCGGATAAGGCCCAGCCAAAGCTGACAGAAACGGAAAAAGCGGAACAGAAAGGGCAGGCGGAAATCGCCAAAAAAGCAGAAGTGCAGAAGCAAAAGGTTGAAGAGGCCAAAGTTGCGGCACAGCCGGTACAAAGCCACACTTACAGCCTGGTAGTAACCAAGAGCGCGTACCGGATTTCCCTGTTGGACAACGGAAATCCCATTAAAGAATATAACTGTGCGGTAGGGCGCAACCCCGGGCAAAAGACAAAAACAGGGGATGCAAGGACCCCGGTTGGCACCTTCAAAGTTGAATCCATCAATCCGTCATCGGACTGGGTTTCTGATGAAGACGGAAAGGGCGCTTACGGACCCTGGTTTATCACGCTGGATACCCGGGAACTGAGCAAGGGCGAATGGAACGGAATCGGTATTTCCGGAACCAACAAGCCGGAAGGCCTGGGCAGGGCTTCTTCGGCAGGCAGCATCCGGGTGCGGAACAGCGATATCGAAGAAATTAAAAAGTTTGTAAAAGTCGGTACGGTTGTAACGATTAAAGAGTAATCAGCGGATAAAAGAGTTATTCCCCCAAGAAGCGCTTGCGGAATAACTCTTTCTTTTTACCGCGAAATAAAGAAGAAAGTGAGAATAATAATGAAGAACAAAGGAATGCTTTCAAAAATTATTACGATATTCATGGCGATACTGATGCTGGCTTCTGCAATGACGGCAGCAGGCTGCGCGGAAGAAAAATCCAAAGAAAACGCTAAAACAAAAGTGACGGAGACGCAGAAGCCGCAAAAGACCCAGGAGGAACTGGCGGCAGAAAAGAAAGCGAAAGAAGCAGCGGAGAAAAAGGCAAAAGAAGAAGCGGAAAAGAAAAAACTGGAAGCGGCTGAAAAAGCAAAGCAGGAAAAAGCCCTGATCAAACAGAATGCTGATCAGAAAAAATACAGTATTTTTATTAAAAAGAGCGCGTATACCCTGTATCTGCTGGACAATAAAAATACCGTGATCAAATCCTATGACTGCACTATCGGTAAAAACCCCGGACAGAAACAGAAACGGGGCGACATGAAGACCCCTACGGGTACATTCTATGTGGATGAAATTGACGACGCATCCGGTTGGACCCACGATTTCGGCGATGGTAAAGGCGAGATCAAAGGGGCTTACGGTCCCTGGTTCATCAGCATCAACACCGATGAAATGAGCAAAGGGGCCTGGGGCGGTATCGGTATCCACGGAACCCATAAGCCCAATGTAATGCGGGCCATGGATTCGGAAGGATGCATCCGCCTGCAAAACCAGAATGTAGAAGAGCTGAAGCAGTATGTGCGCGTAGGTACGAAGGTTACGATTGAGGAATAATACCGGTCCGGAAATAATGATTTCCGTCCGGCAGGAATGCAGATTTATATTTTGTTGTAGTATGAGGGGCCTGACGGATTTTGAAAAAAATCAATCCTTCTGTTTATTTGTTTTCACTTGGGCATTTTGCAACAGACTGGAGCCAGGGCGCGATTCCGGCCCTGCTCCCTTATTTTATCCATAATTACAATTTGTCCTATCAGGCAGCGGGGGCGCTGGTATTTGCAAATGTGCTGGTGGCGTCTATCCTGCAACCTTTATTCGGCTATTATTCCGATCGTATTTCCCGTCCCTGGTTTGTGTCGCTGGGGCCTTTGTTCTGCGGTATCTCCGTAGCGCTTATGGGGTTCTGTACAACGTATGAAGCCCTGTTTGCTTCAGCCATGCTTTGCGGCGTGGGCAGCGCTCTCTTTCATCCGGAAGGGGCGCTGATGGTGAACCGTATCGCATCGGATGCGAAAGGGCAGGCCCTGGGAACGTTTGCGGTAGGAGGCAACGTAGGTTTTGCCGTTGGACCTGTTGCAGCCGGGTTCTGCGCATATAAAGCCGATATCCACTCTCTGGTAATTTTTTTCATTGTAAACGTACTTATAGCCTCGGCGATCCAGTTTACCATGCCTTCTGTGCTGCGCCGTATTTCTTTAGGCAAAGAAGAGGAAAAGAAACAGCAGGCCCTGCATCCCAAAGAAAACAACTGGCCGGCTTTCGGGAAGCTGTCCATAGTGATCCTGGCCCGTTCTATCGGTTTTACGATCAGTAATACATTCATTCCAATTTATTGGATGACTGTGCTGCATGCAACGGCAACCCAGGGAACGATGGCATTATCCATTATGTTTACCCTGGGCGCCTGTATTACGTACGCAGGCGGATTGATTTCCGACAGATTCGGCTACCTGAAGATCATCCGCCTTGCTTTCCTTTGCATGATTCCCACATATCTGCTTCTTACCCACACGACCAATTTGTGGCTGGCTACGGCGCTGCTGGTTCCGGCGGCGGTTTCCGTATTTATGCCCTACAGTCCCATGGTAGTGCTGGGACAGTCCTATCTGGCAAAGAACGCCGGGTTTGCTTCAGGGGTAACGTTAGGACTTTCCACGACCCTGGGTGGGATTTTTGCCCCGATTGTAGGATGGGCCGCCGATAACTGGGGACTGGTGAATGCCCTGCAGATTTTCTGGATCATGGGGATTGCGGGATTGATTGCTGCAATGCTGCTTCCGGAACCGGAAAAGGAATAAAGATAATAAAGTTGCATCCGCACAGGGATTTTCCAGGCGGACAGGGAGATAAATGCTATGGAGATAGTGAAGGAAAATATAATTTCGGTAACGCCGGATAATTTTAAAACGGAAGTATTAGAAAGCGACAGACCCGTCCTGGTTACCTTTTATGCAGCCTGGGACCAGCCCTGCCGCATGCAGCAGCCGGCCCTTGATTCCATTGCGGATAAGCATCCGGAAATCAAGGTGTGCAAGCTGGATGTAGAAGAATATACAGCTTTTGCCCAGCAGTTCGGGATCATGATGATCCCCACCACCATTGCTTTCAAAGAGGGGAAAAAGGTGAAGCGGGCTACGGGGCTGCGGCTGGAAAACGTATTGTTGAATATGGTGAATTAAAAGGAATATATTAATCTAGAGAAAAGAGGTAATGAAAATGGCAGTAATTGCATTAAACAAAGACAATTTTAAAGCTGAAGTGTTACAGTCTGACAAGCCGGTACTGGTGGATTTCTGGGCTACCTGGTGCGGCCCCTGCCGTATGATGGCGCCGGTAGTGGAAAGCATTGCGGAAGAACATCCGGAATTAAAAGTATGCAAGGTAGATGTGGATGAGAATCCGGAACTGGCCCAGCTGTTCAATGTGATGAGCATCCCGACCCTGGCGGCTTTTAAGGACGGGCAACTGAGCGGTACGGCGGTAGGTTATCAGTCGAAAGAGAATGTGCTGAAGCTGTTTGCGTAATTGCAATCGTATTCCGTAATAATTTTTCAAAAGAAGAGGTTCGGAAATATTATTTTGCATTGAGAACGGCAGAGGTATTTCCGGGTAAAGTGTGCGCTGCGCGGGAAATGTTCTGACCGTGCAGCCGGGAGATACATAACATGGATATTATCATTATCGGCAGCGGCCCTGCCGGCATTTCCGCCGCGCTGTACGCTAAGCGCGCTGGGGCGGATGTAACGGTAATCACCCGTGGCAGCGGGGCTTTGGCGAAAGCGGAAAAAATTGAAAACTACTACGGGCTGGCAGAGCCGGTAACCGGCGCGGAGCTGGAAGCCAACGGCATTGCAGGGGCCAAACGTCTGGGCGTTGAATTTGTTCAGGGGGAAGTTGTGGGACTTTCCATGAACGATGATTTTACAGGCCTTGTAGTGCAGACGCCTGAAAAAAGTTTTGAAGGAAAAACGGTCATTCTTGCAGCCGGCAGCACCCGGCTGGCGCCGAAGATTCCGGGACTGAAGGAACTGGAAGGAAAAGGCGTCAGTTACTGCGCAATCTGCGATGCCTTTTTCTATCGGGGAAAAACCGTAGCGGTTCTGGGTGAAGGAGAATACGCATTGCATGAAGCGGAGATTTTACAGCCCCATGCCAGCAAGGTGATGCTCTTTACCAATGGGAAAGAACCTGCGGTGAAAATTCCGGATTCGATTGAAGTTCACCGGGAAAAAGTGGATGCGGTAGAGTCTGAAGCTGTGAACGGCATGGAACGGGTCAGCGGGCTGCGGACAGAAAACGGTGCTTCCATTCCGGCAGAAGGTCTGTTTGTAGCTCTGGGAACGGCAGGCAGCGTGGATCTGGCACGGAAAATTGGAGCTGCGGTGGAAAATAACCGCATCGTGGTAGATGCGGATATGACTACTAATGTTCCCGGCCTGTATGCGGCGGGTGATTGCACCGGCGGCCTGCTGCAGGTGGTGAAGGCTGCTTACGAAGGTGCGGTTGCGGGCTTGGCAGCGGCAAAATATGTAAGGAAACAGTAATGATGGGTCTGTCTTTTTCGAAATCGTAGGGCATTGTGCAAACGGTTTGGGTATTTTTAGAAAACCCGTTAAAGAATGAAAGTTAAAAAAAGCTGGCGGCTATCAGTGTATTGCACTTTTAACCGTCAGCTTTTTAATTTCTATACAGCGATATTTGTTACTTAATCGCTTGCCTTCAGGCAATCATATTATGGGTGTTAACGTAATTCCAGATCCGTTCCAGCCGCTGGGCTGTGCCCGGATGGCTTGACAGGATACGGGCGGCGAATCCCATTTTGGCTTCTCCGTTGGTAATATAACTCAGTCCGTTATAAAGTTCTGCCCCCAGGCCGATCTTACAGGCGTACAGATCCGCTTCGTATTCATCCTGCCGGGAACTGAACATGGTGATCAGGTGCAGCGGCAGCTGCATCAGGAACTGGAAGAGCCAGATCTGAATCAGGAAGAACCAGGAGATGATTGCCGCAAACCAGCCGATGATTGGAATGAAACTGAAAATTTGAAGTACAAGGGTAATATAACTGTAGATCCGTACCACAAAATTCCCAAAGGAACTCATGGTACTTGTCAACAGGGCGGTGTTGGTGTCCCGGTTCTGGATGTGCCCCATCTCATGGGCCAGGATGCCCGCGATTTCCCGGGGCTCCAAATTGGTCAGCAGGGGCAGGGTAACGGCAATGTTGTTGCTGCCTACGGCAAAAGCGTTCAGAACTTTGGTGTTGCAAACATATAAATTGTAATCGCGAATGTCCAGTCCCGCATTTTGGCACACAAGGGACATAGCATAGGTCAGGCGTTCCGCTTCAGGGCCCTTCGGTTTCTGGCAGTTCAGGGACCAGCACAGGTAGCGCTGCATGATCCAGGTGCGGTATAAAAGGCAGGGTACGATAAGGGTCAGGGCGGATAAAACGATAATGATATTCGTTTCTGTCCAGGGAATGTTGAAGTATGCCATCCCTTTATACAGCCATTGCCAGCGGATGGGAGTGAACATTTCTACCAGTCCCCAGAAGGTGGAGACGATAACAAAGTTGACGATAAAAGTTAGGCTGAGGACGATGATATCCCGAAGAATGTTAAGCATCTTAAAAACTCCTTCTTCTGCCATACCACACGATGCGGCCGGGCACCTGGGCCATAAAGATACCGCCGGTCATTAACAGGCAGCCCATGAACTCCCGCATGGTCATGGTTTCATTCAAAAATAAAAATCCGGACAAGGCGCCGAAGATCATTTCACAGCTCATGAGCATGGTAGCTTCTGTAGGCGGCACTTTCGCCTGGCCGATGATCTGCAAGGTATAGCCTACGCCGCTGGACACAAGGCCCGCATATAAGACGGGGACAGCTGTCTGCCGGATGATTTCCCCGTTCAGGGATTCACCGGTAAGAAACAGGCCGATAAATCCTAAGACCGCGGCGGTGATGAACTGGCCTTCTGCCAGATAAATTCCCGGATACCACCGGACAAACCGGTCGATGAAAAGGATCTGCAGGGTCCAGAACAAAACGCCTATCAGGGTGAGGAAGTCGCCGAAGTTCAAAGGCTGCCCGTCGCTGCGGAAAGCCAGAAAGTACAGGCCGGAAACTGCCAGCAGACAACCGAAAATGTGAGTGATGCGCAGGGGCTGGCCCACCAGAAGGCCCACCAGGGGGACCGCAATAATATACAGTGAAGTGATGAAGGCAGCCTTGCCTGCGGTGGTGTAGATTAGGGCCTGCTGCTGGAAGGCGGAACCGCCGAAGAGCATGCAGCCGATAATGAAGCCGCAGAGCCAGAGGGGCCAGGGCTTGTCCGGTTTTGTAACAGCATTTTTATGACCATCGGCAGAACCGGAAACACTGATGTCGGAAGAAACAGATGCCATACACCTTTGTTTTTTTTCTTTGGAGGAATTGTTTTCAAGCCGACGCTTCTGCCAGAGCACCAGCGGCAGAATGGCAAAGGCGCCCAGAACAAAACGCAGTCCGATAAAAGAAAACGTGCCCATGGTGCCGGTGCTGACACGCTGGAAAATAAATGTGGTGCCCCACACCAGGGCAACCAGCAGTAACAGTAAACGGTCTCTCATAAACGGGGGAGGATCCTTTCTAAAAAACAAAGCACGAAATAAAAAATTCATTTGTCAATAATTTGCTAAAATTGTATCACAACTCAAAATCAAATTCTATAGATTACCTAAATATTATTACGGTTCAAGATGAATAAAGATAGACTTCAAGAGTGTTGTGATATATAATAATTGTATATTTCCTTTTTTAAAACAGTTGTAAAAACAATTAGAAGAATATGGAAACAGCATTTGCATGATTCTTTGTATTGCTGAGTGAGGAATGAACGGAGTTTGTTTATGGAAGAAAAAATTATTGCCGCGACTGCGGAAGAACAGCAGAAGCCGATGCCAGCGCTGACCCATGTGGAAGCCAACCAGGAAGGATATCGCTGGGTGGCTATCACTGCCATGCTGTTTGCCATCGGGATTATTTTACATACGGTGAGTCCTAACGTAGGCGGCGTAACGCCTAACTGGACCATCGCCATGTATGCCATCGTCATCAATCTGACCCGTCCGCCCCTGACCCGGGCTATCGGCATCGGGTTTATTGCGGGGCTGACCCTGGTTCCTTCGTCTAAATCCGCGTTCCCCTTGGGAAATATTGCCAGCGAACTGTGCGGCGCCACCACCTGCTGCCTTCTGGTGAAGGCATTTGTAGCGTGCCATATGGGCAACTGGCGCCTGGTTCCTTTCATTACCGGTTTTGCCGCCACCTTTGCTTCCGGCAGCGTATTCACTTTTATTTTGAAATTGGTACTGGGTCTTCCCCTCCGGGTATGGATCTTCGCCATGCTGCCTGTAGTTGCGGTAGTAGGCGTCCTTAACGGACTGATTACCTTCGGGCTCTTTAAGCCTGTGAAAAAACTGTTCTACGCCCAGGAAGGAGGAGAGGATAAATGAATTCTGTAGTTTCCGTTACGGATTTTTATTTTAAATACCTCCGCTCCGATCTGGTTCTGAAAGATATCAATCTGGAAATAGAAAAAGGTTCTTTTACCGTTATCATCGGGCCCAGCGGCGCAGGGAAAACAACTCTCTGCAAATCAATCACCGGCATCATCCCTTATTATACAGGCGGCGATTACGCAGGGGATGTGAAAGTGCTGGGGGAAACTACCAAAGGGAAAAAAGTTTCGGACCTGGCCATGAAGGTGGGACTGATGCTGGAAGATTACGAAAGCCAGCTGGTTTCCCTGACGGCAGGGGAGGAAGTGGCCTTCAGCCTGCAGAATCACGGATTCCCCCCGGAAGAAGCCGAGGAACGGACCCGCAAGGCCCTGGAAGATGTAGGACTGCCCGGCCGGGAAAGCTACCAGCTGGACGAACTGTCCGGCGGGCAGCGGCAGCGTCTGGCTTTGGCCTCCCTGCTGGCAGTGCATCCGGAAGTAATTGTACTGGATGAGCCTGTCAGCGCTATGGACCCGGACGGAGGGGAAAGCCTGTATAAATTGTTAGGCAAGATCCGGGAAGAATACGGCACTACATTTATTGTGGTAGAACACCGGGTGGAATTTGTCCTGCCCTTTGTGACCGATCTGATAGCAATCAAAAACGGTGAAGTTGCCGCACAGGGAAAATGCGAAGACGTGGTCTCCTGCATTTACGAAGATGCAGAACTGCGTCCCCTGCTGCCTGACCTGTGGCAGATAAAATGTAATATGGAAGAAAAAACACAGCAGAAGTTTGCTTTGTGGAGATCGGAAGATGAGGCTGTAAAAGAACTTAAGGCCAGAGGTTTTGGAAAAGGGGTGAGGGCATGATTGAAGCAAAAGAGATCAACTTTGCCTATCGCCGCGGTATTCCGGTACTGTTCGACATCAACTGCAAAATCGAAGACGGCGAGTTCGTGGCCCTGCTGGGGCACAACGGCAGCGGAAAGACCACCCTGTCCCGGCTGTTCATGGCCCTGGACCATCCCCGCAGCGGGCAGATTTTGGTTGACGGGGAAGATATTGTAAACTATGAACCGGCAGATCTGGCGGATAAGGTCGGGTATGTGTTCCAGAACCCGGACCTGCAGATTCTGGCTGATACGGTTTACGAAGAAGTAGCCTACGGGCCCCGTGTGAAAAAACTGCCGGAAGCAAATGTGAAGGAAAATGTTAAAGCGGCCCTGCAGGCCATGGGACTGAAAGGGCTGGAAGCGAAATATCCCCGTGTCCTTTCTTTCGGCCAGAAACGGCGGCTGGGGGTGGCAGCGGCCCTGGCCCTGAACCCGCGTATGCTGATTTTGGATGAAATTACCAACGGCCAGGATGCGGCGGAACAGGGAGCCATGCTGGAATATCTGAAAGCCCTGAACGAAGAAAAGGGAACTACGATTATCCTGATCACCCATGATATGAACGTGGTGCGGCAATATGCCAGACGGGCCATAGTACTGACTGACGGACATCTTGTGTTCAGCGGCACGCCTAAGGAACTCTTTGAAGGCAACCAGCCTGTAGAACGCTGGGGGCTGAGGCGTCCTACGGTTTCCGTGCTGGCCTCCGCCCTGGGCGTTTCCGCCGCAACCTGCGGCGAGTTCTGCGACGCAATCCGGAAGGAGGGATTCTGATATGAAACTGAATGCCTTCACCTGGATCATCGTAACTCTGGCGGTGACGGCCTGGGTATTTATCCTGCCGCTGGAAGCGGTAGCAACCATTTTAGTGCTGCAGCTGGTGCTGCTGCTGTACATCAAGCGAAGCAAGACCATGCTGGCTGCCATCGGCGGGCTGGGCGTGTTTACGGGAATGATGATACTGCTGCAGCTGCTGTTCGGTTCGCCTCTGAATGTGTCATTGTTCGGCGGCCTGCGGATGCTGGTCATGACTCTGGCCTTCCTGTGCATGCTGGCCACTACGCGAATCCAAAGCATCGCCAAGGCACTGGTGGACCGGTTCCATCTGCCGGTGGAATACGCTTTCATGCTGACGGCGGCCCTGCGGTTTGTACCTAACTTTCTGGAAGACAGCACGGTAACTTTGGACGCTCAGTCCTGCCGGGGCTATTCCAACCGGGGCAACGCGCTAAAGCGGCTGTTGTCCTACGTGGTTGTGATCCGTCCCCTGGTAATGCGGGCGGTAGCCAAGTCTGAGACCCTAGCCCTTTCTATGGAGCTGCGGGGTTTTGGGGCCAACACCTACAAAAATATGCCGAAGGAACCCTTTACCATTGTGGATTTCGTGGTGCTTGTCATTGTAATTGTGCTGAGCAGCTATCCGTTTTGGAAAAAGTTTTTGTTCTGAGTTAAAATGTAAATCGTTTATTGTAACAGTCGCGGGTTTTGTCTGCGGCTGTTTTATTTTTGCGATTGCTATTCCATGGACTCATTCGCCTGTGGCTTCGAAACTCGGGGCTTCGCCCCTCAAACAGTCTCGCCACGACGGCGAATTTCATCTCATGGAATGACGCAATCGCCTCCGACGGTTTGCTCACGCCTTTCCCTTGCTGCATAAATTTAGTCACAGATAAATCTCAATTTATCCACACCTTATCCACACGTTATCCACAGAACCCTGTTTACAAACCACAAGATATTGACAGCAAAAAAGAAAATTTTTATTACAGACAACAATATATAGTTTACAAGCACTGCGGAACATGCTACAATATCTATGAATCTGTTTGTCAGAGCTTCAGTGGCAAACAGATTCTGTATGATACAACATAAGGTGTTTGCGGCTTTGCCGCGTCATGGAAAAGCAGAGAACGTGAGCTTGTATCGTGAAGACGGTGCGGAAAAAGAAAACAGAGAGTCAGTAATTCAGGGAGGATTTTGTGGCATGAAGGTAATTAAACGCGACGGTACGACGGTTGATTTTGATCCCCAGAAAATTGTGGTGGCCATTGAAAAGGCAAACGCTGCAGTAGAAGAGGGATGCCGCATTGAGGAAAGTAAAATTAAGGAAATTGCGGAATACGTCCACGGGAAAAACCGTCCCCGCCTGCTGGTGGAGGATATCCAGGACATTGTAGAGCGCCAGCTTCAGGAAGCGGGCAAGTTCGATCTGGCCAAGGCCTATATCATTTACCGTTACCGCCGGGCCCTGGTGCGTAAGTCCAATACTACCGACGAATCCATCCTTACGCTGATCCGTAACAGCAACAAGGACGTTATGGAAGAAAACAGCAACAAGAATGCCATCATGGCTTCTACCCAGCGGGATCTGATCGCCGGGGAAGTTTCCAAGGATCTGACCCGCCGGGTGATCCTTCCGGAAAAGATCGCCAAAGCCCATGAAGAAGGGGTACTTCATTTCCATGACATGGATTATTTTATCCAGCCCATCTTCAACTGCTGCCTGATCAACATCGGGGACATGCTGGATAACGGCACCGTTATGAACGGGAAGATGATCGAATCTCCCAGAAGCTTCCAGGTTGCCTGCAACGTGATGACCCAGATCATCGCTTCCGTAGCTTCCAGCCAGTACGGCGGCCAGTCTGTGGATGTGCGTCATTTGGGCAAATACCTGCGCCGGAGCCGGGATAAATTTATGAAACGGGCCATTGAGACCCTGGGCGAAAATGTTGACCCGAAAATTCTGGAAGCCGTGGTGGACGAACGGCTGCGGGAAGAACTGAAGGCCGGGGTCCAGACTATCCAGTATCAGATCAACACCCTGATGACCACCAACGGTCAGTCTCCTTTTGTGACGTTGTTCCTGTATCTGCGGGAAGACGATCCCTATATTGAAGAAAACGCCATGATCATCGAAGAGATCATCCGGCAGCGCCTGCAGGGAATTAAAAACGAAAAGGGCGTTTACGTAACGCCGGCTTTCCCAAAATTGGTTTATGTGCTGGATGAAAACAACTGCCTGAAAGGCGGTAAATACGATTACCTGACCCATCTGGCGGTAAAATGCAGTGCCAAGCGGATGTATCCCGATTACATTTCCGCCAAGAAGATGCGGGAAAATTACGAAGGCAACGTGTTCAGCCCCATGGGTTGCCGCAGCTTCCTGGCTCCCTGGAAGGATGAAAACGGAAATTATAAATTTGAAGGCCGCTTTAACCAGGGCGTGGTCTCCATCAACCTGCCCCAGATCGGTATTTTGTCCGGCGGGGATGAAGAAAAATTCTGGAAGCTGCTGGACGAACGGCTGGCCCTTTGCTTCGAAGCCATCATGTGCCGTCACAACGCGCTGCTGGGCGTACGCTCTGACGTAAGCCCCATCCACTGGCAGTACGGCGCCATTGCCCGTCTGGGTAAAGGGGAGAAGATTGACAAGTATCTGTTCGGCGGGTACTCTTCCATTTCCCTGGGCTATATCGGCCTGTATGAAATGACCAAGGCAGTGAAAGGCTGCAGCCATACCACGCCGGAAGGCAAGGACTTCGCCCTGCGGGTTATGAAGCATCTGCGGGAGACCTGCAACCGGTGGAGGGCCGAGACCAACATCGGCTTTGCTTTATACGGAACTCCGGCGGAATCCCTGTGCTACCGTTTTGCCCGGGTTGATAAAGAACGTTTCGGTACCATTAAAGATATTACCGATAAAGGCTATTACACCAATTCCTATCATGTGGACGTGCGGGAAAACATCGACGCCTTCTCCAAATTCGAATTCGAAAGCGAATTCCAGAAGCTGTCCTCCGGCGGCGCCATCAGCTATGTGGAAATTCCCAACATGCAGAACAACCCCAAAGCCCTGGAAGCTACCGTGCAGTTTATTTACGACCACATCCAGTATGCGGAATTCAATACCAAATCCGACTACTGCATGGTCTGCGGCTATGACGGGGAGATCATGATCAACGATGACAACGAGTGGGAATGCCCCCAGTGCCATAACAAGGACCACGCTAAGATGAACGTGACCCGCCGCACCTGCGGATATCTGGGAGAAAATTTCTGGAACGTAGGCAAGACGAAAGAAATCAAAGCCCGGGTATTGCATCTGTAAAAATAAATCGCAAGTTGCGAGGGAATAGAAAATAAATGCAGCCCTGCAGAATTTTTTACAGGCTGCGACTTTCAAAAGATTTTTACAGAGGAAGTGAAACTATATGAATTACGCAACGCTAAAACGCCACGATATCGCTAACGGCCCCGGTGTCCGGGTGTCGCTGTTCGTCAGCGGCTGCCGTCATCACTGCAGGGGTTGCTTCAATCCGGAAACCTGGGATTTCAATTACGGAAAACCCTTTACCGGGGAAGTGCTGGACAAACTGCTGCGGGCTTGCAACCACAATTTTATCGAAGGACTTTCCGTTTTGGGCGGCGAACCCTTTGAACCGGAAAACCAGCCGGACGTGCTGCGTGTGATGAAAAAATTCAAGGAACTCTATCCTGACAAAACCATCTGGTGCTACACCGGTTACGATTTTGAAAAGGATATTCTGGCAGGCAAGCTGGGCCCCTGGGAAATTACAAAAGAGATTTTGGATCTTACCGATATTCTGGTGGACGGGGAGTTCCATCTGGAAGAAAAAGATCTGAAGCTGCGGTTCCGGGGCAGCAGCAATCAGCGGGTGATCGACGTGCAGAAATCCCTTCACAGCGATGAGGTTGTGCTGTGGGATGATAACGAAGGCATCTTTGAACCGGACGGGAAATAAAAATCAGTAAATAAAAAAACCGGCATTCTTTTTTGGATGCCGGTTTTAAAATTCAGTGAAGGAATTTGCTTTTCCCTTCGATTTTGTACTGCTTATTGTTGCGACTGCTAATTTTATTTAATAATCTTGATCCGTTTCTGTCCGTCCCAGGCTTCGTATTCAGCCGGGATCTTTGCGTTCAGGTAGTTCTGCACGTATTCCATGATGGCGTCAACGTCAGAAATCTGTCCGTCCTGTAACAGTTTGCAGTCTTTGAACATTACGTTGCCGTCGCCGCCGTTTTTCAGAACGTAGTTGGAACCGCCTACGGTGTAGTTGGCTTTCAGGTCCAGGGGCTTGCCGTTGACCATTACGTCTTTGACGCGGTATTCACCGGTAACTCCCACAAAGTTGCCTTTGTCGTCCAGCTTCACGGAAGAGGGGATCCGGGAGTCGATGGTGTAGGTGATGCCGGATACCTGCATGAAGTTGCCCCGTTCTTCCGGATAATTGGAAGCTCCGAATTCCAACGCGTCTAACAGAACCTGGCCGCTGCATTCCACTGCCGCGCACATGTTGCCGAAGGGGAAGGCTTCCAGCAGGCTGGCGTAGGTGAACACGCCTTTTTTGATATTGTTCCGGAGGGAACCGCCGTTCACGATGGCAACGTCGGTATCAAGTACGTTTTTATAAGCGTCGGCTACGAAGTCGCCCATGTTGGTTTCCCCGTTGCGGACCCGCCGTACTTTATCAGCCGGGTTGTCGGAACGGATATCAAAGGCGGTTTCGCCTACAGGCTGGTTCAGGATGGGTTCAAATTTTTTGTTTTCTTTGGCAATCAGTTTTTCAATTTTCTTATCGGTGTCTTTCAGATTCGTTTCCAGTGTGGATTCCAGGGAACCGTCATCTTTCAGCACCAGCTTGCCCACAGTCTGCAGTTTGGTACCGGTCTGGGTGATCAGCACGTCTTTTCCGTCCAGGTTCTTTTCGGAACGGACGGCATACTTTTCATGGGAATGGCCGTCGATAATGGCGTCAATGCCACGGGTGTTCTGTGCGATAGCCGGGCTGGCCCACCGGGGGATGGATCCGTCCATGCCCAGGTGCCCTACGATGAAGACATATTCGGCGCCGTCTTTCCGGACCTGGTCTACAGTCTTCTGGATCTGGGCATATAATTTTTCACCGGTATCGTCTTCAAAGAAACCGTAAATGTAATTTCCTTTGTCGTCCTGGAAGAATTTCGGGGTGGAGGTGTTCAGGGTCTGGGGAGTGGTTACGCCTACAAAGCCCAAGGTTTTCCCGCCAATCTTAATGATTTTGGAAGGGGCGAGGGGCAGGGTGTTGGTACGCAGGTCGATAAAGTTGCAGGAATGGTATTTGGATTTCTGCATCTTGGCCAGTTTGAAGAACTGGTCCATGCCGTAATCGTATTCGTGGTTCCCGGGGATCAGGAAATCGTATTTCACCGCATTCATAATGCGGACCACCGATTCGCCCTTGGAAAGCTTCCCGATGGGCGCTCCCTGCACGCAGTCGCCGGCGTCTACCAGCAGCACCTTGTGCCCGGCTTTCTTCAAATCCTTCTTATACTGGGACAGATGGGGAAAGCCTACGTTGTCCAATATCCCGCAGTGGATATCGTTGGTATGCAGGATGATGATGTCTTCCGCCAGGGCCATAAGGGGCGCGGCCAGCGTAAACAGCATGGTCAGCAGTACGAAACATGTACGACGAACATAATTAGCCATAATGACCTCCTTGTTTTATGATTTATAACTTTTACAGTTACATTGCTGTTTTTATTTTACCTTATTTTATAAAAATTATGAAGTGTAAATTTGGATTACGGAATGGATAAAGGGAGTTGTTACCGTTTTCCGAATTCGTTACCCACAACTTGCAATTTGAAATTTCTTTTTCTATAATGAAAATGAAAGTGAAAGACAAGGAGGTTCGCCATGAAAAAACTGTTTTCCTCAACGTTACTGTCGCTGTTGCTGGCAGGCTTTTCCGTTTGCCAGGCCGTATCGCCGGACCGGATGAATGCCGGCGGCGTTTACATTGACCAGGGACTGCCGGAGGTGGTTGCCGTTTATGGAGAGCCTGTGTCCGCGAAAACGGAACAGGTCGAAGCCGGTTTCAGGCACACCCAGATTATTTATGAGTACGGACGCAATGGAACGACTTTTAATATTACATTTGTAAACGATCGGGTGAAGCGAATTTATGTAGCCGGCAATAACGGGATCGCCACTTCGGACGGAATCAAAGTGGGAACCCCTCTTTCGGAAGTGAAAAGAATTTTAGGCCCGGGAAAAGACATTAAGTCGGAAGATGGAACAAAACACAGGGTGTTGTATCAACTGGAAGAGCCCGGCGACCCGGACGGCAGCCTTAATTTTTATATAAAAGATAACAAAGTACAGGCCATCTATGTTGATTCCGGCCTTGCAATCTGAGATTGGCCCACTACAGTGAAATAATTAATATACAGTAATTTTATGGAGGGGAAATATGACCGAAAAATTATATGAGAGGGATTCAAATTTAAAAATCTGCGAAGCCACGGTGCTGGAGTGTGAGCCGGCTCCCAAAGGTTTTGCTGTGGTGCTGGACCGGACAGTGTTGTTCCCGGAAGGGGGCGGCCAGCTCAGCGATACGGGAACCATCAACGGAGCGCTGGTGGACTATGTGCGGGAAACCAAAGAGAAGATCATCCATAACTGCGCGGCGGAATTTCCGGTGGGCAGCAAGGTTACGGTGCAGGTGAACTGGACGGACCGGCTGGACCACATGCAGCAGCACTGCGGGGAACATCTTTTATCTTTTGCGTTTTTTAAACTGTTTGGCGCCAACAATGTGGGCTTCCACATGAACGAACGCCTGGTGACCATCGATCTGGACAAAGAAGTGACGTTGGAGGAAGCCTTTCAGGCGGAGGATTTTGCCAACAGACAGGTGTGGGAGGATTTGCCGGTTACGGTTTCCTACCTGCCCCATACGGAAGTGGCGGACCTTCCCATGCGGAAGAAAAATGACAAACTCACCGGCATTTTGCGGATTGTGGCGGTAAAAGACGGGGATGTTTGCACCTGCTGCGGCACCCATCCTACTTCTACCGGAGTGGTAGGACTGATCAAAGTTACCAAAATTGAAAAGCACAAGGGCGGCACAAGGGTGGAATTCCTGTGCGGCCGCTGGGCTCTGGAAGACGCCCGGAAAAAAATGCGCTATATTCAGGAAGCCGGCAATATGCTGAGCACCAAAGAAGAAAGGGTATGCGAAGCCATTGAGCGGATGGAAGGGGAGATCGCCGGGCTGAAGGAAAAGCTGCGGGCGGCTGTCAAAATCATTCAGGAAGATAAAATGAAAAAGATCCTGGCAGCGGCTCCGGTCAATGCAGGCGGCAGTAAGATTGCCGCGGTGGTGGAGGACGACTACGATGCCCAGTCGGCCAAGGCTATGATGCAGCAGCTTATGTCGGTTCCCAATGTGGTGGCGGCTATCATTTACCACAGCGGGGAGCGTGTGAATTACATGTTCGGCCTCAGTGAAAACGCAGTGGGGGACTGCAAAAAAATCGTAACGGCGGCTAATGAGATTTTCGGCGGCCGGGGCGGCGGCAAAAAGGATTCCGCCCAGGGCGGGGCACCATACACGGCAGATTGGAAAGAGAAAGCGGAAAAACTGGCGGCGTTTATGAAAGAAGCGTAAAGGAAAAAACATAATAAGAATTGCGGCAGATTATTTTTTGATAAACGTGATTTGCCATAAAAAAATAAGGCCCCGTACTCTTTTGCAGTTTGAGTACGGGGTCGAAAGCTTTTTGGGGAAAAGTTTTCAAAAGTTAAGTTTGATTTGTTTTTGTCAGGAATATCGAATCGATAATTCTTTTCTTATTCTTTTCCCATTTTTGCTTTTGCAAATTCGTACACGATGGGTAGTACGGAAACGATGATGATGCCCAAGGCTACGTGGGAAAAGTTTTCTTTTACAAAGGGAATATTCCCAAAGAAATAGCCGGCGCCTGTGAAGAGGGAGACCCAGGCAAGGCCGCCAATCACATTATAGTGGAGGAATGTGCGGTAGTGCATGGTGCCAATGCCTGCCACGAAGGGGGCAAAGGTGCGGACGATGGGAACGAACCGGCAGAGGAAGATGGCTTTGTGGCCGTGCTTTTCGTAAAACTTCTGGGCTTTTTCCACATGGTCCGGTTTAATGAGGCGGTTATTGCTGGCCAGCAGTTTGGCTCCGAACTTTTCCCCTATCCAGTAGTTGCTGGTGTCCCCTAATATGGCGGCTACCAGGCAGATGGTGAACAGGGTGCCGAAATGGAGGCTGTTGGCAGTGGCTGACAGGGCGCCGCAGGCAAAGAGCAGGGAATCTCCCGGCAGGAACGGGGTGACTACAAGTCCCGTTTCGCAGAAAATGATCATGAACAGGA
Source organism: uncultured Selenomonadales bacterium (assembly GCA_900315345.1). Classification (GTDB taxonomy): domain Bacteria; phylum Bacillota; class Negativicutes; order Acidaminococcales; family Acidaminococcaceae; genus Succiniclasticum. The sequence goes on along the minus strand of OMYP01000007.1, from coordinate 242,168 downwards.
TGAAGTAGATCAGGGAACCGTACGAGGCCATGACTACCGGGATGTACTTGTCGAAGTGCATGACGTATTCGTTAAAATAAAAGAAAAGCTGGCTTATTTCCATAAAGCTGAAGTACCTCCGTCGCTGATAACATCTTTTTCAGCTTTGCCGGCATGGCAGCAAAGCCGACAAGATATTATGCTGGTTAAATATCAATGTATTCTACCATATTTCGACAAAGAATGGTATAATAAATTATTAATAATTTTTGGAGGTCGCCATGAGCGAAATTTTATGCTGGTGCGGCAGCGGAAAGCCGTACGAAGATTGTCATAAGGAAATAGAAGATGAGATCAGATTGCATCAGCTGGCAGGGGAGGAAGTTCCCACCCGCCAGATGATCAAGACTCCGGCCCAGATCGCCGGCATCCGGGAAGCCTGCAAATTAAATACGGCGGTGCTGGATGAAGTGGGAAAGCATATTAAAAAGGGAATCACTACAGAAGAGATCGACCGGATCGTGTATGATTTTACGGTGGCCAACGGCGGCATTCCGGCGCCCCTGAATTTCTGCGGTTTCCCCAAAAGCGTCTGCACGTCCATTAATGATGTGGTGTGCCATGGGATTCCCTCGGAGAAGGTTGCCCTCCGGTCCGGGGATATTGTCAATATTGACGTGTCTACGATTTTAAACGGATATTACGGGGACGCTTCCCGTATGTTTGAGATCGGCCGGGTGGACAAGCGGGCCAAAGATCTGGTGGCCATTACGAAAGAATGCCTGAAGCGGGGCCTGGCAGCGGTGAAACCCTGGGGGCATTTGGGAGACATCGGTGCGGCGGTGGCCCAGCTGGCTCACAAACACGGGTACAGCGTGGTGGAAGAATTCGGCGGCCACGGCGTGGGGGTAGAGTTCCACGAAGATCCTTTTGTGGCCCACATCGGGAAAAAAGGAACCGGCATGCTGTTGGTTCCCGGCATGATCTTTACCATTGAGCCCATGATCAACACCGGGAAAAAAGGTGTATTTATTGACGAAGCCGACAACTGGACAGTGTATACGGAAGACGGGGGACTTTCCGCTCAGTGGGAGTATACCGTACTGGTTACGGAAACCGGGGCGGAAGTGCTGTCCTGGTAAGAAATCGCGATGACAGTAAAAGGGAGCCGGAATAAAATTTCCATTGTGTATACAAGTATACATGATAAAAAGCCATTGATTTTTTTGTGCTAATTGTGTAATATTATCTCAATATAAAATTCAAAATAAAATATCGGGTGAATGAAACATGCGGAAGAATGCAGGACCAAAAGGTTGGGCATGCCGAAGGAGTAGCACTCTCAGGCGTTCCGGTGAACAAAGAACCGCATGGGGACACAACTCTGGAGATACTCATTGAATTGAGAGCCGAAGGTGCAAGGGCGCAAGCCCTAATCTCTCAGGCAAAAGGACAGGGTCGGAAGCAGGCGCTAATACGTCTGCTGGAAAACGTAGTAGTGTTTGTTATTATTACATGAGCGTAGCCGGCCTGCAGGGAATGAGTTCCCCAAGGCCGGTTTTTTATTAGCAGTCTGAGGGGATGCTGGTTTTTCGAAAACGTTTTGATACAGGGAGGTATTGGTTGATGGGGCCAATAGTGTGGGGTGACAGTGGATGATTTGATAAAAGTTGCCGGTTTGCAACGTATAAATCTGCTTAAGGAAGCGCAGGCTGAAATGCTCCGCGCGATTTCATCCGATGGCGCGGGCGGATGAGTCTACGGTTGCTTAATGGGAACGCTGGTTTGTTGAAACTTGTGGAAGTAGCAGCAAGCCTTCAGGTAAAAATCAGCGTTTCCAAAATATTTGGTGGGTATACCGAAAATAAATGAGGGAAGAAGGAAAAAATTATGGATATGCAACAGATCAATGCAATTGTCAATGAAATTGACAGTTTTGTGTGGGGGCCCGTAATGCTGGTGCTGCTGGTAGGTACTGGTGTTTTCTTGACATTTAAGTTGAATTTCCGCACCTGGCGGAACCTGCCCTATTCAATCAAGAGCGTAATCGGCAAGGATGCCAGGCAGAAAAAGGCCGGCGGTGAAGGTGACGTTTCTTCCTTTAATGCGCTGATGACAGCTCTTTCGGCCACAATTGGTACCGGCAATATCGTCGGCGTGGCTACGGCCATGTTTGCAGGCGGCCCCGGCGCCCTGGTCTGGATGTGGCTTTCCGCAGCCTTCGGTATTACTACCAAGTATGCGGAATGTATGCTGGCCAGCAAATACCGCGAGGTCAACGAAAAAGGTGAAATGAAGGGTGGACCCATGTTCACCATGAAGAACGGGTTCTCCAATAAACAACTGGGCGCGATTTTAGGTTTCCTGTTTGCGCTGTTTACGGTGCTGGCGTCTTTCGGTATCGGTAATATGACACAGGCAAACTCCATTTCCACAGCGCTGGAAAAAACCTTTGCGGTTCCCGTGGCGGCAACCGGCGCGGCCCTGGTCATCCTGTGCATGATCATTATTCTGGGTGGCATCCAGTCTATTTCCAAAGTAGCTGCCGTAGTCGTTCCGGTTATGGCCGTGTTCTATGTAGTTTGCGGCCTGGCAGGCATTTTGGCGAATGCAAGTGAAATTCCCCACGGACTGTACATGATCTTTATGATGGCTTTCAATCCCCAGGCAGTAGGCGGCGGCGTGCTGGGTGCTATTACGGTCAGTGTAATGAACGCGATGCGTTTCGGCGTTGCCCGCGGCTGTTTCTCCAATGAAGCCGGTTTAGGTTCCGCGGCTATCGTTGCGGCATCTGCCCATACGGACGATCCGGTTCGCCAGGGTTATATTAACTCTACCGGTACTTTCTTTGATACGATCGTCATCTGCTCCATCACCGGTCTGGTCATCGCTTCTTCCGGTATGCTGGGCACTGTGGATGAAAAAGGCGTGGCTCTGTCCGGCCTGAGCCTGACCATTGCAGCCTTTGAAAAGTTTGTAGGCCCGGTCGGCAAATACATTGTATCCATCGGCATCGTCCTGTTTGCCTATTCTACTATTTTAGGCTGGGAATATCAGGGTGAAAAATGCTTTGAGTACCTGTTCGGAAGCGCGAAGTTCAATGTAGTTTACCGTGTAGTATTCTGCCTCATTACCTATATCGGCGCCACTCAGGCATTGGAACTGGTCTGGAACCTTGCCGATATCTTTAACGCCCTGATGGCGATCCCGAACCTGATCTCCCTGCTGATCCTGGCGGATGTGATCAAACAGGAAACGGAACGCTACCAGCCCATCCTGGAAGCGGAAAAAGCCGGTCGGGGCGTGCAGCATGCGACAAAAAGCGAAGTTGCAGAACTGCGGGATATGACCGTAGCCATTGAAGAAAAGGTTGAAAAGACCCAGAAGAAAGTTGAAAATCTGGAAAAGAAGATGAACAAGATGGAAGAAACCGTTAAAAAGATGCGGAGATAATTCCTGCAGTAGCTTTTCTTCAGACAAAGTAAATAACGGATTTGACTTGTGATCAAAATGCTGTTCCCTGAATACGCATAAACATTACGCGCCCCTGCTGCACATTTTGCAACCGGGGCGCATTTTATATTTGGCAGTTTCTGATGACGCTGAAAATTTGCATTGTCCGGCCCTTTTTTTCATTCAAAATTCACAGTAATAATTCTTTGTCAATGGAACGCTTTATGGTAAAATAAAAAAGTTAAGGAAAAATTATTCCAAAGGCTGTTGAAACAATGACAGATCAAAGCTTTCCTGAAATCTCGGAGGAACCAATGGACAGTATTGCAAACCTGAATCCGCAGCAAAAAGCTGCGGTTGAAAATATTAACGGCGCCATGCTGATTCTGGCAGGGGCCGGCAGCGGCAAGACCAAAGTGCTGACCTGCCGTATTGCACACTTGCTGGAGCTGGGAGTGCCGCCCTACAAAATTCTGGCGATCACTTTCACCAATAAAGCGGCAAAAGAGATGCGTTCCCGTGTGGATGCTATGGTAGGACCGGCGGCTAAAGATGTATGGCTGTTTACCTTCCATGCTTTCTGCGCCCGTTTTTTGCGCAGGGAGATCGAAGTGCTGGGAACCCATAAAAGCAATTTTGCCATTTACGATGCGGCGGACCAGAAAAATCTAATAAAATCGATTCTGAAAGAAATGAATCTGGATGAAAAGCGGTATCCTCCCGCATCGCTGCAGAACGCCATTTCCAATGCCAAGAACCAGATGCAGACCGCTGCTGCGTTTTCTCAGCTGGCGGGGGATTTTTTTGAACAGAAGGCGGCCGAAGTCTACGAAATTTATGAAAAGCGGCTGCTGGCCAACAACGCCATGGACTTTGACGACCTGCTGATGCTGACGGTAAAGATTCTGGCGGAATGTCCGGAAGTACGTGAAAAATACCGGCAGCGTTTCAGCTATATCATGATCGACGAATACCAGGATACCAACCGTACCCAGTACCTGCTGACCCGATACCTTGCCGGGGATGAAGGGAACCTGTGCGTGGTAGGGGATGCGGACCAAAGCATTTACGGCTGGCGCGGTGCGGATATCCGTAACATTCTGGACTTTGAAACAGATTATCCTAAGGCCACCCTGTTGAAGCTGGAGCAAAATTACCGCTCTACTTCCGTCATTCTGGATGCGGCCAATGCGGTCATTGAAAATAATACGGGCCGGAAGCCGAAAAAGCTCTGGACACAAAACCCGGTGGGCCCGGCGATTACTTATTACAATGCCGTGGATGAGCGGGACGAGGCCCGCTTTGTGGTGGAACAGGCCCAGCAGCTGATCCGCGCCGGGAAATTTACCTACGGGGATATGGCGGTGCTGTACCGGACCAATACCCAGTCCCGGGTTTTTGAGGAAATGCTGATCAAAAGCGGTATCAGCTACAGTATGGTCGGGGGCATTAAGTTTTACGACCGGAAAGAGATCCGGGACGTGATGGCCTACCTGAAGGTGCTGTATAATCCCTACGATGCAATCAGCCTGCTACGGATCATCAACGTACCCAAGCGGGGCATCGGGCAGGCTACCGTCAATAAACTGCAGGACTATGCCAACGGGCAGAATATATCCTTGTTTGAAGTAATCACCAATGCTGCAGCTGTTCCCGGTTTAAGCCCCCGCTTTATCGCAAAGCTGGAGGAGATGGGATCCGTCCTGTTTGAACTCATGGGGGAAGTGGATTCGGTTCCCGTGGAACAGCTGATCGAAGACGTGATGAACAAAACCGGTTATATGGAAGAGCTGCAGGCAGAGCAGACACCCCAGTCGGAAAGCCGTGCGGAAAATTTACGGGAACTGATCAGCGTGGCCCAGGATTTCCTGAAGGATGAAAGCGAAGAAAAAACGCTGGCCCATTTTCTGGAACACGTAGCGTTGGTGTCTGATATTGACGATGCCAAGCTGGACAATGACAAATTTACACTGATGACTTTACATTCGGCAAAAGGACTGGAGTTCCCGGTGGTGTTCCTGGCCGGCATGGAAGAAGGTCTGTTCCCCCACGCCCGGAGCCTGATGGACGACGAGCAGATGGAAGAGGAACGGCGCCTGTGTTATGTGGGTATTACCCGGGCAAAACAGATTTTATATCTCACCGGGGCAAAGGAGCGGACCATTTACGGACGCACCAACTATTCCACCCCTTCACGTTTTCTGGAAGAAATTCCTCAGAAACTGGTGCATGAATACCATCGCCCTGCGTTGACCAATACCGGATATCGCAATACGGAAGGATATAAAAACCGCGGCGGGTATGGCAGCAGTGGCTATGGGCAACGGGGTTACAGCAGCGGGTACGGTTCCTCCGGTTTTGGAAACGGTTATGGAGAGGGTAACCCGATTCGCGGGAAAGGAAATTACGGGCAGAGCGGATATCGCGACGGAAATTATGGTTCTTCCGATAGCCGCAGAGGTTACAACGGTTTTGATGACGAAGATGGTCCTGTCATCGGCGGGGGCCATGGGAAACGGTTTGTTCCTGAAAGCCGCGTCAGCGCTTCTCTCAGTGAAAAATTTAAAGAAGAAAGCAAAAAGACCCACGGCTTGTTCAGCAAAATCCATACGGATTTCGTGCCGGAAAAACCGGCGGGGGCTGCTACGGATTTTGCCATCGGCGACCGGGTCAGCCATAAAAAATGGGGGGAAGGCACGGTGGTCAGTGTGAAAAATTCCCCGGACGGACAGGAAGTAAAAGTTGCCTTTGCAGGCGCGGGCATCCGCAGCTTACTGACTAAATATGCCATGCTGAAAAAACTGTAAGGCCCTGTAAAAATAATAATTCAGAAATAGTACAGCCAAGGATTTGCTGTAAAAATTTAAATGAAGCAGGTAGTTGTTATGGACGAAAAAGATACGATCCAGTACAAAGCGGCGGAACTGAAAAGCGGCGAAAGCAGGGAATCCCTGTTGCAGGAGGCAGAGTCCCTCCGCATGCAGATCCGGCATCATGAATACCAGTATTATGTGCTGGACGCGCCGGAGATCAGCGATGGGGAATACGATGCCCTGACCAACCGGCTCCGCGCTATTGAAGCCCTGTATCCCGACGAAGTGCCGCCGGATTCACCTACCCAACGTCCCGGTGGGTATGTGGCCCCGGGCTTTACGCAGGTGAAGCATATGGTTCCCATGCTGAGCTTGGGAAATGTGTATAATGCCGGAGAAATGGGAGACTTCGACCAGCGGGTGCGGAGCCTGCTGCCTCAGGGAACTGAGGTCAGCTATGTGCTGGAACCGAAGATTGACGGCCTGGCCTGCAGCCTGATCTATGAAAACGGCTGGCTGGTGCGGGCTGCTACCCGGGGGGACGGGGAAGTGGGAGAAAATGTTACTGCCAACGTGCGGGCCATCAAGGCTATCCCTCAGCGGTTGCGTGTTCCGGAGGGCGAAGAAACACCGGAGCTGCTGGATGTCCGGGGGGAAGTGTATATGTCCCGGGAGGCCTTTTTGCGCCTGAACGAAGAACGGGTTGAAGCAGGCGAAACGGAATTCGCCAATCCCCGGAATGCGGCGGCAGGGAGCCTGCGTCAGCTGGATCCGGCTGTGACAGCCCGTCGTTCCCTCAGCTTTTTTGCCTACTACCTGATGGGGCCGGAAGAACCGGAAACCCAGGAGGAGTGCTTGCGCAATCTGGAGAAATATGGTTTTACCACGCCGGAACACTGGTGCGTGGCCCATACAAAAGAAGAAATTTTACGCTTTATAGAAGAACATGACAAACGCCGCAGGGAACTTGCCTATGACACGGACGGGGCTGTGGCAAAAGTAAACGCGGTGTGGCAGCAGCGGCTGCTGGGCGCCACGGGGAAGGATCCGCGCTGGGCCATTGCCTATAAATATCCGCCGGAACAGGCCCGGACAAAGCTGGAAGATATCGTGATCCAGGTAGGCCGTACCGGAGTGCTGACCCCGGCGGCCGTGCTGACCCCGGTAAAATTGTCCGGCAGTACCGTAAGCAGGGCGACCCTGCACAATGAAGATTTTATTTTAGAAAAAGATATCCGTATCGGAGATACAGTTATCATTAATAAGGCGGCGGAAATTATTCCGGAGGTTCTTTCCGTTGTGAGAGAACTGCGGCCGGAATCGGCCGTGCCGTTTGTTATGCCGAAGGAATGCCCTGAATGCGGCTGGGCGGTGGCCCGGAAAGAAGGGGAGGTGGCATACCGCTGCACCAATCCCCATTGTCCAGCTTTGGGCAGGGAAGGGCTGATCCATTTCGCATCCCGTGACGCTATGGACATTGAGGGCTGCGGCCCTGCAGTAATCGGACAACTGCTGGAGGCTGAACTGATAAAGACTCCTGCGGATTTATACGATTTAAAAGAAGAACAGCTTTTAACGCTGGACCGCATGGGGAAAAAATCTGCGGACAACCTGCTGAAGGCAATTGAAAAAAGTAAACAGCAGGGACTGGATAAATTGCTGTTTGCCCTGGGGATCCGCCATGTTGGAGCCAAAGGCGGACGGCTTCTGGCGTTGCAATATAAAACAATGGATGCACTGATGGCTGCTTCTGCGGACGAGCTGTCGGCTATCAAGGATATCGGTGCGGTTATTGCAGAAAGCGTGGTGACCTGGTTCGCCAATCCGCTGAACCGGGAACTGGTGGAACGACTGAAAAAAGCCGGACTGAACATGGAAATGCAGGCCCAGTCGGTAAATGAAAATCATCCTTTTTATGGCAAAACTCTGGTATTTACCGGAACCATGCCCACCCTGGACCGGGCTACGGCACAGACCATGGCCCAGGATGCCGGGGCGAAAGTCAGCGGCAGCGTAAGCAAAAAGACCGATTATGTAATCGCAGGGGCCGAAGCGGGAAGCAAGCTGGAGAAAGCCCGCTCATTAGGCGTTACAGTCATCGATGAAGCGGAATTCCTGCGGTTGCTGGGAAATGATGGCGGGGAAACTGCTGCCGGGCAAACCGGAACAGAAGCGGACGGGAAAACTCCGCCGGCGCAAGCCGGGGAAACAGATAATGCAGGACAAGCTGAAACTGTTTCCGCTGTGGAAGAAGGCAATCTTTTTGCAGGGTTAGAATAAAAAATGTGAGATTGCAGCGCACAAACTCATTTAATCAGTGTTTCCTTCAAATAAAACGGTGAAATGGAAGACTTTTCTTTCCTCTTATATGTAATTGTGATATAATAACATGTATGTTTTTTAATTTGGAAGCTTAATGATATTTAGGATGGTGAAAACATGAAAGTAACGGAAAAAGATGTAAAATACATCGCTTCTCTTTCCCGGCTGGAAATTTCCGAATCGGAAATGCCCAAGTTCACGGAACAGTTCAACCAGATTCTGAACTATGCGGATATTCTGGAAAAAGTTGATACCACCGGTATTGAACCCACCTTCAGCATTCTGCCCCTGTACAACGTGCTGCGGGAAGACGTGCCCCAGACTGGCGTGACCCATGAAGAAGCGCTGGCAAACGCGCCGGCCGTACACAACGACGGGTTCAAGGTTCCGCGTGTGATTGAATAGGAGGAAGAACTGTGAAGTTATACGAGAGCACCGTTCATGAACTGCATGAACAACTGCAGAATAAACAGATCAGCTCCGTTGAGCTGACGAAAGCGGTATATGACCGCATTGACGAAGTGGAAGAGAAGATCGGCGCCTATGTGACGCTGGATAAAGAAAACGCACTGGCCCAGGCTGCAAAAGTTGACGCTATGATTGCCGCCGGGGAAACGGTAAAACCCCTGGCCGGTATTCCGGGCGCCATTAAAGACAACATCAGCACCAAAGGCCTGCGTACGACCTGCTCCTCCCACATTCTTGACAATTTCATTCCGGTTTACGACGCTCATGTAATCGCAAACCTTCGGAAAGATGAAACCATTTTCCTTGGAAAAACCAACATGGATGAATTTGCCATGGGTTCCACCACGGAAACTTCATATATGAAGAAGACTCATAATGCATGGAATCTGGACTGCGTTCCCGGCGGTTCTTCCGGCGGCAGCGCGGCGGCTATCGCAGCCGGCGAAGCCATCTGGTCCCTGGGCTCCGATACAGGCGGATCTATCCGCCAGCCTGCGTCCTTTAACGGCGTGGTAGGTATCAAACCTACTTACGGCCGTGTGTCCCGTTACGGCTGCGTGGCATTCGCGTCTTCTCTGGACCAGATCGGGCCTATTACCCGTGACGTGACCGACGCTGCTATCGTGCTGAACACCATCTGCGGCGTGGACGCTCACGATTCCACCTCCCTGCCGGTGGACGTGCCTGACTTTACGAAGGCCCTCCGTCAGGATGTAAAAGGCCTGCGCATCGGCCTGCCGAAAGAATATTTTGGCGAAGGCATCGATCCCAAAGTAAAAGCACAGATCATGCTGGCTGTAGAAAAATACAAAGAGTTAGGAGCGGAAGTGGTAGAAGTTTCCCTGCCCCATACGGAATATGCGGTTATTACTTACTACATCATTGCCCCGGCGGAAGCTTCCGCCAACCTGGCCCGTTATGACGGCGTGCGCTACGGTTACCGCAACAAAGACGCCAAGAGCGCGCCGGAAATGACCAAGCTGAGCCGTACCGAAGGCTTCGGCAGCGAAGTAAAACGCCGTATCATGCTGGGCACCTATGTGTTAAGCTCCGGTTATTATGATGCCTATTACAAAAAGGCAATGCAGGTCCGTACCCTGATCCGCCGCGATTTTGACGAAGTGTTCAAAAATGTAGACGTGCTGCTGACTCCTACCTCGCCGGTAGTGGCCTATCCGCTGGACGGCAAGATGGATCCTCTGGCCATTTACATGCTGGACGTTACCACAATTCCTGTCAACATGGCAGGCCTGCCCGGCATTTCCATTCCCTGCGGGTTTGCGGACGGCATGCCCGTGGGCCTGCAGCTCATCGGCAAAGCCCTGGATGAAGAGACCCTGCTGCGGGCAGCCTACACCTTTGAACAGGCTACAGAGTTTCACAAAGCGGTAGCGCCTTTGGGAGGTAACAAATAATGAAAAATTATATTACTGTCATCGGTCTGGAAGTACATGCCGAATTAAAAACAAAAACCAAGGCGTTCTGCTCCTGCTCCACGGAATTCGGCGCAGAACCCAACACCCATGTGTGCCCGGTGTGTCTGGGCATGCCCGGCGCACTGCCTGTGCTGAACAAACGGGTGGTGGAATTTGCCATTCGCGCCGGTCTGGCCTTAAACTGCGATATCCAGAAATTCAATAAAATGGACCGCAAGAATTATTTCTACCCGGATCTGGCAAAGAACTACCAGATTTCCCAGTGGGATGAGCCTATCTGTCTGGGAGGACATATCGACATCCGGGTGAACGGCGAGAAAAAGCGCATCGGTATTACCCGTATCCATATGGAAGAAGATGCCGGCAAGCTGGTGCACAGCGGCCTGACCATCAGTACTTCCGATTCTTCTGCCGTTGACTATAACCGTGCAGGCGTGCCCCTGATCGAAATCGTATCCGAACCGGATATGCGCAGCGCGGCGGAAGCCCGAGCCTACATGGAACAGCTGAAAGCCATCCTGGAATACACTGATGTCTGCGACTGCAAGATGCAGGAAGGCAGTCTCCGCTGCGACGCCAATATTTCCGTCATGCCGGAAGGGGCTACGGAATTCGGTACCCGGGCGGAAATCAAAAATCTGAACTCTTTCCGTGCCCTGGAACGGGCCATCGAATACGAAGTGGAACGCCAGATCGAAATCGTAGAAGACGGCGGCCATGTTGTACAGGAGACCCGTACCTGGGACGACGCTAACGGGGTGACCCTGTCCATGCGTTCCAAGGAAGAAGCCCACGACTACCGTTACTTCCCGGAACCGGACCTGGTTCCGGTGAATCTGGACCAGGCCTGGATCGATGAGATCAAGGCTACTCTGCCGGAACTGCCCTCTGCCCGCAAGGAACGCCTGTTGGCGGAAGAAGTGCCGGAAGACAATGCGGATATCATTGTGGCCAGCAAGAAGGTGGCGGATTATTTTGACGCAGGCACGAAAGCAACAACAAATCTGAAAGCCTTGTCCAACTGGCTCATCGGGGATGTAGCCGGCTACCTGAATGCGGAAGGTATCGAAATCGACGATCCGGAATTCAAGATTACGCCGGACCATCTGGGAGAACTGGTAAACCTCATTGACAAAGGCGTGCTGTCCAGCAAACTGGCCAAACAGGTCTTTGCGGAAATGCTGAAAGAAAACGAAGCGCCTCAGGCTCTGGTGAAGAAACTGGGTCTGGAGCAGGTCAGCGATGCCGGTGAACTGGGCAAACTGGTAGACGAAGTGATTGCAGCCAATCCCCAGTCTGTTGCAGACTTTAAGGCCGGCAAAAAGAAAGCCATCGGCTTCCTGGTAGGCCAGATCATGAAGGCTACCAAAGGGAAGGCAAACCCTGGCATGGTCAACAAGATGCTGATGGAAAAATTACAATAAGATTTATCGAACATTAATGAAGCTGCTGGCAGATTTTGCCAGCAGTTTTTTTTGATGGGAAAAAATTAAATATGGACATGTAGTTTTGACAACGTAGCCAAGATTGGATAAAAAATTTTGAATCACGTTATATAGAATGATATAATAAATCATTAAGCAGCTTAATTTCGGATGAACAAATCTACCTTTTATGGAGCTGCTCCTGCCATAAAAAATTCTGCATAAAGTTTATTGAGGATGAATGGAAGGATCAAAGCTTGTCATGGAAAAATCACCGGACCGTTTTGGAATACAAAAATTTTTATTTAAGAAAAGTAACGGTATAAGAGCGCAGGTACAGCGGATCATTTTCATCTGCTGTATAGTATCTTTCTTTACAGTAAGCGTAATCGCTCTGGCGGGAATGTTCACAGCGCGGCAAAATTCCATAGAGGACGGCAGTGAAATGGGTGGCCGGGCCGCCGAAATTACCGCCGATAAATTAGAATCCGCAGAGCGAAAACGAATTTCCCTTCTGGCCCGGGAACGGGCAAAAGTACTTTACTCGCAGCTCAAACGGCTGGAAGACCGCACAATTCTTTTGTCCGGATGGATAAGCCATATGCTTGACAATCCCAATGATTACCCGCCCCATCGTATTTATTTCCCCCGGGCGGAAAATGCGGGGATCATCACAGCGCAGCTTGAGCTTGCTCCCGATGCCGACTACGACCGGCTGAAAGATGATATCGGGCTGGTGGCCAATGTGTCGCCTTTTATGGTCCGCCTGTCGCAGTATACAGGTGAAGGGACGGTAGTCTCTTTGGGGGATGAACAGGGCTTTTATATTTCCGCCGATACGGAGTCTGACAAGCATCTGACGCCGGAAGGCAGGCCATTGCCTTTTGACCCGAGAACCCGCCCATGGTACAAAAAGGCCAAAGAGGCTGGAAATTTTGTGTTTACCGATGTATATAGCGATCTGTACAGCGGTCGTATGCGCCTTGGCTGCGCGGCGCCCTATTACCGGAATAACAGATTCAGCGGGGTGGCAGTGATCGCTTTCTATCTGTCTGCCATGAACGATGGGGAGGCGCAGGCGGATAAAGAGACAAAAGTGCTTTACGAAGCCGATACGTTTTTCGTTGTTGACGGTAAGGGGCGGTTGCTTTTCCTGAAGGACGATTCCCATATCTTTTCCGATATGACGATGGGGCAATCGAACATGCTTGAAGGGAAAAACGATGGGCTCACAGAAACCGTGAAGGCGATGATTGCCAAAGAGGAAGGGATCCGGTCCGTTTCCATCAATGGAAAGGATTATCTGATCGCCTTTTCCCCTATTCCCGAGGTGGGTTGGAGTTCTGCCGTGGCTGTTAGCGCTGGGGACATTACTGTAACAAAAGAAACCGCCCGTCAGGATGTGCTGGCAATTGCCCAAAAAAATGTGGAGGACATGGATCGTTTTATCACGCGCCTGATCCTTGTCATGATTGCTGCCATTATCCTATCTGTATGGGCGCTCCGCAAACTGGGGTACAATCTCGGCGGACGTTTTGCCAAACCGATTCTGGAACTGTCAGATGGGGTCCAGGAGATTGCCGGCGGTAACCTGGACAGGAAACTTTCAATCAAGACAGGCGATGAAATCGAGCAATTGGCGAACAGCTTCAATAATATGACGGACGACCTGAAGACGTACATAGAAAATTTGTCCCGGGTAACGGCAGAAAAGGAACGGGTAGCCGCAGAGCTTTCCGTTGCCCAAAGCATTCAGCTCGGAGCCCTTCCCCAGGATTTTCTGACGGAACATAAGGAGTTCCAGATTTATGCCAACATGGATGCCGCCAAGGCTGTAGGCGGAGACTTTTATGATTTTTACATGACGGATGAAAACCATTTGGTGGTGACCATTGCCGACGTGTCGGGCAAAGGCGTGCCGGCGGCCCTCTACATGATGCGGGCCAAAACCACCCTGAAGAATCTGGTGCTCATGGCAAATCAAACTGATGACGTTGCCAGTCTTATGATGCAGGCCAATCAGGAGCTGTGCCGGGATAACGAAAGCATGATGTTCGTTACGGTGTTTATTGCCCAGCTTGATCTGACTACAGGCGAACTCGTCTACGTGAACGCCGGACACAACCCGCCATTGGTGCGCCAGAACGGCCGTTTCCGCTACCTGGTTCAAAAGAAGAAGTACACGGTTTTTGGCGTGGATGAAGATGCAACGTATCAGGTGCACCGGCTTATCCTGCGTCCTAATGATATGATCTACCTCTATACGGACGGTGTGACCGAAGCCATGGATAAAAACAATAATCTTTACACGGAGCAACGGCTTCAGGATGCACTTAACCGCATCGACAGCAATGCTTCCGTACAGGAAATTCTGGCGGAAGTGAGAAAAGATGTATATGCTCACGCAGAAGGAGCGGAGCAGTCTGATGACATCACTATGCTGGGAGTACGTTTTTTTGGCAAAACTAATTCATGAGTAAATAATTGGTTTGACCAGTATAAATAGAAAAATATAAAGATAATAGTTAAGGTGGGGTCTTATGAGAAGAAGTACATATGAAATTATTTTGCCGCTCATACAGGGAAGCGATGAAATCAAAGACAGGATGCTGCTTGTTAACGGTCTGTATTCCTCTTTTGATGTAGTAACAAAAGAAGAGGCGGAAAAATTTGCAACGGGAGATTTCGCAGGACTTTTGCCTGCGCTGCGGGAGCGGCTGCTCCTTCGGGGGCATCTCACGCGAAAGAGTGAGGCGGAGGAACTGGCCGATATGAAACTCATCGGCCGCGTCCATCGGATGATTCCGGCCCGTTCCGGCATTGGCATTGTCATCATGCCTACCTACGACTGTAATTTCCGCTGTCCCTACTGCTACGAACAGCACCGGCTCAAAAACGGGCAGAAATGGCTGGAAAGTACCATGAGCCATGAGATGATCGAGGGGGTATTTGCCGCCATTGAGAACTATAAAGCCCGGGGGTACAGCATCGGGGAATGCACGCTTTACGGTGGCGAGCCCTTTCTTGCCAAAAATATCGATGTGGTGCGGGAAATTGCCGGACATTGTAAAAAGCTCGGCATTTCCATGTCCGCAATCACCAACGGATACGACCTTGAGTCGTACCTTGATTTTCTTGATGAATACAATTGCAAACATCTTCAGGTAACGGTGGACGGCGTGGGCGAGGCCAATGACCGGCGAAGGATCCATAAAGATGGAGTCCCCACGTATGACCGCATCCTCAAAAATGTGGAGCTGGCCCTTCAGCGCGGTGCAAGCATCAATCTGCGGGTGAATGTGGGTCGCGAAAACATTTCCGGTATCGGGGCATTAACGGAAGACCTTCGTGCGCGGGGCTTTATCGCCAAAGAAGAGGAACGCGCTGCCGCAGGAAACAAGTCAAAGCGCGGGATATTTTCCTATTATTTCAAGGCTACCAACAATGACAGCCACCCCGAAAACAACATCAAAGAGCAGGACATTATTGACGAGCTGATGAAAAACGGCTTTACTGCCATGGAGGCAATTCAGCTTCAGAGCCAGTACAGCGTACCGGCGAACGGGCTCAAACGGCTTTTCGCAAAGGAAGCGATGCCGAGTCCTTCTTCGGCATATTGCGGCTCGGAGCAGGGAATGTTCGTCATCGACCCCTTCGGGAAGCTATATTCCTGTTGGGACCAGGTGGCTACGGAAGGCGCCGAAGTGGGCTTCACCGACGAGCAGTCAGGCCGTTTCCTGATAAACCTGTCCAAGGCAAAGTGGCGTGTCCGCACCTCGGACCTGATGCCTGCCTGCCAGGCTTGTCCCTACGTATTCATTTGCCGGGGCGGCTGCGCGTCCCGGGCCTTCGTGGAGCATGGAAGCTATTTCCGGGAATATTGCGGCGAAGTCAAAGAGATCTTTGCTTTCATCGCATCCCGTGTCGCAGGCGAGGCCTGGGCGAAGAGCCAGGAAAAGGAGCTCTCCATTTCGCTGGCAGGACCGCTCTCCCGCCTGACGGACGAAGAGCGCAAGACGCTTACGGAGTCGCGGAATCAAAAGGAAATCTTTGAGGTTATAAAGGCTGCAGGTCTGTGGGAAGAAGGTAAGAAAGAAAACTGCTGACAAATTTTGCCGGCAGTTTTTTTCGCTGACAAACAGAATCAACCTGTATATATCAGCTTGTATATATTTATTGCTGCAGGAATTTGAAATTAAGGAGAAAGTAAAATACGAGCAGGAGGTAAGCTATGAAAGATATCGACAATCAGGAATGGAAAGGCTATGTAACCCAGTGCATCTCCGGCAAATGGCCGGTACCTCCCAGTTTTGTAAGCGATAAAAACAACTGGGTCTGCCGGGCGATTGTGGGGCGGGTGCTGTATTTTATTAAGGATACGGAAGGCGCTATGCGCGTGTTAAGCACCTTTATAAACGATGTTACACCGGATATGGACGATCATCCGGATCAGGGCATGTGCGAGGCGGAACATTTTGTGCTGAGCCTGAGGGATATTGCGGAGATCATCTGGAAGCTGACGAAAAACTGCGACGCCACGGTGCAGTATCTGGACAGGGCTTTTGCCATCTGCCGTGAATTTCCCTACCGGTTCCATACGGAAGCCAGGGGGGATATCTGGTACCGGAGGCTGAATGTGCTGGCGGAAAGCGGCAAGCTGGAGCAGGCGGTTGCGGACGCGGAAGAAATGGTGAAAAAAGAAAAAAAGGAATCCCATACGCCGAAGCCTATCATCCCCGATCCCTTGTACGATGCGGTGAATCCGTATATTTTTTACAGCCTGCGGTTCCTTGCGGAGCATAAGCATAAAGAGGGAAAAACGGCGGAAGCATGTAAACTCTTGGCAGAGGCTTATGATTATTTCCCCCTTTCTGCAGCGGGTGTACGGGATGTAAATAAAGCGAAAGCAACAGAAGATCCTGAAGAGCAGTACAAAGCCTGGGAATTCTGCCTGAGCCTTCAGTATCTGCCTTGGGAAAAGCAGCCTATTGTGAAACTGAGAGATTAGAAAATCGAAACAGCCTCTAACGCTGTTTTGCTGCTGAAAAATATGTGCAGTTGCAACGTGAAATGTTTGATTGGGTTATGAACCAAATTATGAAAAATAAAATTATGGAAATCCTCCGGGGGCTGATGGTCTGTGGGGGCGTGACCAATACGGAAAAAGAAATCATAACAGAGAACTGGCTGCTGGATTTTTTCCGGCAGCTGCCCTATTTTCAAAAATATCCGGAACGCTGCGGGCGGTTCCCCATTCCGGGAGATCCACTGCGACGCAGCACCGTATGGGCGCTGGTGAAACCCGGCGGCGGGGGATGCGGAAGAAACACTGCAGAGGGAAATGATACTGCTGTAAAAAACGGCGGCGGAGGAACCCCGGAAACAAACGCTACGGTTCCCACTGTTGTTTTCATGGGACATCATGACGTGGTTTCGGCCGATGTATATGGGGAAGCTGCGCCCTGGGCCTTCGATCCCGATGCGATCACGAAGCACTTAAGCGAAGAAAACCTTTCACCGGAAGCCTATACCGATTTAATTACCGGAGAGTGGATCTTCGGACGGGGAAGCTGCGATATGCTGGGAGGCACGGCGGTGCAGATGGCAGTGCTTTCTGAACAGGCGGAAGCGGCGCTGAAGGATGAGGAAGAAGCGAAGGAAAAACAGCAACGATCAGTTGCGGCGAATTTAACAGGAACTTTTGTAACGGAAGAAGAAAAATCACTGAGGGAAGACTTAGCAGGAACTGAAGAGAGTAACAATACCAAGCAGCATGGCGCCCTTTTATTTATTTCCGTGCCGGACGAAGAATCCTTTTCCGTCGGCATGCGCGGCACGCTGCCTCTGTTGGAACAACTGAAGGAACAGCATGGTCTGGACTACAGGCTGGCCGTCTGTGCAGAGCCAAACAACAGACTGCCGGACGGCAGGACTCAGGTGGTCCATTCCGGCAGTATCGGGAAATTACTGCCCGTGGTGCTGGTACAGGGGAAAGTGGTGCAGATCGGCAGCTATCGGGACGGGGTGAACCCTCTTGGAATTTTGTCCCGCATCGTGGCGGAGACGGAAGGGGACGAAAGTTTTACGGAAACCTGTGAAGGGGAACGTTCTGTGCCCCCGGTCTGGATGTACGCCCGTGATTTAAAGGAAGGATATGATTTTTCCCTGCCCCGCCGGGCCGCCGGCTATTGCAACGTGCTGACCTTCCGTAAAACGCCGGCCCAGGTGATGGCGTATTTCCTCGGCAAAATCAAAACCGCTGTGGCGGAAACATCCCAACCTGTTGCAGTTATGACCTGGGTGACTTTATGGCAGCAGGCAAAACAGCGGAAAGGTTTCCCCGAATTTTGGAAGGAAACAGAGGAAATGCAAAAGAAGAGGCTGAGAGAACAGCATAAAACGTTTCCGGAAGTTACCCTGTGGCTGATGGAACGGACCTTGGATTTCCTTCATGCCGATCAGCCTCTGGTGGTATTCGGGTTTGCGCCGCCCTATTATCCTGCGGTACGCAGTGAAGAAATGAAAAACGCAGACCGGTTTGCGATTTATAAAAAAGCATTGGCTGCATTGCAGAAGATAAAAACAGAACCGTATTTTCAGGGCGTATCCGACTGCAGTTACTGCGGCCTGACAGAGGAAGCCCAAAGCCCGGCGTACCAGGCTAACACCCCACTGTGGGGAAAGGATTACAGGTTTGACTTGGAAGCTCTTGTGCGGCTGCAGATTCCCTTCTTTTTGCTGGGCCCCTGGGGGAAAGACCTGCACCAGATTGGGGAGCGGGTAAACCATTCCAGCCTGACGGAAGAATATCCTGAGGTTTTGCGAAAACTGCTGCGGTGCGTATGGTTATCAAAATAAAAAAGTGATATAATAATTTAAATATGTAATTTAAGGAACCGGTGATTCGAGCAAAAAATGCCCGTGCAATCAACTGTTCCTTTACAGAATTGAATGGAATATTGTAGGGGGGAAAATGTATGTATAACAAAGTTGACAAAAAGTTTTTGGCGGGTCTTCAGGCCATTGTGGGGAAAGAAAATGTGTATACAGACCCCGAAACTCTTGACCAGTACAAAACCGATGAAGAAACGGATCCGTCCAAATTCCATACGCCGGAAGCTGTAGTGGCGCCCGGTTCTACGGAAGAAGTGGCGGCCATTGTGAAGCTTGCCAATGAAGCGAATATTCCGATTACCGTGCGCAGCGCCGGAACCAGTCTGGCGGATGGCGCCATTGCGGTGTGCGGCGGTATTATCCTGCTGATGGGCCGGATGAACCGCATTCTGGAAGTCAATACGGAAGGTTTGTATCTGGTTGCGGAAGCCGGCGCTCTTGTAAAAGAATGCCAGGCGGCTGCCAAGGAACACAACCTGGTTTATGCGGGGGATCCCAGCAGTGCAGAGACCTGCCAGATCGGCGGGAACTTGGCTACCAATGCGGGAGGCATCAAGGCCATCCGTTACGGCGTGACCAGGGACCAGGTCTACGGAATGACAGTAGTTACGCCCCAGGGTGAAATCATGCACGTAGGCGCATGCCTGAAAAAGAAGACGACCGGTTATGCGCTGGAGCAGCTGATCATGGGCTCCGAAGGGACGTTAGGCATCATTACTCAGGTTACCCTGAAGCTGCAGCCCCTGCCGCCCTACCGGTTTGACGTGCTGGCCATGTTCGACACGGTGGAAAAAGCGGCCCGTCTGGTTCCAACGATCATCAAAGCCGGGCTTAATCCTACCAGTATCGAATTTATGGACAACAGTTTTGTCCGCAGTACCACTACCTTCTGCGAAATCAATGTGCCCCACCGGGATATTGCCAATTTTGTATTCGTTACAGTAGAAACTTTTGATGAAGACCAGCTTGACACCGGTCTGGAAAAACTGAGCGAGCTGTGCGAGGAAGCCGGTGCCCTGGAAGTGCTGGAAGCAGACGACCGCCTGTGGAGCCTGCGCCGTAACTGCCAGGAATCCCTGCGTATTCTGGCTGATGTAACCATTACCGATGACTTTGTGGTTCCTGTCAATAAAGTGGCTGAAACCATCGAACACGTGAAAGCCATGGGAGAACATTATCCCTTTGAGGTCATGGTGCTGGGCCACGCAGGAGACGGTAACCTCCATGTATGCATGTGCCGCAAGGACCTGACGGAAGAAGAATGGAACGTTAATGTTGAAAAATTCCATAAGGAAGCATATGAATATGTTTACGGCCTGGGCGGGCGCCTTTCCGGTGAGCATGGCATCGGAGCCAAAAAGCTGCATTACATGGAAGAATATACGGAACCTGCAGAACTGGAGTACATGCGCATGATCAAACGGGCTGTAGATCCGAAAAATATTCTGAATCCCGGAAAGATTTTCAATGTATAAAGGAGCTAATATTATGAGTAAGTACAATCCCGTAACCCCTGAATTGCTGGAAGAACTGAAAAAAGTTGTAGGCGAAGCCAACGTTAAGACCGATGCGGAAACCCTGGACCGCTTTAAAACTGACGAAGAGACTGACCCCCGCCTGATGCACCTGCCGGAAGTGGTTGTGTGGGTAAACAGCACGGAAGAAGTGGCGGCGGTCATGAAGCTGGCCAACAAATTCGTGGTGCCGGTAACCCCCCGCAGCGCCGGTACCAGCGTTTCCGACGGCGCGATTCCCGTACTGGGCGGCATCGTGCTGAACATGGAAAAAATGAACAGGATTATCGAAATCAATGAGGACGCCATGTATGCCGTAGCGGAAGCAGGCGCCCGCACCATTGATATCCAACAGGCTGCGAAAGCCAAAGGACTGCTGTATGCGGGTGACCCCTGCAGTGCGGAAAGCTGCCTGATCGGAGGCAACATCGCCACCAACGCAGGAGGCAACAAAGCGGTGCGTTACGGTACCACGCGGCACCAGGTATATTCCGTGGAAGTGGTTACTCCTACCGGAGAGATTACGACCCTGGGTTCCCGCCTGAAAAAATGCAGCACCGGCTACTGCCTGGAGCAACTGGTAATGGGTTCCGAAGGCACCCTGGGCATCATCTGCAAGGCTACCCTGAAATTACTGCCGCTGCCTCCGTACAAGGTGGACGTGGCTGCAGTATTTGACGATCTGGATAAAGCGGTGACCCTGGTACCTAACCTGTTAAAGGCCGGCCTGGAACCTACCAGCGTAGAATTTATGGACAACAACTTCCTGAAGAGCTCCTGCGAATACAGCGAGATCAAGCTGCCCCATTATGATGAAGGAGTCTGCTACCTCATTGTCAGCATGGAAACCTTTAACGAAGAAGAAGTAGATGAAAAAATGGAAAAGCTGGCGGAGATCTGCGAAGAATCCGGCGCTATTGACGTACTGGAAGCGGATGACCGGGTATGGACCGTACGCCGCAACTGCCTGGAATCCACCCGTTCCCTGAGCAAGATTGCCCAGTCCGACGATCTGGTGGTTCCGGTTGACCAGATTGCCAACTGCATCAAAACCCTGACGGAAGAAGCGAAGAAATATGACTTCACTATGTTCTGTCTGGCCCATGCCGGCGATGGAAACCTGCACTTCCAGCATATGAAGGGCGATATGAGCGACGAGGCCTGGGAAGAACAGCAACACGCTTTCCATGAAGTGGCGTATGCCTATGTCTACAGTCTGGGCGGGCGCATTTCCGGCGAACACGGCATCGGCGCCAAGAAAGTGTACGCTTTGGAAAAATACACGGACCCGGTGGAACTGGCTATGATGAAATCCATTAAGAAAGCCCTGGATCCTCTGGATATCCTGAACCCGGGGAAAGTAATGAGCGTGTACTGATATAGACAGATTATGATAAATTTTTCAGGGGTGTTGCAGGAAGCAGCGCCCCTGCAGAAACAGGGAATCAGTGAGAGTGACTAAAGGAGTGTCTGCGAATGTTTTCCCGAGTAATGCTGGCTTTGGATTTGTCGGAACTTACCTCCCGTATGTTAGATGTGCTGTACAGCGTGTGCCTTGACCCGGAAACGGAAGTATATCTGCTTCACGTGGTCAGAAAAGCCGAAGACGCTGCGGAAACCAGTTCTTATTATAAAAAAACATACAGCCGCTTAAAAGGACTGGCCCAGGATATCCGGAACGCGGGATACGATAACGTAAAAGTTTTGTGGGAAACGGATGAAGACATTCTGAACGGTATCCGGAAAGCGGCGGATCAGTACAATGTAAACCTGATGATCATGGCTTCCCACGGAAAAGGGGTCTGGGCCAGCACCTTCCGGGGCAGCAGTACCTTTAACGCAGTGCGGGCTATTGAAATCCCTACCCTTATTGTAAAAGGGGATTATAAGTGCGATGACTATCTGAACCGCATTTTGCTTCCAACCGATTTTTCCAGAAAATCACTCATTGCGTTGAACTATATCCGGAACCTGCGGGAACACGTGGGCGAGGTGCTGTTCGTCCATGTCATTGAAGGCGTCCGGGGTGATGAGGAACTGACGGAAAGCAAAGAGATGGCCGAAGATATGCTGGTTGAACTTTGCAATGAAATGCAGAATTTCGGAATCAATTCCCGGTATGTTATTGCGGACGGAGGCGCCGCCTCAAAAGAAATCTGCAAACTGGCGGAAGAGGAAAACTGCAGCCTGATCATTTCCGGCAGAACGGGAGCCGGTCCGATTAAGGGCCTGCTGATGGGAAGTACTGCCCAGAACATTTTGTTAAATGCAAGCCGCACCCTGTGGGTCATGCCGGATGAAGATAGTGAAGACTGAATCCTAATATAATAAAAACTACTTGACAGAACAGTGAAATATCCGTATAATATCTTACGTGGCTGAGCTTCAGCCACGTACAATTTTATAGCTTTTATTCCTACAACCGGAGAGATGACCCCTACAACCGGAGAGATGACCGAGCGGTTGAAGGTGCACGCCTGGAAAGCGTGTGTACGGGAAACCGTACCGAGGGTTCGAATCCCTCTCTCTCCGCCATTTGAAAACCTTGCCGCAATGCGGCTTTTTTCTTATAATCTTAAAACAAAAAGGTTTTCCTGTAAGGCTGTAGCGGCAGGTCCTGCGCGATGGAGGCCTGTGAACCGTGTCAGGTCCGGAAGGAAGCAGCACTAAGCGGATACCTTCATGCGCCGCGGGGGTGCCTGCCCTGCGGTCTTACAGGAAAACTAACAGAAAGCAGTCTCTGGGAAGAGGCTGCTTTTTTCATATAATTTCATATTATTTTCATTGTTATTTGTTAAAATTTTTACTATAATATAATAGATTTGGGAAAGGTTACCTGATACGGAAAGGATGTGCGATATGGCTTACCAAACTTTGTATCTGCGCTGGCGGCCTTCCAGTTTTGAAACGCTGGTTGGACAGGCTCCTGTGAAGCAGGCTTTGATGAACGCCCTTACCAGCGGCCGTATTGCCCATGCATATCTGTTTACGGGACCCCGGGGCACGGGGAAAACCACTACGGCCCGTATTTTTGCCAAAGCCCTGAATTGTGAAAACGGGCCTACGGACCATCCCTGCGGGGAATGCCTGAACTGCCGGCAAATTACAGACGGCAGCTCTATGGATGTGCAGGAGCTGGACGCTGCTTCCAACCGGGGCGTGGACGACATTAAAAATCTGAATAAAAACGCGGACTTCGCGCCGGTGAACTGCCGGTACAAAGTCTATATCATCGACGAAGCCCATATGCTGACAACGGAAGCCTGCAACGCTTTGCTGAAGACTTTGGAAGAGCCGCCCAAGCATGTGGTGTTTATTCTGGCTACCACGGAACCCCAGAAAATTTTACCTACCATCCATTCCCGGTGCCAGCGGTTTGATTTCCATCCCATTACCCAGGAAGAAATCGTGGCTCATCTGCAAAAAGTGGCGGAAGGCAGCGATATCAAGGCGGATAAAGCGGCTCTGGAACTGATAGCGGCAGCTTCGGAAGGCGGCATGCGTGACGCCTTGAGCCTGCTGGAACAATGCGGCGTTATGGCAGAGACGGTTACCGCGGAAGTTGTCCGTTCCGTTCGCGGCATTATCGGACGGGAAATTTTGCGGGAGCTTGTGCAGGCGGTAGGAAAGCGAAACGTGACCGATGCGCTGCTGATTTTTGACAGACTGCTGATGCAGGGCAAGGACATCAGCCAGATACTGATAGAATTATCGGGTTATATGAGGGCGCTGTTACTGTATAAAGCTACGCCGGACTATCAGCCCATTTATGTGACGGATACAGCGGAAGAACTCGGAAACCTGTCGCCCTTTTATTCCGGGGAACGGATTCTGGCTGCTCAGGAAATTATTCATCAGGCCATGAGTGAGCTTCGCTTTACAGCCCGGGGGCGGATTACTGCAGAGATGTGCCTGTATGATCTGTGCAGGGAAGACAACCGCAGCCTGAAAGTGCTGGCTGCCCGGGTGGACCAGTTGGAACGGGAAATGGCTGCTTTGAAAGAACAGGGCATTACAGTGGTTGCCCGGGAATCCGGAAAACAAAATTCAGCTGCTTCTGTCATTCCTTCGGAGCCTGTAACCGCGCTACCAGCTATAGAACAAACTGTGCCGGTACCTCCGAAAGTTTCACCAATGCCAGCTGTTGAATCAAAGATTTTGGAACCGGCGGTAAAACAAACGGCAACGGCTGCGGCAAAAAATCCTGCAACACCTGTCAGCCCATCCAAGCCTGCAGTAAAAAAAGACGGGCCGGTTACACCCAAAGCTCCTGATGCTTATGCAGGCAGGGCTGAACCTGGGCCGTCAATGGTCAAACCGGCTGGGTCAACCGTTCAAAAAGCTGGCGTTGCACCGAATTCCACCGGGGCTTCCCCTGTGCAAACTTACACTGCTTACGGTGGAGAATGGGCCGAGGGTGATGAGTACTGGCAAAAGGCGCTGGAATTACTCAGGGCGGATCGGAAAAATTCCATTGCGTCCTGTGCTTCCAACGGCCATGTGCTGTCGTATGAAAACAAAATCCTTACTATTGGTTTTAAAACAAAATTCTTAAGCGAACGGCTCCAGAAAAGCGATTACCGGGAAGTGGTGGAAGGAGTGCTTTTGCGGATCGCACGCGTGCCCATACGGCTGCAATGTGTGGTGGATACAGGGAGAGGTCCTGCCGGTAGCGCTCCGAAAAGTTCTCCGGCGCCGGCTTCTTTGAAAAAGGATCCGCTCTCTGCAGTTGCTGCAACCCCGATTGGTGCTTCCGCAAACAGCGGCAAAGCTGAAAAAAATCCGATAGCATCGGACCCGGCGATGGCAGCACCGGTAACGGATCAGGTACCGCAGGGAACGCAGATCTCTGAAAGCACGAAAAAAGCTCTGGAAATGTTCGGAGGCACACTTCATAAAGTGTAAATGAAAAAAATTTACAACCGGTTTTTTTACGGGATGATGTGTTTGCTTTGTATTGATTCCCATATAAAAGTGAATCGGAAAAAATATCATAAAAAAGACATAAATGTGATTTATAGTTAATGTATAAGGAGGATATAACATGAAAGGTATGAAATTCCCCGGAATGGGTGGTATGGGTAATATGCAGGGTATGCTGCAGAAAGTCCAGAAGATGCAGGCAGAAATGCAGAAGGTGCAGGCGGACCTGCAGGCCCGCACATTTGAAAGTGCGGCAGGCGGCGGAGCGGTAAAGGTTACCGTAACCGGTAAAAAAGAACTGACAGGTATCGTCATCGATCCCCAGGTGGTTGACCCGGAAGACGTGGAAATGCTGCAGGACCTGATCCTGGCTGCGGTAAATGAAGCCATGCACCAGGTGGATACGGTTTCCGAAGAAGAAATGAACAAAGTGACCGGCGGACTGAAGATTCCGGGAATGTAATATGGCCGGACTGATCAAACCGCTGAACAATGTGTATGAAGAGTTCCGGGGTCTGCCGGGCATCGGAAATAAATCTGCCCTGCGTTTGGCCTATCATATTATCGACATGTCCGAGGATGAAGTCCGGCGTCTGGCGGAAACGCTGATGAAGGCAAAACGGGAGATCCGTTTCTGCAGGGAATGTTTCAATCTGACAGACCGTGAGGTCTGTGAAATCTGCGGGGACGAAAATCGCGACCACTCGGTGATCTGTGTGGTAGAGCAGCCCCAGGATGCCATGGCCATGGAACGGAGCCACGGGTTTAACGGCGTGTACCACGTGCTACACGGCTGTCTTTCCCCTCTGGACGGTATCGGCCCTGAAGAACTGCGGATTAAAGAGTTGCTGCGGCGGCTGGAAAAGGGCGATGTTAAGGAAGTGATCCTTGCTACCAACAGCAATGTAGAGGGAGAAGCAACCGCTGCGTATCTGGCCCGGGTGCTGCGGCCTCTGGGCGTTGTTGTCAGCCGGATCGCCCGGGGACTGCCCATGGGCGGGGATCTGGAATACGCCGATGAGGTGACCCTGGCCAAAGCTCTGGAAAACCGTACACGGCTGTAATAGAAAAAGCCGGAATTAGGTTTTATGTACATTAAAGATACAGGCTTGCATATTCTTTTGTTTTTACGTTAGAATTTATTTTATGTTTTATAATATTACAGGAGGTAGCACATGGAAATCATTGCTTCACTTGGCTCACTGGCTATCGGCGTCGTTATCCTGTGGGTCATTGTCAAATTATTGTCGCTGCCCTTTAAGCTGGTCTGGAACGGTATCATCGGTGCGATCATGCTGTGGCTGGCAAACCTGTTGGGGGGAGCGCTGTTTAACGTTACGATCCACATTACCGTTATCAAGGCACTGATTGCAGGATTCTTCGGAATTCCCGGTGCGGCAGCGGTTATCTTGTGGGATCTTTTTGTAAAATAAAGGTGTGCAGGCAAATTGTTTTCCTGCAATGCTTTCTTACAAAAAAGCGCCGACAATCCGGCAGCTTAGCGGGTAGTTTTATATTAAAGAAGGACTATTAATGAAAAATTTGCATGCGGTGGCAGCATGGCTGAAGCAGGAGACATGTGCCCGTCGTCCCCGTCTGGATTCGACGGGAGTGGTAACGCGGACGGCATCGGTTCTCCTGCTGTTGCTTCCCGGCAGGGAAGGACCGGAACTTTTATTTGAAGTCCGTTCCGGAAAACTGGGCTGGCAGCCCGGGGACATCTGTTTCCCCGGCGGGCGCAGGGAAAGGGGCGACCGAAATTTTGCGGCGGCAGCAGTGCGGGAAGCCTCGGAAGAACTGGGAGTAAACTATAAAGACATTCAGCTTTGCGGTACCCTGGATTTTTTTGCCGCCCATAACGGCTTTATGGTTTATCCTTTTGTGGGGATATGGAATTCAGAAATCAATGGGGACAGCATTCCCGTTAACTATAAAAACTGGAACTATAATCGAGACGAAGTGGCGGAACTGTTTACGGTTCCCCTTGCCTGGCTGGTGAATGCGGAACCCAGGATCGGTACGGCTCATATCCATATTAAACGGAAAGAGGATTTTCCCTTTGAACTGGTGCCTCAGCTGGATCCCCATAAGGATTTCCATCAGGAGTATCCCATTTACTTTTACCAGTACGGGGATAAGGTGATCTGGGGAATGACTGCTGCCATTTTGCACAGTTTCCTGGATCGTTTCGGAAAGGGGTTAGCTCAGTTTGCGTAAAATATTTTTTCTGATTTTATTACTCATAGGGTACTGGATATGGGGGGATGATATCTCCCTGCCGGACCGGCTGGCGGATCTTGGTCTTTTGTCCGGTAAAAAAAATATCGTGGTAATGGGCTGCGACATCCGGAAGGATGACGTGGGCCGCAGCGATACCCTGTTTGTGGTGATGCTGGATAAAAACAACAAGAACGCATCCCTGTTATCCATTCCCCGGGATACCCGGGTGAAGATCAAAGACCACGGATGGGACAAAGTAAATGCTGCTTTTGCCTATGGGGGACAGGACCTGACCAGGGACACGGTGCAGGAGTTCCTGGGAATCAAACTGCACAATTACGTGGTAGTGGACTTCCAGGGATTTAAGGACCTGGTGGATGTAATTGGCGGCGTGGATATCAACGTGGAAAAGCGGATGTACTATTACGACCCCTATGCGAATTTTGAAATCGACCTGCGGCCCGGGATGCAGCACATGGACGGGAAAACCGCCATGCAGTATGTCCGTTACCGGGATGAAGAAGGGGATATCGGGCGGATCCGCCGGCAGCAGAAATTTATTATGGCTTTATATAAGCAGATTGCTTCCAAAAACATCATTGCAAAGATGCCCGGCGTGTCAAAGCAGATCATGTCTATGATTAAAACGGACCTTTCCTTAAAAGAAATGGTGGAACTGGGAAAGGTTATGCATGGCATGATGGAGAAGGACGGGCTGAAGATGGCTATGGTTCCGGGGGAACCGGAATACATCGACGGCATCAGCTATTGGATTCCGGACATTCCCAGGTTGCGGCAGCAGATGGCCCAGATGCAGGATGTAAAAATGTCAGAAAAATTTAATGAGAATACTAAAAAATTAGAGAGGGAATATAAAGGCGCTGGGAAGTAACCAGTGAGAATTTCGCGGATTGTCCTTATAATAAGTACGTTTGTAAGAAAAAAGACCCTGAAATTTTTATACAGAGGACTTTTCATTGAAATTTTCAAAAGTTGTGCAAACTTGGCAGTTTACCTCTTGAAGTATCCTTTTGATTGTGTTATAGTATATCTGCAAGTTAACACAGCCCCTCATTTGGCCCTTCTCGTAAGGGCTTTTTTTATGGAAAAATTAGTAATGAATAAATAAAACTAAAGCGAAAGGGAAAAGTCTTCGCAAAACTGTACACGATTGCTATTCCATGGATTTATTCGCCTGTGGCTTCGAAACTCGGGGCTGTGCCCCTCGAACAGTCTCGCCACAACGGCTCATTTCATCTCATGGAATGACGCAATCGTTCCCAATGTTTTGCTCCTGACTTTTCCCTTTCGCTTTTTGTTTGCGATAGAATTAATTTACGAAAACGCAAAATACAGGATTTTTATAAAGATTTATTCTGCGGTACCTGTTTCAGTGAAAGCCCGATCCGTCCACGGGCTTCGTCGATGCTGATGATCATTACGTCTACGATATCCCCTGTGGAAACGATATCCAGAGGATGTTTGAAACGCCGGTTGGATAATTCGGAGCGGTGGATCAATCCGTTGATCTTCAGGCCTATGTCCACGAAGCAGCCGAAATCTACGACGTTACGGATGGTTCCCTTAACAATGGTACCGATCTGCAGGTCGCTGAGTTTGGTCACGTTCTTACGGCTCATGGGGGCGGGGGAATCCTCACGGGGATCCCGGCCCGGTTTGGCTAAGGCCTGCAAAATATCGGTGACGGTGGGAAGGCCGGCCTGCAGATGATCGGCGATCCGTTTCGGGTCTGCTTTAGCTGCTGCCAGCTGTACGGAAGGGCTGGCGCAGTTTTCTTTTTTGCAGCCCAGCTCCGCCAGAATTTTTTCCGTCAGAGCATAACTTTCCGGATGGACCGGCGTATTATCCAGCGGGTCTGTTCCGTTGGCGATGCGCAAAAAGCCGGCGCATTGGGTGAAGGCCGCGGGACCCAGCCGGGGAACTTTCAGCAGTTCCTTGCGGTTGTGGAAGCGGCCGTTTTCATTCCGCCAGGTGATAATATTTTTTGCTACCGTGCTGCTAATGCCTGCCACATAACCCAACAATGCAGGAGATGCGGTGTTCAGCTCTACCCCTACATGGTTTACGCAGCTTTCCACTACGTCGCCTAATGCGTTGCCCAGTTCTTTCTGATTCACATCGTGCTGGTACTGGCCCACGCCGATGGCTTTGGGCTCAATTTTTACCAGTTCCGCCAGAGGATCCTGGATCCGCCGGGCGATGGAGACGGCGCCCCGGAGGGAAACGTTCAGGTCAGGGAGCTCTTCTTTGGCCAGAGGCGAGGCGGAATACACGGAAGCTCCTGCTTCGCTGACGATTAAATACGAAAGGTTCAGTTTGTGTTTGGCGATCATTTTTGCGGTAAATTCTTCCGTTTCATAGGAAGCGGTGCCGTTGCCGATGGTGACCAGGGTAGCGCCAAACTCTTTTACCAGTTTTACAAAATGGGCTTCCGCTTCATCCTGCTGCCGCTGGCTGCCGATGATATACAGGGTGTCCGTGGCCAGCACTTTGCCCTGGGGATCGATGACGGCGGTCTTGCAGCCGGTACGGTAGCCCGGGTCCAGGCCGATGACCGTATGTCCCGCAATGGGCTGCTGCAACAACAGCTGCCGCAGGTTTACGGAAAATACATTGATGGCCTGCTTCTCTGCTTTTTCCGTCAGTTCGTTCCGGATCTCCCGCTCAATGGAGGGAAAGATCAGGCGCTTGTAGGCATCGGCGCAGGCTTCTGCGTACATTTGGGAGAACGCGTTTCCTTCTTTTATCTTCAGGAAACGGTGCAGTTCCGCCAGCATTTTTTCTTCCGGGTAATCCAACGAAAGCTTCAGGTATTTCAGCTTTTCCCCCCGGTTCAGAGCCAGGGTGCGGTGGGGAGGAAGCTGCCGCACCGGTTCGCTGTACTCTTTGTACATAAGGAAGTCTTTGCCGGTAGTCTCGTCTGTGGAAAGGACGGAAGACAGCTGGGCGTTCTGCCACAGGACCCGGCGGATCAGGGCCCGTACGTCGGCCCGGTCGGAAACAGTTTCCGCTACAATATCCTGGGCTCCTTTCCAGGCATCGCTTTCCGTTTCCACGCCTTTTTCGGCATTAATGAAAGGCGCCGCCAGTTCGGCCAGGCTCCTGGGCGTGTCTGCCTGCAGCACAATGTAGCTGGCCAAGGGTTCCAATCCCTTTTCCCGGGCAATCTGGGCCCGGGTACGTTTCTTCGGCCGGTAGGGCAGGTACAGGTCCTCCAGTACCTGCATCTTTTCCGCCGCCATGATCTGCCGTTCCAGTTCCGGCGTCAGCTTTTCCTGTTCCCGGATGGAATTCAGGATCTCTTCACGGCGCTGGTCCAGGTTCCGCAGGTACTGGGCCCGGGCTTCCAGAGTACGGATCTGCTCTTCGTCCAGGGAGCCGGTGGCTTCTTTACGGTACCGAGCGATGAAGGGGACGGTGTTGCCTCCGTCCAACAGCTGCAGGGCGGCTTCCGCCTGGGCCGGTTTAATATTTAATTCTTTGGCTAACAGCAGAACGATTTTTTCCATGTGCGAATACCTTTCTGATTTTTACTGATGAAATTGGAGCAGGATTTTTAGTTTATCATTACGGGTTATGCTTTGCTCCAGAATAAATTACGAAACGAAAAAGGAAAATATTTTTTTGAAGTTTTGCGTAAAAACACTGTTTATTATACCACTTGTCAAAGGGAAAAAGATACGATAAAATTATTTACGACATAAATAAAACAAAATTATGCAGTACATTTTATTTGATGAAAATTGCCAAACCTGATTGCAATTTTCAGGAGGATTTGAGTCATTTATGATTGAAAAATATATTGAACATACATTGCTGAAACCGGAAGCAACCACCGGGGATATTATTAAGTTGTGCATGGAAGCCCGCACCCATAATTTTCTGGGCGTGTGCGTCAACCCCTGCTTCGTGCCTCTGGCAAAACATCTGCTGGCAGGAACGGAAGTGAAAGTGGTTACGGTGGTTGGTTTTCCTTTAGGCTGCGATGAGCCGGAGGTGAAAGCCGCCGCGGCCCGGCGGGCAGTGCAGAACGGCGCCGACGAAGTGGATATGGTCATCAACATTGGTGCGTTAAAAGGCCGGGACAACGCCTTTGTGGTGGAAGATATCCGCCAGGTGGTGGAAGCTGCCGGCGCTGCACCGGTGAAAGTGATCATTGAAACCTGTTTATTAAACGAAGAAGAAAAGACCCGCGCCTGCGGTATGATCGCCAAAGCCGGCGCAGCTTTTGTGAAGACCAGCACCGGTTTCAGCAAAGGCGGCGCTACGGTTGAAGACGTGGCCCTGTTATATGGGGAAGCACAAAAACTGGGACTGCGGGTGAAAGCAGCGGGAGGCATCCGGGATTACGCGACGGCCAAAGCTATGATTGCGGCCGGGGCGGAACGGCTGGGCTGCAGCGCCGGGGTAAAACTGGCGGAAGAAGAAAAACAGGAAGCTGGCGGTGCGGAAAAAGCTGGCAGCGTTGTTAAAACTGCCGGTGATGCAACTACTGCAACGTCTGGCGAAGAGGCCAAAGCATGAGCTGCTTCCAGGTAGCGGTGCTGGCCAGCGGCAGCAAGGGCAACGCCACTGTGATGCGTTGCGAAGCCGGCATGGTGCTGGTGGACGCAGGCATTTCCTGCCGCCGCATTAGCCAGGGTATGGAGCGTCTGGGGCTTCGTCCCGAAAACCTGACGGCGGTATTTATTACTCACGAACACATCGATCACGTAAAAGGGCTGGAAACTTTCGTGAAAAAGTTTTCCGTTCCCATTTATGCCAGTGCCGGAACCTGGCGGGGCATCAAGCAGACCCTGCCAAGGATAGACCTGCAGCTGTGCAACCGGCAGATTCTGGCGCCCCAAACGGAAATCACCCTGGGGGGACTGCAGGTGCGAAGCTTCGCGACGTCTCACGATGCCCTGGAACCTACAGGATATACGTTCCGCTGGAAAGGTCATGCCTTCAGTTACATAACCGATACAGGCTATGTAAGCGACCTGGTGAAACGGGAGCTGGAGGGGGCGGAAGTGCTGGTGCTGGAAAGCAACCACGACCCGATCCTGCTGAAAAACGGAAGCTACCCGCCGCCTTTACAGAAACGGATTCTGGGAACAAAAGGCCATCTGGCCAACGAAACCGCAGGGCACCTGCTTACCTCGTTGCAGAATTTGCCCCGGCAAGTTTTTCTGGCCCACCTGAGCCAGGAGAACAATACGCCGGACCTGGCCCTGTCCACAGTGCGGGGCATGGTGCAGCAGCAGCGTCCCAATACAAAGATTCAGTTCTATGTCACTTCTCAGGAAGAAGTGGTGAAAAATAAGGAATGGGAGGATTATTATGAGCAAAACATTTTTGAATAAGGCAGGCACCGCAACCGTCAGCCTGTTATTAGCCATGAGCATGCTGCTGGGCGGCTGCGGCGGCGGCAACGGAAAAGCGGCTCCCCCGGACGCAGGCAAGAAAGCAACGGCCCCGGCTGTGGAAACTACCCAGCAGAGCCAGCAAAAGAAAGCGGAAGAAATTGATAAAAAATTATCCGGAGCACGGAATACCCCCATTGTGCAGGCAGCTAAAAAGGTTGGCCCTTCTGTGGTAGGTATCACCAACAAGGCTTATGTCCGTGACTTCTTTAACCGGGTGCAGCTGGCAGAGCGGGGCTACGGTTCCGGCGTGATCTATGATAAGAGCGGCCTTATCGTTACCAACAACCATGTGGTGGAAGGCGCCTCGGAACTGGTGGTGAGCCTGGCGGACGGACGAAGCGCCCAGGGCAAGGTGCTGGGCACCGACGCGGCTACGGATCTGGCTGTAGTTAAAATTGAAATGGATGATCTGCCCGTAGCGGAATTCGGTGATTCCTCCACCGTAGAAGTGGGCGAACCGGCCATTGCCATCGGCAACCCGCTGGGCATGGAATTTAGGGGCACGGTTACCGTAGGTATCATTTCTGCCCTGAACCGTTCCGTGGAAATCGGTGAAAAGAAATTCACCCTGTTCCAGACTGACGCGGCCATTAACCCGGGTAACTCCGGCGGGGCCCTGGTGAATGCGGACGGGGAAATTATCGGCATCAACAGCGCCAAAATCGCCGTGTCCAACGTGGAAGGTATCGGCTTTGCCATTCCCATCAACAATGTGAAGCCCATCGTGAAAGAACTGGCGTCTAAAGGCCGGGTAGCCCATCCTTATGTTGGCGCATCCTTAATTGATGCCGGCATTGCCAAACAGTATGGCTTCGATATGGATCTCCATGGCGGCCTGTTCATTATGAAGCTGTCCAAAGGCGGCCCTCTGGCCCGTGCCGGTGCCCGTACCGGAGACATCATCACCGAGTTCAACGGTGTGAAGGTGAATACCGTTATGGCTTTGCGGGATGAAATCGCTAAACATCAGGTAGGGGATCAGGTGAACATTACCGTGTTGCGGAATGAAAACCAGATGACCCTGGCCGTTGTGTTGCAGGAATATCCGAGAAACTGAAACAGTGCAGGCTGAATTTGCAAATGGTTTTTAAATAATTTGTAACTGCCCGCTTCTGCAAAAAAATTAAGCCGCTCGTTACCGGGCGGCTTTTTTAACAATTGCGTATGGGAAAATATGTTGCGGTTCTTGACTTTGTTTGAATTATTGCGCTACAAAAATATCAGGTGACATCATGAAAATTACCATTGCCTGCGTTGGCAAACTGAAAGAAAAATATCTGACGGCCGCTTTAGAGGAATACGTTAAGCGCCTGCAGCCTTTCTGCAAACTGGAAATCGTAAGTATCAACGAAGAGAAGATGCCACAGGAGCCTTCGGAAGCGGAACGGAACCAAATCCTGGAGAAGGAAACCCAGCGACTGATTTCCATTATTCCGGAACATTCATACGTGATCCTGCTGGACCTGATAGGAAAGCAGATCACCAGTCCGGAGCTGGCGGAAAAAATAGACGCCTTAGCATTGCAGGGCGTCAGCCATATTGTCTTTGTCATTGGCGGGGCCTTTGGTTACACGGATGCGCTGCGGAAAAAAGCAGACTTTCGCTGGAGCTTTTCCAAGCTTACTTTTACCCATCAGATGATCCGCGTGCTGTTGGCGGAGCAGATTTACCGGGCGTT
This sequence comes from uncultured Selenomonadales bacterium, assembly GCA_900315345.1. Classification (GTDB taxonomy): domain Bacteria; phylum Bacillota; class Negativicutes; order Acidaminococcales; family Acidaminococcaceae; genus Succiniclasticum. The sequence goes on along the minus strand of OMYP01000007.1, from coordinate 207,615 downwards.
TAAGATCAGTAAGGGGGAAAAGTATCACTGGTGAAGAAAATAGGAATTTTCGCTCAAAACGGAAATACGAAAGTCGCCCAAAGAATAATGCCTTTTTCTAAATCTCCATAGTACTCTGCTTGCGTTTGTGCTATAATTAAGCAAGATAACAAGTAAGATAATAAGCAAGATGAGGTGACAAACTTGGAGCATTACATTCCACCTTATACAATTTCAGACCGGATGCTTGCCCTCGTTTCCGCAATTTCTGAAAAAATTGGCAAAGTCGCTTTCCGTAACGATTTGGAATCAAAGCCGCATCTCAGAAAAAACAATCGGATCCGTTCCATTCATTCGTCGCTGAAAATTGAGGCGAACTCTCTTTCCTTGCGGGAAGTAAGGGATGTGATTGACGGGCGCATTGTCTTTGGCGACCAAAAAGAAATACAGGAAGTAAAAAATGCTTTCAAGGCATATGAGCTTATCGAAACGATTGACCCTACAAGCATCGATGATCTGAAATCGGTACATGGAATCATGACGTACCGGACGGTAGAAGAATCCGGTTGCTTCCGTAAGGGCGACGAGGGTGTCTTTGACGGTGATAAGTGTATATTTGTCTGCCCTCCTCCTGACAGGATAAGCGGGCTGGTCGATGATTTGCTTCTGTGGGTAAAACAAAATAAAGGAAAGGTTCATCCTCTTATCATGGCGGCCGTGTTCCACTATGAATTTGTTTTCATTCACCCCTTTGCGGATGGCAATGGAAGGATGGCGCGGCTTTGGCATACGGTTATTTTATATAAATGGAGAAACGTTTTTGCGTATATTCCGCTGGAGAGTCAGATTGAAAGATTTCAGCAGGCGTATTACGACGCGATTGCCCAGTGCCATGTGAATGGGAATTCTAACGTGTTTATTGAATTTATGCTGGAGATGATAAATCAGGTGTTGGATGAAGTTATTGCGCAAGTACAGCAATTGGATGCTGCGCTCTCCCAATATGTGAAACGTCTCCTTGACTGTATGGAGTTTGGCGTACCTTATACAGCCAGAGAAATTATGAAAGCCTTGGGCTTACGATCCAGGGAAACCTTTCGGAAGAACTACCTGAATCCCGCGATGTCGCTAGGACTGGTTTGTATGACTTTACCGGATAAACCGAACAGCAGGAACCAAAGATATGTGAAACAGTAAAAAGGTTGCGCGAAGAAGGAAGGACTGCGTGAACAATTACATAATGAAATAGTAGCAATGAATAATTGTAGCAATGCGAACCGGTACGGATCAAATCTGTGCCGTTTTTTTTTATGTCTGTATGAGAACATATAGTTGTGGAATGCACTTTTAACTCTATATATAGTGGTTAAAAATACTTCTTTTCGTGAAAAAAACTGCCAATTTTTGAACTGTTCGCCAATAATGCGAAAATTTATACCGAAGTTAGATACAGTTTCAAGTAACCTGTTTCAGGCAGCGAGGTCTTGTTGCGCGTAACTTTATATTAGGTGTTGCTTTTACCGTCCTCAAAACGGAAATATGAAGGTCGCCCCCAAAATAATGGATTTTATTTGTACAGTTTTTTCGTTATAAGTGAAAAAACTTATTATATTTTTGGACCTTTTCCGATACAATATAAAAAAGTTGTAGGGGGCGCCTTTTTCTATTATTCCTCAAATTGCGTTTACATTGTTCCAACGAGATAGGGATTGTTCCGCTATCGCCTTTATTATTCCGTTATTTGGCGTTATGTTGTTCCGATATTCTTGGTATTATTCCGATAAAGTGGTATAATGAATCATTAGATTGGAGGTGATGGCTTATGTATATGGCAGTAAAAGAAGCAGCCGCGAAATGGAACATTTCAGACAGAAGAATAAGAGTATTATGCTCCGAGGGCAAGATCCCCGGCGCGTACCAGGAAGGACGCGGCTGGAAGATCCCGATTGACGCCGAAAAGCCCGCCGACGGAAGGTTCAAGTCGAAGGAAAGCATCCTCGCTCAGATTGAACGCAAAAAAGCTGAGCTGGACGGCAGAAGACCTCTGACAGAGGGTGAGATTGAACGACTGAACGAGGAGTTCACAGTTGAATACACATACAACTCCAATGCCATTGAGGGCAATACGCTGACGCTTCGGGAAACGGACCTTGTTCTCCGTGGACTGACTATTGACCAAAAGCCTCTGAAAGATCATATGGAAGCTGTCGGTCATAAGGAAGCGTTCGATTATGTGCGTGAGCTTGTGAAGGAAAACGCGCCGCTGACGGAAAGCGTTATCAAGCAGATCCATTATCTTGTGCTTGCTGACAAAAAGGATGACCGGGGCGTTTACAGAAGAATTCCGGTCCGCATCATGGGCGCCCATCATGAGCCTGTGCAGCCGTATCTTATCGGGCCGAAGATGGAACAGCTTCTTCTCGACTACGCCGCAAGCGAGGCTCACATCGTTACGAAGCTGGCGCGATTCCATATCGAGTTTGAGGGAATTCATCCCTTTATTGATGGCAACGGCAGGACAGGCAGGCTGCTTGTAAACCTGGAACTGATGAAAGCGGGATATCCGCCCATCGACATCAAGTTCACCGACAGGGTCGCCTATTACGATGCCTTTGACGCCTACCACGTCAGGCACGACCTTTCTGCTATGGAAGGACTGTTTGCCGGGTATATCAACGCGAGACTGGATACGTATTTGAAAATATTACACGAATAAGTGAATCGTTAACAAAGAATTTGCAGCAATGTAACCGGTACGGATCAAATCTGTGCCGGTTTTTTTATGTCTGTAGCGAAACGGCTCTGAAAACATCCGCTGCTTCACAAAAAATTCACAAACACATTCGGAAAATTCGTTTTTCAGCGATACTGCAGGCAAAAAAGCGTTTATCAAAAAAATGGTTCACGAAAAGTTCACAATCACCCTTTGCGTTTTTTGCTCCTCAAACGATTATATAAGTAGAGGCCTTTTTTCACAGAAGGCCTGAGGAGCCGCTGGATAATTCGTCTGCGCGCGTCTGCAGAGAAACGTGCATATGCATTTAATCAGGAGTTCCTAAAAGAAATGCAAAAAAGAAAAGGAGCTGATGCGAATGATTGTGAAAAGACCCGAATTTATTACCGAGGAGAAGTTACGAGAGATGGCAAGGGAGGCCCGGGGGCAGATCAAAAATATTTATCTGCACTGGACCAAGGGCCGATACGGGCAGCCCGACGACAGGTTCCATCTTTCTGTGGACCGGCTGGGCCAGGTGTATGTACATTGCAAAATTCTTGCAGCAAAGAAGGACCATACCTGGCTGCGGAACGAAGGGGGACTTTCCATAGCCATGTGTTGCGGGGTGGATTCTGCCTGCTGGACGCCTTGCGGTTTCAATCCCCGGACAGTGAAAGCCGTATACGAAAACATACAGGGCGTCGCTCCTGATTGTGCCAAAATAAATTTTGGCGCGGCTCCGCCCACCTGTGTTCAGATTGAAAAAATGGCAAAAGTGGCAGCGCTGGTTTGTGAAGAGCTGGGGCTGCCGGTGGGCAGGGACACGGTAATGACCCATGCGGAAGTGGCCTTTAAAGATGGCTACGGACCGGGCAGCGGCGATGCAAACGCCTGCTGGGATTTATGGTTTTTGCCAGACGCGGAACAGCATGGCAAGCTGGTGCCCGGGGGCGAATTGATCCGGGGAAAGGCCATTGCGTTTCAGGAAGAAATGAAAAAAGAGAGGAAAGGCTGCCCGGCAGCGTAAAAACGAAAAAAGTTTTTTGACTTTCAAAAAGGAAAAAAGAGATAGTTGCTGTGGGGCTATCTCTTTTTTCATAAAAACTAATGCGTCATTTAAAGATTTCGTGTATAATATTTTTATAGGAAGCGCTGATTCAAAAAAGCGCTGGTAAACGTTCAGACAAATTAATTTGCGTTTACTTGCCCAAGTATTTTGCGAAAGCAACAAAATTTTAAAATATTTAGGTACGTTTCAGTATCCGAAGGGAGGCAACCTGATGAAAAATTGGAAACGGTTTGTGCAGACTACCTGCGCTATTGCGCTGATCGGTTCAACGGCTACGGTGTTTGCCGCGGCAGCGAAACCGCCTGTAAGCAAAGCCCCGGAAAAAATTCCGGTAATTTTGGACGCGGACATGGTGGACCTGTTTGACGACGGCGTGGCTATGGTCATGCTGGCTACTTCCCCCAAGGTGGACCTGAAAGGTATTACCATTGTCATCGGCAACAGCTGGGCGGAAGACGGAACCGCCAGCGCCATCCGCCATTTGGAAGGCCTGGGCCGCACGGATATTCCGGTTTATGTTGGGGTGAACCGGCCCACCCGTCCGGGACGTATGGAAAATATTATGGAAGAACGGAAAAATTTCGGTTACGGCCATGAAACCTACATGGGTTCCTGCAGCTATCCGGAACCGGCTTCCTGGGAAGAATCCTACCGCACCCGGTATAAGAGCGAACCCACCATCGGTCCCAAAGACGGCGACGCCAGCGATTACATCATCCGTACCATTAAAGAAAATCCTCATAAAATTACGGTAGTTGCCATCGGCACCGGCGGTAACCTGGCCAAAGCACTGGAAAAGGATCCGTCCATCGCGTCCCTGTCCAAGGAAATCGTGTACATGGCAGGCGCGTTCCTCCATGCAGGCAACACCACGCCTACAGCGGAATTTAATGTTTGGCTGGACCCGGAAGCAGCGAAAAAGGTGTACCGGGCCGACTGGCCGAAGCAGACCTTCTTCCCGCTGGATGTGTGCGAGAACGAACCCATCACTTATAAAGATTTCAAAAATCTGGAAAAACGCATCAAGAACCCCGTATTCAAAGATATGTGGGAACGTCATTACATGACGGACCTGTTCCGTAAGAATAAAGACCACAAGAACTTTATTTGGGACGTGCTGGCTGCCGGCTATGTGCTGGATCCTTCCATCATCACCCACGAAGTGTTCATGCCCATCGATGTAAATGATACCTATTCCATTTCCTACGGGCAGACGGTAGCCTTCCCCGGCACGCCGCCTCCGGGCACACAGAAAGCCCACATCGTGCAGAAGATCGATCGCAAGAAAGTTATGAAAATGCTGACCACTGCATTTGATAAAATGTAACCGGATACCGATTAAATGAGTTTATGTTAACACAGTGTTTCATTAAGGAAACACTGTGTTTTCCGGCATTTTGAAAAAATCGAAGAGGAACCATTTTATGAATTTATTTACTCCTGCTGAGTTTACGGAAAACTATGCCAATGCCGGCGTGAAGAAAGCGTCGCTGCCGGTCGGTAAAATGCTGTTGCTGGGAATGTTGGCCGGCTTCCTCATCGCCATGGGGGGCGCAACGGCCAGTACGGCTTCCCATGCCATTACCAACGCAGGCCTGTCCAAAATGGTCAGCGGCCTGCTGTTCCCCTTTGGCCTGGCTATGGTCATCTTAACTGGCGCGGAACTGTTTACGGGAAACGTGCTGATCAACATTTCCGTGTTCGAAGGAAAGACCGGTTTCGGTTCCATGCTTCGCAACTGGTTCTGGGTGTACATCGGTAACTTTTGCGGTGCCGTTTTAGTGGCGGCGGGAATGGCGTTCCTTGGCTGTCTGAATTTATCCGGCGGCGGCTTCGCTGTGTCGGCCATGAAAGTGGCGGCGGCCAAAAGTTCCCTGCCGTTTATGACTGCCGTAGGCCTTGGCTTTTTCTGTAACGTTCTGGTGACCGTAGGCGTGCTCATCAGCCTGGGGGCGAAGGATGCCATTGGCCGTTTCATCGGCGCCTATATGCCGGTTGCCTTTTTTGTTACCTGTGGTTTTGAACACAGCATCGCCAATATATACTACGTGCCTGCGGGAATTTTTGCCGCGTCCAACCCGGCCTACCAGGCCCTGGCGGCAAAGGCAGGGGTGAACCTTTCCGTTCTGAACTGGGGCAGCTTTATCACCGGGAACCTGTTGCCTGTGACCGTTGGGAATATTATCGGCGGGCTTGCAGTCAGCTTTATCTTCTGGTATTGCTACGGAAAAAAATAGAATCTTAAGGAACCGCTGATTAATTCGACAAACTCATTTAATCAGTGTTTCCTTAAGAAATGAAAATGTTGGTTTATTAGCCTGCTTACAATACAGCAGGCTAATTTTTTGAAGAAAATGTGATAAGGAAAACTTTCTATGTTGCTTTTAACAATTGAAAACCTTTCCCACAGTTACGGGGAACGCATCCTTTTTAAAAATGTTAATTTTAATATTGAAACCGGCGACAAGATCGGACTCATCGGCATCAACGGAACGGGAAAGTCCACCCTGCTCCGGCACATTGCGGAGATGGACGGGGGCCGGGATCCGGAAACGGGGGAACCGGGAAAGGTAGCGCCTAATGGCGCCTGCGTCATCGAATATCTGGAGCAGAATCCTTCCTATGAGCCGGAGGCTTCTGTCATTGAACAGATTTTTAAAGGGAATTCCCCCATGATGACGCTGCTGAGAAATTACGAAAAAGTATTGGAAGAGACGGCCCTTCATCCGGAAAATAAAAATATCCAGCAGAAGCTGATGGCTATCCAGCAGCAGATGGACCAGAATTTTGCCTGGCAGCTGGAAAGCGAAGCAAAGGCAGTGCTGAACCGGTTGGGGATTACGGATTTTAATCAGAAGATGAAGACCTTGTCCGGGGGCCAGCGGAAACGGGTGGCCCTGGCAGGTGTGCTGGTCCGTCCCTCGGACCTTCTCATTTTGGACGAACCAACCAATCACATGGATAACGAAACCGTGGCCTGGCTGGAAGAACAGCTACAGAAACGGAAAGGGGCTCTGCTGATGGTGACCCATGACCGGTATTTCTTTGACCGGGTCATCAATCGTACCCTGGAACTGGATAACGGCACAGCTTATTTGTATACGGCCAACTACAGCGGTTTCCTGCAAAAGCGGGCGGAACGCCGGGAACTGGAAAACGCGGCGGCCCGGAAGCTGCAGAACATTTACCGGCGGGAACTGGCCTGGATCAGCCGGGGCGCGGAAGCACGCCGCACCAAAAAGAAGGACCGAGTAGAGCGTTTCGCGGAAATCGAAGCGGCTGCAAAAGAAAAAGTAAATCATCAGGAACTGGAAATTGCTTCTGTTGCCACCCGCCTGGGAAAGACCGTGGTGGAGCTGGAACATGTTTCCTGCATCTACGAAGGCATCGAATACATTCATGACTTCAGTTACATCCTGCTGCGGGACGACCGGGTGGGCATCATCGGGTCCAACGGCGTGGGCAAAACTTCCCTGATGGATATTATTGCCGGACGGTTCAAACCCAATACGGGAAAGGTTACGGTTGGGCAAACCGTTAAGATCGGTTATTTTTCCCAGCACAGTGAGTTCCCGGATGAAAACCAGCGGGTGCTGGAATATATAAAAGACGCGGGAAATTATGTGATGGCTGCCGACGGGACCTATATCAGCGCCGCCATGATGCTGGAACGGTTCCTGTTCCCCCCGGAGCTCCAGTGGGTGCCCATCCGCAAATTAAGCGGCGGGGAGCAGCGGCGTCTGTATCTTCTCCATGTGCTGATGGAAGCGCCTAATGTACTGTTGCTGGACGAACCTACCAATGATTTGGACATCCCAACCCTTTCCGTGTTGGAAGAATATCTGGACAGTTTTGCCGGAGCTGTGATTGCCGTATCCCACGACCGGTATTTTCTGGATCGTTTTGCGAAGCGGATCTTTGCAGTGGAACAGGGAGGCGTGCTGCGCCAGTATCCGGGAGGGTACAGCGATTACGAAAATATAAAACGGCTGGAAACAATAGAACGGGAAGAAGCGGAAACTGAAACTAAATTAAAGAACGCGTCGAAGAAAAGCGGCAATCATAAAAAGGATGGAAGGCAAGAGGAATTTTCTGAAACTGAAACCGGTTTGCCTGCCAGCCTAACGGAAAAAAGCAGCGGGCTCACCTTCAGTGAAAAAATAGAACTGGAGAAACTGGAAGAAAAAATTGCAGGCAAAGAAGCGGAAAGCAAAATGATTGCCCGGGAAATTGAGCTGGCCGGAAACGATTTTGAAAAAATTGCCAAATTGTCAGAACAGTTAGGCGACATCGAAAAAGAGCTGGAAGCGTTGACGGAACGCTGGATGGAACTGAGTGAAAAAGAAGGGTAGAAAAGGAATTTAAATTTCCGTTTCACCTCTTTACAAATTTAGCAAGATAAAGTATAATGAGTTCATCTAAATGAGGAAGGGGTTTTTCACCGTGAAAAAAATCTGTCTTGTACTGTTTTCAGTTTTAATGATGCTGCTGGTAGTTGGCTGCGGCAACAGCGGTCCCAAAAAGATGGTCATCGGCCTGGACGACAACTTTGCTCCTATGGGCTTCCGCAATGAAAAGAATGAAATCGTGGGCTTTGACATCGACCTGGCCCGGGAAGCCTGCAAGCGCGCCGGTATGGAAGTTACATTCAAGCCTATTGACTGGAGCGCCAAGGAAGCAGAACTGAACGGCAAGCGTATCGACGCCATCTGGAACTGCTTCACCATCAATCCGGAACGGGAAAAAGTAATTCAGTTCTCCAAGCCTTATATCAACAACAGCCAGGTTGTGGCAGTTCCTGTAAAATCCAACATCCAGACCATTGCGGATCTGAAAGGCAAGACCGTTGGCGTGCAGGACGACTCTACCGGCAGCTACCTGCTGGACGGCAAATATGCGGACCTGCGCAAAGGCCTGAAAGAATACAAAAAATATCCTGACTTCGCCGCTGCGTTCCTGGATATTGACTCCGGCCGTCTGGACGCACTGGTTGTAGATGAAATCCTGGTTCGTTATTACATGAAAAAAGCCCCTGACAAATACAGAGTGCTGAAAGAAGACCTGGGCAAAGAAGTTGTAGGCGTTGGTTTCCGCAAGGACGACAAAGAATTTGCGGCCCGCATCGACAAAGTGCTGGATGAAATGAAAAAAGACGGCACCTGCAAAAAGATTTCCATGCAGTGGTTCGGTACCGATATCACCCGGTATGACGATAAAAAATAAAAGATTGTAATTAAAAATCTTTACGAAGGTTTGTCAGTTATCAGAAAATGCTGAAGCTGGCATTCAGGCGGTGTATTACATTAAAAATAACAGCAGGGCCGATGGTTTTTGCCACCGGCCTTTGCGTGTTATTTGACGGAGCGTTATATGGACTATATTATTTCGATTATTCCCCAGATGCTGATGGGAACGGTAGATACGTTACGGCTGTTCTTCATTACCATTGTTCTTGCGATTCCTTTAGGGATTCTGCTGGCTTTCTGCCGGGTATCTTCTTTTACGGTGCTGCGTAACATTGTGGCGGCTTACGTATATGTGCTGCGGGGCACGCCCCTGATGCTGCAGCTTCTGTTTGTGTATTTCGGTCTTCCTTTCATCCCGGTCATCGGCGTGCGGCTGGACGATTTCCCGGCGGCAGTGCTGGCTTTCGTACTGAACTATGGCGCATACTTCTGTGAAATTTTCCGGGCCGGCATCCAGGCCATTCCCAAAGGCCAGTACGAAGCTGCAAAAACGTTGGGCATGAATTATGTGCAGACCATGCGGCGGATCATACTGCCCCAGGTATTTAAAATTATTTTACCTCCTGTCAGCAACGAGACCATCACCCTGGTAAAAGATACTTCGTTAATTTACGTTTTGGCTATGAACGATCTGCTCCGTACCACCAGGAACCTGGTGCAGCGTGACTTTAATATTATGCCTTTCGTAGTGGCCGGCGTTTTCTACCTGGTGATGACGCTGATTTTAACATACGGCTTTAATAAACTGGAAAAACATTTTGCAAGATGGGACTGAAATATTTTGCACTGGCTGATTTCTATTGAGTTGACGAAAACATTTTGCAATCATGAATAAAAATTTTAGCTTTCATTAAGTTTTTTCTGGCAGATAAAATTTTGGAAGCAAACATTGACGGAGTACATTATGCGTAAGATAGAGGCAAAAAATATCTGCAAAAATTTTGAAGACCTGGAAGTGCTGAAGGGCATTGACATGACCGTAGACGAAGGCGAAGTGGTGGCCATCATCGGACCCTCCGGCGGCGGGAAGAGCACGTTCCTTCGCTGCCTTAACAAACTGGAAACCATCAATAAGGGAACGATCCTCATTGACGGGGAAACCCTGGCCAGCACAGATGAAAAGGGAAACGTGAACTACGCGGAAGATTCTTCCCGGATCGCATGTAAGATGGGGATGGTGTTCCAGCAGTTCAACCTGTTCCCTCATATGACGGTTCTGGAAAACCTGATGGAGGCCCCGGTCCACGTGCAGAAGCGGAACCCGGCGGAAGTACAGAAGGAAGCGGAAGTTTTGCTGGAAAAGGTTGGACTTTTGGACAAACGAGACCAGTATCCACTGCGTCTTTCCGGGGGCCAGCAGCAGCGGGTGGCTATTGCCCGGGCCCTTTGCATGAAACCGGATATCATGCTCTTTGATGAGCCTACTTCTTCTCTGGATCCGGAACTGACGGGGGAAGTGCTGAAGACCATGCGGAACCTGGCAGAAGACCATATGACCATGGTAGTGGTGACCCACGAAATGGGCTTTGCCCGGGAAGTGGCCACGAAAGTATTGTTCATGGCTGATGGTTATATCCAGGAGCAGGGTGTGCCGGAAGATATTTTTGAGCATCCGAAAAATGAACGGCTCCAAAGCTTCCTGCGGAGTATTTTAAAATAGATTTTCGGCATTCTGATGATGAAATGTTTTGGGTAATTGTGTAAAAGCGTTAGATGAATGCAGGCGTTTTGTAACTGTGTAAGAGGTACTCTTTATGAATGCGCTGGATGGAAAACGAAAAAAATTAGAACAGATACTGGAAGAGATGGGAAATGTGGTCATAGCCTTCAGCGGCGGTGTGGATTCTGCTTTGCTGCTGGCGGTTGCGGCCCGGCTGTACCATGTGAAGCTGCTGGCGGTAACGGTAACCTCCATCAGCTATGCGGAACGGGAAAAGGACGACGCCCAGCGTTTTGCCCAGCGGCTGGGAGTGAAACACAGATATATCGACGTGGACCAGATGAGTATTCCCGGATTCGTGGCTAACGGTCCGGATCGTTGTTACCATTGTAAAAAAGAAATTTTTTCCAGTATACGTACTTTTGCGGAAATGGAAGGCTTTACCAATATTGCTGATGGAAGCAATGCTGATGACGCCAGCGACTATCGTCCGGGGCATAAAGCGCTGGCCGAGCTGGGGGTGCGGAGCCCTCTGATGGAAGCCGGGCTTACGAAAGAAGAAATTCGCAAGCTGAGCCGGGAGATGGGGTTGTTTACTGCTTCCAAACCTTCTTATGCCTGCCTTGCCTCCCGCATCCAGTACGGTGAGCCCATTACTCCGGAAAAACTGGCCCGGGTGGAACAGGCGGAAGAGTTCATTGAAAAACTGGGATTTTCCCACATCCGGGTGCGCAGTTACGGAACTCTGGCCCGTATTGAAGTGGAACCTTCCCAGATAACTCTGATGACCCAAACCAGTACCCGGACAAAAATACTGAAACGGCTCAACGAACTTGGATTTTATTACGTGACCGTTGATTTGGCCGGATTCCGCAGCGGCAGTATGAACGCAGGGCTGACAGAGAAAAAATAATGGAAGCGTCCCCGAAAGTGGCGACTGTTTGGCAGCAGGAAGTTGAAACTTTCCGGCAGCCGGGACAGAGCTGCCGCAATAAATAAAGAAACACAGTAAATAAAAAACTCCGGTATCCTTATTGGATATCGGAGTTGTTTTTATCTGGCAGCGCCAATGGGAATTGAACCCATGATTTCGCCTTGAGAGGGCGACGTCTTGACCTCTTGACCATGGCGCCATATAAAAAAATGGCTCCGGGACTAGGGCTCGAACCCAGACAAGAAGATCCAGAATCTCCTGTGCTACCATTACACCATCCCGGAGTGACTACCTGTTTATAATAGCGCAATCTTTTGAAAATGTCAATACTTTTTTCATGAATTTGAAAAAGTTTTCGGGAAACATTTATGCAGTGACCGTTAACGCGTTTTTTCAGAATCCTTTTCGTAAATGTTTTAACGATGTTTCTTCTTTTCGCTATTATCGCCAGCTGCTTTTTCCAGTGCACTGCCAGGCTCCATGATCCGGTCCGGATTATTTTTTGCCAATACGCCGAAATACACGAAGAAACCGACGCAGACCAGCATAAATCCGGCGCTGGTGGCCTGGGCGCTGGTAAGGCCGAAAAGCCAGGGCTCCGCATAATCGCCCCGGAGAAATTCCAGACAGAACCGTTCTAACGAATATAAAAAACCGTACAGGCAAAGGGCCTGTCCTTTTGCATGGGGAAAGGCACGGAAAACAAGGAGCAGGGCAAATACCACAACATCCAGCTGCCCTTCCCACACTTCCGCCGGCCAGAGGGGCTGGGTACCGTAAGTGGCCCGGGCCAGAGTCCCTTCCGGGTAGATAATGCCGAAGTCGCCGCCGGTAGGGGCGCCGAAGGCATCTCCGTTCAAAAGGTTTGCCATCCGTCCTACAGCCTGGCCCAGGATCATAGCAGGGCACACGATATCCGCCAGGGCCAGCCAGTCGATCTTGTGCAGCTTGCAGTAAATAATTCCGGTTGCCAGTCCCGCCAGCATGCCGCCCTGTACTGCCATGCCCCCTTGCCATACAAAGGGGATCTCCAGCAGGTGGTCCTGGTAATAGCTCCAGTCAAAGAAAAATACGTCCCACAGCCGGGCGCCAATGAGTCCCGCAAAGCCTCCGTAGATGCCAATGTCCAGTACGTGTTCATGCCATCGCCCGTCCTGCCGGGCCAGAAAATAAGCCGTGCCTGTAGCCAGAAAAATTGCCAGGGTTAGCATGAGCCCGTACATGCGTATGGGAAAATCGCCGATATGAAATAAATACTGATGCATAAAACTGTCTCCAATTTAAAACGTATTCGAAAGAATTAAGGAACTACTGATAAAATAAATTTGCTTGTGCAGAGTAATCGATCCTATTCGTTTCTATTCTTTGAAATTATATCATGGGAGAAATAGAAAATACAGAATCCGGCTGAAAAAATTATAGAATCCGCCTGTTTTTTTACAAACCGATTTTTTCAAAATAAAAAGCCGTTATGTTTTGTGCAGCGACTGCATCAGGCAGCGGCATTGCAAACAATAACGGCTTTCAAAGTTGCGGAAAAATTTGCAAAGTTATTGATGAATTGTTTTATCAGCCATTTCTAAAGTACATTATGGCATCTCAGTTCAATTCATTGTCCATGAATACCTTTCGTTATCCCCGGTAATAGTAGAAGAAGGTCATGGCTACGTTAACAAGCATGGCGCCGCACATGGGGATGAAAGTACGTTTAATTAAATCGAAGGGGGAAACGTTACCCATGCCGGAAGATACAACGATTACCGCGGTAATAGGGGAACATGTACGTGCGATGGATGCCGCGAAGTGCATGGGCAGCAGGAAGAGTACCGGCGCGATACCGCTTGCCTGGGCAACAGCCGGGGTCAGGGCGGCAAAGGCGAAGAAGGGGGCGTTGCCGGAACCCATAACGATGGAAGAAACGGAAATGATGGCTACCATGACGATCATCATCATCATGGGCGGGAAACCTGCGCTCTGGCTGCCTTTGATCAGGGTGTTGATAACCCCCATGCTCATAAGGCCCTGGGCGAATACCTGGCCTGCAACGATCAGTGTTACTACGTTGGCCATCTGCATGCCCATGCCGTCAAAGAAAGCCTGCACTCCATCGAATACGGTCTTCAGGTTGCGGGTGCGGATAAATTCCGCGATCATGCCGACAGCCAGGCCGATCATCATGGCGTTGATGATGTTGACTTTGATCCAGGTGATCCACAGGGGGCTGAAGCTTAAGATCAGGGCCAGGGGAACGATAGGCAGCAAAGCGTAAATGGCAGGAGCGTTATCTGCCGGATCTTTGGAATCCGTGTGTTCGGAAACATCCATGGGTACCACTACGTGCCCGTCCCGTTTGTCCAGATATTTCTGGGAAAAATAGAACAGGGCGCCTACTACGAAGAATGATACGATAACGATAGGAACCTGGTAATTGGTCCAGTAGATTACCGGATTCATGCCGGCGGTTTCTGCGGAAAGGATAGTGCCGGTATCGCTGGGGCTCCAGTCAAAGCAAAGGGTAGAGGCAACTGCTGCGGTAGCTGCCAGGCGGCTTACACCCAAACCGATCAGGATGGGGAAGACGGTAACCATCAGCAGCATGGCCAGGCCTGACGCGGAGTTGATGCACAGGCCGATGCACAGTCCCAGAACCCAGGAAAGGGCAAGCACCAGATAAGGCGACTTCAGTTTCAGCAGGGGCTTGATGGTCATCCGGACCAGCGCCCGGGAGGCGCCGATCTTATCCATGTATTTGGCGAAAGCGCCTACGCACATAATGTTCAGGCCCAGCTTAGCTGCCCGGGATGATAAGGTCTGGCTCATAAACTGGAACGTATCGAAGAGAATGGAGCCGGTGCTGGCTTTCGGGGCCAGGATCTGGCCGTAACCGAAAATGACGGCGGTGTACATCAGGATAAAGCCGCCTACTACAAGGACCGGCTGGGGTTTATATTTTTTGTAGATCAGGTATGCAACCCAGAAGGTGATAAGAAATGAAATTACTAGTGCCATAAATGATTCCTCCGTAATTCTTTATTTTTATTTTGCTGCCAGGCACACGATGCCCAAAGTCCATTCGCAGGTGGTATATAAATCTTCTTCCAGCAGGATCTCGTCGACGGTGTGCACGTTGGTCATGCCGGTGCCCAGTACGGTACAGGGAATGCCGAACCCGTTGAAGTGGCTGCTGTCGCTGCCGCCGCCGGTAGCGGTAATATCTACCGTAAGCTTTAACTCTTCCGCTGCTTTGGCTGCCAGCTGGATCACCTTGCTGTTTTTATCAAGGCAATAAGGTTTGTAGGACGGACGGACCTCCACATCTACCGGCACGCCGACTTTCTCGCCGCCCTTTTTGAAAGCGGCTACGATTTCTTCCGTCAGCTTATCCAGTTTTTCCGGATTGCGGCTCCGGCAGTCCATGGCTACTTCTACCAGGTCGGGAACGATGTTGGTAGCGGAACCGCCGTGGATGATGCCGATATTGCAGGTGGTTTCTTCATCAATGCGGCTGGTAGGCACATCCATAAGGATCTCCGCCGCTTTTTTGATGGCGTTGATTCCCTTTTCAGGTGCAACGCCGCCATGTGCGGTTTTGCCGTGGATCTTTGCGAAAATTTTATTCTGCCCCGGTGCTGCGAAAATAATCTTACCCGGACGGCCGCTGGAATCCAGTGCATAGCCAAAATCGGAATGGAGCAGGGAAGTATCCAGATTTTTTGCGCCGGCGCAGCCCTGTTCTTCGCTTACAGAGAACACGACCTGGATATCCCCGTGGGGCAGGTTCTGCTCTTTCAGGCAGCGCAGGGTTTCCAAAACGGCTACCACACCGCCTTTGTCATCGCCGCCTAAAATCGTCGTTCCGTCGGATTTGATAACGCCTTCTTCAATACGGGGCTTGATTCCTGCACAGGGATTCACGCAGTCCATGTGGGCGGATAACAAAATGGTGGGAGCGTTTTCTACATTACCTTTGAAATCAGCAACCAGGTTGCCGGCAGTACCGTTTAATGCTTTGGCCGATTTTTTATCTTCCGTAACTTTGCCGCCTAATTCTTCCAGTTTCTTTTTTAACAGGTCTGCTACCTCCCGTTCCTGCAGGGAGGGGCAGGGAATTTGGATCAGTTCAAAAAATTCGTCTAATACTCTTTGCTTATTGATTCTCAATTGTTATACCTCCTGAAAGAT
This sequence comes from uncultured Selenomonadales bacterium, assembly GCA_900315345.1. Lineage (GTDB taxonomy): Bacteria > Bacillota > Negativicutes > Acidaminococcales > Acidaminococcaceae > Succiniclasticum. Next base: position 191,829 of record OMYP01000007.1, on the reverse strand, counting down.
AAATAAAATAGCTGCCTGAAAGAGGCAGCCTTGTTTTATTGGCTTGCCACATTATACCACAACAACATGTAAAAGGGAAAGAAGAGAGAAATGCTTTCGGCCGGTTTCAGTTGTTATTGTAAAGAAACGATAATTAAATACGGGTTGATTGCTTTTAATGGTCGGAATTTAATGAATACTACTGATGTGTACCGGATTCTTATTTCGATTGCCAAAATAAGTGGTGGGAGCAGAAATGTTAATCAAAAAAACCTAAAACATCGCTTTTTCTTTAAAGGCGGTTCCCCAGATTGTATTGTTCAGTGTAGAGCCTTTAAGATTCGCATTGTTCAGCATAGCTTTCTCAAAGACGGCATCCGAGAAATCGCTTTCTGCCAGACGCGCGTTGCCCAGCTTTGCGCTGGTAAAGTTTGTGCGCCGGGCCTTGAGACCGGTACCGTTTATTTCGTACAGGTTGGCGCCCGCAAAAAGGCTGTCGGACAGGTCTGCCTGGAAAAGCCAGGAATAGGAAAAATTGGCAAAGGAAAAATCCCCTTTGCTTAAATCGGCTTTATCAAATGTCGCTTCCTGGAAATTGGCGGCATAAGCGGTTGAATCAGATAAGTTGGCCGCCCGGAAGTCGGAACGGAAGAAATTGCCGTTAGACAGATCGGCATTGGTCATTACTGCGTGCCCAAAGTAAGCATGGGGGGCCTCCACATTGCGCAGGCAGGCGTCAGCTAACTGTGCTTCAGAAAACACGGCCCGTTTCAGTTTTGTATTTTGCAGATCAGCCTTATTAAGTATTGCCCGTTCCAGCCTGGCCCCGGTCAGGTTGGCGCCCTGCAGATTGGCTCCGGTCAGGTCCAGCCCCGTCAGGTCTGCACCAATCAGATCCGCGCCGCTTAAGTCGGCGCCGGGGCAGCTATTGCCGCCGGTAACCGCAGCAACATCGCCGGCATTATATGCGCAGGCTGCCGGGATGGACACCGGAGCGATCAGTAAAGATAAAAAAACGATTAAAGAAAAAGTTTTAATGATCATGCGATTCCTTTCAATATTACGATTGCTATTCCATGGACTCATTCGCCTGTGGCTTCGAAACTCGGGGCTTCGCCCCTCAAACAGTCTCGCCACGACGGCGAATTTCATCTCATGGAATAACGCAATCGCCTCCGACGGTTTGCTCACGCCTTTTCCTTGCCGCATAATTTTAGGCATATAAATACTTATTTAGCTTCTGTTAATTCCCGGATGAACTCTGCCGGGTCTTCCGGCAGCTGCTCCCATATTTTCCAGGGCGGACAGTCGGAAAAGTCTTCCGGCTTGTATTCGCTTCCTGCCAGAACGATAATGCAGCGGGCTCCGATGGCAGCCGCGCATTTTGCATCACTTGGGGTATCGCCGATGACTATGATTTTGTCTGTTTCATCCTGCTGTATCAGTCCGTCTATCAGAAGGCGGGTGTATAAGATCCGGGCAACTTCATCCCGTTCCTCCGCCAGATCTCCATATCCGCCGTGGCGGAAATCAAAATAGCGGGCGATGCCGTATTCCGTTACCTTGTCCCGGGCACCTATGGTTGTGTTGCCTGTCAGAAGCAGGTTGGTGATATCAGGATTGTTTTCCTGTATATATTGCAGTGTCTTTTCCACATTGGGCATCAGATGTCCTTTATGCAGTTTCAGATTCTGCTTCAGATACATTTCGTATTTTAAAAGCAGGCCCGCTGCCCAGCCGCTGGTACAGCTGCCTTTTATATCCGTAACGATCTCCTTGATGATGGAAGAGTCTGTGCAGCCTGCCAGCGTATGCTTAAATACGTAAGGCTCTTTTGTGAAAAAATAATCGCTGATGGCTTCCTGCAGCGCGTCGTATCCGGCGCGGTTGGTCAATAATAAAGTTCCGTCAATATCCCAGGCAAGATATAGCATAAAGGTCTCCGTTCCATGAGCAGTCTGCCGTTGACACCATAATCTGTTGCAATTAAAAACAGTTGCGCGACATTGCCTGTGTGTATGGGAATAGTATGGCAGTCGCTGCGTCCATCGTCGGCAGCCGATTGAATGAATTTACAGGTGCAGAAAAATATTCTGCGTCTCTTTCAATTAATTTTACTCTATTGCCCCCTATTATGCAAATAAATACTTACAAGCAATGCAGTAACATGTTATAATTTAGATGATACAAAAGCCATGCAGGAAATGCCGTTTTTAGAAACTTTGAAATGAAATGGGCCGGTAATTCCTGCTATGCGTGTTTTCAAAATTCCGAAAGAGGGGATGTATCATGAAATTTGTCAAACTCTACGAATTGAAAATTTTTACAGCAGAAGATGTGACATGCGGTGACGAACCTTTTTACAAGGCTGTGTTTAAAGAGGCAAGACGCCTGGGACTGGGGGGCGGCACCATGGTTCGGGCTGACGCCGGATTCGGAAGGCAGACACGGGGGAATGACGGTCGTGCCATGCCGGTTTTTTTCAGCGGAAGTTATAACCTTCCCCTTATCATTGAACTGATCGATACGAAGGAAAAACTTTCTTTACTGTATCCGTTTCTGGAACAGAACGGGGAAAAACATTTTATGGCCATCATTGTACCGATTGTGGCGCTTCATACCAAATACGTGGAAGAAAACGGAAGCAAGCTGGACAGGGATCCGCTGCCTTTGATGGATGAACCGGACTGTTGATTCCTTGCCAAGCATACGGCTATGGTATATAATGAAAAGGCAATTACTGCCGAAGGGGCTGGATTTTTCGGCTGCACATGGCTGACGGAATGGAGGGGATATTTATGGAAGAAGAAAAAATTACCGTGATTGATGACAAGGACAGGGAAGAAGAAGCGTTGTCCCTGTGCAAATGGGCAGCTGCCCGGGCCGGCGTCATCGTGGTGGTGCCCGGACTGGGAACTCTTTCTACGGTAGCCAATGATATTTATATGATTATGAAGATCGGTTCCGTTTATGAAGAAAAAATAACGGAAAAAGCAGCGGTGAGCCTCCTGGGTTCCATGGGTACGGTGTTCGCGGGCGGCAAGCTGGCTACCCTGATTCCCTTTGCTCCGCTGCAGATTCCCCTGGCAGTGGGCATGACTTACGGCCTGGGCCGCGTTGTAATGGAATGGATCAAGGCCGGAAAACCGAAAGATCTGAGCGCTTTCAAAAAGGTATACGATGACGCTGTAAAGTATGCGAAGGATAACATCGATATCTTTAAGAATGATCCGGATAAGGATAAGCCTTTAGGGGACGAAAAGAAAAAGTTTGACGTGTAGCGGTTTTTCCGGTTCCGGAAGAATCGGGAAATTGGCTGTTTTGCAAGTTTACATAGTTCGGGGGTTTGTGTTTTGAATTTCGAAGTATTCCTGTTTTTGCTGTTGATGTCTTTTGTCAGTTTTGCCGTAGGCGTCATTGTCTGGGTAGCTATTTCGCGCTATTTTGGACGGGGGACACAGACGGCCAAAATATTAAATTACATTCTGATTCCTGTTTCGGTCATGGCCTATAATTTCCTGATCATTACGGCGGGGAAATGGCGATATGTGGTGGGGTTCATCCCCATTGCGCTGATCATCGGGTACTGCCTGTATTACCGTTTCGGTAATCACGGCACGTATATTGAGCCCCAGGCGAAGCCGGAAACGGATTTCCAGCGCAGGGAAAGTTCCAAATCCCGCCGGATCCGGGAAGCCCGGGAACGTCGGGCGGCCAAAAGGGAACAGGCGCGACAGGGCAAACATCAGGAAAAATAAGAATTAATCAGCGGTTCTGTAAATCCAAAGGAGGGTTATATCATGTTCAAAAAAATTTTAGTTCCGGTTGATGGTTCCGAAAGCGCATGGCGCGCTTTGGAACAGGCTGCTATACTGGCAGGGAAATTTGAAGGGGAACTGTTAGTCATGACGGTTATCCAACCTTATAATAATGCTGCGCTGCTGGCCGTTCCGCTGGACCACAACATTATCAGCAAGAGCAATGCAGATCTGGAAGAAGTGGGCAAAAACGTGCTGGCTCTTGCGGAAGAGAAAGTAAAAGAAGCAGGGTTTGCCGGAAAAGCTTCTTACGAAATCGAATTAGGGCATCCCTCTGAGCGCATTCTTGCCATCGCGAAGGCGAAACAGGCTGACGCCATTGTATTGGGAAGCCGGGGGCTTTCCGGTATTGCGGAATTCTTCCTGGGCAGCGTAAGCTCCAAGATTTCCCAGTACTCCAATATTCCGGTGCTGATCGTAAAATAACCGGCAGGCCTTCTGTATGGCATTGGGCGACTGGCAGGAATGTCAGGATGGTTTGCTCATCGGATCCTTTGATAAACGATAAAAAGGCAGGTTCTGTTTTGCAGAACGCTGCCTTTTTTTAAAATGAATTCATGTATAGTTGGACTGTATGTTTCCGGATGGTTTCAGAACATGTGCTTCTTCCACAGCCAGAAACCGGCCAGCAGGCTGACGGTGCAGGCCATGCCTAGTACGATGTAGAACCCGTTGGAAAATTCCGCGAAGGGTACTGGCACGTTCATGCCCCACAGTCCGGAAACCAGGGTGGGAATGGCCAGGATGATGGTAACCGAAGCCAGGAACCGCATGACAAGGTTCAGGTTGTTGCTGATGATGGAAGCAAACACTTCCATCATGCTTTGTAAAATGTGGCTGTACATCTCAACCATTTCGATGGCCTGTTTGTATTCAACGATGACATCGTCTAACAGGTCTTCATCTTCTTCGTAGAGCTTGATCAGCTGCTGGGTCTGGGCCGTGGTCCGCAGCCGCAGCAGTTTTTCCGTTACCATGTAATTGCTGCGCAGGGATGTGGTAAAATAGGTCAGGGATTTCTGCAAGTCCAGCATGCTGAACAGTTTGGAGTTTTCCATGGCCTGGCGCAGATGCTGTTCCAAGTCATCTGTCCGGCGGATGATGTTCCGGATGTATTTCAGGTATAAGGTCGCTGATTTATACAGGATCTGGAAAAGAAAGCGGGTCTTTTTGAAGGTGCTGAAGGTTTTATAGGTCCTGGCATTGAAGCTGGAAGTGACCGCGTTGCTTTCCAGGCAGACGGTAACGATAACATCTTTTGTTACGATGATGCCCAAAGGCATGGTATCATAATCTTTGTTGCTGCGGAAAAAAGGAATGTCGATGACCACAAGAAGCTGCTCTTCGTCAATTTCTGTACGGGCTTTTTCTTCCCGGTCAAGGGCCGCGGTGAGAAAATCCCTGGAAATCTGGGTGGCTTTTTCAATCTCGTTTAGTTCTTCCTCGGAGGGAGCGACAACGTCGATCCAGCAGCCTTTTTCCATATCGTCGATGTCAAATTCATCAACGCCGGTATAATTGCTTTTCAGAATTTTGTACATTGGCCCGGTCCTCCTTTCCGCGTATTTTTATCCTATAACTAATTTATTATATATTAAAATAAAAAAAAATACTACCCCGGGATGGGTAGCACATCATATTTCTTTGCTTTTTGCAATATAAGCCCGGTATCGGAGCGCATGACGGGACAAAAGGGAAAGAAGCCCGTTCTGTTTCGAAAATATCGGACAATATGAAATAGATGTGGTTGGGAGAGAAAACAGAATGAACATTTTTGATATTATCGGCCCGGTGATGATAGGGCCCAGCAGTTCACATACGGCGGGGGCCTGCCGTTTAGGGCTGCTGGCTAGAGGAATATTGGGGCAGCGGCCTGCAAAAGCGGAAATTTTACTCCATGGGTCTTTTGCCCACACTTATAAAGGGCACGGCACCGACAGGGCCCTGATTGCGGGCCTTATGGGCTGGCAGCCCGACGATGCAAGGATCCCCGATGCATTACGAATCGCAGCGGAAGAAGGGATGGATTTTTCTTTTACCCCCGGAGATTTAGGTAGCATGGCCCACCCTAATTCGGTTTTGTTCCGGCTGACGGACGAAAAAGGGAACACATGTGAAGTCGTTGGCGCTTCCATTGGTGGCGGACAGATCATGGTGACCAATGTGGACGGTTTCCCGGTAGAACTGACGGGGGTATTGCCTGCGCTGTTTGTGCCCCATCGGGATGAGCCCGGGGTGATTGCGCTGGTGAGCACTATTCTGGCTACAAAGCAGATCAATATTGCTTCCATGCGGGTATTCCGGGAAGGAAAAGGCGAAACCGCGTCCATGATCATTGAATGCGACCAGGCGGTTTCTCCTGCAATCATCGCCCATCTGGAACAGTTAGGGCCGGTGAAGTTGGTGCGGTTCGTGGATAAAGTATCGTAAATGCGAGGCTTTTACATAAAAAGATGAACCATACTGATGAACAGCGGTAAAAATTTTTTCTTTATAAAAGGAACGAAACTGCAAGGAGCAAAGAAATAGAATGAAAAAGGATAAATTATCATGGGCGCAAATGGTATGCGAGGCAGAAGATAAAGGTCTGACACTGATAGACTTTTTGCTGGAACGAAGCGCCGCGCAACTGGAAACAGATAAACAGTCAGTTCTGGAACGTATGGGAGGAATGTTCCGGGTAATGGAGGAATCCGTGGCTTTCGGAATGACCGGTGTCAAGTCAAACAGCGGACTTACGGGAGGCTCGGCAAAAAAAATGAAAGAATATATTGAAGCGCAACAAATAAAAACACAGCCGGGACTGCTGGGTCCGGTGGTGGGAACGGCGGTAATGTACGCCCTGGCGGCAGCGGAAGCCAACGCGGCCATGGGCCGTATCGTAGCGGCTCCTACTGCGGGAGCCAGCGGTATTCTGCCGGGAGTCCTTCTTGCGTTGAAAGAAAAATGCCAGGTTTCCCGGGAAAAATTGGTTGAAGGTCTTGTAGTGGCAGGTGTTATCGGTGAAGTAATCGCCAACCGGGCATCCATCGCAGGCGCTACCGGAGGATGCCAGGCGGAATGCGGAAGCGGCGCGGCCATGGCCGCCGGGGCAGTGGTCTATGTTTTTGGCGGAACCGGAAAACAGATCGGCGACGCGGTATCTATCGTTTTTAAAAATATGTTGGGACTGGTGTGCGACCCGGTGGCGGGACTGGTAGAGGTGCCCTGCATCAAGCGGAACGCGGGCAGTGTGGTCCAGTGCTTTCTGGCCGCGGAACTGGCGCTGGCAGGCATAGGCAGCTTTATCCCGGCGGACGAAGCCATCGACGCCATGGACAAAGTGGGACGGTCTTTGCCCCGGGGGCTGCGGGAAACCGCAGAAGGTGGTCTGGCCATGACGCCTACAGCCCGGGCCTGGACAGAAAAATATTTCAAAGGGATTTCCGGTTGACAGTCCTTTGACCCTGTGTTATAATAACTACCGTCATTAAACTATGCTTATGACATGGTGGGTATGGTGAAGCGGTTAACACGGCGGATTGTGGCTCCGTTACGCGCAGGTTCAAATCCTGTTACCCACCCCAATTTTTATTTAAACGTTGGGGTGTAGCCAAGTCGGTAAGGCACAGGACTTTGACTCCTGTATGCGTAGGTTCGAGCCCTGCCACCCCAGCCAAATTTTACAGAATGCGCAGTGCGCAGATCAAACGGTCCATTAGCTCAGTTGGCAGAGCACCTGACTTTTAATCAGGGTGTCCCGCGTTCGAGTCGCGGATGGATCACCAGAACTTAGCTCCTGTCCGGAAGGGCAGGAGTTTTTTGTTTTAAGTCTACTTTTCTTGACTGGTACAGAATTTTCCATTGCGCTACTTTTTTCTGCGAATGAAAGAAAGCAAGTAGTGCATCTTGAATTCTCTTCTGCCTTGGCGTATAATTAAATAACATCCTTTTGCGGGCGTGGCGGAATTGGCAGACGCACCAGACTTAGGATCTGGCGGTTTTACCATGCAGGTTCAAGTCCTGTCGCCCGCACCATAAAAATGAAAAAGGAAACGCTGGCTGCAATTGATTCTGCGGTTCCTTTACAAAGCCGGAACCGTAAGGAACCGGCTTTTTTATCAGGTTGCGCTGATACTGTTTAGCGGAACGCCGGCAATCGTGCAGGCAGGTTAATTAATATTTTTTTAATACAGTATGTCGTTTAACTGGAAGGACTAATAATGCAGATTCGCGGAATACCGGTCAACATAAAATTGAATAACACGGTATTGATGATCGCTTCTTTGATTGTCAGCGTACTTGCAGGTCTCATCCTTGGCGTTGCGGGTGGCGGCCGCGGGTTGAACCTGATGCTTTATGCAGTAGGAATGGCATACCTGAAGCTGTTGTTCCTGCTGGCGGTGCCCCTTGTTTTACTGAATCTTATTTCCGGCGTTATGCTACGGTTGCATATTTGGTTCGATAATTCATCTCCGGCAAGGTTATGGCTTTTTCATGGCATTGCAGTGGTTGGCGCCGCAGTTCTTGGCATGGCAGCGGGAACTATTACCGGATCTTCCCAGATCCCTGCCGCTTTTGCCGGTTTCACTGATTTTGGGCTGCGCTGGTTTAGAACCCTCCTGCCATGGATGCTTATGCTTTCGTTACCCATTGGCGCTGCCGCAGCGAAAATCGGCCCGGAGGGGGAAGAGGCCCGCAGGCTGTTCCGTTCCCTGGCGGATGTATTCGCTTTTGCCGGAACCCTGCTGTTGCAGTTTTTGCCGGTTGCTCTCTTTTGCCTGCTTTGTCCTTTGATTGCGCTCCGTGGGTTGACGGTTTTGTGGCCCGGGGTGAAGCTGGCGGTGGTTACTTCCTTTTGCTGTGTTGCCTACGGGGCTTTGGTTTACGGATATCAGCTGCGCCATTGCGGAAAAGACTGCCCGGCCCATTTTCTGCGCAACTTTAAACCGGTTCTGTTTCAGACCTTTTCGGTCTGTTCTTCCGGTTCCAAAGAAGGGGACGCCCTGCGCAGTCTGAAACGCATGGGAGTTACAGAAGAGACGGGGTCTGCTGCCTGGAGCTGCGGAAAACTGGCAGGCAAAACGGGCACGACGCTATATTTGGGAATTGCCTGTATGCTGGCGGTGCGTTATGTAGGTATGCCGGTTTCCCTGATTTCCGCAATACTCATCTTTGCCTGGATTCTATTACTTTCACTGGCCGGAACCCGATACCGGGGAAGCGGCCTGTATTGCGTACTGGTCCTTCTTTTCCTGCTGGGACTGCCCCTGCGGGCTGCAGTTCCGTTACTGCTGTTCGAATGGCTGCTGGATGGCATGCGTTCGTCCCTTAATGCGGCGGCGGCAGGAACGGGGGCTTACCTTGCGGATAAACTGGGCTGGATGAAAAAATAATAAAAAGAAAAACGCGTCTTCGTTACAGGAGTTTTTCCTGCGGTGAAGGCGCGTATTTTTTTCAGTTGCTTCGCTTAATTTTTTTCCCGTTGTTGCCGGGGGTTAACATTTTACCAGATCGTCGCCCACCCTGCGGTAGCGGAAATCTTTTGCATGATTCCAGAAACGCACGTTTACCGTGCCGCCGCCGGCCAGCAAATCTTCCAGTTCATCACTGGTCATCAGCCGGATACGGATCGACAAATCGATGAGGGTAGACATTGTAAGGTTTTCCGCTTCCGCAGTTTTGGTGATCCGGTCGATTTTACTTTCCGTCCCATCGATGTAAGTGAAATCCAGCACCGCTGTGTTTCCTGCGGCGTAGCTGGCAATATCCTTTTGTATCCGTTGCAGGGAAAGGGGTTCCCGGGGGTAATAGCGGGGGGTCTTATGGAGGATCACCTTAAAATCTTCTCCGGGCACGTCGATCAGTTGCAGCGGGCTTCCGCCGGAAGGATTGGGGAAGACTGCCGTTACGGTCCGGTTCTTTTCTTCCGTAATGGCTTCTGTTTTTACGATTCCGTTTATCAGGCTGATTAACATCAGTGTCGTTGCATTCATAATATTTGTCACCTCTTAAAAATCATCCGGCTGAACAGTCGTCGCTTCGGCGGAGCAGTCGTAGTTTCAACACATATTATACCACGTTTCCGGCAGAAGGGATATGGATTGTGTAAAAACGGAAAGCGTGAAACTGTTTTTGAGGCGGCAGGCTCGGGGAAATTCGTTTTATTGTTGTTCACTTAAAAACGTTCTATCAAAAAATTCTGTATACAATAGTATTAAACATTGCAGAAGACCCGCTCATACGATATAATAATTGTGAATATTATAATGGCTCATTATGATATTATGGAAGTACTTTCGCTTCGAATTGTTACTTCTTCAACGTCAAGCATCAGAAAAAGAGCAGAAAAGAAATTTTTCAATCTAATGAAAAGGGGAATCGATCTATGACTATCATGAAAACCATGGACGGCAACGAGGCCGCCGCTTATGCATCGTATGCATTTATCGACGCAGCATGCATTTATCCGATTACTCCGTCTTCACCCATGGCGGAACATGTAGATGAATGGGCTTCCGCAGGGAAAAAGAATCTGTTCGGACAGACTGTGAAACTGTTGGAAATGCAGTCGGAAGCCGGAGCGGCAGGGGCAGTACACGGATCCCTGCAGGCAGGCGCCATGACGGCAACCTATACGGCATCCCAGGGCCTGTTGCTGATGATTCCTAACATGTATAAAATTTCCGGCGAGCTGCTGCCGGCGGTATTCAACGTATCTGCCCGTGCGCTGGCTACCAGCACCCTGAGTATCTTCGGCGATCATCAGGACGTCATGGCCTGCCGTCAGACCGGCTTTGCCATGCTGGCGGAAGGCAGTGTGCAGGAAGTTATGGACCTGACGGGTGTGGCCCATCTGGCTGCCGTAAAGAGCCGGGTTCCTTTCCTGAACTTCTTTGACGGGTTCCGTACTTCCCATGAAATCCAGAAAATTGAAGTGTTTGATTATAAAGACTATGCAGATATGCTGGACTGGGAAGCGGTAAAGGAATTCCGCCAGAGAGGCCTGAATCCTGACAAACCGGTTATGCGGGGTACTGCACAGAATCCCGATACTTATTTCCAGAGCCGCGAAGCTGTCAATAAATATTATGAAGCGGTTCCTGAAATTGTAGAAGAATACATGGCAAAGGTAAGCAAGATCACCGGCCGTGAATACCACCTGTTCAATTACTATGGCCCGAAAGATGCGGAAGATCTGGTAGTAGTCATGGGTTCCGGTCAGGAAACTGCGGTTAAGACGACAGAACTGGTGAATGCTGCGGAAGGTACAAAGGTAGGCGTTCTGGCTGTTCACCTGTACCGTCCTTTCTCCGTAAAACATTTCCTGGCAGCGGTTCCGAAAACTGTCAAACGGGTAGCAGTGCTGGACCGCACCAAAGAGCCGGGCAGCCTGGGCGAACCTTTATATCTGGACGTCTGCAACGCTTTCTACCAGAGCGACATGCATCCGGTTATCGTAGGCGGGCGCTTCGGTCTGGGTTCCAAGGAGTTTACTCCTTCCGACATGTATTCCGTTATCGAAAACCTGCGGCAGGATAAACCGAAGAACGGTTTCACCGTAGGTATTGAAGATGATGTGAACCATACCTCCCTGCCGAAGACAAAAGTTATCAATGCCACTCCCAAGGGAACCAAGGGCTGCAAGTTCTGGGGCCTGGGTTCCGACGGCACTGTTGGCGCTAATAAGAGCGCTATCAAAATTATCGGCGACCATACGGACATGTATGCCCAGGGCTATTTTGCCTACGACTCCAAAAAGTCCGGCGGTATTACCGTATCCCATCTGCGTTTCGGTAAGGAACCCATCATGGAACCCTATCTGATCACCGATGCGGATTACGTGGCGGTTCACAATCAGTCTTACGTTTACAAATACGATATCATGGCCGGCCTGAAAGAAGGGGGCAACTTCCTGCTGAACTGCAGCTGGACCCCGGAAGAATTGGATGAGAAACTGCCGGCTGCTATCAAACAGTACATTGCGAAAAAGCATGTTAACTTCTATACCATTGATGCTGTGAAGATTGCCCAGTCCATCGGATTAGGCGGCCGCATCAACATGATCATGCAGTCCGCGTTCTTTAAGCTGGCAGATATTATTCCTCTGGCAGATGCAGTGAAGTATCTGAAAGACGCGGTAGAAGAATCTTACGGCAAGAAGGGCCAGAACGTTGTAGATATGAACAACGCGGCTATCGACAAAGGCATCGAAGCCATTGTGAAGATCGATGTGCCGGCAGCCTGGGCTGACGCCAAAGATAAGGTGGAAACCAAGAAGACCGGCAATGCGTTCGTAGATGAGATCCTGGTTCCGGTAAACCGGCAGGAAGGGGACAAACTGCCTGTCAGCGTTATGGCACGCCATGCAGACGGTACCTTCCCGGTTGGCACTTCTGCTTTTGAAAAACGCGGCATTGCTATTAATGTTCCCGAATGGGACGTGGCAAACTGCATCCAGTGCAACCAGTGCTCCTTTGTGTGCCCCCATGCAGCCATCCGTCCGGTTCTGCTGAACGACGCGGAAGCGGAAAAGATCGGTTATCCTTCCAAACCGGCCATGGGCGCCAAAGATGGCAGCAAGTTTGCCATGGTGATTTCGCCTTATGACTGCCAGGGCTGCGGCAACTGCGCCCAGATCTGCCCGGCTCCCAAGAAAGCGCTGACCATGAAACCGCTGGATACCCAGCTGGATAAGGCAGCTGCCTGGGATTATGCAGTAAATGAAGTTACAGAAAAACCCAATCCCATGAAGAAGAGTACGGTGAAAGGTTCCCAGTTTGAACAGCCGTTGCTGGAGTTCTCCGGCGCCTGCTCCGGCTGTGGCGAAACACCGTATGTAAAACTGGTGACCCAGCTGTTCGGCGATCGCATGATGGTTGCCAACGCTACGGGCTGCTCTTCCATCTGGGGCGCTTCTTCCCCGTCCATGCCGTATACGGTAAACAAAAAAGGACATGGTCCCTCCTGGGCCAATTCCCTGTTTGAAGACAATGCGGAATACGGGCTGGGCATGTTCCTGGGCGTGGAACAGTCCCGGGATCGCGTAGAAGAACTGATTGACGCCGCCCTGGCGGAAGGCAAAGGCTCTGCAGAACTGCAGGCGGCCATGAAAGAATGGAAAGAAAACAAAAATGTCAGCGAAGGTACCCGTGAACGGGCTGATAAACTGACTGAACTGCTGGCGAAAGAAGCCGGAGCCGATGCAGCGCTGCAGGGCATCCTGGATCTGAAACAGTACTTCATCAAACGCAGTCACTGGATCTTCGGCGGCGACGGCTGGTCCTATGATATCGGTTACGGCGGACTGGACCATGTACTGGCCAGCGGTAAAAACGTTAATGTTCTGGTTCTGGATACGGAAGTTTACTCCAACACCGGCGGCCAGTCTTCCAAAGCGACTCCTACTGCTGCAATTGCACAGTTTGCGGCCAGTGGCAAACGCACCAAGAAAAAAGATCTGGGCATGATGGCCATCAGCTATGGTTACGTTTATGTCGCTCAGGTTTCCATGGGTTCTGACAAGAACCAGCTGGTTAAGGCCCTGACGGAAGCGGAAGCCTATGACGGACCGTCCCTGATCATCGCTTACTGCCCCTGCATCAACCACGGCCTGAAAGCCGGCATGGGCTGCAGCCAGCTGGAAGAAAAACGGGCCGTTGCCTGCGGTTACTGGGCAACCTACCGTTACAATCCGGAACTGAAGGCCCAGGGCAAGAATCCGTTTACCCTGGATTCCAAAGAGCCTACGGAAAGCTTCCGGGATTACCTGTTAGGCGAAGTGCGTTTCGCGTCCCTGCAGAAAGTACGTCCTCAGCTGGCGGAAGAACTGTATAAGAAGACGGAAGCGGATGCTATGGAACGCCTGGCAAATTACAAAAAAATGGCGGGAAAAGAATAAGGAAAAACAAGGGAACACGGTAGACGGTGTTTCCTGAATAAGAATCAGCCGGACCGGTCCTCCGGCTGATTTTTTGACGAAATGTGTGCAGCCGATCAAACTTTAAAATTCAGTAGACAGTGATGGGATTATGATACTAAATCTTTTTGCATTTTTAGGTGGCGTAGGTCTTTTCTTATATGGTATGGAGCTGCTGGGCGGAGGCCTGCAGCAGGCGGCTGGTGAACGGCTTCGGAAGGTGCTGGAATCCCTGACCGGCGTGCCGGTGATAGGGGTGCTGGTAGGCGCTCTGGTAACGGCTACCCTCCAGTCTTCAACGGCTACAACTGTTATGTCCGTGGGCTTCGTAAACGCGGGAGTCATGACGTTAAAACAGGCTTTCAGTGTAGTCATGGGCGCCAATATCGGTACTACCCTTACGGCCCAGCTGATCGCTTTCAACCTGACCGATTATTTTACGGTCATGATTTTTGTGGGTGTACTGGTCCGGATTTTTGCCAAACGTAAGAATGGTCAGTTTATCGGGCAGATCATTCTGGGCTTCGGTCTTCTGATGCTGGGCATGAAGGTGCTGGGACAAGCAGCTTCTCCTCTTCGCAGCAGTCCGGTGTTTGTAGATTTTATTTCCCGGTTCGCGGATAATCCTGTGCTGGGCGTATTTGTGGGTATCATCCTGACGATCATTATCCAGTCTAGCGCGGCTACGGTTGGTATCCTGATGGTTATGGCAGGGCACGGACTTCTTCCTTTGGAAGGGGCCATTCCGGTTTTGCTGGGCGATAATATCGGTACCTGCCTTACTGCCATTGTAGCGGCTTCCCGCAGCAACACGTCGGCCAAACAGGTGGCCCTGTCACACGTTATGTTCAATTCCGTGGGATGTGTGATATTCATTATATTCATGCCGCTGTTTATCAAGGTGGTGCTGGCTATTTCGCCGGCCGGGGATATCGCCCGCCAGATCGCCAACTCCCACAGTGCGTTCAATGTGCTGAATACCATGATCTTCCTGCCCCTGATCACGCCCTTTACCATCCTGATTCAAAAACTATTGCCGGATAAAGGGGATAAAATTTCTGTCAAACCCATGTATCTGAACGATGCCATGCTGGAAAACCCTTCCATCGCCATAATGCTGGCGGAGAAGGAAGTGATCCGGATGGGAGAAGTAGCGAAGCAAAATTTCCATGTGGCTGTAGAATCCCTTGTGGCGTATGATGAGAATAAAGTGAAATATGTGCTGGAGCATGAACCGGTGGTAGATAAGCTGAATGAAGAGATTACCCGTTACCTGACCCATATTTCTGAAAAAGGACTGGGCAGTTCCCTTTCTGCTAAGCATATGGCGCTGATGCATGCCTGTATCGACTTGGAACGCGTAGGCGACCATGCTCAGACGCTGGTCAAACGCAGCCGGAAAATTTTTGAGGAAAAAATTGAATTTTCTCCGGAAGCGCATCAGGAGATTGCCCAGATAGGGAAGCTTACAGAAACGGCGCTGGAGGTCAGCCTGCAGAGCTTTGAGAATAATGAAGGAAAACTGGCGGAACAGGCCTGGGCAGAATGCCGTAAGGTAAAGGCGGCTCAGAAGGAAATGCGGAAAAACCATATCCGACGGCTGAATGAAGGGGCCTGTCATCCGGATTCCGGCCTGGTGTTCCTTGAACTGCTCATCAATATGAAGCGTACCAGCGACCATGCAAAAAATATCTGCCAGATGGTGCTGGGAATTTTCTGATAAAAAGTTACTTGACAAAATTAAACGGATACTTTATAATCAACCATGTTGTTACCGATGCGGAAATAGCTCAGTTGGTAGAGCACAACCTTGCCAAGGTTGGGGTCGCGAGTTCGAGTCTCGTTTTCCGCTCCATGCAGATTCATCCCGGTCAGAAGACCGGGATTTTTTATTTTATTTCATCATAGATAATACTCCTTAATATTTTTATGCACTGATGAAGCTGTCAGGGATATTTCTAAAAATTGTTTCACAGAAATTTTTCTTTTTGGTTTCTGATTTTCAGCTTGCTTGCTTGTCAAAAATAACTCATTGTGATATTATATTGTAGCATTGTGAAAATGGGCGGTATGTTTCTGCCTGCTTTTATTAGGATTATTATAAACAGTACTATATACAAAGGGAGGATTTAGTAATGAGCGTTACTGTTACAAGAGAAGGAAATGAAGCGGCACTGAAAATCATGGTGGCTGCCAAAGAGGTAGATAAGAGCTTTAAACAGGCTGTGGCACGGATTGCAAACCAGGTGCGTATCCCCGGCTTCCGCCCGGGTAAAGCCCCCCGTAATATTATTGAAATGCATTACGGAAAGGGTGCAGTAAAGGAAGAAGCTTTCAATATCTGTGTAAACCGGGCTTATCAGGAAGCGCTGGAAGCAGAAAAGCTGATGCCGGTATCCGATCCGGAAGTACAGGAAGAAGCAAAAGCCTTTGAAAACTTCGCGGAAGGAAAAGATTTTGCAGTAGACGTAAAGGTTACCCTGAAGCCGGAACCGGAACTGGGTGAATACAAGGGCATCCATGTAGAGAAAAAAGAAGCTAAGGTTACCGACGAAGAAGTGGATAAAGCGTTGGAAGACCTGCGCAACCGCGGCGCCAAGATGGTTGATACCGATGATGACACCATCATTGAAAAAGGCGATTTCGCCATCATCGACTTTGCCGGCACCGTTGACGGGGAAGCCTTCAGCGGCGGCGAAGGCAAGGGTTATCCTCTGGAAGTAGGATCCGGTTCTTTCATTCCCGGTTTCGAAGACCAGCTGATCGGTCTGAAAAAGGATGACGATACCGATGTTGACGTAACGTTCCCGGAAAGCTATTTCGTTCCGGAACTGGCCGGCAAGCAGGCCATTTTCAAAGTTCATATCCAGGCTGTTAAACATAAGGAACTGCCGGAACTGAACGATGAATATATTGCAAAATACACCCGTTACAAAACCGTTGCGGAAGCGAAGGAAGACTACAAAAAACGCATGCAGGAAGCAGCGGAACGGGATGCCAAAACCGAATATGAAAACGCTCTCATCGACACTGCGGTAAACAATGCGAAAATGGATATTCCGGCTGTAATGATCGAAGACCGTATCACCCAGATGGTGGAAGAGATCAAACTGAATCTGGAAAGCCGCAAAATGACCCTGGACCAGTACATGGAATACACCGGCATGGATATGGCAAAACTCCGTGAGGCACAGCGGGAAGGCGCAGAGAAAAACGTACGCACCGACCTGGTACTGGATGCCATTGCCAAGGCTGAGGATATCAAAGTCAGCATGGAAGATGTGGACGCACAGCTGCAGACTATTGCAGATCAGAACGGTGCCCGTGTGGAAGACGTGAAGACGATCATCCGCAAAAACAACAATATGGGACTGCTCCTGGCCAACATCCTGCGCCATAAGGCTGCCCATGTAATCCTGGACAACGCGAAATAAAAAGCAAAGCTGTTGAAACATAGAGAGCTGTCTGTGCGTATGTGCAGGCAGCCCTTTTGCCATAAGTTACAATACGTCATCCTCTATGCTGTTCCGGTTGCGATTGTTGCAACAACAGGCAGGACTGGATGACGCGGTTGAAAGGAGTGAACCCTATGAACTATGTTCCAATTGTAGTAGAACAGAATAACCGAGGAGAGCGGTCTTATGATATTTATTCCCGTTTGTTAAAAGACAGGATCATTTTCCTGTCCGGTCCCATTGATGATTCTGTGGCGAATGTGGTAATTGCCCAGATGCTGTTCCTGGAATCGGAAAATCCGGACAAGGATATCCATTTGTACATAAACAGTCCCGGAGGCAGCGTGACTGCCGGGATGGCTATTTATGACACCATGCAGTACATTAAGCCGGATGTCTCCACAATCTGTGTGGGACTGGCCGCCAGCATGGCTTCGATCCTGCTGATGGCAGGCAAGAAAGGGAAACGCTATGCGCTGCCCCATTCAGAAGTTATGATCCACCAGCCCCTGGGCGGGTATGAAGGCCAGGCCTCCGATATCGCGATCCATGCTAAAAATATCCTGCGGATCCGGGAAGAAATGTACGATGTAATCGTTAAGCATACGGGAAAAGATAAGGAAACGGTAGCCGCGGATACAGATCGGGATAATTTCCTGACTGCGGAAGAAGCCCAGAAGTACGGTATCATCGACCAGGTCGTGAACCGTGCGCCGGAAGCATAAAAGAAATACAGATAAGGAGATTTAAATGAATTTTTCCGATGATAATAAGAAAAGCAATGTGATTTGCTCTTTTTGCGGAAAAAGAGGGGACCAGGTAAAGCGCATGCTTGCCGGACGCAACGGGTACATTTGTGATGAATGCATCGAATTGTGTACGGAAGTGCTGAAGGAAGAGTTTGAAAACGAGAACGATCCGTCAAATACAAAAACACTCCAGACCCTTCCCACGCCAAAAGAGATAAAGGAAATTCTGGACCAGTATGTAATTGGGCAGGAAGAGCCTAAGAAAACCCTGGCAGTGGCCGTTTATAATCATTATAAACGGATCAATTACGAAACAGGCCGTCCTGAAGACCGTGATATTGAACTGCAGAAATCCAACATCCTGATGCTGGGTCCCACAGGCAGCGGGAAAACGCTGCTGGCCCAGACCCTGGCCAAGATCCTGCAGGTTCCCTTTGCCATTGCGGACGCAACCACTCTGACGGAAGCCGGCTATGTAGGTGAAGACGTGGAGAACATCCTGCTCCGCCTGATCCAGAACGCGGATTATGATATTGAAAAAGCCCAGCGGGGTATTATCTATATTGATGAAATTGACAAGATCGCCCGGAAATCCGAAAACGTTTCTATTACCAGAGATGTTTCCGGGGAAGGGGTGCAGCAGGCATTGCTGAAGATTCTGGAAGGAACTACGGCCAATGTTCCTCCTCAGGGGGGACGCAAACATCCTCATCAGGAATTTTTGCAGATCGACACTACCAATATCCTGTTCATCTGCGGCGGCGCTTTTGCCGGTTTGGACAGCATTATTAAAGAACGTACGGACACAAAGGCCATGGGCTTTGGTGCCGATATAAAGAAAAAAACGGAACTGAAAGCGGAAGATTCTCTGTTAAAGGATGTTATGCCGGAGGATCTGATGAAGTTTGGCCTGATTCCCGAATTCGCGGGACGTCTGCCGGTTATGGTTACCCTGGATTCGCTGGATAAGGCGGCGCTGGTGCGCATTCTGAAAGAACCTAAGAACGCGCTGATCAAACAATACCAGCATTTCCTCAGCATGGACAATGTAGAGCTTGAGTTCGAAGACGGAGCGCTGACCGCTATTGCGGAAGAAGCCCTGCGCCGGGAGACAGGAGCCCGGGGACTGCGGGCTATCATTGAAGGTATCATGCGGGATGTGATGTATGAAGTGCCTTCCCGTTCCGACATTGTGAAATGCATCGTAACTGAGGATACGGTACGGAATCATCTGGAGCCGAAGCTGATCGTAGCATGACAGCTGTCTTCGGGAAGCTTGCAAAAGATTCAGGAATAATACTCCTGCTTTTGTGCAAGGAAGAGACCGGGATAATAAAGGTTTACAGTCTGTGGGGGAAAAGGTTCACAACCTTTTCCCTTTTTTATACGGTTACAATATGATAAAATATAGCAGGCAACAGGAATCTGAAAAATAATCCTGAATATGCGCGGCCTGCGCTTCTGCCAATGATGAACCAAAGGTAGTGAATGTCCAGGGTGAATGTCCCGGACATACTGAATAACGGAGGATATAAGTTGAATACATTTTCTCAAGTACTGCCATTGATGCCATTACGGGGGACCGTTATTTTTCCCGGTATGGTCATGAACCTGGATATTGCAAGGGCAAGATCCCTGAATGCCGTAAATGCTGCAATGCGTCGCGGGAAAAAAATATTGATCGTTTCGCAGATAAAATCGGAATTTGAGGACCCGGAGCCCTCCCAGTTGTTTAAAGTTGGTGTCGTTGCAGAGATCAAGCAGATGCTGAAGCTGCCGGGAGGCGCTGTCAGGATACTTGTGGAAGGTCTTTTCCGGGCAGGGACAGACCTGGTAACAGAAGATGCTGACGGCTGCTGGCAGGCGGCTTTCAGGGAACTGTCCCCTCTCGCTTTACCGGAAGAGGGGATCGAACTGGAGGCCCTTCGCCGAATGGTGATTTCCGAATTTGAAAAGTGGGTGCTTTTTGGCAAAAAAATCAGCCCGGAAATCCTGCTTTCTTTTAAAGATAATCCCAATGCCGGTGCTGTGGCGGATACCATTGCAGGCTATCTGGATGTTCCCTTCGAAGTTAAGCAGCAGTTCCTGGAAACTGTTGCTGTAAAATCACGTCTGGAAAAACTCTTTGAAATCCTTCATAAGGAAATGACGATTTCCGAGCTGGAAAAGAGTATCGCCCAGAAAGTTCATCAGAGTATTGAAAAGAACCAGAAAGAGTATTATCTGCGGGAACAGATAAAGGTGATAAGCAAGGAACTGGGCGATGAAGAAGATGTTCATGCCGAGGCCCAGGAATACAGGGAAAAGATAAAATCCCTTCCCCTTCCCGAAGAGGTGTCGGAGGGGCTTGGCAAAGAAGTAGACCGGCTGGTTAAAATGCCGCCCATGATGGCTGAAAGCGCAGTTATCAGAAACTATCTGGATACTGTGCTGGATCTGCCATGGGGAAAGTATGACAAGAACGGCTTTGATATTGGTAAGGCAGCCAAAATTCTTGACAAGCATCATTATGGCTTGAAAAAGGTCAAAGAGAGAATACTGGAGCACCTTGCGGTACAGAAGCTGGCAAAGACCGATAAAGCGCCAATCCTGTGTTTTGTGGGGCCGCCCGGTGTGGGTAAGACTTCCATGGCGATTTCCATTGCCGAAGCAGTAAACCGTAAATTTACCCGTGTTTCGCTGGGCGGGGTAAGGGATGAAGCTGAGATTCGCGGACATCGCCGCACTTATATCGGGGCTATGCCGGGACGGTTGATCCACGGCATGCAGAAGGCGGGGTGCCTGAATCCCCTGTTCCTTCTGGATGAGGTTGACAAGATGGCCAGCGATTTCCGGGGAGACCCGGCATCCGCCTTGCTGGAAGCGCTGGATCCGGAACAAAATCACGCATTCAGCGACCATTTTATCGAATATCCCTTTAATATGTCTTCCGTCTTCTGGATCGTTACGGCTAATACGGTGGATACAATTCCCCCTGCGCTTCTGGACCGGCTTGAGGTAATCGAACTTTCCAGTTATACGGAAGAGGAAAAGCTGAATATCGCAAAGCTGCATTTGCTGCCGAAAGAGATGGAGGCCAACGGGCTGACGAAAGAAACTTTTTCTGTTACGTCAGGGGCTGTGCGGAAAATCATCAGGGATTATACCAGGGAGGCGGGAGTGCGCCGTCTGGAAAGACAAATAGCTAAACTATGCCGCAAGGTGGCGTACCGGATCGTTACGAAAAAAGAATCCAGTGCCAGTATAACGGTAAAAAACCTGACAGACTACCTGGGACCCTGCATATACCTGGAAACGGACCTCCGGGCCCGTAAGGAGGTCGGTATTGTGACAGGCCTTGCCTGGACCAGTGTAGGCGGGGAACTGCTGAAAGTGGAAGTGCTGACGGCGGAAGGAAAGGGAGGACTAATCCTGACAGGGCAGCTGGGTGATGTCATGAAAGAATCCGCCCGGGCCGGTTATACATATATCCGTTCCCGCTATAAAGAACTGAAGCTGAAAGCAGATTTTTATGATAGAACCGATATCCATATCCATTTGCCGGAAGGAGCGATTCCCAAAGACGGACCTTCTGCCGGAATCACCATGGTAACAGCTATGGTATCCGCTCTGACAGGAAGAAAAGTAAAGGCGGATCTTGCCATGACAGGGGAAATCACCCTTTCGGGTAAGGTTCTGCCTGTAGGCGGAATAAAGGAAAAAATGCTGGCGGCCCATCGTTATGGTGTAAAGACGGTATTGCTTCCTGAACGGAATATGCAGGATCTGGCGGAACTTCCCCAGAAGGTGAGGGAAGAAATTCAGTTTGTTCCGGTAAGCCATATGGATGAGGTCTTGAATCTGGCGTTGGATCCGATGCCGGAGAAGGAACATAAAAATGGCGCCAATAATGGAAAAACGGTGAAATGAACCAGCCGGACTGAGGCGCCTGTATGGGAAGAGACAGGGTTCTCTGAACAGGGATTAAAATGCAAGGGGCGTTATATTATGAAAGAAACATATGATGTAGCTGTTATAGGCGGGGGGCCGGCAGGCATTTTTGCCTGCTGGGAATTTGCGGAAAAGTTTCCGTGGCTTTCTGTAGTTATGCTGGAAGAAGGGCATGCGGTTTTCCGGCGCCACTGTCCTCTTGCAGCCGGACAGAGTGATCATTGCCTGCGCTGTGTCCCTTGTGCAATCATGCGGGGATTTGGCGGAGCAGGTGCTTTTTCGGATGGGAAATATAATTTTACCACAGGCGGCTGGCTTCAGGAGTATCTTCCTAAAAAGACCGTAACGGACCTTGTTGATTATGTGGATTCTGTTAATTGCAGGTTTGGCGCCCCGGGAGAAACGTTTTCTACGAAGAACTCCTCCATCGGGCGCCTCGCCCTGGGGGTCGATCTCCATCTTCTGGACGGGAAAGTGCGTCATCTGGGGACTGAAAACAATCTGAAGATCATGGAGAATATATATGAAGCGCTGAAAAACAAAGTGGATATTTTCTGTGATACGAAAGTAAACAGTTTCTGTAAAGAGGGAGACTGTTTTGTGCTGGACACCACAAGAGGAAAAATCTCCTGTACATACCTGATTGCAGCTCCCGGCCGGGCCGGCGCGGAATGGTTTACGGATCAGGGACGGAAACTGGGCCTTACATTTACCAATAATGCAGTAGATGTGGGCGTCCGTGTTGAGGTTCCGGCAGCGGTTTTTAAACATATTACGGATGAAGTGTATGAAGCGAAGCTGTTGTACCGCACAAAGCAGTATAATGATCTGGTGCGCACTTTCTGCATGAATCCAAATGGGTATGTGGTTGCGGAGAATACTGACGGCATCGTTACTGTTAACGGCCACAGTTATGCGGATCCGAAAAGGCAGAGTGAAAACACGAATTTTGCATTGCTGGTAAGCAACAAATTTACGGAACCGTTCAAAGAGCCCCATCAGTATGGGAAGAGGATCGCTTCCTTCTCCAATATGCTGGGAGGCGGTGTGTTGCTCCAACGGTTCGGGGATCTGGTTAAAGGACGCCGAACCAACGAAAGGCGGCTGGCAAAAAGCTTTACAAAACCTACATTAAATGCGACACCGGGGGATCTGAGCCTGGTCCTTCCCAAACGGCAGTTGGATGACATTATTGAAATGATTTATGCGCTGGATAAAATAGCGCCGGGTATGGCTAATGCAGATACGCTTCTATACGGAGTAGAAGTGAAGTTTTACAGTTCCCGGCTGGATCTAGACAGCAATTTGGAGACAAGAATTCCGAATCTGTTTGCCGCAGGGGACGGGGCCGGTATTACCAGAGGTTTGTCCCAGGCAAGTGCCAGCGGGGTGTATATTGCAAGGGAAATAGGAAAAAGAGCAGGGAAACAATCGATAATGTAAAAAGCTATTTTACAATACAAAACAGGAGGTGCCCATGACCAAAGAACACTGGGATGTTATCCGTGCGGAGTTTGTAACTTCTGCAGTCCGTGCGGACCAGTACCCCAAACCGTATTTGCCTGAAGTAGCATTTATCGGGCGTTCTAATGTCGGAAAATCTTCATTGATCAATTCGGTCTGCCGCCGCAACGGTCTGGCCAGGGTCAGTTCTTCGCCCGGTAAGACACAAACGCTGAATTTTTATAAACTGGAAGCAAAACGGACGACGGAGCAGGCAGAAGACAGGACACAGTTTTATCTGGTGGATCTTCCCGGTTACGGTTTCGCCCGTACGAACCGTAAAAATAAAGAGCAGTGGTCGGGATTTATCCGCAATTATCTTGAGGACGCGCCGAATCTGGCGCTGGTATGCCAGCTTATCGATATACGGCATGATTTGATGGACAGTGATGTTGAAGCGTATAACTGGCTGTTACAGTGCGGTCTTGATGTACATGTAGTGCTGACTAAAGCAGATAAGATCAGTAAAAATGCAGCCATGTCACAGCTGGCTGCATTTAGGAAAGCGCTGAATCTTTCAGATGAACGGATTACAGCCTATTCTGTACCCCAGCCGACTATGCGGCTGAATTTTATCAACTGCATCATGAAGCGGCTTGAAGCTGGTTCTGAAGTGAATGTGGAAGCGTAAAACAGGAATGAATTTTAGTATTTTTTTGAAAAAGAAAAATAAATAGCTTGACAAGCTTAATAGGAATCGTTATAATTAAACCATCAAATAAATATTTCGTGCAGTTCGTTAAATCGGTGCAATTCCGATGTGATCCCGTCACCGTACAACCGGAAGGCGGACTGTATAAGCATCCGTGCTTAACCTGCGAGCGACAGGGTTGCGATGTTTGACATGAAGTGCCTTTCTAGGTGAGAGTGGGGAGGCGCCAGTGAACGATATCAAGACCGTTGTTGCGAAAGCAGGAACGGTCTTATCCTTTTACTTGCAGGGCGAAATATTATTGATATGTTTAGTTTGCTATTCACAAATCATTTAGCAAAATTCCCATCCTTCTCCTTCTCCTTTTGACACAGCTGCAAATAAAAAACCCGCATCTGGACCATGCGGGTTTTTTATTTGCGTTATTTTGTTAAGGAACCGCTGATTAAATGACTATCTTTTGTTTTGTCCTGACTGACTGGTTCCCGTGTTCCTGGTTTTTTGTACGAAGGATTCCCGGATTGAAGCATTCGTGGGATACCTCGCTTATGGGGTTGATATGTACCATACAGTGCTTGACGTTAGGAAAATCCTGTTCAATGGAATGGTGGATGCTTTCGGCGATCTGATGGGACTGCAGCAGTGTCAGGCTGTCATCAGCGCTGACTTCTACGTCTACAAAGATGCGGTTGCCGAACTGACGGGTGTGCAGCAGGTCGATATGATAAACGCCGGGGATCGATTCTACTTTCGCCCGCATAGCATCTTCTTCCTCTTTGGAACAGGCTTTGTCCACCATCTTGTCGATGGCGCCTTTAAAGATTTCGTATCCGGCCTGCAGGATCATCAGGCAGATTACTACGCTGGCGATGGGATCCAGCACAGGAAAGCCCAGCCGTGCGCCTAAAATGCCGATGAAGCTGCCGATAGAAGAAAGGGAGTCGCTCCGGTGATGCCAGGCATCTGCCATCAGTGCGTCGGATTCCAAAAGCAGGGCATAGTGGCGGGTGTACCAGTACATGGCTTCTTTTACCAGGATGGATACGACTGCCGCAGCTAACGGAAGAAAGGTGGGAACTGCAAGGGAAGAGGCGTCCTGGTTCAGTATTTTATCAATGCCGGAGTAACCGATTCCCAAACCGGTCAGTCCCAGAATTACAGCCAGCAGGATGGAGGCCACGCATTCCAACCGTTCGTGGCCGTACTGGTGATCCTCATCGGATGCCCGGCCGGAAACCTTGATGCCGGCCATGACGATAAAAGTTGCGAATACGTCGGAGGCGGAATGGATGGCGTCGGAAACCATGGCTGCCGAATGGCCGAAAATACCGGCCACGAATTTCCCCAGTGACAGGAAAACGTTTACGGCGATACTGTACCAGGAAATACGCATGGCAATGTTTTCGCGATTAGAGGTAACGTGCAATTTGTTCATAAAAAAACACTCCTTAAAAAGTTTGGGGCGTTTTATGATGCTGCGTACGCCGGACGCTGCCAGTACCTGAGAGAAAAAGCAGCGTGCGCCGGGCTGTTTTCTTCTTGCGCCTGACGCTTTTTCAGTAAAAGGCAAATACAGGTAGAGGCAGTGGAAATAGAATGCCTTCCGGATATTAACGACAATGATAAGGCCATGAAATCAAATTGTCAATAGGAATTTTCAGGGGTTAACATGGGCTAACGCCAGTTAGCATCGGCTTCGCCGCATGGCAAAGGCATTGGCGTAAATAAGAAAAATTTGAAAAAATTCCTTGACAGTGAAGTCATCGGTTGATAAACTAAACAGGTACAATTTTAAATGAAAAGCTGTGAATGGGAGGAGTACGGCAGGAAGACCGGAAGAGAGGGCGAGAATGGTGGGAATCGCCTGGCCGGAATGTCGGAAGGTAGCCCTGGAGCTGAAAGGCTGAAGTGTGGAGGGAGGAACTGCCATTCATATGCGTAAGCCTTTCCGGGACACGCGTTATGTGGAAATGAAGAGCTTTACTCAGGATTATACAGTAAAGAATGCAGGTGGTACCGCGGTAATTCGTCCTGCTGCAGAAATGCAGCAGGATTTTTTATTTTCAGGAGGAAAAAATGGCAGAAGAGCACAACATCCCTAAAACATACGATCCTGCGATCGTAGAGAAAAAATGGTATCAGTTCTGGGAAGAAAACAAATTCTTTCATGCGGAACCGGATCCGGACAAAAAACCTTTTACAATTGTAATCCCGCCCCCCAATATTACGGGGCAATTGCACATGGGCCATGCCCTGGACAATACACTGCAGGATATTCTGATCCGCTGGCACCGGATGATGGGGGACAATACCGTCTGGTTCCCGGGCTACGACCATGCGGGCCTGGCAACGCAAATTAAAGTAGAAGAAGAGATCAAAAAGAATGAAGGGCTGACCCGTTACGACTTGGGCCGGGAAGAATTCCTGAAGAGGGTCTGGGAATGGAAAGAACAGTACAGCAACCGGATCATCGACCAGCTGAAATGCCTGGGCATTTCCTGCGACTGGGACCGGATCCGTTTTACCCTGGACGAAGGCTGTTCCCGTGCCGTTCGGGAAGTTTTTGTGGCCCTGTATGAAAAGGGACTGATCTATCGCGGTACCCGTATTACCAACTGGTGTGTAAACTGCAATACCGCGTTAAGCGATATCGAAGTAGAGCATAAGGATGACGCGGGACATCTGTGGTATATCAATTATCCTATCATCGGACATGAAGGGGAATATCTGACTATTGCCACTACCCGTCCGGAGACCATTCCCGGCGATACGGCGGTAGCAGTGAACCCGAAGGATGAACGGTACGGGAAACTGGTAGGGGAAAAGATCCTGCTGCCCATCATGAACCGGGAGATTCCCATCATTGCGGATGATTATGTAGATACGGAGTTCGGTACCGGCGCCGTTAAGATTACCCCGGCCCATGACCCTAACGACTATGAAATGAGCCTGCGGCAGAGTCTGGAAGCTATCGTTGTCATTGACAAAGACGGCAGGATGACAAAGGAAGCCGGACCTTATGAAGGGCAGGAGCGGTATGAATGCCGCAAAAACATTGTCAAAGACCTGGACGCGCTGGGCCTTTTGGTAAAAATTGAAGACTGCCCCCATTCTGTAGGCCATTGCCAGCGCTGCGGTGAACCTATCGAAGCCCTGATCTCCACCCAGTGGTTCGTAAAGATGGAGCCGCTGCTGAAAGCTGCCACGGACTGTGTAAAAGACGGACGGACCAAATTTGTTCCGGAACGCTTTACAAAGAACTATCTGGGCTGGATGGAAAACATGCACGACTGGTGTATCAGCCGTCAGATCTGGTGGGGGCACCGGATCCCTGTCTGGTACTGCGATGACTGTGGCGCCGAGATTGCATCCCGGACCGATCTGGACAAGTGCCCGAAATGCGGAGGGCATGTACATCAGGACGAAGACGCCCTGGACACCTGGTTCAGTTCCGCCCTGTGGCCTTTCTCCATTATGGGCTGGCCTGACAAAACGGAAACGCTGAAACAGTTCTATCCCACCAGTGTCCTGGTGACCGGTTATGACATCATTTTCTTCTGGGTAGCCCGCATGCTGATCATGGGCATGGAATTTATGAAGGATATTCCTTTTGAAAGGGTATTCATCCACGGTCTGGTCCGTGACGAACAGGGACGGAAAATGAGTAAATCCCTGGGCAACGGCATCGATCCCCTGCAGGTCATTGAACAGTATGGCTGCGATACCCTGCGCTTCATGCTGATTACCGGTAATACCCCGGGTAATGATATGCGGTTCTACTGGAGCCGCCTGGAAGCCACCCGGAATTTTGCCAATAAAATATGGAACGCATCCCGTTTCGCCCTGATGAACCTGGAAGGTTATCAGGCGGATGCGAAACGGGCTCCCTATGAACTGGCGGATAAGTGGATCCTTTCCCGGATGCAGGACGTAGCGGAAGACGTTACTTCCCTGTTGGACCGGTTTGAATTAGGGGAAGCCGGCCGCGCGATTTACGATTTTATCTGGGGCGAGATCTGCGACTGGTATATTGAACTGGCCAAACCCAGATTGTACGGAAAATCAGGGGAGGAGGCCCGGGCAACGGCCCAGCAGGTGCTGGTTACCGTGCTGACCGGCGCTATGAAGCTGTTGCATCCCTACATGCCGTTTATTACGGAAGAAATTTATCAGGCGCTGCCCCATGACTGCGAAAGCATCATGATCAGCCCCTGGCCGAAGGCTGATCCGGCCATGCAGGATAAGACTGCGGAAAAAGGAATGGGCGCTGTTATGGACGCCATTAAATCCATCCGTGAGATGCGGGCCCAGGTCAATGCCAACCCGGGTAAAAAAGTTCCCGCTATCCTGCTGGTGTCCGATGAGCTGCAAGCTGTGCTCACGGAAAACGCTTCCTATATCCATCAGCTGGCCAATGTGGATAAATTGGATCTGCTGCCTCTGGATTCTTCCAAACCGGAAAACGCCATGGCTTCCGTTAACGCAGGAGTAGAGGTGTATCTGCCGCTGAAAGGCCTTATCGACGTGGAAGCGGAGACGGCACGTCTGAACAAAGAACTGGCCGGACTGCAGAAGGAAATGAAACGGGTAAGCGGTAAACTGCAGAACCAGGGATTCCTGGCCAAGGCGCCGAAGGAAGTCGTGGAAAAGGAACAGGCCAAAGCAGATGAGTTTGCAGCGAAAATCAAAGCCATCGAAGAGCGCCTGGCCTATCTGAAAACCATTTAAGGCAGAAATAATATGAATTATCAGGAAAGCTTGCAATATCTTGACAGCCTGGGCCAGTTCGGCATCCGGCTGGGAATGGACCGGATCCAACAGTTGCTGTTTGTTCTGGGTCATCCCGAAAACCAGATCAAAACCGTACATGTGGCGGGCACCAATGGTAAAGGCAGCGTCACCACCATGATTTCCACAATTTTGATGGAAGCGGGGCTGCGTGTGGGGAAGTTTACATCCCCACACCTGGTCCGTTATAATGAGCGCATCCAAATCAACGAAAAGGAAATCCCGGATGATGAATTTGCGGAAATCCTGACCAGGGTACGTGACTTTGCGGAACATCTGGTGCAAAAAGGTGCCTGTGAGCAGCCTACCCAGTTTGAAATTTTAACGGCGGCTGCTTTCCATTACTTTGCATTGCGTCAGGTGGACTATGCGGTTATCGAAGTGGGGCTTGGCGGCTTGTGGGATTCTACCAATTTAATTAAACCGCTGGTTTCCGTTATAACCAACATAGCGCTGGACCATACGAAAGTGCTGGGAAGTACGATTGAAGAAATTGCACTTCAGAAGGCAGGCATCATAAAGGAAAAGATACCTGTGGTAACAGGGGCGGAAGGAAATGCTCTGGGACCGATTCGGGTCATGAGTGCCATGAAGCAGGCGCCGCTGTATGAATACGGATATTCTTTTAAAGGAACGGAAACAATAAGTTCCATAGATGGGCAGAAATTTACCCTGCAGGCCGGGAAAAACTATGAGTCTGAGTATATGATACAATTACCCGGAGAGCATCAGATCGTAAATGCGTCCCTTGCAATTGTTGCGGCAAAGATCGTCTCAAAACAGGACCCCCGTATAACGGAGGAACATCTTCACCTGGGAGCGGCCCATACAAAATGGCCCGGGCGTCTGGAAAAGATTGCATCCGCGCCGGATGTGATACTGGATGGGGCCCATAATCCCAACGGGGCAGAAGCCCTTCGAAAGGCGCTGGACAAGTATTACCCGTCAGCAAAACGTTATTTTGTTTTCGGGATGATGGCCGATAAGAGTGTGGATGAAGTAATAAAAATACTTTTTCGACCTTCGGATACAGTTTATACGGTTCGCGCCGATGATGGTCCGAGGGCAGCGGAGGCTGCGGATCTTGCAGAGCGTATAGGAGGGCAGGCTACGGCTGCGGACGACGTCTTGCATGCATATGAAACGGCCTGCAAAGAGGCCGGCTCTGACGGTGTCGTCTGCGTGTGCGGCTCTCTCTATCTTGTAGGGACGTTTAAGACAATGATAAATGCGGCACAGATTGCTGTGAAAGAATGAAAATAGGGACACTGCCCGGGGGCGGCGTCCCGATTTTCTGTCAATATCGGCTTGCGGTTCATGAAAACCGGGTGTGAAAAATGTTGGGAAATAAGGGACTACCGGCAAAAGAATATGAAAAAATGCAGTGGGGACTGCTGCTGACAGTTGCCTGTATTGCAGTAGATCAGACATTGCTCGGCATCGCTATCCTGGCGATGTTTCTGACGGGCCTGTGGACTGCATGGAAAGAACGGAATGTATCTAAGATGCGGATCTGGCCCTCTTATTTGAAATGGAATCTGTTCCTTCTGCTGGGTCTCGGATATCTTTCCCTGCATAATCCGCTGGTTACAGAAAAATTTGCATGTACATTCAACTTTGTTTATGTGGTGGGGCAGTATACAGCGATTGTATGGCTTATGACCCGCTTCGGGAACTGTTTTGCGGGAAGGGGCCTGTTTGACAAACCACTTCCTTATGAACCGGGCCTTCCTTTTTGGAAGGTTTTTGCAAGGCAGCCTTTCCCTGTCAGGATTTTGCGTGTGCTGGAATGGATCGCAGTTATATCTGTCTTAATTGGAATCGGGCAGCATTATTTTGGCGGCGCCACAGATGCCCTCTGGGTAGATCGGGAGGCCAACCCGCTGCTCAGAAACCGGATTTATTCCACATGGGAAAATCCTAATATTTTTGCCGGATATTTGTGTATTGTGGCTGCTTATGTGATGGGTTATATCAGTGTGGAAAAGAATTCCCGGAAGCGATGGATCCTGTTCGGGTTCCTGTTGCTGGTGCTTCTGTGCCAGGCCTTTACCTTTTCCCGGGGGTTCTGGATTGCCATGGCGGCAGAGATAATAGCTTTTGTCCTGCTTTTTTACCGTAAGGGTTTTTATTATCTGCTGGGTGTGGCAGGGATAGGGGCGGCGCTGGCCGGTCCGGCCATATGGCAGCGCCTTGAGACCCTGCGGCATGTATCCCAGGATTCTTCCGCGGCCATGCGTCTGGCCTATCTGGAAATAGCAGGGGCTATTGTGGAAGACCATCCCCTGGGAATCGGATGGTATAATTACCGCTACATTTTTCCGGAGTATGATTACTACTTTAAAAATCCCGATGTAATCATGTATCATTGCCACAATTTGTTTCTGAACATTGCCGCCGAACTTGGGGTGCCCGGGCTCATTCTTTTCCTGTGTGCCTGGCTGATGCTGGTTATTATGGCAGTTAAACTGGTAAGGCGAACGGAATTTTTGTGGATAAAAGCATTTTCCGTCGGTTATCTGCTCATGAGCCTTGGGATTGCCATAGGAGGCATCGGCGACCATGTCCTGTTTAATGTCAGGCTGGGGAGCCTGTTCTGGGTTTTAAATGCCCTTCTTGTGCTGAACTGGAATTATAACAGTTATATTTCCGGACAGTGATGCACATAAACAGGTTTTGTTTTATTTTTTTGTATAATGTATTCGCTTTTTTATTTCTTTTGTGCTATAATAGCTGTGAATGCAAAAGGTTTTCATTTTGCTGAACCGGCAAATCCTTGTTTCCGTAAATTTAGATACGGGGTTTGCGGAACCAAGTTTGTTTTACCCGCGGCAAGCCGCGGAAAATTTCTCATAATATATTTAAGGAGGAAGGTAAAATTATGGTAGGTTTTGAAGACATCAAAGATCGTGTGTGTGAGTCAGTAGTTTGCAAATTTAAAACTGCTGAAGAAGCTGCGGAAATGATTAAAGACGGTGACTGCCTGGGCGTCAGCGGCTTTACTCCGTCCGGCTATCCGAAAGCGGTTCCTCTGGCTCTGGCTGAAAAAGCAAAGAAAACTCCCTTTAAAGTTAATGTTTGGACCGGCGCGTCTGTAGGTCCGGAAATCGACGCTGCCATGGTTGAGGCCGGCTGCATGGACCGCCGTCTGCCTTACCAGACCAATGCTACCCTGCGTAAAGCTATCAATGCGGGCAAAGTTCGCTATGCTGACATCCATCTGTCCCATTTTGCACAGATGGCCCGTTACGGCTTCATGGCTGACCGCAAAAAAATTGACTTCGCTATCGTTGAAGTGTGCAAGATCAACGACCTGGGCGATGGCAAAGTAGGTCTGATCCCCACCACCTCCATGGGCAACAGCTCCTCTTATGTAGCTACCGCTCCGAAAGTAATCGTAGAAGTTAACACCACCCAGCCGGTAGCCCTGGAAGGCATGCATGACTCCTATGTTCCTCTGGATCCTCCGAACCGTAAACCGATTCCTATCGAAAGACCGGAAGACCGTATCGGTACTCCCTATATCCCCTGCGACCTGGATAAGATCGTAGCCGTTGTTCCCTGCGATATCACCGATAAAGTTCGTCCTCTGGGCGAAATCGACGAAGACGCAAAACATATGGGCCAGAACCTGGTTAACTTCCTGAAGAACGAAGTTAAGGAAGGCCGTCTGCCCCAGAACCTGCTGCCCTTACAGTCCGGCGTAGGCTCCGTAGCCAACGCGGTTATCAATGGTCTGGTTAACTCTGACTTCAAAGACCTGACCGTTTATACCGAAGTAATCCAGGACGGCATGTTCGACCTGATCGACGCCGGCAAGCTCCGTGTTGCTTCCGGTACCGCTCTGACTCCGTCTCCGGAATGCCAGAAGAAATTCTACGAAAACGTTGATTTCTATAAGAAATATCTGCTGCTCCGTCCGCAGGAAATTTCCAACAGCCCGGAAGTTGCCCGTCGTATCGGCGTAATCGCTATGAACACTGCTATCGAAGTTGATATTTACGGCAACGTAAACTCCACCCACATATGCGGCACCAAGCTGATGAACGGTGTTGGCGGTTCCGGCGACTTCGCGCGTAACGGCTATCTGACCGTATTCTTCACCAACTCCCTGGCAAAGGGCGGCAAGATCAGCTCTGTTGTTCCGTTCTGCAGCCATATCGACCATGCAACCCTGGACGTTGACGTTATCGTTTCCGAACGCGGCGTTGCCGACCTGCGCGGCCTGACCCCGAAAGAAAAAGCTCCGATCATCATCGATCAGATCGCTAACCCGAAATATCAGCCGTACCTGTACGACTACTTCAAGAGAGCATGCGAGAAATGCGGCAACAGCCAGACCCCGCATATCCTGTCTGAAGCGTTTGACGTTTACAAATGGTTCGAAGAGACCGGCTCCATGGAAAAACCGGCTGAATAAAAATAATTCAGTAAAAGCTTGAATTATTGTGTAAAATAGTTTACAATATGGTATCGGATGGGGTCGGTGACCGGCCCCATCCCCAAATCATAACTGTCCAATTATGATTGTTGACTCGATCCCTTGCGGATCTTGCCATAAAAACCGTCTCTGACGGACACTCTCACCGCGATGCGGAACTGTCCAATCTGCATTGTGAAAAAATTTATATTTTTAATTTTAAGGAGGATTTGAGAATGGCAAATGAAACTCTGAAAGCGGGATTTGATGCGTACATGGCGAAAGCTGATGCGGCCAGCGCCAAATTCCCGGAACGTGCACACCTGGAACCCAATCGTCTGTATACCCCTCTGGATATCGAAGGCTTTGATTATGAAAAAGACCTCGGCTTTCCTGGAGAATATCCCTTCACCCGTGGCGTACAGCCGACCATGTACCGTGGTAAATTCTGGACCATGCGTATGTATGCTGGTTTCTCCACTGCTGAAGAATCCAACAAACGTTATCGTTACCTGTTAGCTAACGGTGGCAGCGGCCTGTCCTGCGCATTCGACCTGCCGACCCAGATCGGTTATGATTCCACCGATCCGATGGCTGAAGGCGAAGTTGGTAAAGTAGGCGTAGCTATCGACTCCCTGGCAGATATGGAAATCCTGTTTGACCAGATCTCCCTGGACAAAGTTTCCACCTCCATGACCATCAACGCTCCGGCATCCGTACTGCTGTGCATGTACATTGCTGTTGCTAAGAAACAGGGTGTTCCCTCTGACGCACTGCGCGGCACCATTCAGAACGATATTCTGAAAGAATATGCTGCACGCGGCACCTACATTTTCCCGCCGAAGCCTTCCATGCGTCTGATCACCAACATTTTTGAATATTGCGCCAAATACGTTCCGAAATGGAACACCATCTCCATTTCCGGTTACCACATCCGTGAAGCTGGTTCCACCGCTTCTCAGGAAATCGCATTCACCATCGCTGACGGCATCGCTTATGTAGAAGCTGCTATCAAAGCTGGTATGGACGTTGACGCTTTTGCCGGCCGTCTGTCCTTCTTCTGGAATGCTCATAACAACGTACTGGAAGAAGTTGCTAAATTCCGTGCTTCCCGTCGCGTATGGGCTAAAGTTATGAAAGAACGCTTTGGCGCTAAGAAAGCTAAATCCATGATGCTGCGTGTACACACTCAGACCGCTGGTTCCATGCTGACCGCTCAGCAGCCCAACAACAACATCGTTCGTGTTGCTTTACAGACTGCAGCAGCTGTTATGGGTGGCACCCAGTCCCTGCACACCAACTCCAAGGACGAAGCTCTGGCTCTGCCGACCACTGAATCCGTTACCATCGCTCTGCGTACTCAGCAGATCGTTGCTTACGAATCTGGCCTGGCTGATACCATCGACCCGCTGGGCGGCTCCTACTATGTAGAAGCTCTGACCAACAAGATCGAAAAAGAAGCTTGGGATTACATCCAGAAGATCGACGAAATCGGTGGCGCTCCGGAAGCTATTGCTAAGGGCTACATCCAGAAAGAAATCCAGGATTCCGCTTACAAATGGCAGATGGATATCGAAGCTGGCCGTCGTATCATCGTTGGCGTTAACAAATTCACCCAGGAAGAAGAACCTCCGAAAAACCTGCTGCGCGTAGACGGTTCCGTAGGCAAACTGCAGGCTGAAAAGATTGCCAAAGTAAAAGCAACCCGCGACAACGCTAAAGTTGAAGCTACCCTGGCTGCCTTGAAGGCTGCCTGCGCTGACGAAAGCGTTAACCTGGTTCCGCTGATTCTGGACGCTGTTGAAGCGTATGCAACCGAAGGCGAAATCTGCGGCGTAATGCGTCAGGTATTTGGCGAATACAAAGCTCATACCGCATTATAATTTACATTAAAGCAAATAACGGAGGTATATAGAAATGGCTAACATTAAAGTATTAGTTGCTAAACCGGGCCTGGATGGACATGACCGTGGTGCAAAAGTTGTAGCTCGTGCTCTGCGCGATGCTGGTTTTGAAGTTATCTACACTGGTATTCGTCTGACCCCCGAACAGATTGCTGAAGCTGCTCTGCAGGACGACGTTAATGTTGTTGCTCTGAGCCTGCTGTCCGGCGCTCACAACACCCTGTTCCCGAAAGTTGTTGAACTGCTGAAAGAAAAAGGCATGACCGACGTTCTGGTTATCGGCGGCGGCGTAATTCCTGATGCTGATATCCCTGGCCTGAAGGCTGCTGGTATTGCTGAAGTATTTACCCCTGGCACCCCGACCAGCAAAGTTGTTGACTTCATCAACGCTAACGTAAAGTAATTCCTTCTTAAAATCTAAGATGCAAGACCGGGCTAGAACCCGGCTTGCATCTTTCATAACTATTATCAACAAGGCGGTGTGATAAAAAGCTATGGACATTGTAGAAGAAATTTTGAAGCATAATCGTCTTGCACTTTCCAAAGGCATTACAGCAGTTGAAAACGAATATGATAATGCAGTTGATATAATGACCAAGATTTACACACACACGGGGCATGCATATGTAATTGGTATTACAGGGCCTCCCGGTGCTGGTAAATCTACATTGACCGATAAGATCGCAAAAGAATTTCGCAGGCGCGGAAAAACGGTTGGCATTGTTGCCATCGACCCCACAAGCCCGTATTCCGGCGGTGCCATTTTGGGCGACCGTATCCGGATGATGGATCTGATGATGGATTCCGGAATTTTTATCCGTTCAATGGCGACTCGCGGAAGTCTGGGTGGTTTATCCCAGAAAGCCGGCGATGCCGTTAAATTGATGGATGCATTCGGCATGGATATTATCCTGGTAGAAACTGTCGGCGTAGGTCAGTCAGAAGTAGACATTGTAAAAACGGCAGATACCACGATGGTAGTAGTTATCCCGGGAATGGGTGACGATATCCAGGCTATTAAAGCAGGTATTCTTGAAATCGGCGATTTACTCACGATCAACAAAGCTGATCGGGAAGGCGCTGATAAACTGAATATTGAAATGGAAATGATGCTGGAGTTAAACAACGAGAAAAATGCCGGCTGGCGTCCTCCTATCAATCGTACGATTGCCAGCAAGGATCAGGGAACTGCAGAGGTTGTTGATTCCATTCTGGCTCATCAGAAGTTCCTGACCGAAACCGGCAAACTGACTGATATCCGCAGAGCACGGATCAAATCCGAGGTTACGGATATGGTCAACGTTAGGGTTAACCGTTATATAGATAAGAACGTGGTTCGTACAGCTGAATTTGATGAAACTATCGAAAAGCTGCAGCGCAGGGAAACTGAACCGTACACTGTGGTGGATACTATCGTTTCTAAGGTGCTCAAATAAGTCGGTGCCTTAAAATAAATAATTTATTTTATTAGGAGGAGATTCATTATGGCATTTACAGTATCGAAGATTGATCACATTGGTGTTGCCTGCCAGGATTTGGATGTTTCCAAGAAATTCTATACGGATGTTCTGGGCCTGGAATGCACCGGTGAAGAAGCAGTACCTGAACAGGGTGTAAAAACTGTATTTATTAAATGCGGTCCGAACTTAATCGAACTGCTGGTAGACATCACCGAAAACAATGACGGCCCTATCGGCAAATACATTGCCAAGAACGGCCAGGGCATCCAGCATGTAGCTCTGCTGGTTGACGATCTGGTAGCTGCTATTGCTGACGTACAGGAAAAAGGCGGCAGAATGATCGACAAAGCACCTCGCGGCGGCGCTGGCGGAATGGATATCGCTTTTGTTCATCCGAAATCTGTCGGCATCCTGTTAGAGCTCTGCACTCCCCACAAAGCTTAATTTAAGAGATATATCGGTTTGTATGTTTTTCTGATTACATTACCCGCCCGTCAAAAATACGGGCGGGGTGTAATATATAAAAATAAGTTCTCCCAATAATTTATGGAGGTGTCAAAACTTGACTACTCAAGAAAGAATTGAGAAAATGCTCAAAAAGTCCGAAGTAATTCTGGGTGGCGGCGGCCCGAAGGCTGTTGAAAAACAGCATGAAAAAGGCAAAATGACCGCCCGCGAAAGAATTGCTGCCCTGATGGACGAAGGTTCCTTCGTAGAACTGGACCGCTTCGTTCGTCATCGTTGCACCAACTTCGGCCAGGAAAAGAAAGACCTGCCTGGTGAAGGCGTAACCACTGGTTACGGCACAGTAGATGGTCGTCTGGTTTATGTATTTGCACAGGACTTCACCGTTGAAGGCGGTTCCCTGGGTGAAATGCATGCCAACAAAATTGCCAAAGTTCAGAGACTGGCCCTGAAAATGGGTGCTCCGTGCATTGGCCTGAACGACTCCGGCGGAGCTCGTATCCAGGAAGCAATCGACGCACTGGGCGGCTATGGCAAACTGTTCTTTAACAACACCATTTCCTCCGGCGTTATCCCCCAGATTTCCGCTATCATGGGACCGTCCGCAGGCGGCGCTGTTTACAGCCCGGCCCTGACCGACTTCATCTACATGGTAAAAGAAACCTCCAAAATGTTTATCACCGGACCTGCGGTTGTTAAATCCGTTACCGGCGAAGAAGTTACCCAGGAACAGCTGGGCGGCGCTATGACCCACAACTCCCGTTCCGGCGTTGCGAACTTCGCTGCTGAAGATGACGCTGACTGCATCCAGCAGATCCGTTATCTGTTAAGCTTCCTGCCTTCCAACAACATGGAAACCGCTCCGATCGTTGATACCGGCGATGATCCGAACCGTACGGAAGAATCCCTGAACAGCATCTGCCCGGACAACAGCAATGCAGCATATGATATGTACGATGTAATCAAAGCCATCGTTGATAATGGTGAATTCTATGAAAACCAGAAATACTGGGCACAGAACATCATCACCTGCTTCGCACGTATGGACGGCGAGACCGTAGGTATCATTGCTAACCAGCCGAAAGTTATGGCAGGCTGCCTGGATATCAACGCATCCGATAAATCCTCCCGCTTCATTCGCTTCTGCGACGCATTCAACATTCCTATCCTGAACCTGGTAGACGTACCTGGCTTCCTGCCCGGCACCGTACAGGAATACGGCGGAATCATCCGTCACGGCGCAAAGATGCTGTATGCATACTCCGAAGCTACTGTTCCGAAGATTACTCTGGTTACCCGTAAAGCTTACGGCGGTTCTTATCTGGCAATGTGCTCTCAGGAACTGGGCGCAGACCAGGTTATCGCTTGGCCGACTGCTGAAATCGCAGTTATGGGACCTGCTGGCGCTGCCAACATCATCTTCAAGAAACAGGATCCGGAAACCCAGAAGAAGAGCACCGCAGAATATGTTGATAAATTCGCTACTCCGTACATTGCAGCTGAACGCGGCATGGTAGATATCATTATCGAGCCGAA
Organism: uncultured Selenomonadales bacterium; assembly: GCA_900315345.1. Taxonomy (GTDB): domain Bacteria; phylum Bacillota; class Negativicutes; order Acidaminococcales; family Acidaminococcaceae; genus Succiniclasticum. Next base: position 153,272 of record OMYP01000007.1, on the reverse strand, counting down.
GAACAGCCGTCCGGCAGTTATCAGCGCCCTGCATATGTTGGAAACCAAACGTGAGAGCCGTCCGGCAAAACGCCATGGCAATTTCCCGGTATAATTTATACCAGGCAAATCTCGACGCTTAATTTTTTAAACATATAAACGAGGTGAATTGAATGGGTCCTGTAACTAACAACCCATTTCTGGTTGCTATCATCAACATGACCGTCGTATTCGGCGTTTTGATCGTTCTCGGCGTTCTGATGCATGTAATCGAAATGGTTGATCCCACAAAAAAGAAAGCAGCTCCTAAAGCTGCTGCTCCTGTAGCTGCTGCTCCCGCTGCTGCCGCTGTTGCTGCACCGGTTGTAGAAGACAAGAGCGAAGAAATTGCGGCTGTTATCGCAGCTGCAGTAGCTGCCTGCGGCGGTGCTGAAAATGTTACTGCTGTACGCATTGCAGCTCCTGCTGCTTCTTGGGCTGTTGGCGCCCGTGCGGAAGCACAGACTGTAAAACCGTTTATGTAATAAGGTTTATAACCTAAATAACCTAATAAAAATTTCAAGGGAGGATTTATATCCATGAAAGCTTATACTATCACCGTTAACGGTACTGCATATGAAGTAGAAGTTGAAGAAAAGGGCGGCGCTGTTGCTGCTGCTCCGCGTGCTGCTGCTCCGCGCGCTGCTGCTCCGGCTCCGAAAGCTGCTCCGGCTCCGGCTGCTGCTCCGGCTCCGGCTGCTAAACCTGTAGCTGCTGGCGCTGCTACTGTTACCGCTCCGATGCCTGGTAAAGTTCTGGAAGTTAAATGCAAAGCTGGCGACGCTGTTAAATCCGGCCAGGTTCTGCTGATTCTGGAAGCTATGAAAATGCAGAACGAAATCATGGCTCCGGCTGACGGCACCATCGCTGACGTTCGCGTATCCGCAGGCTCTACTGTTAACACCGGCGACGTAATGATCGTTATGTAATTTAAATGAAGTTTTAATTGCCAGTTTGAGTGGTTCCTTCGGGAACCGCTCAGGATTGGCAAATAGGGGTAACCGTCTCATTACCCTTTTTTGAACCATCAAAATTTAATTTGAGTGGAGGACTATAAATGGAAGCTCTGATTGTATCTCTCCAGTCCGTTTGGAATGACTCCGGTTTCGAAGGCATGACCAGCGGCAACGTAATCATGCTCCTGGTAGGCTTAGTATTGCTCTACCTGGCTATCGGCAAAGGTTTCGAACCTCTGCTGCTGTCCAACATCGCATTCGGCTGCCTGTTGGGCAATATCCCCAAGACAGGTTTTACCACTGATCCTGGCGTAATGCAGGTAATCCTGTACGGTATCAACCACGAAATCTTCCCTCCGCTGATTTTCATGGGCGTTGGCGCCATGACTGACTTCGGTCCCCTGATCGCCAACCCGAAGACCCTGCTGCTGGGCGCTGCTGCCCAGGGCGGCGTATTCGTATGCTTAATCGGCGCTATGCTGCTGGGCTTCGACCTGCGTGAAGCAGCTGCCATCGGTATCATCGGTGGTGCTGACGGCCCGACCGCTATTTACCTGACTGTAAAGATGGCTCCCCATCTGCTGGGCGCTATCGCAGTAGCAGCTTACTCCTACATGTCCCTGGTTCCGCTGATCCAGCCTCCTATCATGACGCTGTGCACCAGCAAAGCCGACCGTGCCATTAAAATGGACCAGCTGCGTACGGTAACCAAGTTTGAACGTATCATTTTCCCGATTTTCTCCACGATTTTCATTTCCCTGTTGCTGCCTCCGGTATGCGCCCTGATTGGTATGCTGATGCTGGGCAACCTGTATAAGGAAGCCGGCTGCCTGGACCGTCTGAGCGACACCGCACAGAACGCGCTGATGAACATCGTAACGATCTTCCTGTCTGTAGGTACTGGTTTAACCATGGAAGCAGACAAGTTCCTGAAATATGACACCATCCTGATCATCTGCTTAGGCCTGGTAGCTTTCGCAGCTGGTACTATGCTGGGTTGTATTTTTGGTCAGTTCATGAAGATTGCCTCCGGCGGCAAGGTAAATCCGCTGATCGGTTCGGCCGGCGTATCCGCCGTTCCGATGGCTGCCCGTGTATCCCAGGTTGTAGGTCAGAAGGCTAATCCTTCCAACTTCCTGCTGATGCACGCTATGGGCCCCAACGTAGCAGGCGTTATCGGTACCGCTGTTGCAGCGGGCACCATGCTGGCTATGATCGGACCTGCCGGCAAATAATTAGCATTTCCGGCAAGTAGTCTTTAGTACCATAAGCCTGTTTCTGAATGTTCATATCGTTCATTCGGAACAGGCTTTTTTAAAGAATGATTCAGTTGCCCGTATTGGGTATTGACAAATCGAAAAGTTTGTCGGGAAAAGACGTTCGTCTTTTTCAATGAAAATGGGTTTTCAAAAAATGTGGCAAAATTGTGTCATACATACTTTTAAAATTTGAAAAGTAGTGCTATAATAATGCCAAGAACCTTGAGAATTCCATAGTTGTATATTAAGCGTACGGAACACTGCCCGCTGCGTATTAGGCCGTACGCTCGATATAAATTTTAAAAGAGGAGGAGTTATATAATGGCTCAGTCCACAAAGTGTCTTATTCTGTTAGCCGTAATTGCCTTATTCTTCGTTACCGAAATCATTCCTCTGGCAGTTACTGCTATGGCTGGCTCTATCGCCTGCGGCCTGCTGGGATTTATCCCTGCAAAACAGGTATTTAGCGGCCTGTCCAACTCCACCGTTGTTCTGTTCGCAGGTATGTTCGTTGTAGGCGCAGCAATGTTCTACACCGGCCTGGCTCAGAAAATCGGTGAAACCGTTGTAAGATTCACCGGTACCGGTGAAAACTGCCTGTAGTATTGGGCGTGTGCGCAGCAGCAAAGATCCCTGCTTCTACCGAACTGATGCCTCTGGCATTCGCCTGCGGCGTTGGCGGTATCATCACCCTGGTAGGTACGCCTCCTAACATCATCGCATCCGGCGCTCTGGAACAGGCCGGCTACCGCGCTTTCGGATTCTTTGAATTCGCGAAGATTGGTATCCCTCTGACCCTGGCAGCCCTGATTTACATGATGTTCATCGGCAAACACCTGTTACCGAAACGTACGATTTCCGAAGATACGGAAGTTGAACAGGAAATTGAAGCTAACGAAACTTCTTCCACGAAGATGGCTGTTTCCGGTATCATCCTGTTAGCCGTAGTTCTGACCATGGCTCTGGGTATCAAAGGCGTTACACTGGAAATGGCCGCCATCACCGGCGCTATCGTTTCCGTACTGACCGGCTGCTTAACTGAAAAACAGGCTTATGCTTCCATCGACTGGGTAACCATTTTCCTGTTCGCCGGCATGATGCCCGTATCTTCTGCTATGAGCAAGACCGGCGCCGGCAAAGTTATCGCTGAATGGGCAGTAGGTCTGATGGGCGGTTCCCCGTCCCCGATGGTAGTTACCGCCGTACTGTTTATCCTGTCCTGCGGCCTGACCCAGTTCATGTCCAACACGGCATCCGCAGCTCTGCTGTGCCCGATCGGTATCGCAATCTCCAAACAGCTGGGCGCTGATCCGGCAGCCGTTCTGATGGCTATCGCCGTTGCAGCATCCTGCGCATTCGCTACCCCGGTAGGCACGCCGCCTAACACCCTGGTATTAGGCCCCGGCGGATTCAAATTCATGGACTACGTAAAAGCAGGTACCGGTCTGGTAATCGTTTGCTTCGTAATCTCCCTGATTTTGATTCCTATGTTCTGGCCTTTCTTCCCCGGCTGATAATTCAGATTGAGGATATTTATAAAGTTGCATGATAAGGCAGTGTAGCATGCAGCTTTTGCCAGGAAATAATTAAAAGACCCTGCGTGACGAAAGTTGCGCAGGGCCTTAATATTTTTACAAAGTGTATATGAAAATGTAAAATAAAGACTTGCCAATTCAGAAATAATGAGCTATAATAATCAAGTAAGTTGCCTTACGGCAATTAACGGAGTGGTACTCAAGCTGGCTGAAGAGGACGGTTTGCTAAATCGTTAGGGGTCGCAAGGCTCGCCGGAGTTCGAATCTCCGCCACTCCGCCATTTTACTGGCATACAAGCATCTGGAAAAATCCGGGTGCTTATTTTTTTTGCCAAAGTGGACAATGAGTAAGTATTTCAGAATTGTAACCGTGGTACGCAGAAATTCAGCATAAATCTGATTCGTATGGTATAATTTAAACAACCACTGAAATTGTCTATGACTTGGGAGTAGAACAACCGGAACTGGCAGATAAATTTTACGAATATGCGAAAAGCAACGATTAAGGAAACACTGATTAATTCGTCTGCATGCTAATACAGAGTAAACGCATAAACACATTTAATCACTGATTTCCTAAAATCCTTGGACGAAAGAATATGAGGGGAGATATGAACATGAGCGGATATATTTCATTTGACGGAACAATGACCCGATATCCTTCCAGAAGGAGTGTGGCCTACGGGAAAAACGGCATGGTCTGTACTTCTCAGACTCTGGCGGCCCAGGCAGGTCTTGATATCCTGAAAAAAGGCGGCAATGCGGTTGACGCTGCTATTGCAACTGCCATCAGCCTGACAGTGCTGGAACCGCCCAGTAACGGCATTGGAAGCGATCTGTTTGCTTTGATATGGTATCACGGTAAACACTACGGCCTGAATGGAAGCGGACCTGCTCCCCTGAAACTCACAAGGGAAGCTGTGCTGGAAAAGATAGCAAAGACAAATGGTTCTATGGCAGTGGAAACTGGAACCGGAAAAATTGCAAGCCTGTCTGCATCCGCAATGCCTGACAAAGGATGGGAAACAGTAACAGTGCCCGGTGCTCCTGCATCATGGAAAGAGATGCATCGAAAATTCGGAGCTTCAGATTTTGAAGATTTGTTTGATGCTGCAATCCGATATGCGGAAGAAGGTTATCCACTTCAGCCTATATGTAGCCGATTATGGAAGAAAAATGCCCCCAAAGTGATGGAGCTGGAGGGAAAGCTATACGCGCCGGTGCAGGAGCAGTTCTTCCAAAATAAAAAAATGGAACCGGGCGCTCTGATGAAACTGCCGGAAATGGGAAAAACATTGCGAGAGCTTGCAAAAACCGGGTGCAGAAGTTTTTATGAAGGAAATATTGCCCGGGAAATAACGGATTTTGCAAAGAAGACAGGCGGTTACATAACAGAGGAGGATCTGCGTTCTTACCGTCCGGAGTGGGTGGAGCCCATATCCCTTGATTACCGGGGATATCAGGTCTGCGAAATCCCACCCAACAGTCACGGTCTCGTGGTACTGATGACGCTGAATATCTTGCGCCATATGGAACTTGCCGGAAAAGAAGATCCGGAAACGATACATAAACAGTTGGAAGCCATGAAGATCGGATACACTGACGGGAAAATGTACATTGCTGATCCCCGTTATATGAAAGCGGATGTTCAGTATTTTCTGAGTGACGCCTATGGCAGCAAGAGAGCTGCCGAAATAGGAAACGAGGCGATTTTACCGAGGCCTGTGGACCTGAACTGTGGCGGCACTGTATATCTGTGTACGGCAGACAGGGAGGGGAATATGGTGTCCCTGATCCAGAGCCATTTCCAAAATTTCGGATCTAAGCTGGCAGTTCCGGGAACAGGCATACTGCTGAATAACCGGGGCAATAATTTCAGCCTGGATCCCCGGCGGGATAATTGCCTGGCCCCGGGTAAGAAACCGTACCACACCATAATCCCCGGATTTTTGATGAAGGACGGGGAAGCAGTAGGCCCCTTTGGGGTAATGGGTGCTTTCATGCAGCCTCAGGGGCAGGTTCAGGTGGTCAATAACCTAATTGATTTTTCCCTGAATCCCCAGGAAGCCCTGGATGCGCCACGCTGGCAGTGGATTGGCGGAAAAACAGTGGAAGTGGAAGCCGCCTTTGATAAGGAAACCGTTGCGGAACTGCGGCGGAGAGGGCATGATGTGAAAGTTATGGAAAACTTTACGTCCTTCGGCAGGGGGCAGATCATCCTCCGCCAGCCGGAGGGAGTGTACGCTGCCGCTACGGAACCCCGGGCAGACGGTGTGGTGGCGGCCTGGTGATGTGGATGCTTTTATTGCTGGCAAGTGGAAATTTATGATATAATAAAGTATTAAAATTATTTTATTGATTGTTAAACAGATACAGATTAAAAGACAGGAGACCGGGATGTTTATTGACAAAGCGAGAATTTATGTAGAGGCAGGAAACGGCGGGGACGGCATGAGCAGCTTCCGCCGGGAAAAATTCGTGGAAAAAGGCGGTCCCAACGGCGGGAACGGGGGACGCGGCGGTAATGTGATCCTGAGGGCGGATATCAACCTGAACACCCTGATTGATTTCCGCTATAAAAGAAAATTTATTGCCCGTCCCGGTGACAGAGGCGGTATTTCCAACATGACCGGACACAGGGGCGAGGATGTTATTGTGAAGGTTCCTATGGGAACTGTGGTCAGGGATGATGAGACCAATATCATGATCGCCGACCTGACAGAAGACGGACAGGAGTTTATCGCGGCCAAAGGCGGCCGGGGCGGAAAAGGAAATGCCTGTTATGCTACCAGCACCAAACGGGCTCCCACCTTTGCCGAAAAAGGAGAACCCGGTACAAAGGGATGGCTTCGCCTGGAATTGAAGCTGCTGGCGGACGTTGGTTTAGTGGGATATCCCAGCGTTGGAAAGTCAAGCATCATATCCCGGGTCAGCGCAGCAAGGCCCGAAATTGCAGCTTATCATTTTACAACTCTTACCCCGGTTCTCGGCGTTGTCCGGCTCAGTGAGGAACAAAGCTTTGTACTGGCGGATATTCCGGGACTGATTGAAGGCGCTGCGGAAGGCGTGGGCCTGGGGCATGATTTCCTGCGGCACATTGAGCGTACCAAGGTACTGCTTCATGTAGTTGACGTGTCCGGATGCGAAGGGCGGGATCCCATTGATGATTTTGAAAAGATCAACCATGAGCTGGAAGCGTACAGCCCGAAACTGGCACGGCGCATGCAGCTGGTGGTGGCCAATAAGATGGATCTTCCGGACAGTGAGGAAAACCTGGTAAAACTGAAAGAATATGTACAGCAAAAAGGGTATGAAATCATGGCGGTTTCCGCGGTAACCGGGGAAGGCCTGCAGGAACTGATGTGGAAAGCCTACGGAATGGTCCAACAGTATGTGCCGGAACCGGAGGAAGAGATCGGTGTAATTGATGAAGGGGACCCGGACAGCTTTGAAATCATCCGGGGAGCGGAAGACGCGGATTTTGAAGTAAAAGGAAAGAACATCGAACGCCTTGTGGCCATGACCAATTTTGATAATGAAGAAGCCCTGTACCGATTCCAGCTGATCTGGAAACGGCTGAAGATAGAAGATGCGCTGCTGGAAGCCGGCATTCAGGAAGGGCAGACGGTGCGCATCCTGGATATGGTTTTTAATTACCAGAAGAGCAAGTGGGCAGACCGGAGATAAAATTCGTTATTCATTGTTGAAAAAACGCTGTTCTATAAGTTAAATGAAAACTGGTTTATAGAATTTTCCTGTTTACCGGGGAATATGTTGACATAATAGCTGCTGGAAATCCTGTAGATCGGTCTGAGGGGAAGTGTTGGAATTGATTCGAAACCGAAAAGATCTGACGAAAGTAAAACGCATTGTCGTAAAGGTGGGGACCAGTACGATCACCTATCCCAACTGCAGCCGTAATTTTTCCCGGATGGATCACCTGTGCCGGGAACTGGCCGACCTGCATAATAAGGGGATCGAAGTAATTCTGGTGACCAGCGGGGCGGTGGCGGTAGGCTCGGAACGACTGGGGTTGAAGGAAAAGCCCAGGACCATTCCGGGAAAACAGGCTGCTGCTGCTGTAGGCCAGGGTATTTTAATGAACACCTATGAGAAGCTGTTTGCGGAATATGGGCAGATCGTGGCCCAGGTGCTGCTGACCCGCACGGAAGTGCTGGACCGGCACCGTTATACCAATTCCCGTAATACCTTTATGGAATTGCTGAAACAGGGCGTTATTCCCATAGTCAACGAAAACGACGTGGTCGCCCTGGATGATCTGAAGATCGGTGATAATGACAACATGTCTGCCCTGGTGGCGGGTATTGTTGATGCGGATCTGGATATCCTGCTCAGCGACATCGACGGGCTGTATACGGCAAATCCGGCTACCCATCCTGATGCCACTCTTGTATCGGAGGTCCGGGAGATCACCCCGGAGGTAGAGGCCAGCGCCGGGGCTGCGGGTACGGGCTTTGCCACTGGCGGCATGTTTACCAAGATACAGGCAGCAAAAGCGGCTACCAGTTCCGGTATCAGCATGGTGATCGCTTCCGGCACGGAACCTAATGCTATTACCCGGATCCTGCAGGGGGAACAGCTGGGAACACTGTTTATTTCCCGGGAAAACCGGCTGCAGTTCCGGAAGCGGTGGCTGGCCTTCGGCTCCCGTATAGAAGGGTCACTGCAGGTTGACGCAGGCTGTGCAAAGGCGATCCGGCGTCCCGGCGGCAGCAGTATCCTTCCTGCAGGCATTACGGCGGTATCCGGGGAGTTTGAAGCTGGCCATACCGTAAGCGTAAGGGATGAAGCCGGCAATGAACTGGCCCGGGGCCTGAGCCATTATTCTTCTAAAGAACTGGAAAAAATTAAAGGCCATAAAAGCAGTGAAATCGAGGGAATTTTAGGTGAAAAGACCTACGATGAAGTGATTCACCGGGATGACCTGGTGATTTTATAAAGAGAGAAGGGATTGATATGACGATACGGGAACAGGCTGAACAGGCGGCAGCAGCGGCAAGGAAATTGGCTGCAATTTCGCCGGATGTGAAAAATAAGGCGTTGAATGCTATGGCAGATGCTTTACTGGCAGAAAAAGAGGCGATACTGTCTGCCAATGCCCTGGATATCGAGGCCGGGAAAGCAAAGAATATGAAAGCTTCGTTGATTGACCGGCTGCTTCTGACCGAGGCGCGGATCGCCGATATGGCGGAGGGGCTTCGTCAGGTAGCTTCCCTGCGGGATCCTGTAGGAGAAATTATCAGCGGAAGTACCTTGCCTAACGGACTGACTGTAACGAAGATCCGGGTTCCCCTTGGGGTGATTGGCATTATATATGAAGCCCGTCCCAATGTTACGGCTGATGCTATCGGCCTGTGCCTGAAAAGCGGTAATGCGACGATCCTGAAGGGAGGCAGCGAAGCCATCCGTTCTAATACGAAAATCGCTGAAATCATGGGGGCGGCTGCAGAAAAAGCGGGTACTCCCGCCGGCAGTATCCAGTTTATTACCAGTACAGACCATAAGGCTGTGCAGGAACTGATCACCCTGAACGGGCTGGTGGATGTTGTGATTCCCCGTGGCAGCGGCCGTCTGATCCAGGCGGTGGTGGGCAATGCCAGCGTTCCTGTTATCGAAACGGGGGTCGGGGTGTGCCATACCTTTGTAGATGCCGGGGCAGACTATGCCATGGCCGAGGCTATTGTCATCAACGCCAAGACACAGCGCCCGTCTGTCTGCAATGCTATGGAAACGTTGCTGGTCCATAAGGACGCAGCGGCGGATTTCCTGCCTCATATGCTCCAGGTGCTGAAGGATAAGGACGTGCAGATCATAGGGGACGAAACCGTCTGCGCCATGGATGCTTCTGCAATTCCTGCTACGGAAGAAGACTGGGCAACAGAGTATGGCGACCTGCGCCTGTCTGTAAAAATTGTCGATGACGTTGATGCAGCCATAGACCATATAGCCCGGTATGGCACGAAACACAGTGAATGTATTGTAACCAGAAGCTTTGCCAATGCCCGGAAATTCCAGCAGATGGTAGATGCTGCCTGCGTGTATGCCAATGCATCGACCCGTTTCACGGACGGATTCCAATTCGGCTTTGGTGCGGAAATCGGTATCAGCACACAGAAGCTCCATGCCCGGGGCCCTATGGCCCTGCCGGAACTGACCACGTATAAATACCTGATCAGCGGGGACGGGCAGGTGCGTCCGTAATTGTACGTATGCATACAGGAAACGTGTACAGGAACATCTTCAGATATCACAGGCAGAATCACAGAAAATTGAAAATGTAACCTTTCTTAACATAAATTTGTCACAATTCACTGGTACAATACAGATGTAAAAATATCAGTGGAAATCCGAAAAGATGAAAGACTGAGCAGTACGGGAGTGTGGTCGGCATGTTGAAGTTTATAAAAAATAACCTCTATATCCTGTTGTTTTTAGCAATTTTGGCTGGCGCGTGCTTTGGAGGTTACAAGTATTACCAGAGCCAGAAAGCGGCCAAAACAGAAACGGTGAAAACCGCTTCGGTGGAGTACGGTAACCTGCAGAAAAGCGTTTCAGCTACCGGCAGCCTCAGCGCCTTGGACAATGTGGATATCAGTTCGAAGATCACAGGGCGTATCGTAGAGGTTTTTGTTGCTGAAAATGACCATGTCACAGCAGGGCAGCTTTTGCTGCGGCTGGACGACACATCCCTGAAGGCTACCGAGGTGCAGCGCAAGGCAACCCTGGATGAAGCGGAATTGAACCTGAACCGGTATGCCAAGCTGCTGGCCCAGGGCGCTATCCCGCAGCAGACTTATGATACGGCCCTGATGAATTATAAAGTGGCAAAGGCCGCTCATGAACAGGCTGTATCCAATACCGATGACACATATATCTATTCGCCTATTGATGGCTATGTAATCGGCAAACCTACCCCGGTAGGTCAGACCATCAGTTCCGGTATCAGTTCACCTCAGGTCATCATGTCTATTGCCAATCTGGACAAGATGCAGATCGAAACTCTGGTGGACGAGTCGGACATCGGACAGATCAAGGTTGGCCAGAAGGTTGAGTTTACGGTAGATTCGTACCCGGAAGAAACCTTTGAAGGAACCGTGCGGCTCATTTCCCGCAGCGCTACCACAACAAACAACGTAATATATTATAAAGTGTATGTAGACGTAGCCAATTCCAAAAACAAGCTGTTCCCCACCATGACGGCCCGTGCCAATATTATCATCAACGAAGCCGGCGATGTGCTGATGATTCCACAGAACTGCCTGTTTTATGACGGCGGCCGCGCTTATGTAAAAAAATATGACGCAAAGACCAAACAGGAAACCGAGGTTGATGTGGAAGTGGGCATGACCGGCGATGAACGGGTTGCGGTAAAGAGCGACCAGCTCCGCCAGGGGGATAAGCTGGTTGTTAAAACGCTGAAGGCCAAACAGAACACCAATGTGCGCAGCGGTCCTCCCCACATGTAAGGCATAAATGAGGGATTAACATGGCAGATGTCATTGTGTTAGAAGATATTGTAAAACAGTTTGTAATGGGCGATACGGTCCTCCAGGCGCTGGATCATGTGAATTTCAGTGTGGAAGAAGGAGATTTTATCGCCATCATGGGACCTTCCGGCAGCGGAAAATCCACCATGATGAACATTCTTGGCTGTCTGGACCGTCCTACCTCCGGGAAGTATTATCTGGACGGGAAAGAGGTGGCCGGACTCAGTGATGATGAACTGGCCCACACCCGGAATGCCAAAATCGGTTTTGTTTTCCAGAATTTTAACCTGTTGTCAAAAATAACAGCCCAGCAGAATGTGGCCTTGCCCCTCGTATATGCGGGGGTGCCTGAGGAAGAGCGTATGGAACGGGCTAAAAAAGCCCTGCAGAGCGTAGGGCTGGGAGACCGTATGGACCATAAGCCCAATGAGATGTCCGGTGGCCAGCGGCAACGGGTAGCCATAGCCCGGGCCCTGATCAACAATCCGGCCATTGTGATGGCGGACGAACCTACCGGAAACCTGGATACTAAATCCAGTTACGAGATCATGGATATTTTCAAGAAGCTGAACGCCATGGGGAAAACGGTGGTCATGGTAACCCACGAACCGGATATCGGACAGCAGACAAAGCGCATTCTGGTGATGAGGGACGGACATCTGAACAGCGATGAAAGGCTGGTACACGATTATGTTCAATGAATCGATCAAGATGGCCATTGACGGAATGGTTTCCAACAAGCTGCGCACATTGCTGACGCTGTTGGGCATCATTATCGGCGTTGGCGCCGTAATCGCCATGGTCAGCCTTGGTTTTGGGGTAAAGGAACAGATCAAAGAGAATATTTCCCGGCTGGGCAGTAACCTGCTGATCGTCCAGTCCGGGGGCCGTACGGCTACCGGTGCCCGTATCCAGGCAGGCAGCGGGGCGCGCCTTACCTATGATGACGCCAAAGCCATCGAAAAAAATATTGATGGCATAAAGTATGTGGCGCCTATCGTATCCCGTGGGTACCAGCTGGTGGTTGGAAACCAGAACTGGACTACCAACGTGCAGGGCAGTACTCCCAATATTATTGATATCCGGGACTATACCGTGGAAGAGGGCCGGAACATGAGCGACCATGACATGGCCGGCAAGGACCGTGTCTGTGTCATCGGAAAGACCATCGTGGACAATCTGTTCCCGGAAGGGGATCCTGTAGGGAAAACGATCCGTATCAATCTGGCTCCGTTTAAGGTCATCGGCGTTTTAGGCGCCAAAGGCCAGTCTTCCGGCGGGCAGGACCAGGATGATGTGGTATTTGTACCCCTGACCACGGCCCAAAACCGGATGATGGGTATCACCTACGTCAATAACATTACTATCCAGGCGGAAAATGAGAATGTGATTGACAATGTGCAGGCGGAAGTGGAGAATCTGCTGCGAACCCGGCACCGCATTAAAAATTCCGATGACGATGATTTTACAGTGCGGAACCTGGCAGCCCTGATGGATACCATGATGAGCACAGCCAACACCATCACCATGCTGTTAGGCTGCATTGCGGCCATCAGCCTTCTGGTAGGCGGTATCGGTATCATGAACATTATGCTGGTATCGGTAACGGAACGGACCCGGGAGATCGGCATCCGGAAAGCACTGGGAGCTACCTATAATAACATTTTGCTGCAGTTCCTGATCGAATCGGCAGTTATAGGTATTATAGGCGGATTCCTTGGAGTTGTGCTGGGAATTGGCGCTTCCTATGCCATCAGCGCTTTTGCAGAATGGAAGACGGTTATTTCCGTTCCCATCATCATCATCGCTGTGGTCTTTTCCGTGGGCATCGGTGTGTTCTTCGGCATCTATCCGGCCCGGAAGGCTGCGCTGCTGGATCCTATTGAGGCCCTGCGGTATGAATAGTAAAGGAAATGAATGTGCGAAGAAAATAGTATTTTACATAAAATAAAACAATTTCTGGAGGCCTTCTCAGAATTTCTGGGAAGGCCTAAAACTGTTTTTGATATTAAGGACAGGATGCAGCTGTTACTTATGCTTGCAGCTGTTATTGCAGTACTGGAATATTGCCTGTATTATCTGGGGCAATGAAGAACTTGGAACCTGCGGTACAGACTGCCTGTTTCAGGTTGCTGCGTTATTCCTCCTTCAGCCGGAAAATCACACAGATTTTCCACCCGTTTATTTACAAAACTTGTACAAGATTGGTATAATATAATGTAATTCATTAATGGGAGGCAGCGCCATGGAAAGACTGGCAATTATGGGGGGAACTTTTGACCCGATCCATATGGGACATCTTCGCATGACGCGCGCCGTGCAGCAGCAACTGAATTTTGACAGGATCGTATTTCTTCCTTCCTATATACCGCCTCACAAGCAGACCCGGTCGGATTTTGCTTCCTGGGAACACCGTCTTGCCATGGTGAAGCTGGCTGTACAGGAATATGAAGATTTTGTGGTCAGTACGCTGGAGTATGAAAGAGGCGGAATTTCCTACACCTATGATACGGTGAATTTTTTGCAGGAGCTATGGCCGGATGCGGAAATATACCTGATTATAGGAGAAGATTCCCTGACGCAGCTTTATACCTGGCACCGGGCGGGGGATCTGCTGCGTCTGGTACATTTTGTGGCGGCGGAACGTCCGGGTTATGAAGGGGAAGCCGGTGTGGAAAAACTGGTCCGTATCTATGGCTCCTGGGTACAGGAGAAAATTATCCATGCACAGGTTCCGGAGACTGCCATATCTTCAACAGAGATCCGGAAACGGCTGCGTGAAGGAAAACCGGTGCGCGGTATGGTTCCTCTGTCAGTAGAACAATACCTGTACCGGTGTGAACTGTATCAGTCAAAATAATCAAAAAAGGGTAAACGATATGACAATAGAAGAGATGAGGGCTATGCTTGAGGAAAGCCTGCCCCGCAAGCGATACGAACATTCCATAAGGGTATATGAAACGGCCCTCCGGATGATACCGCATTTTCATGCTGACAAAGAAAAGACGGCTGTTGGCGCGCTGCTTCATGACTGCGGGCGCCAGATTCCTACAAAAGAAAGTCTGCAAAAGGCGCGGGAACTGGGAATAGACGTTGACGATACGGAAAAAGAACAGCCGATCCTGCTTCATGCCAAGCTGGGAGTATATTACGCAGTTCATAAATATGGCGTTACGGATCCGGAAGTGCTGGACGCAATCCGTTACCATTCTACAGGGACTTCGGATATGACGGATATTGCAAAAATTGTGTTTCTGGCAGATCTGATCGAACCGGGAAGGGACTTTGAAGGCGTTGAAGAACTTCGTGACGTTTCTTTTAAAAATCTGGACAGGGCGATGTTTTTATCCTATGAAAATACGATTCGGTATCTGCTGGAGGATGAGGCGCTGATACATCCGGATGCTATTGCAGGGTACAACCAGCTGGCTGCCAGATATAAAAAAATGGAAAAAGAAAACGGGAAAAAGAGGAAATAAATGGATTCGGAAAACAGAAACGGAAACCATATTAACCATACTGAAGATCATAACCGGCATTACCACCGGCCTAAACGCCGTCGGCTGCGCTGGGGGCGTATCTTCCTTCTTTTAGTGATACTTGCCGTCCTGCTGACCAGTGTTTTCTGGGGCTCAGTATGGGTTTATACAAACATCCTGAATGCGCCTGAACGAAAAACTGTTGCTGCCAATACGGAAATAGAAAAGGATGAAAAACTGAACCGGCGTATTAACGTCCTGTTGTTGGGAATTGATGACGGAGACAGTGAAGCGGATGCCAGTGAACCGAAGCGGACAGATGCCATGATCGTGGCCAGCTTTGATCCGGAGGCCCATAAAATCTCACTGATTTCCCTGCCCCGGGATACTATGGTCATACTGCCGGGACACACCCATTATGAAAAGCTGAATTCGGCCTATACCTATGGTGGTGTCGCCATGGCCAAACAGACCATTGCAAACCTGCTGCGCATTCCCATCCATTATTATGCGCTGCTGAACTGGCAGGGTTTTATTGAAGTCATCAACCTGGTAGGCGGCGTGGATCTTTATGTAGATAAAGACATGTATTACGAAGATCCCTATGCAAACCTGAAAATTGATATAAAACACGGTTATCAGCATTTGGATGGAAATCTCAGCGGCCAGTACGTCCGTTTCCGGACCGATGAACTGGGGGATATCGGACGGGTCCAGCGTCAGCAGAAATTCCTGAAAGCATTGGGGCTGCAGATGTTTTCCGTGGAAAACATCGCAAAGATCCCCAAGATACTGGCTACAGTAAAGAACTACGTGGAAACGGATATGGATACGGTTACCCTGTTAAAAGCGGCCCGTACGTTTAACATCCTTTCCGATAATAATATCCGTTCCGGTATGTTATATGGCAATTTCTATGACTCTCCTACCAGCGGGATCAGTTACTGGAAGTCATCCCGCCCGGAAATTGAAAAATCCCTGACGGAAGTAGATATTCCTTTTATGTCTGCCAAGGATGAAAGCGACAGCAACGATCCGGTTTCCGGGGTAGAGAATTTTACGGGAGAAGGATATGGAAGCCAGCAGGGGAGAAGTTCTTCGTCGGCTGTAAAACGTGAGGACGGGGACAGTAAAAAGTCAGGGAACGAAGTTCGTAAACCTCAGACCGATCAAAAAGCGTCTGTGAAAAAATCTACGGAATCAAAATCTTCGCCGGCAATTTCCAACACGCCCAAATCAGCGCCTAAGAAGAATGCGCCGCCGGTGATCCGTAAACCGATCATCAGTAATAAACCTCAGCCGGCGCCAAAAAACTGAATCCTGTTTCAGGCAATAATTTTATGAGTGATTGTTGATCGTAAAAAGTGTAAACGCTAAAATAATTTATTGTTTTCAATTTTAAATTAATGCTAAGACAAAAATTTACGGAGGTAGACTGTATGGCCATGCAGCCAAGAGAATTAGCTGAAAAAATTGCAACTGTTGCGGATGAGAAAAAAGGTAAAGATATTTTGCTGTTAAATATGGATGGCATTTCCTATATGACAGATTATTTTGTCATTGCCAGCGCTTCCAATACAACCCTGGTTCGCGCTATTGCAGATGCCATTGAAGATAAACTGGCGGAAGAAGAAGTTTTTTGCCGTCATAAGGAAGGATATAACAGCGGCCGCTGGATCTTAATGGATTTTGGCGACGCGGTAGTACATATCTTTTTAGAAGAAGAGCGGGATTTTTATAATCTGGAACAGCTGTGGGCGGATGCCCCCAGTGAAGGATTCAAGGGGACCGGAGATGGAGAATGAGCTGAAATATAAAGCCGGCGACGTAGTTACCCTGAAAGTTGTAAGGGTCTCGGACATGGGCGCCTTTCTGGATGCAGGTACAGGCAACACGTCAGACGATATCCTGCTCCATAAGCAGCAGCAGGACACACCGGTAAAACCAGGGGATGAAGTCCGGGTCTATTTATATCTTGATCCACATAAACGGCTGACAGCCAGTATGAAGCTTCCTAAGATGAAAGAAGGCCAGCTTGGCTACGCAAAGGTGATCAGCGTGACCCGGGACGGGGGCTTTGTGGATATCGGGGCGGAACGGGGTGTGTTCCTTCCCTATACGGAAATGCTGGGCAAGGTGCGTCCCGACCAGAAGATCTGGATTAAGCTGTACCGGGATAAGAGCGGTCGGCCTGCCGTGACCATGAAGGTGGACAAGGATCTGGCGAAAGCGTCGAAGCCTATTGAAGACGCAAAGGTTGGGGATTCTGTTACAGGCACCATCTATAATATTACAAAAGAAGGATTCTTTATTTTCACCAATGACCGTCACATAGCGTTCCTTCACCGGAGCGAGGCAGACCCTAAACGGTATCTCAGTTATGGGGAGCAGGTGACAGCCCGGATCACATTTATCCGGGAAGACGGGCATGTAGATGTTTCCCTCCGCAAGCAAAAGGAAAACGCCATGGTAGACGACGCCCAGGTCATTTTGGAAACCCTCCGGTCCCGGAACGGCCGCATGCCTTACTGCGATGATACCCCGGCGGAGATCATCAAGACGAAGTTTGGTATTTCCAAAGCTGCCTTTAAGAGGGCTCTGGGACGACTGATGAAAGAAGGAAAAATTTACCAGGAAGAGGGCTGGACCATTTTAAAAGAGGAATGATCTGATGATATAAATGAAACTCATTTAAACAGCTTTTCTTAAGAAAATTTGACAGCGAAAAGGCAAAAGCGGGACTCCCGTTTTTGCCTTTTTTTGTTTCCTGAAAATATGGATGACAAGAAAGAAAATAAACAACCGCATTATCCATATTTCGAGATGTAATACTAAAGTTTTAATATATTTAATAAACGCAAAGTCTAATACTTTAAAAAGAAAATTACAGCAAACGATGTAGACTATAGAATTAGCCATACATTTATTTCCTACTTTTAGAGAATGAGGTTTTACACTAAACGTGGTAATTTTAAAATGCAACTGTGAGACTAAGAGGTTGTGTGAGAGATTCATTAAAAAGGAGGAGTTATAATGGCTCAATCCACAAAGTGTCTTATCCTTCTCGCAGTAATCGCCTTATTCTTTGTTACTGAAATCATTCCTTTGGCGGTTACTGCTATGGCTGGCGCGATTGCCTGCGGCCTGCTGGGATTTATCCCCGCAAAACAGGTATTCAGCGGCCTGTCCAACTCCACCGTTGTTCTGTTTGCCGGCATGTTCGTTGTAGGTGCAGCAATGTTCTACACCGGCCTGGCTCAGAGAATCGGCGAAACTGTTGTTAGATTCACCGGTACCGGTGAAAACAGCCTGATGATTGGCATCATGCTGGTTGGCGCGGCTTTATCCTCCGTACTGTCCAACACCGGTACAGCTGCCTGCTTACTGCCTGTAGTATTGGGCGTGTGCGCAGCAGCAACTGCCTGTAGTATTGGGCGTGTGCGCAGCAGCAAAGATCCCTGCTTCTACCGAACTGATGCCTCTGGCATTCGCCTGCGGCGTTGGCGGTATCATCACTCTGGTAGGTACGCCTCCTAACATCATTGCATCCGGCGCTCTGGCACAGGCCGGCTACCGTGCTTTCGGATTCTTTGAATTCGCAAAGATCGGTATTCCTCTGACCCTGGCTGCTTTGGTTTACATGATGTTCGTAGGTAAGCACCTGATCCCGAAACGGGAACTGGATGCGGATCAGGAAATCGAGCAGGAAATCGAAGCTAACGAAACTTCTTCTAGCAAGATGGTCGTTTCCGGCGTGATCCTGTTAGCAGTAGTACTGACCATGGCCCTGGGCATCAAAGGCATCACCCTGGAAATGGCAGCCATCATCGGCGCCATCGTTTGCGTACTGACCGGCTGCTTAACTGAAAAACAGGCTTATGCTTCCATCGACTGGGTAACGATTTTCCTATTTGCAGGCATGATGCCTGTATCCTCTGCAATGGATAAAACCGGCGCAGGCAAAGTAATCGCAGAATGGGCAGTAGGTATCATGGGCGGTTCCCCGTCCCCGATGGTAGTTACCATCGTACTGTTCATCCTGAGCTGCGGCCTGACCCAGTTCATGTCCAACACGGCGTCTGCAGCGCTGCTGTGCCCCATCGGCATTGCTATTTCCAAACAGCTGGGTGCTTCCCCGCACGCAGTTCTGATGGCAATCGCTGTTGCAGCATCCTGCGCATTTGCGACTCCGGTAGGTACGCCTCCTAACACTCTGGTGTTAGGCCCTGGCGGATACAAGTTCATGGATTACGTGAAAGCCGGTACCGGTCTGGTAATCGTATGCTTCATCGTATCCGTAGTACTGATTCCTATGTTCTGGCCTTTCTTCCCGGGATGATAGGGACCATTTGATTAAGGTTTAAAAGTTTTATCCGGTCGCCGTGGTCTCACAGGCGGCGGCCGGATTTAATGGAATCGCGGATGAAATTATTTGAACGAATTTATTTGATCGGCGTTTTCCGGAGTTTTGCAGTTGCAGGCTTTTAAAATGCAGCCAGCAGGCATTTTAAAAAGTAAACTGATTGCTGGACCCCATGTCTTTATTTAATGCAGAAAGCGTGACGCCCCAATGTGGCGCCGGCTTTCCGGGCAAACTAATGAAAGAAACGAGGACGTAATTATGGACGCACTTATCGTATCATTACAGTCCGTATGGAATGACTCCGGCTTCGAAGGCATGACCAGCGGCAACGTAATCATGCTCCTGGTAGGCTTAGTTCTGCTCTACCTGGCTATCGGCAAAGGTTTTGAACCTCTGCTGCTGTCCAACATCGCATTCGGCTGCCTGTTGGGCAACATCCCCAAGACCGGCTTTACCACCGATCCTGGCGTAATGCAGGTAATCCTGTACGGTATCAACCACGAAGTATTCCCTCCGCTGATTTTCATGGGCGTTGGCGCCATGACCGACTTCGGTCCCCTGATCGCCAACCCGAAGACCCTGCTGCTGGGCGCTGCTGCCCAGGGCGGCGTGTTCGTAGCTCTGATCGGCGCCATGCTGCTGGGCTTTGACCTGCGTGAAGCAGCTGCCATCGGTATCATCGGCGGCGCTGACGGCCCGACGGCTATTTACCTGACCGTAAAGATGGCTCCCCATCTGCTGGGCGCTATCGCAGTAGCAGCTTACTCCTACATGTCCCTGGTTCCACTGATCCAGCCTCCTATCATGATGCTGTGCACCAGTGAAGCGGACCGGAAAATCAAAATGGACCAGCTGCGTACGGTAACCAAGTTTGAACGTATCATTTTCCCGATTTTCTCCACGATTTTCATTTCCCTGCTGCTGCCTCCCGTATGCTCCCTGATCGGTATGCTGATGCTGGGCAACCTGTATAAGGAAGCTGGCTGCCTGGACCGTCTGAGCGACACCGCACAGAACGCGCTGATGAACATCGTAACGATTTTCCTGTCTGTAGGTACCGGTTTAACCATGGAAGCAGACAAGTTCCTGAAATATGACACCATCCTGATTATCTGCTTAGGTCTGGTTGCTTTCGCAGCCGGTACTGCAATGGGTTGTATTTTCGGTCAGTTCATGAAGATTGCTTCCGGCGGCAAAGTAAATCCGCTGATCGGTTCCGCGGGCGTATCCGCAGTTCCGATGGCAGCCCGTGTATCCCAGGTAGTAGGCCAGAAAGCAAACCCGGCCAACTTCCTGCTGATGCATGCCATGGGTCCCAACGTAGCAGGCGTTATCGGTACTGCAGTAGCAGCCGGTACCATGCTGGCTATGATCGGACCCGCCGGCAAATAATGGTTGCAATGTAGTTTTTTGATTTCCCCGGCTGCAACAGCAGCCGGTTCTTTTCGATAATAATCATACTGTAGCAGGCGTGATTATTATAAGGGTATCGTGCAGAACATCTTTGCAACGTTGTCCTTTAACTTCACTCCTCCTCCGCTGGGCAGGGACGTGAGACACCCCTGCTTCTGGAAAACGGTTGACAGAGCTTCCGCCGTTCAGGTGAAGTTAAAAATAAAACACCCTGTATGGGTCCGTTGATTCGGATCTATGCAGGGTGTTTTTTGTCACAAATTTACAACAAATTCTGGCTCCGACTGTGCTATAATAATTGTGCTATAACAATTAAAGAAATTCATTTGCAGATATAGGAGGCTTTGCCATGAAAAAATCCACTGTATTCCGCACTGCAACTTCCGCTGCCCTGTGCCTGACCCTTACCACCGGTGCAGTAATGCCCAAAGAAGCCCTGGCCTGGGACTGGTTGTCCGCCGGGCTGGCCGTATTCCAGGTAGGAGCCCAGTACGCCTATCTGAATAAACAGGTCAACTATCTGGACAACAAAGGCCGTGATGATTACATGGGCCAAATCAAAGACAAGTACGGCGTCAACTCCGACCCTACCGCCAACGCCATGCTGGCCCGCATTATGACGAGGCTGTCCGATGCAGTGGCCCTTACGGACGACTCCATTGTGAAAAAGCCCTACAACTATTTTGTGAATAATGATAAGTCCTTTAATGCTTTCTGCACCCTGGGCCACAACATGAGCGTCAACATTGGGGCCTTTACCAAGCTGAATTATAATGAAGACGAACTGGCCTTTGTTATCGCCCACGAGATGGGCCACGGACAAAAGAATCATCCTGCAGCAGGAGTGAAAAAAGCTCTGCCCCTTTCCCTGCTTTCTGCCCTGTACGCCAGCCAGAATCCCAATAACGCTTCTGTGATTGGCGCCACCCTGGTAAATGCGGTGGGCACGGCCAAGCTGGTGACCAAACCTATGGAAAGTCAGGCAGACAATCTGGCGTTTGAGTACGCAACCCGTGCCGGATACAACGTAGGCGGCGGCGCGGCCCTGTGGCAGCATATCCTGGAACAGAACGGCAGCAAATCCAGCGGCTTTGCGGAAATCTTTAACGACCATCCTTCCAGTATTTCCCGTCGTGATAACTACAGCAAAAAAATCACCCAGTGGAGCGGGAATAATGTAAAAGTTAATGCAGAAACCGGTCAGATCACCGTTGCAGGAAAACCTTTTTACACTCCGGCCAAAACAAGTACCATGAGTCCCCAGGAGCAGGCATTCTTTATTGCAGGTAATCTTTCCGCTGTTTACCATAACGGCAGCCAGCACGAAGCGGTGTGGACCAACAGTGAGAACACGCTGCTGGTTGGTGAACAGCCTATCATGAGTTTTGACGGTGTAGCTGATTCCGGATCGGTGGAAACCCGGCTGCGGGATATTTTGAGTAACAGCAAACCGGCGAAAGCTGTTTCCGCCAGCGACAAAACTACAGTGAAGGAAACGAATAAAAAAGAAAACCGTAAACTTTCGGCAGACGATGCCCAAAAAACAATTAACAGCGATAAAAAAATCGCAAAGGCTGACGAATCAGCCAAATCAGAAACCGGCCCCATGACCATGCGGCAAAAAGTAGAAGCCTACTATGCGGGGCAGAAGTAATTGAACCTTGCTGGCATGGCATATAATACTTGATATGACAGAATGTAGAAAAGGTAGAACAAAGGTAGAAATCAAAAATTCGATAACCACGCGGGTTGTATTCATTATTTCTACATTTCTACCTTTCTACGCGAAGAAAATAAATATAAGCGGTTTTTCCTGTGGGTATTTTTTATTATGTAAATGTTTGCGCAGTGTTGCAAAAAAGGTAGAAACGTAGAAAAGTAGAAAAGAAACGGAATGACAAAAAGTAATGGAATGACAAACTGAAAATGTAATTAAGAACGTCTCCAGGCATAAAATTGTTTGGGGGCGTTTTTAGATAAAGGTTACCTTGATTATAGATACAGCATACCATATAAAATTATTCCCCAAAAGCGAACAGGGTCACTTTAATGACCCAAGTTTTTTCGCAACTCCAGTCATAGAGCGGATTCTGAGCCTGCTTGTTGTTATAATAATACACAGGTTAGTTTGTCTGTATCTTTTTAACATATCACACGTGCATTTTAGTCTTTTTGTTCGAACAAGCTGCCATTACGCCGTCCCCCCAAAAGGCGATTTGGAAACTATAGAATAAAAAGAGGCAAAGGATAGCGCTTTTTTTCCTTTATATTTTTAGTATTATTTAATTATGAAGGGCTGTGAGCGGAAAGAAAAGTGAATAATGTGTTCTCAGGAGGCCGACTATGCGAAAGGAATTAACTGCTGACGTAATGCAGCGGATGCTGCCGTATCTTGACAATGCCCAGATGAAACAGCTGGAACAGGCTATGGAGAATGTTTTGCAAAACTATGAAATCACCGGAATCGATACAGGTTTTGCCGAAGATGATAACCAGACATTGTTGGATGCATTTCTTTCTTCCAAACGGATCGAAGGATGTTCGGAGAAAACGTTAAAATATTACCGTACTACTCTGGAAACCATGCTGGCATCGCTGGGAAAAAATGTGCGCCGTGTTTTTACGGAAGATCTGCGGAATTACCTGACAGAATACCAGAACCGGAACCAGTGCAGCAAGGTGAGCATTGACAATATCCGTCGGATCCTGTCCAGCTTTTTTGCCTGGCTGGAAGATGAGGATTACATCGTAAAAAGCCCGGTGCGCCGCATTCACAAGGTGAAGACCGCAACCTGTATTAAAGAAACCTATACGGACGAAGATTTGGAACGGATGCGGGACAACTGTGAAAACTTGCGTGACCTGGCCATTATCGATATGCTGGCTTCTACCGGTATGCGGATCGGGGAAATGGTATTACTGAACCGCAGGGACATTAACTTTAATGAAAGGGAATGCGTGGTGTTCGGCAAAGGGGACAAGGAGCGGGTAGTGTACTTTGATGCCCGTACCAAGCTGCACCTGCAGGAATACCTGGAAGGACGGCAGGATAAAAACCCGGCCCTGTTTGTCAGCCTGAAAGCACCCTATGAGCGGGTAAAAATTGGAGGCATCGAGACCCGCCTGCGGGAGATTGGGAAAAAACTGAACATCATAAAAGTCCATCCCCATAAGTTCCGAAGGACCCTGGCCACCATGGCTATTGACAAGGGGATGCCCATCGAGCAGTTGCAGCGGCTGCTGGGACACCAGCGTATTGATACCACACTGCAGTACGCCATGATCAAGCAGAGCAATGTGAAAATAGCCCATAAAAAATATATAGGGTGAAAAAGCTTGCTATAAGGGATTGATTTGGTAAAAAAAGAAATATTGATTTCGCTTTTTTATTTTTTTAATTCATAGAATACTGAAAATTATATATTATATAAATATAAAAAGAAATAGTGTGTTAATACTGCGATAAATCGGGATTTGACAAAAAAAGAAAAAGTGCCTCTTATTAGGAATAAGCGGGTAAACTACGAAAAAAACTTGACAAATTTTAAACTAACTGATATATTATAAAAGGATTCAAAGAATGTTGAGGAATCCGTATTTCATTGTGGTTACAGATGCGGATCCGAACAGATGAGAAACAAACGTGCAGAGGAAACATGGTCACTCGAGCAGGAAGTTTGCGGAACATCCGGTTTGGAAAAGCATTTTGTAATAAATACAAATTTGTTTTTCTAAAAAGGAGGAAAACGCAATGAAAAAATCTTTAGTATTAGCAATGGCTATGGCACTGGGCGTAACCGCTTCTGCTTATGCTGCTAACCCCTTCAGCGATGTACCGGCTGGCCACTGGGCTTATGACAGCATCTCCAAATTAGCTGCTGCTGGCATCATCGAAGGCTATGGCGACGACACCTTCCGCGGTGACCGCCTGATGACCCGTTATGAAATGGCTCAGATTGTAGCGAAAGCTCTGGCTAAAGGCGCTAACGTTGACAAACTGGCTGCTGAATTCGCAGACGAACTGGATGCTCTGGGCGTTCGCGTAGCAGCACTGGAAAAGAAATCCGACAACGTAAAGATTACCGGCCAGTTCCGTTACAACTATGAAAGCATGAAACAGAATGGTGTAAAAGACCATAAGAACAATCTTCGTAGCCGTATCTGGTTTACTGGAACCGTAAATGATAACTGGAATTATGTTGGCATGTTAGAAAATGTTCAGGACCTGACTGATAACGACGGTAATGAAACGACTAACTTCCAGCGCGCTTATTTAGAGGGCCGTCTGGGCGGACTGAAGACTGTAGCAGGCCGTTACAACAAGACCCGTCTGACCATGGGCGATATTTATGGAACCCGTATGGATGGTATTGATTTCACTTATGGTAAGAAAGTTAAACTGAATGCTTACTATGGCAAACCGACCAATGCTCAGGGGTTCTGGAAATCAACTGCAACAAATGACTATGGTAAAATGAATCGTGTTAAACCGAATAAAGCATGGGGCATTAACGCTGCTGCCGATCTTGGAAAAAATGTAAACCTGTTTGCTGGGTACGATGAATTCCAAATTAGCAAAGGTGATTATGCTGCAGGCACGAGCAAAGGCGCAGCTGGCGTAGCAACAGAAGATGGCAAGGACAAGATCTTTGACGTAGGCCTGAAGTTTAAGTTTGCCAAAGAAGCTTTCTTCCAGGGAACCTATCTGCATGCCAAGCTGGATGACGCAGTTGCTGGAGCATCCAAAAACGGCTTTGTTTTAGAAGCAAGCTATGGTGGTGCAAAAGCTGCTAAACCCGGTTCCTGGGGAATTGGCGTGAAGTACTACCAGACTCCTGCTGGCGGAATCGTTGCAGCTGGCTGGGAAACCAGTAGTGCGTTGAAAGGGCTGTATCGTGAAGGAGCTAAAGGTTGGTACGCAACTGCTAAATACACTGTAGCCAAGAATATGATTGCTGACGTAGAATACTGGGATCTGAAGGGCCGCGAAGACAAAGTAAAGAATAAAGTTCTGTGGAGTGCCCTGTACGTAAGCTTCTAATTTAAAAGACAAAAGAGAATAGTGCGTCTGCAAATACTTGTTAAAATATTTTCCAAGAATGCAGAAGTTAGCAGTAAAAATTTGCGGAGTCGCTTCGGCGGCTCCGTTTTTTATTGTGGTTATGACAAGGTCTTGTATACTGTGGCAAAAAATAATCTTCAGATTTGCAATTCAGGTAAGTTACAATTAATGTAATATAAAATATCTCTTGACAAAATAATCTTTAAATGATATATTCCTAATAGCATTTATTCCTAATAAATTTTAATATGTTTAAATATAGTTAACGATTTTGGTTGCAAACGTGGATCTGACAGGGCGTCTTACAATATGGCAGAGGAAACATGGTCACTCGAGCCGGGACTTGTAGATCAGCCTTATTAGAAAGACGTTATGTAATAAATTGATATGTTTTTCTAAAAGGAGGAAAACGCAATGAAAAAATCTTTAGTATTAGCAATGGCTATGGCATTAGGCGTAACTGCTTCTGCTTATGCTGCTAACCCCTTCAGCGATGTACCGGCTGGCCACTGGGCCTATGACAGCATCTCAAAATTAGCTGCTGCCGGCATCATCGAAGGCTATGGCGACGATACCTTCCGGGGCGACCGCCTGATGACCCGTTATGAAATGGCTCAGATCGTAGCGAAAGCTCTGGCCAAAGGCGCTAACGTTGACAAACTGGCTGCTGAATTCGCAGATGAACTGGATGCCCTGGGCGTTCGCGTAGCCGCTCTGGAAAAGAAAGCTGACAACGTTAAGATCACCGGTCAGGTTCGCTGGAATTATGGTTCCTCTCATTCTCAAGCTAACAAGAAATACAATGGAAAAAGTTATGGTCACTCCTTACGTACCCGTCTGAACATTAACGGCAAGGTAAATGATACTTGGAATTATGCTGCTGTGTTGGAGAACAGACAGAATTTGATAGATAATACTGGCGACGAACTTACTCGTTTTACCGTTGCCAACCTGAATGGACGTTTAGGTGGACTTAATGTTACTGCAGGCCGTATGTATCATACTGTTACCCCGCTAGGTGACATCTATGATGAAAAGATGGATGGTATTGAAATTTCCTATGGTAAAAAAGTAAGATTTGGCGCCTACTATGGTAAACTTGCTACGGCTAAATGGCAGAATGGCGTTGGTACAGTTGCGGTCGGTCAAGGCTGGGAAAAATCTTGGGGCGTAAATCTGGCAGCGGATTTAGGCAAGAAAGTGACCGTTTTTGCCGGTTGGGATGAATTTAAAGACAACGTGAACGGTAAGGATGACAATGGTATCTTTGATATCGGTGCAAAAG
The DNA here is from genome assembly GCA_900315345.1 of uncultured Selenomonadales bacterium. Taxonomy (GTDB): domain Bacteria; phylum Bacillota; class Negativicutes; order Acidaminococcales; family Acidaminococcaceae; genus Succiniclasticum. The sequence goes on along the minus strand of OMYP01000007.1, from coordinate 126,394 downwards.
CAACTTTTGGTCAGTTCGGCGTAGACGCTACGTACCTGAAAGGCAATTCCGATTCGGCGAAGAAAGATACAGGTGTTGTTGCAACGATTAGCTATGGTGGGGCTAACTATAAAAAACCTGGCAGTTGGGGATTAGAGGCCAAATACTATCACCTGGGCGACGGTACTTACGTTGCGCATACAATGAATGGTGATTATGGACTGTTCAGCATGGCTAATAATGGTGCCGGATTTAAGGGATATAAAGTAGCTGGTTACTATACTGTAGCGAAGAATATGAGAGCTGGCGTTGAATATTACGACCTGGAGGATCTTGAGAATTCTGACGTAAAAGCACGTACTCTGTGGTCTGAATTCCAAGTAAGGTTCTAATTTAAAATCTGCTAACAACAGCTGGAAAAAATTAGATAGTAATAAAACCAGATTAGACAGGATCGTATCGGTCCTGTCTTTTTTATTTTACAAAATTTCACAATTTTGACTGGAATTATTAAAAAAAGTATGGTAAGATAGGCAAGAGTCGACAGGCTGGAATCAGTCTTATAATTAGGAGGAAACAGTATGAAAAAAATATTTGCTTTCATATTTGCGTCATTAGCTGTAATATTCATGAGCATGCCGTTTGGCGGAACGGCTGAGGCGGCCCGGGTGGCAGTTCTTCCCCTCCAGGTTGATGAGGCGCAGGTAGAGCGTGCCGGTGATTTTTACAGTTATTACTGGGATGTTATGATTGAAAAATTCAAGTACCCGGATTATGAACTGATGGACGAGGAAGATATTGATAAGTTTGTCCCTGAGGAAGGTTTAAAAGACTTTGATCAGGCAACGCTAACCGATATCTGTGACAAGACGAATGCGGAAATTGTTGTGGCCATGCGCTTGGAAAAAATTGATGAACATTCGTTAAACTTCCGCCGTGAACCGACCCTGGAAACCTTTATGAAGGGTGAATTTGCTTCTTTTAACAGGTTGACCGGAAAATATTTCCATAAAAAACTGTACCACAAAGGCGAAATTGAAGAAGTCCTCACCCTGCGTACTGACTGGCAGCAGCAGGTATTTGCTTCGGAATTGAAACGGTATATCAACCGGACGATTGAAGTAAAAAAATCAAAAAATAAATTTTAATAGTTTTAAGCACAGAACCGGGGAACCAGAAAAACCCCGGTTTTTATTTCAGAAGTTACAGTTTGATGGTGATTTTTTGTCTTTTTGAAAATTATGACAGTTGTTAAGCAGCTTTTGTTGACATGAGCAAATAGTTAAAGTATAATTATTCTTAAAGTAGTTACAGATTTTATAATTGTTATTACTTTATGATTACAGACGCGGTCCGCCCTGATAGAATTTCACATGAAGCAGAGGAAACAAGGCCACTCGAGCAGTGATGTGAAATATCCTTAAGGGAAAGCGTTTTGTAATAAATTACAAATTGTTTTTCTGAGAAGGAGGAAAACACTATGAAAAAATCTTTAGTATTAGCAATGGCAATGGCGCTGGGCGTAACCGCTTCCGCTTATGCCGCAAATCCGTTCAGCGATGTACCGGCTGGTCACTGGGCTTATGACAGCATCTCTAAATTGGCTGCTGCCGGCATCATCGAAGGTTATGGCGACGACACCTTCCGTGGCGACCGTCTGATGACACGTTATGAAATGGCTCAGATCGTAGCGAAGGCTCTGGCTAAAGGCGCTAACGTTGACAAGCTGGCTGCTGAATTTGCAGACGAACTGGATGCTTTGGGCGTTCGGGTAGCGGCTTTGGAAAAGAAATCCGATAATGTAAAAATTACCGGCCAGTTCCGTTATCATTATGCTCATAACAAGTTAAAACCTAACGGAGGGGACAAAACCTCAAATCACAGCAATAAGTTGCGTTCCCGTATTTGGTTTACCGGTCAGGTAAATGATAACTGGAATTATGTTGGCATGTTGCAGAATAACCAGGACCTGACTGATAATACAGGTAACGAAGGAACTGATTTCCAGCGCGCTTATTTGGAAGGCCGTCTGGGCGGATTGTATGTAGTTGCCGGTCGTCATGATTTCCAGCTGGGTGATGCAAACCTGTATGATAACCGCATGGATGGTATTAAAGTTTCTTATGGCAACAAAGTTAAATTTGGCGCATACTATGGCAAACCGACCGACCATGATTTCTCAAATGGAATTGTTGAAGATGTTACAGTAAAATATGATAGATTCTTTGGCGCTAATATTGGTGCCGAACTGGGCAAGTTCTCACTGAATGTAGCTTACGATAAGTTTAAAGACGCTTATCTATATAACAAAGGTGCAAAAGCAGTAGATCTGAAAGATGCTGATCTTCTTGACAATAATGGCGTATGGAGCGTACAGGCAAAATACAATTTTGGTAAAGCTGCGTTGGATGCCATTTATCTGAAATCTAATGTTGATGGCGGTTTAATTGTACCCGGTGCCTCTAATAAGGGCTTTGTTGTTACGGCAAGTTATGGCAGCGCGGAAGCAGATAAAGTTGGTTCTTGGGGATTCATTGGCAAGTACTACAATCAGGGCGTAGGTACCTTTGTAGCTCACACCATGAACGGCGGTGCTCAGGACTTTGTTGCTGAAGGGTTCAAAGGCTACAGCCTGGCTGGTTATGTAACCGTTGCTAAGAACATGGTTGCCGGCTTAGAATGGTATGATCTGAAAGGCAAAGAGTCTAAAGACAAAGAAAAGACCCTGTGGAGCCAGATGGTTGTAACCTTCTAATTTTGGATTACAGTAGTCTGAGTTAATCGTCACTAATACTTTGTTTAAAATCTTCAAGAGACTGCAATTTATATTGCAGTCTCTTTTTTTATAAAATCATCCTGTATTCCCCTATCTTTTTATTTTAAGTTTTGGTATAATAATATGGCAAAATTTTAATCTGTATCAGTGTGTCTCGCTGAAACGCGGATGCGTATTGGAGGGAATTTTTTTGAAGAATAAGGAAATATGCCGGGAGACTACGACCCGGGGCGGCGGCAAGATGGGGCTTGCCTACATGGCGTTGCTGGCTATCTGCTGCAGCTGGGCTTATGAAGGCTTTCGTTTTAACAGCACCGGCGTAATCAGTCCTATGGGGATGGGGTTGAATTTTCTCTGGCTTGGCTTGTGGATCTGGAAAGTGTATTACCGTTACGAAATTATCCTGCGGAGCAATGAACTGGAGATCATTACCATCGGCTTATGGAAGCAGGGGCATTATATTGTGGATCTGACCCAGACGGAAAGCTTTGCGAAAAAATACCGGCACGACTTTTTCCGCCGTACCCGTATCAAGCACTACATCCACCGCTATAACATGGCGGACGCTAATCCTACCCGGATCCTTGCGTTTAAAGAGGGAAAGGGGCTGGCGGCAGTGATTTTCTGCTGCAGCGATGAATTTTTGAAAGAGCTGGTACGGCTGATGCCGGACAAGTATCTGGAATTTTAAACAAGGAACTGTGAAGAAATAAATTGAGCAACGTAGACTGGTGAAATGTTCAATTTATGATGAACACTTCCCAAGCTTGTTTTATCTTTAAAGAAACGCTGATTAGTTTGCCTGTACGTTTCAATAACGCAAATTTGTTTATTCAGCGCTTCCATCAGAATGGAGAGGATTTTGCATGATTGACATTTCAGCTGTGCCGGCGCCGGCTATTACCGGCCGCCTGTTTACGGTTTTTGCCATAGCTTTTGTTATTATTATCATTACGGCCCGTCTCATTGGAAGCGAGCGGAAGGCCAGATGGTTCAAACGCCGTACCAATTACACCCTGCTGAACCGGCGCGGGATTTTCGGCGAATACCTGAATTTCGGCTATCCCCGGACCTGGCAGGGCCTGGTGGTGGCATTGGGCATGTATGGGCTGATCTTTGCGATTGCAGTGGGGTACATTTGTTTTTATCCCTATTCCTGATTTTAGGCATTTAATTTGTAAAGCACGAAATAGTTATAAAGAAAACTGGGCAGCCGGTTAAAAAATTGTAGAAGGAGAATGGACTGGGGGATATTGATTCCCGGTTCTGCGACAGGGTCGTAATGTGGACTCTGGGTAAAAAGAAAAAGGAGTTTTCAGGTGATTAAAGGAACGGTAATGGAGACCCATGGCGAACGTGCCAAAGTAAGGGTGAATTTTAAGGAAACCACGGAAAAGGGGCTTAGGGCGTATATCGACTGCTGGAATCCCATCAGCGCCCATCCGGGGGATAATGTGATCATCGAATACCGGAAGGTGGACGAGAAAAAGGCAAAGCTTTTCCAGATTGCCCTGCCCATTTTATGCCTGGCTGCCGGTGGTATTTTCGGTTATGCCCTGGCAGGTTATTTCCAGATGGAGTTCTGGTTCTGGCCCTTTGTGGCAGGCAGCGTGCTTGCATGGCTGTTCATTGCCTATAATTATATAAAGATTTTCCGCCGGGATGCTATCAGCAAAAGGGAACAGCTTACCGTAGCGGAACTGGAACCGGTAGAGTACCTGATCAATACGGACGAGGAAGCCAAGGAAATGGCGGAAAAGCCGAAATCCTTCCTGTACAGCGGCCGGTAACGGTTTTCTTACATAAGGGGAACCGGCGCGAAGATTATGTCTTCGGCATTTTATGAGGGTGAGCCGGATGTATTGTTTGTTCGGTATCTGATATGTACAGGGCAAATAATCCGGCTTGACTCAATAATTATAAAAAATAAGATAGGAGCGTGAGATTTTGGCACAGTTTAAAATTAAAGAGATGAGTGTGGAAGACCGTCCCAGGGAACGGCTTTGCAGCCTGGGAGCCCAGGCCCTTTCCAATGCGGAATTGCTGGCGATACTGATCGGAAGCGGCACGAAGGAACGTTCCGCCCTTCGCATTGCGGAAGAGATGACCTGTGGGGAAGGGCTGTACCGGCAGGTTGCCCGTTGGCGGCGGGTACAGGAATTCAGCCACATTAAAGGGCTGGGTCACGCCAGAGCGGCTCGTATACTGGCGGCTATGGAACTGGGAAAGCGGATAGCTTGCGCATCAGCGATTGAATCAGAGCACATTACGTCACCGGGTGCCGGTGCTCAATACCTGATGGGCAGACTACGAAACGAGACCCATGAAAAGTTTCTCGTTTTGTTGTTAAATACCAAAAACCGGATCATCAAAACCGAACAGATTGCGGAAGGTTCACTGACCAGTGCTGTGGTGCATCCAAGAGAGGTGTTTGCGCCTGCGGTGATTGCCCATGCGGCATGCATTCTGGTAGCTCATAACCATCCTTCAGGGGATCCTTATCCCAGCGCGGAGGATCGCAACCTTACCAGGGCGCTGGAAGAGGCAGGGAATGTTCTGGGCATTCCCCTGCTGGATCATCTGGTCATTGGGGATGGCCGGTATTACAGCTTTAAGGAACACGGTGACCTGTAGTTTTGTTTGTACGATATCGGCAGCCGGATTTGAAGAATATGGACCGGCTTTAATAGTTGCGTAAATGTTTTACGGGGTGAGTAGCAATATGTTTAGCTTTTTTGGCAGATTTTCCCACGACCTGGGGATCGACCTGGGTACGGCAAATACGTTGGTACATTGCAAGGGCAAAGGAATCATTATCAGGGAACCGTCCGTGGTAGCTGTGGACAGCGAGACAAATGAAGTGCTTGAGATCGGGGCGGAAGCAAAGCAGATGATCGGCCGCACGCCGGGCACCATTGTGGCCATACGGCCTATGAAGGACGGGGTCATTGCAGATTTTGATATTACCCAGTCTATGCTGAAGTATTTTATTCACAAGGCCATTGGTTTTCATTCCTTTATACGTCCCCGTATCGTAGTGGGCGTTCCCAGCGGGGTAACGGAAGTGGAAAAGCGGGCGGTAGTAGATGCTGCCATCCAGGCCGGGGCCAGGGAGGCCTATCTGATCGAGGAGCCTATGGCTGCCGCTATCGGTGCCGGGCTTCCGGTTCAGGAAGCAACGGGAAGCATGGTGGTCGATATAGGCGGCGGTACCTGTGAGGTTGCAGTCATTTCTCTGGGAGGTATTGTAGTCTCCCGGTCGATCCGTACAGGTGGGGATGCCATTGACGACGCAATCTCCCGCTATATCCGCAAGACCTTCAGCCTGCTGATTGGGGAGCGGACTGCGGAGCAGATCAAGATCACCCTGGGTACTGCCATGTTTGTAGATAATCCGGATACCATGGAGATACGGGGCCGGGATCTGGTAAGCGGGCTTCCGAAAAATCTTATGATCAATGCCAATCAGGTCTGCACCGGCATTGCGGAACCGGTAGCCAACATTGTGGATGCAGTGCGAAATACTTTGGAGCGGACTCCGCCGGAACTGGCTTCGGACATTATTGATCACGGAATCATCATGACAGGGGGATCGTCCCTGTTGCGGAATCTGGATAAGCTGATCAGCAAAGAGACCGGTATGCCTGTGTATGTCAGCGATGAAGCGCTGGCCTGTGTGGTTTTGGGTACCGGTATCTGTGTGGAAAATATTGACGTGTATAAGAAAGGGTTTATGGCTTCCAGCAGCAAACTGTAAGCTGTAAGCCGTTGGTTGATGTGTTATGAGAAAACGGCAGTTTGTGGCGGTGCTGGCTGTATTTGGCCTTTGTTCCTGCATGGCCCTGGCAGTGCATCAGCGGTGGCGGTTCCCATTAGTGAACGCAGCCGTAAACACTGTGTTGCTGCCTTTTAATGAAGCGATTCGCCGCGTGAGCGATGCTGTTGTAACGTTTAAGGAAGACCGGCGGATGAATGGGACCCTGCAGGAAGAAAACCGTCGGCTGAAAGAAAAACTGGATGCTCTTCGCAGTGCGGAATACCGGCTTGGGCTGCTGGAGGCGGAAAATAAGGAACTGCTGGCCATGGCCGGATACCGCCGGGAAAATAACGGACTGACACTGCTTTCTGCCCGTGTGCTGGGCGTAAGCCTGGGAGACATGCATGAAAGTTTCTTTCTGGACAAAGGGGAAGCAGACGGCGTGCATCCGGATATGGTAGTAACTACCAGCAGCGGAGTGGCCGGGGTGGTAGACCAGGTCTACCGCCACTACAGCCGGTTCATGCTGATTTCCGCAAGGCGATCCCGTATGGGGGTCAAGGTGCTGCGGAGGGAGTCCCGGGCAGCAGGAGTCCTGACAGGACAGGGACCAAACCATTCGCTGCTGCAGGCTGAATATTTCGGCAGGGATGATGATGTAAAGCCGGGGGATATGCTGGTAACCAGCGGAATCGGCGGAAAATATCCTTCCGGTCTGTTTATCGGTACGGTAAGCGCTGTGGAATCGGATGTTACCGGGTTGCAGAAGCTGGTGCAGGTTGACCCGGCGGCAAATCTCAGTCATTTGGACCGGGTTTTTATTGTTTTACAGGAAGATATCAGACGTAAAATTGAAAATGAAATAGCGGACAAGGTCAGGGAACAGAAAAGCGGAAGCAACAAGGCAGATGTCCTTCCCGGAAACAATGGAACTGCAGGTACCGGCGCCCCGGCCGGGGATAAGGGTAAGGATGCCGGGGAGGCTGCGCCATGAGAAACTGGTCATGGGCTGCAGCAGCCTTTGCTGTTCTGATATTGCAGACCACTTCTTTCGGATTTTTCGGGGGCAATCTGTTTTTTGACTTGCCCTTGCTTTTTATTTACAGTATCGGATTGTTTTACGGCGCAAAGGCCGGCCTGTTCTGTGGCTTGTTCTTTGGCTTTCTGCAGGATATTTCCTCTCCCCTTGTTTTCGGCTTTTATCTGCTGACAAGGGGAATGACGGGCTTGGGTATCGGCAGCATCAAGGAAATGATTTTCAAAAACAATTATGGCTATCATGTGCTGATCATTGGAGCCGTGAGCCTGGTGCTGCGTGTTTTGTATATGGCGCCGGCACTGTGGGAAGGTGGATTTGGTGCGTCATTGCTTATTCTGTATTTACAGGATACTGCCTGGTATTGCCTGGGAAATATGCTGCTGGTACTCCCGGTTACCCGTATATTGCTGGCCCTGTATCGTTGGGTCACCGAAGATGACCTGACATATTGAGACGGAAAGGATAGTTGTTTTGCTGAACCATCATACTTCTGCTGACCGGTTGAAAAAGATGCTGGCAGCTGCGCTGGCTGTCTTTTTACTGCTTGGGGGCCGCCTGGCCTGGCTGCAGTTATATAAAGGACTCTATTACGGCAGGCAGGCTGATGGGAACCGGATGCGCAACGCGGTGGTCATGGCTCCCCGGGGGCGGATTACGGATATCCACGGGAAAGTACTGGCGGACAGTTCGCCTGGATATGTGCTCAGCTTCCAGGCGGGACACGCGGTTTCTGACCGGGAAGTGAATCTGCTTGCCCGTCTGCTGAAAATGAAACCGGAAGTGATACGTAAGAAAGCAGACCGGGCAGAGAATACATACGAACCCATAACCGTTAAGGCTGAACTGGATACCCGTGAGATCACTTCTTTGGAAGAGCATTTAAAAGATCTCCCGGGCCTGTCTCTGGATCTGCAGCCTATGCGGCATTATACATACGGGCCTGTGGCTGCCCATGTGTTGGGGTATGTTGGCGAAGTGTCCGAAGAGCAGATCAGGCAGGGAAGGTATAAAGGCCTGCCCCCCGGAAGTATTGTAGGGAAAGACGGGCTTGAGCTTGTCTATAATGATCTGTTGCGCGGAAAAGCCGGGCATAAGACAGAGGAAGTGGATGTCCGGGGCAAGGTGATACGTGAGCTGGCAGGCCAGCCTCCCGAATCAGGAAAAGGGCTGATGCTGACTATCGACCTGGAGTTGCAGCAAAGCCTGGAACAGGCAGTGGATAAACAGTTGAAGGCGCTGCGCAGCAGCGGGATCGCCCCCAATGCGTATGCGGCGGCTGCGGTGGCCATGGATCCCAACACAGGGGCGGTTCGGGCTTTGGTATCCCGTCCGGGGTTTGACCCTAACTGGTTTGTAGGTGGCATTTCCACGGCTCACTGGAAAATAATCAACGAGGATGTGTTCCATCCTCTGACAAATAAAGTAATCAACGGGCAGTATCCTGCAGGTTCCACATTCAAGGTGGTAACCGGGTCGGCAGCTTTGGACTGTCATAAGGTAACGCCTGAAGAAATGATCTTTGACTCCGGAAAGCACTGGCTGGCAGATATGGGAAACGCCGGCGGGGAGGCTTTAGGCTGGATCAATTTCCAGACGGCTTTTGCCATGTCGGATAACGTATATTTTTATGAAATGGGGCGTCGTGCCGGCATTGAAAACCTGAACGGATATGCGAAAGAGTATGGTTTCGGGAAACCCACTGGCATTGATCTGGAAGGGGAGTCTTCGGGGCTCATCGCCGGGCCTGCTGCCAAGAAGAAAGTCTTTGATGAAGACTGGACCCTTGGGGATACATTTAATGCGGCTATCGGTCAGGGGCTGACGCTGGTAACACCGGTCCAGATTTGCCAGATGCTGTCCGCGGTGGCGGCAGACGGGGTGATCCATCCACCCTATCTTGTAGAAAAAATCTTGAATGCAGACGGTACTGTGCATAAAATACCGGAACGGCCTGCGGCCCGGAAGCTTTCGATTGAACCGGAAACCATACGGTTAATTCAGAAGGGGCTGAAAGGGGTTACCCAGCCTGGGGGAACCGGCGCCTGGTTCGCCAATCTTCCGGTTCCGGTTGCCGGTAAGACCGGAACGGCGGAAAACCCACATGGGCAGGATCATGGCTGGTTTATTGCCTATGCCCCGGCGGAAAAGCCGGATCTGGCAATTGCCTGTATTGTGGAGCAGGGAAGTTATGGAGCTACAGCTTCCGGACCTATTGTGTATGAAGTGCTGGAAAAGTATCTTACCGACAAGTTGAAGAAAGCAAGTCCCAACTGAAATTTTGCATAAAAGGCTGTTAGAGGAAAGGAACTAAGGCATTGCGTCGCTATATACGCAATTTGGACTGGATTTTAATACTGACCGTGATACTCCTGACAGGAATCGGAATGGTTCTGATTGCCAGTGCTACCCACGGGGATGCCCTGGCTTCGGGGACGAACCGTTTTGTACAGAGGCAGGGACTTTTTCTGGCCATTAATGTTCTTGTTGTAATTGGGGTGCTTTTGCAGGATTACCATTCTTTAAAACGGATATCGCTGCCCTTGTACGCATTTACAGTCTTGCTTCTTTTGGGCGTCATGTTCTTCGGCCATTCAAGTCTGGGTGCCCAGCGCTGGATCCAGGTGGGCCCGGTAACTTTTCAGCCCAGCGAGTTTTCCAAGGCATTTATGATCGTTTGCCTGGCGGCATTTTTGGATGAGCGGAGCGAATACCTTGAACAGTGGAAGGATTATATTCCTTCTATACTGTTTATGCTGGTTCCTTTTTTTCTGGTGCTGCGGCAGCCGGACCTGGGAACGGCCCTGGTATTTGCGGCCATTGCCTTTTCCATGTTCTGGGTATGCGGATTTAAGATGAAATGGATCGGTGTACTGTCGGGCGCTTTTATTGTTGCAGCTCCGGTGCTGTGGCAGTTTCTTCATGAATACCAACGGAACCGCATCCGGGTATTTCTGAATCCGGAGCTTGATCCTTTCGGGGCGGGGTATCATGTAATTCAGTCCAAGATTGCCATTGGCAGCGGCATGCTGTGGGGCAAGGGTTTTATGCAGGGTACCCAGAGCCAGCTGAATTTTCTGCCGGAAAATCACACTGATTTCATTTTCGCTGTGGCAGGGGAAGAGTTTGGTTTTATTGGTTCAATCGTTATATTGTTGTTATATATGTTGCTGATCTGGCGGGGACTGACCATTGCCCTGAATGCGGAAGACCGGTTTGGCGCCCTGCTTGCTTCGGGGATAACGGGTATGTATCTGTTTCATGTATTTGTGAATGTAGGCATGACCATTGGCATCATGCCGGTGACCGGTGTGCCGCTGCCTTTTCTCAGCTATGGAGTTAGTTCTCTTACGACCAATATGTTATTGGCGGGAATTTTGTTAAATATCAACCTGCGGCACACACGGCTGCAGTTCTGAGCTGTTGTGCTGCTGGCAGAGCCGGGCTGGGTGAGTTTTCCGGTTCCGGCACTTGGTTCGGTGTATGTTTCTGCTAAGGAAAAGCACAACTGGTATAGGTTTTTGTTTTGGAGGCTCTCACATGAATAAGGAATTGACCATAGATATGCTTGCTGCTGTAAAAAAACCGGCCCGGTACACGGGCGGGGAATTCGGCAGCATTTTCAAAGAAGATGCGGAAGTGCGGATAGCCCTTGCCTTTCCGGACGTATATGAAGTAGGGATGAGCTATCTGGGCTTTAAAATTTTATATCATCTGGTCAATAAGATGGAGGGCATTGCGGCTGAACGGATCTATGCCCCCTGGATAGACATGGAACGGCTGATGCGGGAACGCCATGTGGTGCTGACGACGCTGGAAACTAAAAAAGCCCTGTCGGAATGCGATTTGGTGGGTTTCACGCTGCAATATGAATTAAGCTATACGAATATTTTGAATATGCTGGACCTGGGCGGTGTTTCCGTGCTGGCGAAAGACCGGGGGGATGACGACCCCTTTGTTGTGGTCGGCGGTCCCTGTGTGTTCAATCCGGAACCTTTAGCGGATTTCTTTGATTTCGCCATTCTGGGAGAAGGGGAAGAGGCCCTGCCGGAAGTGTTGACCTGTTACCGTGACTGGAAACGGGAAGGCCGGCCCGGTGGCAGGCCAGGATTCCTGCACCGTGTTGTGCAAGTTCCCGGGGTTTATGTTCCTTCTTTTTATGATGTAACATATAACGAAGATAATACGGTACAGTCAGTTGTGCCGAACAATCCGGATACTCCGCCGACTGTGACAAAACGGGTGGTGGCAGACCTGAATACCGTGGATTTTCCCACTGCACCTATTGTGCCTTTCGGGGAAATCGTCCATGACCGGATCATGCTGGAAATGTTCCGTGGCTGCAGCCGGGGATGCCGGTTCTGCCATGCGGGCATGGTGTACCGTCCGGTACGGGAACGCCGTCCGGAAATATTGCGGGAACTGGCCCATAAACAGGTGGAAAATACCGGCTATGAAGAAATTTCCCTGGTGTCCCTCAGCACGGCGGATTATTCCTGCCTGGGACCGTTTCTGGATGACATGATTGCCGATTTCAAGGATAAAAAGGTCAGCGTTTCCCTGCCCAGCCTTCGCATTGACGCTTTCAGCGTAGACGTAGCGAAAAAGGTGCAGGCGGTCCGGAAAAGCGGGCTTACTTTTGCGCCAGAAGCCGGCAGCCAGCGCATGCGGAATGTGATCAATAAAGGCGTTACCGAAGAAGACCTGATGCACGCGGTCAGCGCGGCTTTTGAAAACGGCTGGAAAAAGGTCAAACTGTATTTCATGATCGGGCTTCCGGGAGAAACCGATGAAGATGTGCTAGCTATTGCCCAGCTGGCCCGGAAGGTGCAGTGGAAATTTAAGGAAATTACCGGCCAGGGCGGCTGTCAGGTGACGGTGAGCGCTTCTTCCTTTGTGCCGAAACCTTATACGGCGTTTCAGTGGGCGCCTCAGGATACCCTGGAGGAGATCCGCCGGAAGCAGGGCCTTCTGATTGAAGCTACACGGGTCAAAAATATTACGTTCCAGTATCATGATGGGCAGACCAGCATTATGGAAGGGGTCTTTGCCCGGGGTGACCGTCGGCTTGGAAAAGCTTTGTACCTTGCCTGGCAGCGGGGCCAGCGTTTTGACGGCTGGGCTGATGTGTTCAATTTTGAACGGTGGCAGCGGGCGTTACAGGACTGCGGGCTGGATCCGGCTTTTTACAGTCACCGGCTCCGGGGAGAACAGGAAGTGTTTCCCTGGGAGCATTTGCAGCCTGCAGTGAACCGGGCTTTTCTAGCCAGTGAATACAAAAAGGCGCAGCAGGAGATGCTGACAAAGGATTGCCGGCAGGGCAGCTGCAACGGCTGCGGCGTTTGCCAGCGGCTGGGGGTTCCCGTTATGGATTTTGGGAACCGGGCTTATGACGCCTCAAAAGAAAAGGGCTTTGCTTCCCTTGGAGAAAAAATGGCAGGGGGAGATAACCGTAGCTATAGCATGTCTACCCAGCATCCGGGACTTCCGGGAAAGGAAGGTGACGCAAAATGAAGTTACGGTTTCAGATAACCAAGGAAAAGGAAATCCGTTTCATTTCCCATCTGGAATATGTGCGCACCATCGGCAGGGCTATTCGCCGTGCTAAACTGCCGGCTGCCTATTCCCAGGGCTTTAATCCTCACATGAAATATTCCCTGGCTTCTGCTTTAGGCGTGGGCGTAGTAAGTTATGCGGAATTTGTGGAGCTGGAACTGACAGAACCCATGAACCCGCTGGAGGCGGCGGAAGCTTTTAAAAAGGCCCTGCCCCGGGGCATACGGGTGTTGGCGGTAGACGCGGTGGAAACCAACGCCCCGGCTCTCATGAGCGTAGCCGGAGGAGCGGAATACCGTGTTACGGTTCCATGGACCGGAAATGTTGCAGATGCTGTGGAAAAATTTAACAGTGCGGATGAGGTGTTTTTTGAAAAGCAGGCTCCGAAAGCGAAAGAAAAGGTCAAACGGATCGATGTCAAGTTTTACATTCCTGAAATCAGTGTTGTACAGAGGGAAACTGAAACGGAATTACATTTCCACTGCCGCATTACCCATAACGGCAGCATGAAAGCGGTAAATCTTTTAAATACGTTAAACGAACAGTACGGACTGCAGATTCCGGTGGAAAAAGCAGATATTGAGCGGATGGATCTGTATCGCACAGATGAAATGGGAAATAAGTGGCCCATGCTGGACAGTTTGTATGAACAAGGTTAACATATTAAATGAAGTAGTAAGAACGATGGTTAGGGATGGAATCCCACAACCTCATTCAGACAGTGCTTTCATAAATGGATAGAACTGTTTAATAGATATTAATGAAAGGAGGGCAGGCAGATGCCGCAGCAGATTATCATCAGCAGTGCGCCGGAAGAAGTCCGGATGGGGCTGCTGGACAACGGGATATTGCAGGAGTTTCTGGTAGAACGGGCCATGTCTGCCCATCTGGTAGGAAGTATATTCCTAGGCCGCGTCAGCAATGTGGTAAAAGGTATACAGGCTGCGTTTATTGATATTGGCCTTGCCCAGAATGCTTTTTTGTATCTTGGAGATTCCAAAGACCTGACAGAGGGGGCTTCTGTCATGATCCAAATCACCAAGGATCCCCGGGGGACGAAAGGCCCTACGGCAAGTCGTGAAATTACATTTCCCGGCCATTATGTTGTATTGTTTCCTTTTGCGGACTATATTGGAATTTCCAGAAAGATTACAGATGAAACGGAACGGAACCGGCTGCATGCTGTTGCGGAAGCCTATAAGCCGGAAGGCATGGGCATCGTTCTTCGTACGGAAGCGGAAGGAATGGAACCGGAAATCCTGAAGGAAGATATCGAAGGTCTTGTGGCGGAATGGAATATTGTAGCTGCAAGGGCAAAACTTGCCAAGGCGCCTTCTTTTCTTCACCGGGAACTGGATTTGTCAGTCCGCATGGTGCGGGATTATTTTACGAAAGACGTGAAAGAAATTGTGACGGACAATCCGGTAGCATTTCAGCGCATCCGGGAACTTCTTGCCCGGATGAAAAGAACCGGGGAAACAAGGCTGGAGCTGTGGGAAGGCAGCGAAGATGTTTTTTCCGCTTTCGGGTTGGGGGATACCCTGGCTTCCATGTCAGACCGGAGAGTAGAGTTGTCCGGAGGCGGGTATCTTGTCATCGACCATACGGAAGCTATGACGGTTATCGATGTGAACAGCGGGAGCTACAGCGGTAAAAGCAGCCTGGAAGATACAATTATGGAAATAAACCGGAATGCTGCAAGGGAAATTTCCCATCAGCTGCGGCTGCGGGATATTGGCGGTATCATTGTGGTAGATTTTATCGATATGCACAGTGAGGAAAACCGGCAGGAGGTATTGTCTGTACTTGAATCTTCCTTTGCAGGAGATAAGATGCGGCCCCGGGTGCAGGATATTACGGTGCTGAACCTGGTTGAGATAACCCGGAAGAAATCCAGGCAGAATCTGGAAGCGATTTTGTATGAAGACTGCCCTGTCTGCAGCGGAAGTGGACGGGTACAGTCCAAGGAGGCTATCGCACTGGAGATTAAACGGCGGATACGTGGCCTTCTGAAGAAACAGGGCAGCGCGAAAGACATTTTGGTGGTAGCCCATCCGTTGGAAGCAGAGTATTTGCAGCAGAACGTGCTGAAGGACTGGGACCGGGAACTTTCCTGCCATATTGTGACCGAAGCTGACCCATCCCTTCATGTGGAAGCCTTCATGATTCTGGATAACAGCGGCAGTTAGAGAGTTTTTTGAACGTCCTTCTGCGAAACAAGTTCGCTGATGATGAAGACTTGCCTGTATCTGCAGAGTTTGTGGATTTTTCTCTGGAAATGGAAAACAACGTATTCAGATGTGGCGAAAAACTGTTTTTTCTGTGAAAAGTTTCGGGATTTTATAAAAATACATGTTGATTTGGCACAAGATATGCTATAATAAAAGCATAACAAGTCTATCTGTAGTTTTTTAGAGAAATTTTAATTTCGGAGGGACAGAAAATGAAGAAGTTTTTATCTTTTATCGCAAGCCTTGCTTTATGTCTTGGCCTTGCGACGTCGGTTTTTGCGGAAGGCGCGGTACCGGTGGCGTCTGAACAGTTGGATGCGGTAGAGACAGCCCTGTATGGAACACATCAAAGCAGCTCCATGATGGAACGTATGGAAAGTTTGGAAGATGATATTTATGGTGCCCCGGATGCAAACCGAAATATTTTGGACCGGATCCAGAGCGCTTATGATTATGTATGTGGAACAAACGGCGGAAACGGCAGCTTTTTACAAAAGCTGAATGCAGTGGACAGCCGTTTTAACGCCCAGATTACATCGGGCCCTGCTAAAACAAGGATTGAGGACCTGGAAAATACGATTTACGGACAGGCACAGGGAGGATCGCTGAATCAGCGTCTGGACCGGTTGGTGGAAACGGCATATGCAGGTGGGCAGGTTCCTGTGGAAGCTGTTGTATTGCCTAAAGATTCGCTGGTAAAAATTGAGTTTACTTCTCCGCTAAGTAGTAAAACTGCACGGACTGGGGATCCGGTATCGTTTAAGGTGGCGGATAATCTGTATGTGAATGATGTGCTGGTACTGTCTAAAGGCGCAACCGGTGTGGCGGAAGTTGCTAAAGTCGTGCAGCCCCGCAGTTTTGGACGGGATGCACGGATTGACGTGAAATTCAGCCATGTATTTGCTGTGGATGGGAATCAGGTTCCGATTTACATTGGCAAACTTGCCAAGCAGGAAGCGAAAACCGCGGCAGGTGCAGCCGGGGCGACTATAGGTGGTATGATCGTTCTGGGGCCGATTGGTGCAATTGGCGGAGCATTTGTTACGGGACAGTCTATTGTTATCCCGGAAGGCTCCACAACCTATGTACAGGTCGTTCAGGACCAGAATATCAGCGGTATCGTCTATCAGGAGGCAGCTGTAGCAGCCTCGAATGAATAAGGAAGAATAGTCGGCTTCTCGTGTTATTGCAGTTGTTTTAAAGCGAATCACAGGGAAACAGGAAATTCCCCGAAGTAAAAATATCATAAAACAAATTAAAGTAGCGTGAAAATACCGGTACAACTTAGTGCACCGGTATTTTTTTTTCTTATTATGTGATATAATGTTTACTGGATATTTATTGAAGAAAAATGGAGGACTTCATGAATAGAAAGATAATGGCTTCTGTACTGCTTGCCGGCATGACCATGGCATTTCCGGTCTATGCTGACGGTGACAGGACGCCTGACGAATATAACAGCAACGAAAAATATATGTCTCCTTTGGACATAGACCGGCCGGCTGTTGTAAACGACAGGATGACCGCCCAGGCTGTGGATGAAAGCGATGTCTTTGCAGAAGCTGCCGGACAGATGCTTAGCGGTGATGCTTCGGGACGCGGCAAAGGGAAGGCGTCCTCTTATCGTATTGCCGGTTCCATACTCGGGGATGACGGGGAAACCGAAAAAGCGCAGGAAACTGAATCAGAACCGGTTGCAGAATCTCCTGCCGAAGCAGTGAAACGAGCTGCCGTTGAAAAAGCGGAAAAAGAGGCGGAGACGGTACTTGTGGAAAACGACGAGGATTTTGAACCGGATTTGGAACCGAAATACTGGGGACATGAGTACCAGGCCCGTAAGCAAATAAAAGCGATATTGGATGCCGAAGGAAAGGGACAAGTTTCTGTATTGCCAAAAGAGGCAGGTGCCGCTGATTCCCAGACGATACAGAAACGGAAAAACCTTGTGGGTTCTGATAAAACGACGGAAACTGAAGGAAAAAACGGAAAGAACAAACCGAGGAAACTGCCCACTGTTATTACAGGGGATGATGCGCAGTATGCCAGTGAAAGCGGAGACTTCATCATCGAAGGAAATGTCCGGCTGGAGCAGGGGCCCACAGTTATGACATCGACTAAAGCCGTGGGCAATGCTAAGACCGGTGACATCTGGCTGCTGGAAGGCGGAAACCTGAAAGAGCAAACTAATAATGTGCATGCCCACTGGGCCCATTACAATTATAACAGCGAGACCGGTGAGTTATTGCGCATAAAGGGCGCTTCCCAAAAGGGATCGGATGGGAAAAAGAACGATTATTACGAGGCGCCTCACGGTCTGATTGAAAATGGTATGCTGATTATTGATCAAGGAGGCATGGTCACCAGCTGTCCGGCACAGCGTCATACCCCCTGCCTTTCCGTCAGAGCAAAGACTATTACGATTGTGCCGAATGACCGGATTATTGCAAGAGGGGTCCAGGTCTTTGTAAAAGGAAAGCATGTATATTCCCGGGATGTGTGGGTTAATGATTTGCAACAGTCGAACAATCGATTGTTGCCTCATGTGGGATGGAGTAAGGACAAAGGGGTTTACATTGCCCTGGATTACGAACAGCCCATCGGAAACCCGATGCTGAAAAATCCTACTAAAGCATATATGCGCCAGGTCTATTATACAAAATCTAAATATAAGCCCTTTTATGGAATCCGGCATGATGAAAAGGATTTTTATATCCGCCTGAATCATGGGTATGTATATGACTCGGATAATGACGATATTGATGAAGGCATCTGGCTCCACAAGAAAATGGACTGGGGCCTTTTCTGGAAACCCCACCGCATTTCGAAGAAGCTGCCTCTGACTTATGAGGCCTATATTACCCATGGTTTGTGGAAGTATACCAATCAAAACTGGTCCAGCTGGCATACGGAAAAAGTTGTGCGCCTGCGTCATGACCGTTTTTATCCCTTAGGCGGGAAGAAACTGTATATGGATCTGATGGTTGGCCGCAGGTGGGTGGATGAGAGCTATGGCAACTTTGCAACCAGCCAGAACGGTGTTACGACACGTTATGGAAAAAATCTGAACAGTAATATATATGAAGGAACGCTTGGCTACAAATTTTCGAATAAATGGAATATCTGGACACTGTATCACAACGAACACAAGACCAGTCACCTGTTCAGTCTTGGGCAGCCGGACTTTGCCAGGGGATGGCGGACCGGCATATCCTGGAACCCGGATGACCGCAACACGCTTACCGTTGTAAATCGCCATAATTCAGACAGCGGCTCAAGTACTCACGGCAATTATTCTACGGTATTCCGCTGGTCACATCGTTTCTGCTGCGAAGTTCTTTCCGTCATGTATGAACGGAAGCATTATAAAGATGATAACGAATGGACTGTGGAACTTGAGTTCCTGAACTGGTAACAAGGTGACGGACGCGTAACGAAAATGGCTGGCATGGTGGGCTGCAAGGTTGAAAACTGTATTGATATTGCGTATGTCTTTAATTTATAAATGAAAGGATACCAGGTTAAGTAATGGATCAGATTATCAGGCAACGTCTGGCGGAACATATGGAAGTATTACAGAAGCTCTCAGCTTCTGATATGCCGCTGAAGCTGGAAAAATGCGCAAAAATTGTGGAACGGGCGCTGGCAGAAGGTCACAAGGTGCTTTTCTGCGGTAACGGGGGAAGCGCGGCAGACAGCCAGCACCTGGCAGCGGAGTTTGTGGGCCGTTTTCAGAAGGAACGGAAGGGACTGCCGGCAGTGGCGCTGACAGTCGATACTTCTATACTGACTGCCATAGCCAATGATTACGGATATGAAACGGTGTTCGCCCGTCAGGTTCAGGCATTAGGGGAAGCCGGGGACGTACTGGTGGGGATTTCCACATCCGGAAACAGCCAAAATGTACTGCTGGCCATAAAAGAGGCAAAGGGAAAAGGTATAACGTGTATCGGTATGACTGCGGAAGGCGGCGGGAAAATGGCAGACGAATGCAATATCTGCCTGGCGGTGCCGGCAAAAGTCACGGCCCGGGCCCAGGAGATGCACATATTATTGGGTCATATTTTATGCGAACTGGTGGATCATGAATAAAATGAACTGTACAACATTCGTAGCGGAAAAAATGCAGGATCTGCGAATCGCCGTAATTGGTGATGTAATGGTAGACCGGTATTTCTTCGGTGAAGTGAAACGGATTTCCCCGGAAGCTCCGGTTCCGGTAAACCGGGTGAAAAAGATTGAGTCTGTATTGGGCGGCGCTGCCAACGTGGCTGCCAATCTGGCAAATCTTGGCTGTCATGTTTATGTGGGCGGGGTCACCGGGGATGACGATAACCGGAAGATATTGGAAGGCCTGTTGGAAAAAGAAAAAATCGATTTTTCCGGTCTGGTGAAATCATGTCACCGGTCAACCGTAACCAAAATGCGGATCCTAGGGGCCCGTCAGCAGATGCTGCGGCTGGATTTTGAAGAGGTAGGGGATCTGTTCCCGGAAGAAGCGGACGCCATCAAGCAATGGCTGCTGAAGCTGATGGAGGAAGGCATTGATGGAATCGCTGTGTCTGATTATGCAAAGGGAGTATGCTCCGATGCATTCTGTCAGTGGGTGATCCGCATGGCTGCGGCCCACAGTATTCCGGTTCTGGTAGATCCCAAAGGCCCCCACTGGGAAAAATATGAAGGCTGTACATTTATTACCCCGAACTTAAAGGAAATGTGTGAGGCTGCGGGACAGACAGTGCCAAATGAAGACGGTCCCGTACTGCAGATTGCCCAGATGGCCAGGGAGCGCTACCGGATCAAAAACGTGGTAGTTACCCGAAGCGAAAAGGGAATGACGTTGGTGGGGGAAAAACGGACCGTAATTCACTGTCCGGCTTCTGCGCTGGAAGTGTTTGATGTTTCCGGCGCCGGGGATACAGCGGCTGCTGCGCTGCTGGCTGCGGCAGCAGGAGGGCTTCCTTTGCAGGAGGCCGTCTATATGGCAAACCGGGCTGCCGGTATTGTTGTAGGCAAAGTGGGTACCTATCCGGTTCACAGGGATGAGCTATTGCAGGATCTGCTGAATGAGGAGCGGAAACTGGGGTATGGGTTCCGTCCCCTGTCATGGAAAGAGATTGCGGATCTGGCCCAGATATGGCATAAAAGCGGTGAAAAAATCGTCTTTACCAACGGATGCTTTGACATCCTTCACGTGGGTCATGTATCCTATCTGGAAAAAGCAGCGAAGCTGGGAAACCATCTCATCGTAGGACTGAATGCGGACAGTTCCGTGCGCCGTCTGAAAGGGGAGACACGTCCTCTGGTCCATGAATTGGACCGGGCCCGTATTCTGGCCTCTCTTGCCTGTGTAGATGCTGTAGTCATATTCCATGAAGACACTCCGGCCAAGCTTATAAAGACGATCCGGCCCGATATTCTGGTAAAGGGAGGGGATTACCGGCCGGATCAGGTGGCAGGCCGCGAATACGCCGGCAAAGTCGAGATTATTGAGTTTGAAGAAGGCTATTCCACTACCGGGCTGGTAGAGCGTATCGCCGCTCTGGTACGGGACGGAAAGCTTTAATTCGCGAAAGGCGGTTTGATTATGATCATTGTAACCGGAGGCGCCGGCTTTATCGGCAGCAACATAGTTAAAGGGCTGAATGAACGGGGCCGGGACGATATCCTGATAGTGGATAACCTGACCAATATGGTGAAGTTTAAAAATATCCAGGGCCTGAAGGCCATGGATTACATGGACAAGGTTGTTTTTGGGAAAGCTGTTCTTGAAGGCAAATTCAATCATGAAAAAATTGATGTTATCTTCCATGAAGGAGCCTGCTCCGATACCATGGAATATAACGGAAAATATATGATGGAAAACAACTTTGAATACACCAAGAACCTGTTCCATTTTGCCACGGACAGGAAGATACAGTTTATGTATGCGTCTTCTGCTTCAACTTACGGCAGCGGTAAACATGGATTTATTGAAAAGCCAGAATGTGAAGAAGCGTTAAACGTATATGCTTTTTCCAAACTGTTCATGGATAATTACCTGCGCCGGTATCTGGAGGGGCTGGAAAGCCAAGTCGTGGGATTGCGGTATTTTAATGTGTACGGGCCTCAGGAAAATCATAAAGGAAAAATGGCTTCCATGGCCTTCCAGATGTATAACCAGTTTAAGGCGGAAGGAAAGGTTAAACTGTTTGAGGGATATGATGGCTACGGACCGGGGGAACAGACCCGGGATTTCGTATATGTAAAAGACGTGGTTAAAGTGAATTTCTTCTTCTGGGATCATCCGGAACTGAAGGGAATCTACAACTGCGGTACCGGCCATGCCCATCCTTTTAACACGGTGGCTAAGGCGGTGTTGAAGCATTTTGGGGCGCCCATGGAAAAACTGGAATATGTTCCGTTCCCTGAAGTGCTGAAAGGAAAGTACCAAAGCTATACCCAGGCGGATGAGACGAAACTTATGTCTGTTGGTTATGACGGTGGTTTTACAGATATCGAAAAGGCTGTGGAAGAATACTGTCAGGTATTGGATAAGACTGGCGGGTATTATACGCGGCAGGACACCATTTGATGAAGGAAAAGCTGTTTTTATGGCAGAAATAAAATTATGCTTATTGGACAGGGATGGAGTTTTAAACGTAGACAAAGCCTACCTGTATAAGCCGGAAGCTGTGGAATGGGTGACAGATAGCCTGAAGGCCATTGCCTGGCTGAACCGGAAGGGAATCAAAGTTGCTGTGGTGACAAACCAGAGCGGCGTGGCCCGGGGGTATTTTTCAGAATCTGATGTAATAAAGCTCCATGCATGGATGCAGGAGGAAGTGCAGAAAGCAGGCGGGAACATTTCCGCTTTCTACTACTGTCCCCACCTGCCAGGGGCGCCTGTAAAGGAATACGACAGGGACTGCAACTGCCGTAAGCCGAAGCCGGGCATGATTTTGCAGGCCCTGCATGATTTCTGTGTAGGACCGGAGAACGCCTTTATGGCAGGGGACAGTCCCCGGGACGTGGAGGCGGCAGAAGCTGCCGGAGTAAGGGGATATCTGTACCACGGAGGCAGTCTGTTAGAATTTATGCAGGGGATATTGAAAGAGGAAAAATAATTTTTTGTCGGGGATATTCATGGAATATACAAACATCCTCATTATCAAAATGAGCTCACTGGGCGACGTATTGCATACGTTGCCCTTTGTTGCGGTATTGCGAGATCGCTTTCCCAAGGCCCGGCTGACATGGCTGGTGCACCCGCAGTTCGGCGCTTTTGTGCCGGATCCGCCTATGGTGGATGAAGTGATCTATTTTGATAAGGTAAAATTTAATAAAATGAGTCTCAGTGGAAAATGGGCATATTTTAAAGAGATGCGAAGGCTACTTCACAGTAAAAAGTTCGATCTTGTCATTGATATGCAGGGCCTGTTCAAAAGCGCGGTGCTGGCTGCTATCAGCGGTTGTGATAACCGTATCGGCTATTGCGAGATGCGGGAAGGAAGCGGTTTCGTAAGTCGGGCAGTCACCGGTTCCCATGCAAAAGACCATGTGATTGAACGGTATCTGGATGTGGCCCGCTACCTGGGATGTAAGGTGGATGAAATACGGTTTCCCATGCCGGATCTGGAAAAGGAATGGCTTGCCGTGAAGGAAAAAGCAGAGGCTGTCCTGCGTCCGTATGTGGTGCTGGTGCCCGGTGCCCGCTGGGAGACCAAGAAGTGGCCTGCGGAAAATTTTGCAAAGCTGGCAGACATGCTACAAAAAGATGGGAAAAAAGTTGTACTGGCCGGTGGACCGGATGAAACAGCCCTTGGAGCGGAGATTCGGAAGCTGTCCCCCGGTGTAACCGATTTGACGGGGAAAACAAGTCTGAGAGAGTTAGGAGCCCTGATCCAACATTGCGATGGGTATATAAGCGGGGATACAGGACCTTTGTTTATTGCGGCAGCGATGAAACGACCGCTGGTGGCCCTGTACGGACCCACCCGTCCGGATCGTACGGGCCCCTATGGGAGTAAAGAGGCAACCGTAATGATCGCGCCGGTTTCCTGTGCCGGTTGTCTGAAAAAACACTGTGATGACTGGGTATGTATGAAAGCCATTACACCCGAAGCAGTCTTTGACGAATATAAAAAGAAAGTGAAGTGAAGGGCGTGGAGTTGAACCGTAAAAAAATCCTGGTAACCTTCCTGATGCATCTGGGCGATCTTACCCTTACCACACCTTTTATCCGCGCTTTACGGGAAGCTGCTCCGGATTCCCATATTACGATGCTGGTGGATGAGAAGCTGAAAGACGTGGTTTTGCACAATCCCTGTCTGGATGAGGTCATCACTATTGACAAAAAAGGAAGGGATAACAGTATCCTTGCATTGCTGAGTTGTGCCCATAACCTGGGAAAGATGCAGTTCGACATTCTGATCAATCTGCATCCTAATGAGCGGTGTTCTTTTATCTGTGCCATGACAAAAGTGGGGAAACGGACCGGTTGTACCAACTGGCTCTTTAAGCCATGGTTTGATGTGCTGACGCCGTTAGACCGGAAAAAACATGCGGCAGATATGTATCTGGATGTGTTGACACAGCTTGGGGTGAATGAATTAAAACACCGGGGGCTGGAAATATTCCCTGGCAGTGAGAACAAAGCGTTTGCTGATACATTCTGGAAAGAACATGGGATAATGCCGGAAGATAAACTGGTAGGGTTTAATATCGGCAGTGCAGTGGAGACGAAACGATGGGCGCCGGAGCGGTTTGCGGAAGTGGCCGATACGCTGGCGGGAAAAGGATATCGTTCTGTTTTCTTTGGCGGAACCATGGATGAGGAAATGGTCAGGGAAGCGGTAAGTCATATGAGAACAAGACCGGTCATTGCAACCGGGCATTTTTCCATCGGACAGCTGGCTGCCGCCATGCGCCGGTGCAGTCTTATCGTTACTAACGACAGCGGGCCCATGCATGTAGCTATAAGCCAGAGGGTGCCCATTGTGGCCATGTACGGTCCCAGTCATCCCGACCTGTACGGTCCCTACACGAGACTGGCGACCATCGTGACTGCCGAGCCGCCCTGCCCCGGCTGCGCGGCAGGTATGAAACATCATTGTGATGATCCGCAATATAATATGCGCTGTATGAAAGAACTGACAGTGAAGCAGGTACTGGATGCCTGTGGAAAATGGCTGCATCTGCAGTGAAGGGAAAATGCAGGGAACGAAGGAAAAGGATCGGGAAGAGTTAAGAGTATTATAAAGCCTGTAATGGCAGCAGGCCATGACAGGTAAGATTGTGAGGAACGTTGTAATGCAGCCACAGGGACAGGTTGACGTAAGACATTTTAAAAAGATTTTTATCCTGTATAACCGATATTCCGGCAAGCAGCTTTTTGCCAGCATGATAACCCGTATCAATGAAGTTTATAAACTGCTGAAGCAAGAGCTGGACGCGGATATTACCCTTCTGGATGTGAAATATTTTGAGCAGATGCCAGACTTGGCTAAAAAGGCGGCAGAAGAGCAATGTGACTGGGTAATCATTGCTGGAGGCGACGGGACGATCCGCGCTTTTGTGGAAGATATGCTGCGGTTGGATTACCGGCCCTATATCAGTGTATTCCCGGCGGGAACCGTAAACCTGATTGCCAAAGAAATTTCCTTGCGAAATGAACCGGGTAGGTGGGTCCACCGTGCTTTAAAAGGGTTCGTGTATCCCTTTTATACTGCCAGGGCTAACGGCAGCCTGTTTCTTACGGTAGCCAGCGTAGGCTTTGATTCCCTTGTGGTGGATAATGTAGGCGCTGTGCAGAAACGGCTTCTGAATAAGTTTGCGTACGTCTTGCAGGGTACACAGCTGGTGCGCAAAGAACTGATTTTCAGTGACTGGCGGTACTCCTTCAGGGTCCGTTTTGATGATGAGGATGTGTGGCATTCCGGTTCTTCGGTCATTGTAGGAAAAAGTCGGTACTATGCCGGACGCTACAACCTTTTCCCCGAAGCAGCGTTATCTTCTCCGTATCTTTATGCTGCGGTATTTCCGGGAAACAAACGGGCCGACATACTGAAATACGCTTCTCTGATTGCACTGGAAGGGCTGAACCTGGACAAGGACATCCTTTGCCGGAAAGCAAAAAAGGTAGAAATAGAGTCTGTCCATTTGATAGAAGACTTTCCGGTTGAGCTGGATGGGGACGTAGTAGCGGTTACGCCTTTACGGCTGGAAATTATGGACCGGCCGCTGCTGCTGATTCCGTAAGGCGATCCTGGATGCACGCCGGCATAAAACAGACAGATGCAGGATCTTGCAGTTGAATGTAAAAATTTGGTGAAAGACCCGATCGGTATAAACGGTTCGGTACATTTATAGCTTTTATTTTATAAATCAGGAACAGGGCGTGGTAAGTTTCCGCTCTGGTCTTAACATCAGGCAGGTATCTCCATGAACTTGACGAGAAATGGAAAACGTATTGCGGCCCTGTTGGTTTTTTTAGTGGTGGCAGGTGCTGTTTACTTTTGGGAAGAAGAACATGCCCGGCTGCTATATGCGGCGATTACGCCATTTCCGGAAGGGGACTACTGGGAAACGCTGGTCAACGCCCTGTTGCGGGATGTTGTGCTTCTCATAGTGGGGGGCCTGCTTTTTTTGCGCCGCAAACGGATACCGGATCGGCTGCAACGGTATTTTCCGGCTGTGGTGCTGGGAATTCTGTATCTTGGGTTTGCCTGGTACATGTGCGGTAAACTGGCACTGGATTCTTATTTTTTGACAACGCTGGCTATTCTGGCCGGGCTGATGAATAATATCTTTCCTGCTATCCTTGCAGCGGTTTGGTATCACCGGAATCCCTCACGAGGGAACAAGTTACTTTATTTTGCTGTATACTTTGTCTGCGCGCTGCTGATGCTGATGGATATGGTCTATTTCTGGCAGACTACCATGCATGTGCAGGCTGTTTTCTTCCGGAATTTTAACATCTATGCTATTGAAGGAGTCATGTCGTCTTTTTCCAAAACCCAGTTGATGGAAATCGGCGGCTTTGTACTGGGGGTTATTTTACTGTTCCGCGTTACGAAGCCCCGGCGGCATAAACCCAATGCGGCCTGGGCCCTGCTGGCTGTTCTGGGATGGACTTTATGCTGTAACCTGCTTTACTATACTGGCAGCCAGGTAGGGCTTTACGCATTGCATGAGTCCGGGTTGTGGAGTGAGGAACAGATTGAAAAAAGCCGGCAGGAATACCGGGATATGCTGGCGACCCCCATTGCGGGGAATATCATAAGCAAAGCTCTTTTCAACAAGGAAAAGGTGGTTATGGCTACCCAGCATAAGAAAAAGGAGTTGACGGATAAAGACAGGGAGTGGATGTATAAGCTGGGGGTCGTGCGGAAGGCGGCACCCCGCCCGTTGCCGGTTCCTGCCTATGACCGTATCGTCATGCTGATACTGGAGTCGGTACACCGGGATTATATACACTGCTATAATAGTGAGATTCCGGCGGAAGCTACCCCTTTTCTTGATTCCCTGATAAAACAGTACCCGCGCATAGATAATTATTATTCTTCTGCCGTTCCTACCACTGAAGGACTGAACGCTACTTTCCGGTCCCAGCTTCTGTTTGACGGTGATGTAGACGGAAGCGATAAACCCTCCCTGTTCCGCAGCATGCAGGAGCATGGCTTTGACGGTTATTTTCAGAGCGCTTCCAGCCGCTATTATAACAATGAATTCCGCCAGTATACGGAACAGTTTGGCATGGCCCATTATGAAGCCAGGGAAGATTTGGAAAAAGCTGGTTATTCCGGCGCTTCCGGCTGGGGCTTCCATAATGATGAAATGTACCGGCGTACCTTGGAACAGCTGAAAAAGCTGAAGGGACAGAAATATTTTTATGTGACAAAGACGCTGGATATGCATCAGCCCTATCCGTACTATGCGACGAAATGGGAGGAGACGCCGGAATCGTTCCGCAATAACCAGATCGTGACCGTCCACGGCATGTACTGGGTGGACTGTACCCTGCGCAATTTCTTTAAAGCAGCGGAAGAGGCCGGGCTGATGGACGACCGCACTCTTTATATCGTTACCAGCGATCATAATCCTCATTCCGGGGGTGAATACACCCAGTTAGTGAAAAAGGAACAGGACCGGCTCAGCGTGGCGCCGATCCCGCTGATTTTTGTGTCGAAAAATACGGCTCCTCTGGAGAATCTGGATAACAGCACTTATGCATCCCAAATCGATATTGCGCCTACTCTCCTGTGCCTGCAGGGAATCAAACCGCCGGAACGGTTTATAGGACGTAACCTGTTGCAGCAGTACAGGGAAAAAGAATCTGCTTTGGGATTTTTTGGGGATAAAGCCTACTATTTCAGCCGGGATATGCATTTCGTGGATAAGATCGACGAACCGTATCCCCAGCATGAATACGAGGATGCCCTGGCGAATTTTGTCATGTACACATACTATGTGAGCGGATTGCCTGCCGGGGAAGTAAAATAAATTTATTAAAACTGTAACATTCGTTACACAACTGCTTCTTGACGGGATGCTTAAACAGGTTTAAACTGATAACATATTAAAGTACTTATTACAGGTTGAGTAATAAGTAAAGATATATGGCGTGCAGGTGCAATGATGAAAATAAATTCCATGTTTACTGCTGAATACGGTTTTTCCTTTAGCTATAGCTATTATTACGGCTATGGCTATTTCGTGCGGGAAAACTGAAGATAACATGGAATCGTAAACAGAAAAGGCCGGAGAATTTTCAAAGGCTGCCAACCGGAAACAGGCGGGCTCTTTTACGAGCCCGCTTTTTTGTTTATAAGACGTGATGTTCGAAACTGATATTTTAACCATTGGCAATTGGATAAAATTCTTAAAAAATGAATGTATTCCGTAATCGCTTTCGGCGATAGTTTTAAAAGAGATTCCAATGCATCAAAAAAATAATTGTAAAAGGAGAGTGCGTACCCCATGATTATCGTAATGAAACCCAACGCCCCTGTAGAAGAGAGAAATAAGATCATTGCCGGTCTGGAGGCAAAAGGCTTTAAAATCGACCTGAGTACCGGCAATCAGGCTGCCATTTTAGGAATCGTCGGCGATACCAGCATCCTGAACCCCCATGATATCATGGTTAATGACTGGATCGAAAAGGTTCTGCGGGTGCAGGAGCCTTTTAAACGGGCAAACCGTGCCTTCCATCCCGATGACAGCGTGATTGACGTGGCCGGGGTAAAGATAGGTGGCAGGCAGGTGCAGGTCATTGCCGGTCCCTGCAGCGTGGAGACCCGGGAACAGGTGATCGGTGTAGCGAAATCGGTTAAGATGGGGGGCGCGCATCTGATGCGGGGTGGAGCCTTCAAGCCCCGTACTTCCCCTTATTCTTTCCAGGGAATGGGAATGCCCGGACTGGATCTGCTGAAGGAGGCCAGAGAAGAAACGGGGCTTCCTATTGTAACGGAAATCATGAGCGCAGATGTGCTGGACCGGTTTGTGGAGGACGTGGACCTTATCCAGGTAGGCGCCCGGAACATGCAGAATTATTCCCTGCTGAAAGAACTGGGTAAGACAAATAAACCAATCCTGTTAAAGAGGGGACTTTCCGCCACGGTGCAGGAATGGATCATGAGTGCGGAATATATTATGGCAGAAGGGAATACCAATGTTATTTTGTGTGAGCGGGGCATTCGTACTTATGAGACATATACACGAAATACGCTGGATCTCAGCGCAGTCTGTGCTGCAAAAAAACTGAGCCACCTGCCGGTTATCGTGGATCCCAGTCATGCGGCAGGACTTTGGTGGATGGTACCTGCCCTGGCCAAAGCTGCGGTTGCGGTAGGGGCAGACGGGCTCCTGATCGAAGTCCATAATGATCCGGAGCGGGCCCTGTGCGACGGAGCCCAGTCCCTGAAACCGGAACGTTTTGCGGAGCTGATGGGGGAATTAAAAGGCATAGCACGGATTATTGGCAGGGACATGTGATTGCTGTGCTGACAATATGATATAATATATTACAAAAGTATCTTTTTTGACTGAAAGAAGAGACTGCCTGTGAGTCTGGATGTATAGTTGGAGACATCCGTAAGAGAAAAATCGGAATTATTGCAGAGGGGAGAAGCGCTATGACAAAACCATATCTGGAAAAACCGTTGCAGGAATTGACCTTTGCCATCGTGGGACTGGGGCTGATAGGCGGCTCTTACGCCAAAGCCCTTCGCAAACTGAAGGTAAAACGGATTCTGGGAATGGACATCAGCCATGGAATCGCCCGGGCCTGTCTGAATGCCAACATGATTGATGAAATCGTGGAGGAAGATGGGAAGAACCTGATGGAAGCCGATGTTGTTATCTGCAGCGTGTACCCGGAAGCAATTGTTGAGTTTGTCCGCAGTAACCTGGCAAATTTTGCGGAAGGCATGCTGCTGACGGATGCCACCGGAGTAAAAGGATCAATGCCCCGGGAAATTCAGGCAATGCTTCCGGAAGGCTGTGAGTTCCTGTCAGGACATCCGATGGCCGGGCGGCAGGGCAGCGGGCTGGGCATGTCGGACGCCGGGATTTTTAACGATTCCAACTACATTATCGTACCGACGGAAAAGAATACGGAAGAGGCGGTAGGCTGGCTGGAAGGATTTGCAAAAGCCATTGGCTGCGCCCGGTCCGTGAAGGTTACTGCAGAAGATCATGACAAGATTATCGCATACACCAGCGATTTGCCCCATATTACAGCGGTAGCCCTGGTAAACAGCGCTTCCTATAATGAAAATACACAGTACTTTATTGCGGGCGGGTTCCGGGACGCTACAAGGGTGGCAGATATCAATCCGGAGCTGTGGAGCGACCTGTTCCTGTCCAACCGGGAAAACGTCATAGCGGAGATCGAAAATTATCAGAGCCAGCTGGAGCGGTGGAAGAAAGCTATTGCGGAGAATGACCGGGAAATGCTCAGGACGATTATGCGGGAAGCAGGCCCAAGAAGACGGATGCTGTACTGAGGCGAATGCAGCAAAAATTTGGAGGATACGATGGGAAACGTCCACGTGGATCTGGGAACGAAAAGTTACAATATAGAGATTGAAAGAGGGCTTTTAGAAAAGGTTGGAAAGAAGGTTAAGGCGCTGCTGCCCAAAGTGGAAAAAGCAGCTGTCATTACCGACAGTAATGTGGGACCATTATATGCTGATGTGCTTCGTCGGTCCCTGGAACGGGAAGGATTGGCGGTTACCGTACTGACCTTTAAAGCCGGGGAGGAAAGCAAGAATCTTATAACCTTGGGAAACTTGTACGGTGGTCTGGCCAAGGCCGGACTGACCCGGAGCGACATGGTCGTGGCGCTGGGTGGCGGTGTAACCGGCGACATGGGCGGGCTGGCAGCGGCTACGTTCTTGCGGGGGATTGCCTTTGTACAGATTCCCACATCCCTGCTGGCTGCCGTAGACAGCAGCGTAGGGGGGAAGGTAGCCGTCGACCTGCCGGAGGGAAAAAATCTGGTAGGTGCCTTTTATCAGCCGAAAGGGGTTTTTATCGATCCAAATTTGTTGCAGACGCTGCCGGGGCGTTATCTTCACGACGGTATGGCGGAAGTTATTAAATACGGTTGTATCTGTGACCGGGACTTGTTCGGGAGACTGGAGGCGCTGCAGGATGACGGGGATCTGCTGACCCACGGGGATGAGATTATCGAAGCCTGCTGCAATATAAAAGCACGTATCGTAGAGCATGATGAATTTGATACCGGCGAACGAATGCTGCTGAACTTCGGACATACACTGGGACATGCGGTGGAAAAAACTTTCCGTTTTGATACGTACAGCCACGGGGAAGGAGTCGCCATCGGTATGGTGTTGCTGACCCGGCAGGCTGAAAAGCTGGGGCTGACGGTACCGGGAACGGCAGAGAGAATTGAAGGGCTGCTGAAAAAATTTAATCTGCCTGTTTCCGTACAGATGGACCAGGCGGATTTCCTGAAAGCGATTGCATTGGATAAAAAGAAACGGGGATCCGAGATTACTTTGGTCCTGCTGAAGACGATAGGGGAAAGTTTTTTACAGAAGATAGAATTTTCCGGGTTGCCAAAATTTTTGCCGGACGGTGATGCGTCGTGAAAACATATCAGATTAGGCCTTCTGCTGTACAGGGCAGCGTGCTGATCCCTTCTTCCAAAAGTATGGGACACCGGATGTGTATCTGTGCCGGGCTGTCTTCACAGCAAAGCATTGTAGACAATATTGCTATTTCAAAAGATATAGAAGCCACCAATCGCTGCCTTGCGGGATTAGGGGCGACTGTGACCGGTGTCCCATCCCGATATGACGGGCGCAGGGCTTTCAGGTATAACTGGCCCCGGCGTTTTCCTGCGGATCCGGTTACCATGGATTGCGGGGAGTCCGGCTCCACACTTCGCTTCTTTATTCCTCTGGGGGCGCTGTGTAACGTGCCGGTGACTTTTATTGGGCAGGGAAAACTGGTTTCCCGTCCCTTATATCCTTATTATGAGATTTTCGACAGGCAGGGATTGCGGTACCGGACCGGGGAAAAGGGACAGCTGCCCCTGACGGTGGATGGAAGACTGGAACCTGGCGCCTATGTGCTTCCGGGAGATGTGAGTTCCCAGTTTGTCTCGGGACTTTTATTTGCCCTGCCGCTGCTTGAAGATGATTCGACGCTGGAGATCCTTCCACCGTTGGAATCGGCAAGTTACATAGAGCTGACATTAAGTGCTTTGGGACAGTTTGACATTATGATCGAGAGAACTGACGAATTACACTACCGCATTCCGGGAGGTCAGCGATATAAGGCCCCTTCAGAACGGACCGATGTTGAAGGGGACTGGTCCCAGGCGGCATTCTGGCTGGTAGCGGGGGCTGTCGGCGGCAGGGACGTGTTAGCCTGTCGCGGGCTGGATGCAGGTTCCCTGCAGGGAGATAAGGCGATCCTGCAGATCCTTCAAACAATGGGTGCGACGATTGCAGAAAATGGCGATGCATTTATGGTCAGGCCCTCCCGCCTCCGTGGCTGTGTTATCGATGCGGCGGACTGTCCGGACCTGGTGCCTGTGTTATCTGTGGCGGCGGCTGTGGCAGAAGGGACAACTCATATCATCAATGCAGGGCGGCTGCGAATTAAGGAGTGTGACCGGCTGGCTGCCATGTATTCAGAGCTGCGGAAGCTGGGTGCAGATATCACAGAAGAACCGGAAGGGCTGCTGATCCATGGAAACCCGGATGGGCTGACCGGTGATGCTGTGGTGGATGCATGGAACGATCATCGCATCGCCATGAGCATGGCGGTAGCGGCATTGGCTTGCAAAAAGCCTGTTACACTTACGGGAGGAGAAAGCGTGTCCAAATCCTATCCGGAATTCTGGAAGGACTATGCTTCCATTGGCGGACAGGCCGGGTTAAAATAAAGAAAGAAGTGATGCGTGGTATGGGGGCAACCTTTGGGCGTAATATTCGAATGACTATTTTTGGCGAATCCCATGGGAAGGGCATTGGCCTTGTTTTAGACGGCCTTCCGCCGGGAACTCCGATAGAGGAAGGGTTTATCAAAGAAGAGATGGCCCGCAGGGCTCCGGGCAAAAACCTGATGAGCACCCAGCGGAAGGAGACGGATGCTTTCATTATAGAGAGCGGTGTTTTCGAAGGAAAAGCAACGGGAACGCCACTTTGCGTGCTGATTCCCAACAGCGACCAGCATTCCAGGGATTACAGCATACTGAAGTATCAGATGCGGCCCGGCCATGCGGATTATGCAGGCAGGGTAAAATATAAAGGATATAACGATTACCGTGGCGGCGGGCATTTTTCCGGACGCCTGACAGCCCCTCTAGTATTTACGGGGGCAGTGGCGAAAACCGTGCTGGCGGCAAAAGGAATAACGGTGGGAGCTCACATCGCGCGGATCGGGAAAGTAAAGGATGAACTGTTCGACCCGCTGGGTGAAAGCATTGATCGGCTTCAGAAGCTGCGGAATCATATCCTGCCGGTGCTGGATGAAAGCAAAGGGCCTTTGATGGAGGCGGAAGTCCTTAAAGCACGGGAAGATGGGGACAGTGTTGGTGGCGTGGTAGAGGTCATGGCAGTGGGAATGCCGCCGGGCCTGGGAGATCCCTTTTTTGATTCTGTGGAAAGCCGTCTGGCCCATGTGCTGTTCTCCGTACCGGCTGTGAAGGGTGTGGAATTTGGAGCCGGGTTTGCGATAGCCGGCATGAGAGGCACTGAAGCCAACGACCCTATGAAATTTGACTGCAATCAGGTAAGGACAACGAAAAACAACAACGGCGGCATCACCGGAGGTATCACTAATGGTATGCCGGTACTGTTCAGGGTGGCAATCAAACCGACCCCCTCCATCAGCCGGTCCCAGCAGACAGTTGACCTGGCCTCCGGTAAGAATGTGATGCTGGAAATAAAAGGAAGGCATGACCCCTGCATTGTGCCCAGGGCTGTTCCTGTAATTGAAGCGGTTACAGCATGGACTTTACTGGATTTGTTATTGGAATGAAAGGATGAAAGAACGTGACAGAACCGGATTTAACGAAACTGCGTCAGGAAATAGACCGGCTGGATTCGATCCTGGTAGAGGCTCTGGAACAGCGGATGGATGTGGTACGGCAGGTAGCGGCCTACAAGGATGCCCGAAACATGCAGGTGCTGGATAGAGAACGGGAAAACCAGGTCATTGCCAAAACGGTGGGACAACTGAAGAATCCTGCGTACGCGCCTCATATGCAGCGTATCATGGAAAAAATCATGGAGACCAGCCGTAATATGCAAATTGATATTCTGGCGGCCAATATTAAGAAAAAAAATCAAAAGGCCGATCCTGTCCGGGTGGGGTATCAGGGCGTACGAGGCTCCTTCAGTCACCAGGCCCTGGAGGACTATTTTGCCGATATTGCTAAGGTAGAAATGAACTTTGTCCATTTTGAGGATGTGGCGGCGGCCATAAAGAACCATGAAATCAAATACGGGGTACTGCCCATCGAGAATTCATCTACCGGTGGTATTACGGAAGTATATGACCTGATACGTAAGTACGACTGTCATATCGTCGGGGAAAAAATCATAAAAGTAGATCAGAACCTGCTGGGACTTCCCGGCGCTTCCATCGATGGACTGAAACAAGTGTATTCCCACCCTCAGGGATTGGAGCAGAGCCGTGAATTTTTTAAAAAGCACCCGGCTATTGAGCTGATACCTTTCTTTAATACGGCACGCAGTGCCCAGATGGTAAGCGAGAGCGGCGACCCAGCAAAAGGGGCAGTGGCGTCCCGGCAGGCGGCAAAGTTGTACGGGCTGGATATTCTGGCGGAAAATATCAATTACAATTCTGCTAACCACACACGGTTTATAATTATTGCAGATCAGCCGGAGCACCGGCCGGATGCAGACAAAATCACCGTGGTCATTGCTACCCAGCATGAACCCGGGTCCCTGTACAAAGTGCTGCAGCATTTTTACAACGGGGGCCTTAACATGCTGAATCTGGAATCCCGTCCAATGGAAGGGCGCTCCTGGGAATATTTTTTCCATATTGACCTGACGGGAAATCTGGAGGATCCAAAAGTGCGGAAAGGTTTGCAGGACGTAGCGGAATACAGTGCCTACTGTAAAATCCTGGGGAACTATGTGAGCGACAGGTCGTAGCTTACACAAGGAACGGCATGAAAGCAAGTTCTTTCACGGCTGATTATGCCGCTGTCAGAAGCGGTGGAACGGAGACCATCATGAAATTCGGATTATTGGGGGCAAAACTGGGACACAGCCTGTCCCCGCAGATTCATCAGGAAGTGTTCCGGCAGCTGGGCATTACGGCGACGTATGAACTGATTGAAGTTCCCGGGGAGTGCCTGGCGGATAAAGTTGCAGAGCTTCGTAAAACATATCTGGGGCTGAATGTTACTATTCCCCATAAAGTGGCTGTCATGGAAAGCCTTGATGATGTTGCAACGGAAGCAAAAGCTATCGGGGCAGTGAATACGATCTTTTTTAACGGCGAAAAGGCAGAAGGATACAATACAGATTATTTCGGCTTCGCCCGTTTGCTGGAACACAATGGCCTTGTCCCCACCGGAAAAGAGGTGTGTGTGTTAGGCACGGGAGGGGCCAGCCGGGCCATCCTGCAATGTATCAGGGACATGAAGGCAAAACATATCACAGTCATCTCGCGGAAAATTGAAAATGCCCCGGAAGATATCAGGACCCGCTATGAGGTAAAAAACTATGACGATTTGAAACATATGGCGGGGAATCTGCTGATAAACTGTACGCCGGTTGGAATGTTTCCTTCGGTGGACGCCTCGCCTGTTGACGCAGCGGTGATGGAACATTTTGGCGCAGCGGTGGATATTATCTATAATCCGGCAGAGACCCGGTTCATGCAGCTGGCAAAACAACAGGGGAAACCTGCGGTGAACGGCCTTTTCATGCTGGTGGCCCAGGCTGTGGCGGCAGACGAGATATGGCTGGGACGGAAGCTTGAAACCGGACTGATTGCAGATATAACAGAAAAAATGAGATTGCTGTTATGATTTTTACACTCTGCTTACGCAATGACTTAAACAAAATTGGTGAATAAAATGAAAAATATTGTACTGATCGGAATGCCCGGAAGCGGGAAAAGTACGCTGGGAAGAAAACTGGCAGAAATTATGAACCGGGATTTTATCGATGCGGATCCTGAGATTGAAAAGGATGCTGGGAAGACGATTCCGGAACTGTTTGCCGTAAGTGAAGCGTATTTCCGTAATCAGGAAACAAAGACGGTAAAACGCCTTGCCCGGATGCAGGATAAAGTACTGGCCATGGGCGGCGGCGTGGTGATGCGGCAGGAGAATATAAAGTATTTAAAAGAGAACGGGACTATTATTTTTCTGGACAGGTCTCCCGAAGATATTATCGGGGACGTGGATACGGAAACGAGACCGTTGCTGGCGGCGGGGCGGCAGCGTATCTACGACCTGTACCGGCAGCGGGAAGCATTGTACCGACAGGCAGCGGATAGTACCGTGCGCAATGCAGGTAATCTGCAGGACGTGCTGCGATGTCTGGCAGAAGCGGCTGAATCAGCAGAAAAAAGGTAACAGGAAAAATAAAGATCTGTTTTGTGGATCCTGTTTGAATTCGGACAACGGGCTGGTAATGTTGTCGGGATGACAGAAACAAATACGGGGAAGTGTTATAATGAAAAAAATTCTTGTACTGAACGGGCCGAATATCAACATGCTGGGTATTCGGGAGAAAAACGTCTACGGGACGGCAACTTATACGGATCTCTGTGATATGATCCGGAAAAAGGCGGATGAACTTCATATTGAGGTTGAAATAAAACAAAGTAACTCCGAAGGGCAGCTGGTGGACTGGATCCAGGAATGCTACGGGACAGTGGATGGAATTGTAATGAATCCGGGGGCCTATACCCATTACAGCGTGGCAGTCCTGGATGCGTTAAAATCTGTCAGCCTGCCTGCTGTAGAGGTACATATCAGCAATATCCACCAGCGGGAAGAATTCCGTCACCACTGTGTAACAACGGCAGGATGTACCGGCCAGATCTGCGGATTGGGCCTGAAAGGATATCTGCTGGCATTGGAATTTCTGGCAGGAAAGTAAGAAACGGGGCAACACAGCGGTGGAAAAGGAATCGCAAAACCGTTCCCGCTCGCTATCACGGCAAATTTCGCCTCATGAACTGATGCAAGCGCTCACTATTTTTTGCTTATTCCAGTTACACCGCTGTTTTTTGTTTCAAACTTTACACAACTTGTATTTGACTTTTTGTGATGAAAAGCCTATAATCTCACTTATAAAAGCAAAACGCAATTTCTATGAAAGAGAAAAGTAAGTCTCAGGCAGTACAGAGAGGCGGTGGGCAGTGTGAACCGCTCTGTCGAAGACCGAATTCCGCTCTGGAGAAGGCAGGGGTTGCAACCTGTCCGGTTCCGGCCGATATCCCGGAAATGAGGCTGTAATTTTTGATTGCAGTGAACTAAGGTGGCACCACGCGAGTTCATAAACAAACGAACTCCCGTCCTTACAGCAGGACGGGAGTTTTTTATTTGCTTTGGCTCCGGTCCTTACAGAAGGTAGAGGAACTAAAAGAACGCGTTCTGTTTTTGATGAAGTTTTATGAGGGAAGCAAAAAGTTTCAATAGAAACACAACACGTTTCGGGAATAATTCAAAAATTATCCTCTGCCTGGAATAGAAAAGGAGGAAATGAAAATGAAAAAAATTATTGTAACTGAGAAAATTTCAGACAAGGGCGTTGCACTGCTGAAGGCGCAGAAGGACTTACAGGTTGATGTAGAGATGAACCTGCCCCGGGAAGAGTTACTGAAACGGATTCCCGAATACGATGCCATCATCGTTCGCAGCGTAACAAAGATCAATGAAGAATTTTACGAACACGCTACCAACCTGAAAGTGGTAGGCCGTGCCGGGAACGGCGTGGATAATATCCAGATGGAAGGGGCTACCAAACGGGGTATCATCGTTGTGAACACCCCGGAATCCAATATTGTTTCTGCCTGCGAGCATACGGTAGGCCTGCTGCTGGCTTCCTGCCGCAACACAGTAAAAGCCCACAAGATGATCGAGAGCCGGGTATGGAACCGTGACGGTCTGAAGGGTATGGAACTGCTGGGCAAGACGCTGGGTATCATCGGTCTGGGCCGTATCGGCGGGTTGCTGACCACCCGCATGCAGGCCTTCGGTATGAAGGTTATTGCTTATGATCCCTATATTGCCGACGCACGTTTCAAAAAATATAATGTTAAAAAATGTGAGACGTTAGATGAGCTGCTGGAAAACTCCGACGTGATCTCTATCCATACCCCCAAGACCGAAGAGACCATGAACATGATCACCTACAAAGAATGGCAGAAGTGCAAAAAGGGCGTTCGCGTTGTAAACTGCGCCCGGGGTGGTTTGTATAATGAGCAGGATCTGGCAAGGGCCATCCGGGAAGGCATTGTAGCAAGCGCCGGTATCGATGTGTTGGTAGACGAACCGAAACCTATTTCCCCGTTGATTGACCTGCCCCAGTGCGTGCTGACTCCCCATTTGGGCGCTGATACCCAGGAAGCACAGGACAACGTAGGTATTGCCATTGCGGAAGAAGTTATTGCTGCCCTTCGGGGTGAAATGGTTCCCAATGCGGTGAACCTGCCTGCATTACAGGCAAGCGAGCTGGATGTGATGAAGACCTTCATGGCTCTTGGGGAAGACCTTGGCAAATTGTACTATCAGCTGGAGCACGACGCAGTAGAGAAGGTGGAAGTAATCTACAGCGGCTCTCTGGCTGAAATTGAAACGGATATGGTAACGCGCGCCGTATTGAAAGGATTATTTGAGCCTGTCCTGAAAGAACGGGTCAACTATGTTAACGCGGAACTGACTGCAGAAGGCCGCGGCGTAGAAGTTGTGGAAAGTAAGGAAAACAGTTCGGTAACCCTGCTGACCGTGAAGATCCACACAAAGAAAGGTACTTTTACAGCGGCAGGCAATGTAAATCCGGAAGGGGAAGTACGGATTAAGGATATCAACGGCTACCAGTTTGATGTGGAACCTACGTCCTTTATGCTGGCGGTCAATAACGAAGATAAACCTGGCATGATCGGCCAGATTGGGACGCTGCTGGGGGCTGCCAAGGTGAATATTGCTACCATGCAGGTAAGCCGCAACCAGCAAAATGGTATAGCTATGATGTTCCTGACGGTAGACAGCGAAGTGGGCAAGGAGACCCTACGCCTGCTCCAGGGTCTGGACGGGAT
Organism: uncultured Selenomonadales bacterium; assembly: GCA_900315345.1. Lineage (GTDB taxonomy): Bacteria > Bacillota > Negativicutes > Acidaminococcales > Acidaminococcaceae > Succiniclasticum. The sequence continues at coordinate 87,293 of OMYP01000007.1, read as the reverse complement.
TACGAAAGTCCGTCTGCTGAAAATCTGATTAAAATTTTAGTAGGTTTACGGGGAAGCGCAGAGAAATCTGCGCTTCTTTTTTGCAACACGGGTTTAGCGTGCGGTTCTTAACAAAACAGAGACAGCCTAATAATTAAACTTAAGGAAACACTGATTAATTCGTCTGCACGTTTGTTAATCAGTGTTTCCTTAAATCAAGATTTTCCTATGGTCGTAGATTTTTTTACAGAGGGTTTGTTATAATGGATGCAGGTTAGCAAAAAATGAAAGAAACAAGACTTGCAGATTATGAGACAAACAGGAAGGTATGAGGGGAGGTTTGCCATGTCGTCCGATAAGCAGCCACATACAGACAAAGATTACAGCTTTGAATCCGTTCCGCTGTATGCCAGAAAGAATTTCTGGTCCATGTTTTTTATCATGCTGGGTTTCACTTTTTTTTCTGCCAGCATGTCGGTAGGCGCTACCATGGGCAACGGGCTGGATCTTTCTGAATTTATCTTTTCCGTCATAGCCGGCGGAATCATTCTTGCGGTTTATACCGGTGTTTTAGGATATATCGGTTGCGGCACCGGGCTTTCGTTTGACTTGCTGGCCCGGCGTTCCTTTGGCGTGTCCGGTTCCCGCCTTCCGTCCCTACTGATCAGCCTTACACAGATCGGCTGGTTCGGCGTGGGGGTTGCCATGTTCGCGTTTCCTGCCGCGGAAGCGCTCCATGTAAACCCGTTGCTGCTGATTATTGCCGGTGGTTTCTGCATGACTGCATCCGCTTACTTTGGCATCCGGGGCATGGAAATTGTCAGTTATATATCTGTTCCACTGATCCTCATTCTGGGAATTTATTCAATGGTCACGGCAACCCATGAAGGCGGCGGCCTTGCGGCAGTTTTTGCCAGAAGTGTCGGCAACATTACTGTCTTTAACGCCATCGGGATGGTGGTGGGTTCTTTTGTCAGCGGCGGAACGACAACGCCTAATTTTACCCGTTTTGCCCCAAATAGAAAAACTGCCGTGTTCACCACGGTCGTTGCGTTCCTGATAGGCAACTCGCTGATGTTTGCTTTCGGCGCAGTCGGCGGAGCCTTTACCGGGAAAGACGATATTTTTTATGTGATGATGGCCCAGGGGCTTCTGTTGCCAGCCCTTGTGGTGCTGGGAGCTAACATCTGGACAACGAATGACAATGCCCTGTACAGTGGCGGCCTCAGCCTTTCCAATATTACCGGGATCCGCAAACGCCCCTTGGTAATTGTAAGCGGCGTGATCGGCACAGTGGCTTCTGTCTATTTGTACAATAACTTTGTGAGCTGGCTCAGCTTTTTAAATGCAACGTTGCCGCCGATAGGCGCCATCATCATCTTTGATTATTTCGGGCACCCGCAGCATTACGAAGCAGGGGCGGAAGCGGCCTCGGGCGTTCACTGGGGCGCAGTGGCAGGTGTCGTTGCCGGCGCGCTGGCCGGTAATTTTATCCATGCCGGTATTGCCAGTATCAATGCTATGCTCACAGGCTGTATCTGCTATCTGGTTTATGATAAAGCAACAGGCCGTTGAGGTGATTTGATGAAACAGGAGAGTGCCATGCTATTCACAAATGCGTGTATTGAAAACAAAACAACATTACAGGATATCCGGATCAAAAACGGCTTGTTTTTGGAAATCGGGACTAAGCTTTTGCCTGAACAGGGCGAAACCGTGACAGACCTGGAGGGCAGGCTGGTTCTCCCACCGTTCATCGAATCCCATGTCCATCTAGATACCTGCCTGACTGCGGGCGAACCGGTCTGGAACCAGTCCGGGACATTGTTTGAAGGTATTGAATGCTGGGCTAAACGGAAGAGTAAGCTGAATAAAGCCGATATACGGGAGCGGGTCGTCCGGGCAGTCCGCATGTACGCGGCTCATGGCGTCCAGTATATCCGTACCCATGTTGATGTGACCGACCCTTCGCTGCTGGCTTTGGAAACCATGCTGGAACTCAGGGAAGAACTGAAAGACTTTATGGAAATCCAGATAGTTGCATTTCCTCAGGAGGGCATCCTCAGTTATCCCGACGGCAGGCGGCTGATGCAGGACGCAGTGCGCATGGGGGCAGATGCGGTGGGCGCCATTCCGCACTTTGAATTTACCCGGGAATACAGCGTGGAATCCCTGAATTTTGCCTTACAGCTGGCTGCAGAGCATAAGCTTCTTGTGGATGTGCACTGTGATGAAATTGACGACGAAGCCTCGCGCGGACTGGAAACGCTGGCTGCCCGCGCGTTGGAGCTGGAGCTGTATGACCGCGTTACGGCCAGCCATACCACAGCCATGCATTCGTATAATAATGCCTATGTGCTGAGGCTGATGCGGTTGCTGAAAATGAGCCGTATCAACTTTGTGGCGAATCCGTTGGTGAATACGCATTTGCAGGGAAGGGCGGACTCGTATCCGAAACGCAGGGGGGTAACCCGCGTAAAAGAACTGTTGTCAGAAGGCATCAACGTTTCCTTCGGACACGATGATATCTGCGATCCCTGGTATCCGATGGGGAACGGTAATTTGCGGGATGTGGTGTTCATGGGACTGCATGTGTGCCAGATGATGGGATATCGGGATATCATGGACAGTTACCGTTTCATTACAACGAATGCCGCAAGAACGCTGCACGTGTCTGACCATTATGGTCTTGAACCCGGAAAACCGGCCAATTTTATTGTGTTGGATGCAAAAAATTATTACGAGGCGCTGAATTGTAATTCGCCTGTACTTCTTTCGTATAGAAATGGAAACCGGATAAATGCATTGCAATGAACGAGTTATTGCGATGATTAGTAAATATATCCAAATTTGCACAAAAATCATTGTCTTCGTTGTCTTTATAATCTAAGGAATTGCTGATTAATTCGTCTGCACGCTTACTCTTTATAAGCGATGCGCACGCATGTAAACTTGCGGATCCCTGCTTACGCTGCGCCTTCGAACCACTTTCTTGCCATTCGCAAAAATGCCTCGGCGATCGCACAAACTCATTTAATCAGCGTTTCCCTAAAAATACAGTTCACAGGAATTTTATAAAATGGTATAATATACTACAATTTGTTTACTATTTATTTGTTTTTCTGTTCTATGTCCTGAATCTGAAGGAGGGGTTTTTATGGATGCAAATGCGGTGAATGCAAACGGGAACGTTTTGGCTAAAGAAGTAATGACGACCGAAATTATTTCCGTGCTGCCGGAGACGCCGGTAAAGGAAGTCGCCCGTCTCATGATTGACAATAAAATTTCTGCCATTCCCGTGGTTACCAAGTACAATGAAATCGTGGGCGTGGTAAGTGAAAATGATTTGATCAATAAGGTCGTCAGGCCCCATGAACCGGGAATCATGACCTTTCTGTACCATGCGGCCCTTGCGCCAAGCGATAAAATCCTGGAATACCGCAAGGCTCTGACCCGCTGGAATGCGAAAACGGCTGAGGACGCCATGACGGCTCCCGCTATTTGCGTAAGGCCTGATGATACCATTGAAAGCGTTGGCCAGATAATGCTTGACGATAAGGTAAAGCGCGTTTTTGTGGCAGAAGAAGGACATCTTCTGGGAGTCATCAGCCGTTCTGTTTTTGTGGAACTGCTTTTGAAGGAATAACGTTTTGTAACGGAGTACCGGGTATGAGGCGGTTATACTCCGAATATAAAGATACAGTACTATAATTTGGACCAGGCATCGTATCTGTCAGATACAAAAAACAGAAGCCGGCCTGGGAAACGGAGGTAATCATGCAGGACGGTGCATTGGAAAAACTATTTCACCTTCGGGAGAACGGCACCACGGTAAAAACAGAAATCATGGCAGGTATAACTACCTTTATGACCATGGCTTATATTCTGGCTGTCAACCCGTCAATCTTGAGTGTGACCGGTATGGATAAGGGGGCCGTGCTGACAGTGACTGCGCTGGCTTCATGTTTTGCCACGCTGCTGATGGCGGCCTTTGCCAACTATCCTTTTGCCCTGTCTGCAGGTATGGGGCTGAATGCTTTTTTTGCCTTTACTGTGGTCAAGCAGATGGGATATTCCTGGGAAATGGCCCTGGCGGCAGTTTGCGTAGAAGGGCTTTTGTTTATCCTGATGTCCCTGACGAACATCCGCCAGGCGGTGTTTAATGTAATCCCTTTAAGCCTGAAACGGGCGGTTTCTGTAGGCATTGGCCTGTTTATTGCGCTGATCGGCCTGTTCAACGCCCAGATCATTGTGGGAAATCCGGCAACCAAGATTGCTCTTTTTAACTTTAAGCAGTCCGTGCTGGGCGGCTCGTTCCATACGGTGGGCATCACGGTCGTTTTGGCAATTATCGGTATTATCGTAACCGGTATCATGGTGGCCCGGGATGTGAAGGGCGGTATTTTGTGGGGCATTTTATTTACCTGGATTATGGGCGTCATCTGTGAAATCACAGGACTGTATATCCCTGATCCGAAAGTCGGCGCCTTCAGCGTATTGCCGGACTTTTCAGCGGGCATGGCATCCTTCCTTCCCGCTGATCCGTCGCCTATTTTCCTGAAACTGGATTTCAGCAAGGTCGCATCTGTAGATTTTGCTGTTATTGTAATGTCGTTCCTGTTTGTGGACTTTTTTGATACACTGGGTACACTGATGGGGGTTGCCTCCAAAGCCAATATGCTGGAAAAGGACGGAACCCTGCCCCGCATCAAAGGCGCCCTGATGGCAGACTCTATAGGAACAGTGGCAGGGGCCCTGATGGGAACCAGTACGGTAACCACTTTCGTGGAATCTGCTTCCGGCGTCAGTGAAGGCGGACGAACCGGCCTGACCGCTGTTACGACGGCGGTACTGTTCTTCCTTTCCCTCTTCCTGGCTCCGTTCTTTATGGCGATTCCTGCGTTTGCTACGGCTCCTGCCCTGGTCATGGTTGGGTTCCTGATGGTATCCTCTATCAGCCAGATTGACTTCGGCAACCTGCCGGAAGCCATTCCTGCTTACATGTGCATCATCGCCATGCCCTTTGCGTACAGCATATCCGAAGGGATTTCCTTCGGTATCATTTCGTACGCGATCGTGAATACGATGACCGGCCATGCCAGCCGTGTTAGTCCGCTGTTGTACATACTGGCCATTATCTTCATCGCAAAATATGTGCTGATTTAGACGGTGTTGTTAAAAAAACCTTGACTTATTATTACATTTTTAGGATAATGAAATAGTACATTAATATGAATCTTGTGTTAAATGCGAAGAACGGAAATTGGTTTTTGGAAGGCGTTCAGAGAAAAAGCGGCTGGTGCGAGCTTTTCCCGGCTAAAGACCATCTCATCCGGGAGCTGTGCCTGTGAATAAAGTAGCAGGCGCCGTCAGCGTGCGTTAATCGCCCGGCTGCAAAAAGCCGGAACCCAATGAGTGACAAATCAGGGTGGTACCGCGAATTAATTCGCCCCTGTCTGCAAAGCAGGCAAGGGCGTTTTTTGTTTATTGAATTGTTAAATTTTTTTATAATGAGGAGGAATTTCTTATGGGCATGACAATGACACAGAAAATCCTGGCCATGCATGTAGGCCGGGACTTTGTGGAAGCCGGCGACCTGCTGGTTTCCCAGGTGGACCTGATACTGGCGAACGATATTACAGGACCGCCGGCCATCAATGAGTTTGAAAAGATTGGGCGTCCGGTTTTTGACAAAGATAAAATCGCGCTGGTGCCGGATCATTTTTCTCCCTGCAAGGATATTAAATCCGCTACCCTGTGCAAACAGATGCGGGATTTTGCAAGAAAGCATAATATTACCAATTATTTTGAAGTGGGTCGCATGGGCATTGAGCACGCCCTGCTGCCGGACAAAGGCCTGGTTGCTCCCGGTGAAATCATCATCGGGGCGGATTCCCATACCTGTACCTATGGAGCGCTGAACGCCCTGTCTACCGGTATGGGCCAGACGGATATCGGCTGCGCCATGGCCAGCGGAACTACCTGGTTCAAGGTACCGGCTGCCATCAAGGTGGAACTCACCGGCAAGATGCCCAAATATGTTAAAGGCAAAGACCTGATCCTCACCCTGATCGGAATGATCGGCGTGGACGGAGCCCGCTACCAGAGCCTTGAATTCACGGGTCCCGGAGTTGCCGAATTAGATATGTCCGACCGCTTCACCATCTGCAACATGGCCATTGAAGCCGGCGGAAAGAATGGTATCTTCCCCGTGGATGAAAAGACGAAAGCATTCCTGGAAGGCCGGGTGACCCGCCCCTGGACAGCGGTAGAACCGGATCCGGATGCGGAATATGTACAGACGGTACAGATTGACCTGTCCAAGCTGGTGCCGGTGGTTTCCTATCCGCATCTTCCGGAAAATACCCATCCGGTCAGCGAGTCCCATCACATCAAAATCGACCAAGTGGTGGTCGGTTCCTGCACCAACGGCCGGCTGGAAGATATTGCCCAGGCGGCGGAAGTGCTGAAAAACCATAAAGTGAACGATAATGTACGGTGCATCATTATACCGGCGACCCAGGAGGTTTATCAGGAAGCAATCCGGTTAGGCTATGTGGATATTTTCATCAATGCCGGCGCCGCTGTTTCCACACCTACCTGCGGACCCTGCCTGGGAGGCTATATGGGTATCCTGGCTGCAGGCGAACGGTGCGTTTCCACAACGAACCGCAATTTCCGCGGCCGTATGGGACACGTTGACAGTGAAGTATATCTGGCCAGCCCCTACACGGCGGCGGCCAGCGCGGTAAAAGGCTATATCGCTTCGGCAGAGGAGGTTTTAGGATGAGCAGGATCTGGCGTTACGGGGATCATATCGATACGGATGTAATTATTCCGGCCCGGTATTTGAATATTTCTGACTTTAACGAACTGGCAGAACATGCCATGGAAGATATTGATACTACCTTTGCCCCCAATGTGAAGCAGGGTGAGATCATCGTTGCCGGTAAAAATTTCGGCTGCGGTTCCTCCCGTGAACATGCACCGGTGGTGCTGAAAGTGAAAGGCGTAAAATGCATTATCGCAGACAGTTTTGCCCGTATCTTCTATCGCAATGCCATTAACATCGGTCTGCCGCTGCTGGAGATCGGCGCTGAGGTAGAAAAGATTGAAAATGGCGATCAGGTGGAAGCAGACCTGAAGACCGGGGAAATTAAAATTGTAAATAAAAATATTGTTATCAAAACGAAACCCCTGCCGGAATTCTGCCAGAAAATTGCGGACTGCGGCGGACTTGTGAATTATGTAAAAGAACAGGGCTGACCTGTTTCAGGCGCCTGTCCGGTGTAATGACTGGCGGCAGTGCGCAAATGCGATATGGAGAAATAGCATTATAAAAGGAAAGGGCGGAGCTTCAACGGCTTCGCCTTATCCATAATTCTGAAAAGCAATGCATATTGATAAATAAGGAGAACAGCGATTATGAAAATTACGTTATTGCCGGGGGACGGAATCGGCCCGGAAATTGTGGAAGCAACTGTGAAAGTCATGGACGCGGCAGCGAAAAAATTCGGTTTTACTTTGGAATATGACCATCAGCTACTGGGCGGTTGCGCCATTGACGCCTACAACGATCCCTATCCGGAAGTTACGGAAAAATCTGCCAAGGCCGCGGATGCAGTGCTGTTAGGTGCAGTCGGCGGTCCTAAATGGGACAACGTGGATCCTTCCATCCGTCCGGAAAAAGGTCTGCTGCGCATCCGTAAAGATCTGGGCCTGTACTGCAACCTGCGTCCTATGAAGGTGAGCCGCTTTACGGCGCACCTGTCCCCGCTGAAACCGGAACGGGCACAGAATACGGATCTTTTGATCGTCCGTGAGCTGACCGGCGGCATTTATTTCGGAACCCATAACGAAGCGGCTATTGTAGATGGTGTTGAAACGGCTTCCGATATTGACCTGTACACCCGTCCGGAAGTAGAACGGATTGCAAGGAAGGCCTTTGAAGCGGCAAAAGTACGCCGGGGTAAGGTAACTTCTGTAGATAAAGCTAATGTACTGGCGGAATCCCGCATGTGGCGTAAAATCGTTACAGAGATGCAGGCAAAAGAATATCCGGAAATTGAACTGAACCATCTGTACGTAGATAACTGTGCCATGCAGCTTGTGCTGAATCCCAGCCAGTTCGACGTGGTGCTGACCAATAATATTTTCGGCGATATCCTTTCTGACGAGGCTTCCGTGTTAGGCGGATCCATCGGACTTCTTCCAAGCGCAAGCCTGGGGGACGGTACCGGCCTCTATGAACCTATCCACGGCAGCGCCCCGGATATTGCGGGTATGGGCATTGCCAATCCTACGGGGACCATACTTTCCGCTGCCATGCTGTTCCGTTACTCCCTGGACCGGCAGGCTGCGGCTGACGCGGTGGAAGCAGCCGTTGACAAAGTGTATGAAGCCGGCTACCGCACCCCGGACCTGTTCGGGGAAGGTATGACCAAAGTTAATACCCAGGAAATGGGTGACCTGGTGGCGAAAGCACTGCTGGAACTGTAAGGATCGCATGACTGCAGGAGAGGGAGTTGTTATTATGCTGAAGAAAGTTGCAGCGGGGTTGGCCATGTTGCTGCTTTTGAATGGCAGTACAGAGGCCTGCACTACCATGCTGGCGACTTAAAGGAGCTACGGAGGATGGAAGCGTACTGGTTGCTCATTCCAACGACGGATTTGGGGTGTCTGCCAACACAGCCTATGTACCTGCCCGGAACCATCCAAAAGGCAGCCTCCGGCCGGTTTATCCCAGTGCGGCAGCAGTTGATGAAATGCCGGAATATAACTGTTTTATCCAGCCAAATCTGGTAGCCCCGGAACGGGGAGATGGATACAATTATCCCGGCAGGCCCCAGACAAAGCCCATCGGGCATATTCCGGAAGTAGAACACACTTACGCATATATTGATTCTTTCTATCCTATTGTAAATGAACATGGCCTGATGATGGGGGAATGTACCGACCTGTCCGTCCGCCAGCCTGAAACGCCCTTTGAAAAAGGAAAATCCGGACTGTTTTATGCCGACGAACTGGGACGCGTGGCCATGGAACGCTGCAAGACTGCCCGTGAAGCTATTGCGCTGATGGGCAGCCTGATCGATGAGTATGGGCTGTGGGGTACGGCTGAGACCCTGATTGTAGCGGATAAGAACGAGGGCTGGGTGCTGGAGATGCAGCCGGCGCCTGATCAGAAGGGCGGCCTGTGGATTGCGGAACGGATACCTGACGGACACTTTTTTGTAGCTGCCAATCAGCTTCGGATCCGTTCCATCAACGAAGGCGATCCCAATCAGATATTCAATCCCGACCTTCCCTAGCGGTTAAAAGAACTGGGCTGGGCCGCATATGATGAACAGGGGAAACTGGACTGGGTGAAATCCCTGCAGGGGGGCGAATATAACCACCCCTATTATTCCCTGCGGCGCGTATGGCGGGCCATGAGTACTGTGGCTCCCTCCCTGGGTCTTTCGCCCGAAACGGAAAACTGGGACACAAAAGCCTATCCGCTGTCTGTACGTCCTGACAAAAAGCTGAAACTTGGCGATATTATCAGTATTTACCGTGATTACTACGAAGGTATCGAATTTGATAAGAGCAAAAGCCCTCTGGCAGGGTTGTACGGTTCTCCCTACCATTACGGAAAGGAGAAGGGCGAACGGGCCATTATGACAGCGAAGAGCAGTTTTACCTATGTTACTCAGCTCAACGACAACCTTCCATCACCGGTGATGTGGCTTTCTACCAATGATGCCGGTGCCAACCCCTTTGTTCCTTTTGCTGTGGCAAAGCTGCCGGCAGCATACAGCAACTCTCTGCGGGACAGCTATGACCCGTCAAAGATGTACTGGGCCTCGAGCCAGGTCATGGCACTGACCCAGGGCTATTACAATATTATGCAGCCCCTTGTGAGTGAAGCGCTGCGCAAATCGGAGAGCAACTCCTTGGAATTGGTGAACTCTTCCTGGGGACTTACCGGAGAAAAGTTCAGCGAGGCGCTGAATCATAATGCGGTGAAGGTTTTTGATGACTGGAAAGACCTGTATATCCGGCTGCTGACAAAATACAACGCCGGAGCAGGGGTACAGTATGAACGCTTGCCTGATCCCGGAACTCCGGAAAAATACCACGGTAAACCGGACGCAGGGCATGAAAAGCTGGCAACGGATAAGGTGAAAGCGGAATCGTAATAAGTCTGCAACATAACAGCGGGATCTGCGTATCAACGCAGATCCCGTTTTTTGTAGGCACTGGCGTATAAAATATGGTACAATGAACCTGCAATAAATTAATCAATGAAACCAAGACGATGGAATCCAGGCGGAATGTTTGCCGGTCAGGATAACAGGTGTATTATGGAGCCTCAGTTCCCTTTCTATGTATTAAAAACTTTAAATGTTTTGTGTGACGCCGGATACGAAGCCTACGTAGTGGGCGGCGCTGTTCGCGATTTGCTGCTGGGACTGGAGCCTGGCGATTACGATATTACGACAAACGCACGCCCGGAACAGGCAGCGGCTGTGCTGCGCAATGCAGGGTATACACTGGCGGAAAAACTGGGAGAAAATTTCGGCGTAGTAGTGGCGGTGACAGAAGGACACGCCATGGAAGTGGCGACTTTTCGTAACGAGCGGTATACTTACGGACAGGATGCCCACCGCCCTGCAGAGGTATGGTACTGCGATACCCTGGCAGAGGATCTTTCCCGCAGGGATTTTACCGTAAACGCCATGGCCATGGACCGCTTCGGGAAGTTATACGATTTCCACGGGGGGAAACGTGATTTGGATGCAAAGCTCCTTCGCACTGTAGGAGATCCGAGGAAAAGATACGCGGAAGATGCCCTTCGCATGTACCGGGCCTGCCGGTTTGTGGCCCAGCTAAATTTTACTTATGTGGAAGGTAATGACACGGCAGCAGATGTTGCCGGTGATTATGATGACAGGCTGACCATAGAACAGAACCTGCGGGCTGCTATGGAGAAAGCGGGAAAGCCTGTGCCGGGTGACATGAAAACCATGGGGCCGGATGCCCAGCTTACCGGATTTCAGAGGGAAAACCTTACGGAGGCGCAGCGGCAAAGGGATGCCGGTGTGCAAAACGCCTGCTGTTCCGGACCGGAAACGGGTGCAGCTGGGTTTGGACAGCCGGGTACAAAATATTATCTGAAAAAACGCTATACTTTCGATATCAGTCAGTGTCATAATCTTTCCCTGGAGCGGGTGAAAACGGAACTGGACAAGATGCTGCTGGGAAAAGCTGCCGGTAAAGGGCTGGCCCTGTTTTTGTCCAGCGGTCTGGCCTGTGCCCGGTGCCGGGTGCGGGACAGGGGCAGCGAATCGTATGTAGACGTGCTGCCGGAACTGGTCCATCTGACCGGCCTGCCGCAGAATATCCGGTTCCATTGTTATAATGTGTGGGAACATATACTGGCTGCAGTGGATAACGGCCCCCGGGAGATCACCTTACGCTGGGCCCTGCTGCTGCACGATGTGGCAAAAGGTCTGCCGGGGATCCGTGGTACTACGCCGGATGGCTATCCTAACGACCACGGTCATGAAAAAGAGAGCGCTGTCATTGCAGAAACTATATTGACGAGGCTCCGCTATCCCCATGATTTTGTAAAGCGGGTAAATTGGCTGGTTGCCCGTCACATGCGCTTTGCGCCTATGCTGATAAGGAAGAATAATACGCTGTTGCGATGGATCCGCAGTGAAGCAACGGCCGGCGCCTTTCGGACGGAAGCAGAAATGGCAGAGGCTTTTGCCCAGCTGGTCGAGATATTCCTGGCAGATATGGGGGCAACCTGGGCCGGAGTATTGCAGGAGCCGGTGATGGAAGAGGGACGCCGTCTGGGGGAAGAAGCTATAGAGATTGCCAGGGAGCGGATGCCGGTTCACACTTCAGATTTAAAAGTGCGTGGCGGTGAGATACAGCAGCTGCTGGCAGAAATCTTTTCAAATAAGGATAAATCTATTGCTGTTGGGAAAAACGATGCAGGTCTTTTCCCAGTAACCGTAGGAGACGCCATGAAGTATCTGTTAAAGCGTGTGCAGAATGGAAGTCTGCCTAATGATAAAGACGCGTTGTTGTCTGCCATGCAGGGCAAAATAGCCAGGATAAAACAGGAATAAGAAAAGGTGCTTACCGTGATGAAAAAAACAGACATATTATTGGCGGTTGCAGCAGTCGGCGCTATTTTATATTTTTATCTTGGAAGTTCAGTTGGCCAGGAATCGGCACATTCTGACGTAAAGAACGATCTTACGGCTAAAATGGTCCTTTTACTGGGAAGGGACGGTGGAGGATCGGCGGCTGTCCAGAGTAAGGCCGATGTAAAAGATTCGCCTTATTTTAAAAAGGTGGATGTATATAACTTAAAATCCGGGGGCAGCCTGCTGCTGCTGGAAAAATATAAGACGCACCAGCAGCATACGGAGTACACCTGCGGTCCGGCTGCAGCCCTGACGGTGGTACAGCATTTTCTTGGGAATGCTCCTGATTCGGAAATGGAAATTGCGAAGATCATGGAGACCCATCCGGCCGGTGTAAAGGATCCGGGGACGAACACCCGTGGCATGAGCCGGTATTTTGAGAAGAAAGGATGGACCGTTAAAAATTCGTTGAAACACGGTTCGCCTGAAACCTATGAAGATTTTATAAAATTTGTTGATGAAAATCTGAAACAGGGCGTCCCCATTATGGTGGAAAATGTAGACTGGGGCGGCCACTGGCGGGTGATCATCGGGCACGATACCATGGGCGACAGCAACGGTATGAATGATGTACTCATTGTTGCAGACCCTTATGATACTACAGATCACAGTCATGACGGATATAATATTATTTCTGCCACACGTTTCTATTACATGTGGTTTGACGCCCACCTGTTCCGTGAAAAAGAGAAGGAACGGCAATGGCTTACAGCTGTGCCGCCGGGCTATGACTTCGGGAAAAAGAAATAAAAGCATCCAGCATGCTCCAGCGGTGGGGCTCTTTGCGGCAACCGAAAGAAATAGTATACCGGGATTGGGGGAAGCGGATCATTGTCATTTCCCTTAATTGTGCAGCATTTAAAACATTACGGGCAAGGTTCTCCGGACAGAACATGGCGCCGTTCCCTGAAAAGCAGAGATTGATCAGGGTTACCATATTGTCAGACTCGATGCTGATTGTTGGCTGCATATAATTTTCTTCAAATACATGCCGGGCAATTTGCCCGGCTATATTTTTTTTACTGTTCAGCAAAAAAGGGCAGGCGCGTATGGCTTCCGGCAGTTCTTGAGGAATCATCGGCAGCCTTTCGCCTTTTTCGGTTGTATTTTCATTTTGGTACTTTCTTAATAGTTTGCTGGCTACCAGGATAATGACTTCTTCTTCATAATAAGGAATTAATTCTATCCCGGGCAGCCTTTTAGGAAAATTGGCAATGGCAAGGTCGATCTCTCCGTTCCGGAGCTTCTCATGGAGCTGTTGGTTTGCGGCTTCGATAAGATGAAATGATACCAGCGGATGCTGTTTACGAAATCCGGTAATCAGCTCCGGCAGCAGATAATTCTCGCGAACCGGCGAGGTTCCGATACGCAGTTCCCCTGCTTCTTTGGTTGCAATATCGTCCAGTTCCCGCTTCAGGGAACGGGCGGTTCTTTGGAATTCCTGCGCGTAACGGTAAAAGATCCGTCCCGCATACGTTAATTCCAGAGGAACATGGCGAAGGAACAGGGGTGCTCCTGTTTCCTTTTCCAGATTCGAAATATGCGCGCTTAATGTCTGCTGGGTGATGTGGAGTTTTTCCGCTGCCCGGGTAAAGTTGCGTTCCCGGGCCAGCGTAATAAAATAATCCATACTTAAAAAGTTCATATTGTAATGACCGGCCTGCCGGAAGAAAAACGGGCAGGCTTTTTCCTTTCGTGAAAGTTCCGTTTCGGGTGAATTTCAGATGACGGACAGATCATCCATCGTTTGCGCAGGCAAAATTTTATTGGCTGACAGAAAAATCTGTTAATAACATCAATATTACAGAAATATTACTGTAATATATACAAAATATAACAGTTTTAAATCGATATTGCAACTGCGTATAATAGACACCAGAAAGGGTGAGTATTATGCATCGAAATCAATGGATCAAATTAATGGCAGGTCCGGTCTTTTTTTTCGTAACGATTTTGCTGCTGTACCGGAGTTTCGGTTTTAAAGGAGCTGTTGCTGCAGCGACAGCGGTATGGATGGCGGCGTGGTGGATTTTGCGTCCAGTGAACATAGCGGTAACGTCGCTTCTTCCCATTGTCATCAATGCGTTGTTTGGTTTAATACCTAACAGTCAGGTTATCAGCCAGTATTTCTCGGAAATATGTATACTTCTGCTGGGTTCGGATATGATTTGCATGACATGGTCTTCCACGGGGCTGGACAAACGGCTTTCGGTAAAGGCCCTTTGCTGTATCGGGACTTCCGTGAAACAGCAGATCCTGGTCTGGCTGGGAGCATCTGCCCTGCTGTCCGTTTTTTTGCCTAATGTAGTGGTAGCGGAAATTTTTTGTCCCATTGCAGTGGCTATGCTGAAATTTACAGGAGAATCGGATATTGCGAAAAGTAAACTGGCGGCGCCTGTTCTGCTTGCTATCGGATGGGGCAGCGGAATAGGCGGTTTCGGTTCCCCTATCGGCAGCAGCGCCAACCTGGTGGCCATCAGTTATCTGGAAAAAATGACGGGCCATGAGTTTATGTATGTTGACTGGATTACGCGTTTTGTGCCTCTGTTACTTCTGATCTTTCTGTTAAACCTTCTGTTCCTCTGGCATCTGCCGGTTCCGGTAAAAGAACTGAAAGGAACAAAAGAATATTTCAGGGAAAAGTATGCGTCCTTCGGCTCAATGGGACGGGGCGAAAAGATCGGGCTCACCGTATTTTCCCTGGCTACGGCACTGGCCTTCCTGCGTCCCTTGTTTGCGGATTTTCTGCCGGGGTTAAAACCGGCCTATTGTTTTCTTCTGCTGGGACTTCTGATGTTTGTCCTTTATGATGAAAACGGTAACGTCATGTTGCGCTGGGAATATGCGGAAAGCCATGCCATGTGGGGCATGTACTTTTTGTTTGCCAGCGGCATCGCCTTAGGGAAACTGATCATCCAGACAGGAGCGGTGAACCGGGTGGTGGATATGCTTTCAGCGTTTTCGCTGGACGGGGGATTTGTTACAGTGCTTCTGTTTGCTGCTTTTACCACACTGATGTCGGAGATTTCCAGCAATACGGCGGCGGCCTCCGTCGCCATTCCGGTCGTGGCCAGCATCTGCAGCTCCCTTTCCCTGAATCCGATTCCTTATGTACTGATAACTATCGTGGCCCAGAGCTGCGCCTATGTGCTGCCTGTATCAACACGGGCCATTCCCGTTGCCTTCGGGCTTGATGCAGGAAAACAGATACAGGAGGGAATCAAACTGACAGTCCTGAATATTTTGCTGACAGCCTGCATTGGCTGGATCTGCCTTCAGATTCCCTGGTTCGGAAAACTGTGATGCAGTCTGTGATGAGAAGGAAATATTGCTTTAAAGGAAAGGAAGATACTGTAGTTTTATGTGAATTATATCTGTGATTCCTTACTTAAAATATGATATAATAATCTGAATTGGCAACGCATAATGGATTGTTAAGGAACCGATTTACTGACCGGCCGCAGCCTGTGCCTTCAGGTTATCGCTTATACAGAGTAAGCGGGCAGGCGAATGAGTCAGTGGGTCCTTATAGTAACGTTAACTGCTGAAAGTGCAGAGATAGAATGGAGAGTCAGGTATGCTGAAACAGGTTATTACAGGATTAAGCGCACTGTTGCTGGTAACAGTGCCTTTTTCGTCTGCCCGTGCTGCCGTGCTGGCAAAAATTGAAGCAGATGTGGATGGCAGCGGGGTAAAAAAAGTTGTGGAACTGACCGGCGACAAAAAAATCCCGGGCAGCAATTATTATTCTGATCTGTGGATCATGATCCGCAATAAAGAAGGAAAAATGGTCTCTGCCTGGAAGTCCGACCTGGAAGGCGGCTATCACTGCCTGTTGGAAAAAATGCCGGTGAATAAAGAAGATACCGGGAAAGTAAAAAAGGAAAAGAAGAAAAAAATCAGTCAGGAAGAAAAGGCAGAACAGGAACTGAATGCCCTGATAGAAGCATTAAAAGAAGAAACGGACAAAACCGGCAAAAAAGAAAAGACTGAAATAAAAATATCGGACAAACCTCATGACCAGATTTTGCTGCTGGCGGCCAAAGGCGGGAAAAATGGCGCGGTAGGCTGCAGGATATTGGATTTTTCCGGGGAGAAGAAGGTAAAAGAAGTGTTTTCCGGAGCAGATGCCCTGGGGATCACGGCGCAAGCAAAATATATGCCGGATTTCCGGTTCCAGGTTACCTGTGAGCTGCCGGAATCCGGAAAAGAACCACAAACCCTGTCTTTTTCCGGAAAAGCCGGAAATATACTGCATCTTTACCGTGATGACGGATCGATTGCAAAAACCTATCTGCAACCCCATATTACCGAGGTAGCGTCCCTGACCCGGCTGGATGGGAAGCTCTTTACAGAGCAGAACATACTGGCTGCCGACCAGAGGTCTCTGCTGGGGCGCCTTGCAGTGCGCTGGGGGCAGGCGGACGGGAAATGGAATCCGGAAGAAGTAACGCTGGTTGATACGCCGGATGAGTTACAGGAAGATACTGCCAATCAAACGGATGGGGCGGGAAAATGGAAAATCTATCCGCGCCGGGCCTTTATCGGGGATCGCAGCATCAGCCGGCCGGTTGTGGCGATTGAAGAACAGCCGGACCTGCAGAATAAAATAAATAAAACGCTGCAGGACTGGTTTGAAAATTCTCCGGAAGAAGAGGAACGGGCCTTCCAGGTAAAATTTGCCGGACCGGATCTGCTGAGCTTGGAGCTGGGCAGGCGGAACCGGAAGGGAGAGGTTATCCGGACCTTATATAATTTTAATATGAAAACCGGCGAGAACCTGAAACTTGGGGAAATGTTTGATACCAAAAATCCGGATTTTGTTAAGGTTTTGAACCTGACGGGAAAACCGGGAGATGCCTTTGCCACGGCGAAACCTGCTTTCTGGCACTATACCGGGAAGTTTTATGTAATTCAGGACCGTCTCCTTGCCGAAGATTTCCAGGATGAAGAGGCAATTCACATGGCAACGGTAGCGGCTGAAGACATGAAACCCTTTTTAAAAGATAAAACCCTGGTGGAAAATGAAAAAACTGACTAACCAGTCAGCCGGGAAAGAAAAAGCGAGAATTTTAGAGTAAAACGGAGAAAACAGAATATAAATCGAAAAATACCGGAGTTGCGCTTTTCCCTATTTTCAATTATAATGTAAAACATGCTGAAAACTGGGAAAGTTTCGGCATGGTGATTAATTCTGTTATTATTTTGATTTTGGATTGCGTGATTGTTTGCGCTTCATTTTTTCAGAAAAGTACAGACGAATGGATACGCGGTTCCATAAGTTGGAAAGCCTTTGGCTGTAGATTTCGGGGAGGACTTTGTTTATGTTATGTAATTTCCGTGGGAAATGGGGGAAAAGCCTGGCGGTAGCTCTGGCGGTTTCCGGATTGTTAGTGTTTGCCGGCTGCGGCAACAAACAGGCTCAGCAGAAAGCCGCTGCGGTCGTACCGGTCAAGACGATGCAGGTGATCAAACGGGATACGCCTAATGTGCATGAATTTACCGGTTTTGTGGAAGCCCAGCAGGAAGCGAAGCTGACTGCCAATGTTTCCGGTAAAATTACCAGTAAGAATTTTAACGGCGGCGACTGGGTGGAAGCCGGTCAGGTCCTGTTCACTATTGACCAGCGGACCTATAAGGCCAACGTGCTGAATGCCCAGGCAGGCCTTGCGGCTGCCCGTACGGAATACAACCGGCTGAACGCGGATGCGGAACGTTATGCCAAATTGTTTGAGCAGAATGCCGTATCCAAACAGCAGTATGATCTGGCTGTGGCCCAGCGGGATTCTGCAAAAGCTCAGGTAGCGGCCCAGGAAGCGATTTTGGAAAATGCCCAGATCAACATGGGGGATACGGAAGTAAAGGCGCCTTTCTCTGGCAAGATCAGCACCAGCGATCTGTCTGTTGGAAATTTTGTTGCGGCAGGGCAGACCGTACTGGCCACTATGAGTAACACCAACCCGGTGCGGATCAAGTTCAGCATGTCTGAAAATGAATACCTGCAGCTTTCCAAGGCCCATTCCGATTCCGGCGCCAAAGCCCTGGAAGATTTAAAGCTGATTTTGTCTGACGGCAGCGTCTATACCGGCGCCGGCACGGTGGACCAGGTGGACCGTGAGATCGGCAGCGGAACCGGCGCCCTCACACTGAAGGCCCGCTTCAGCAACGATAACAATATCCTGATGCCCGGTATGTTCGCCCGTCTCCAGGCCAACGCGGGAACCATCAAAAATGCCATGCTGGTTCCCCAGCGGGCAGTAAAAGAAATGCTGTACAAAAAATTTGTATTTACTGTTGGCAGCGACAATAAAGTTGATATGAAAGAAGTTACCCTGGGTGCCCGGGTGGGCAAGCTGTGGCTTGTGGAAAGCGGCCTGAACGGAGACGAGACCCTGGTAGTGGAAGGCATCCAGAAAGTAAACAAAGGGTCCGAAGTAAAACCTGCCGCCATGACGGAAGCCGACCTGAGCAACGAAAGCAAACAGTAGGAGGTAACCTAAGTGGCTAAGTTCTTTATCGACAGACCGATATTTGCAATAGCCCTGTCCCTGATTATCGTCTTTGCGGGCGTAATTGCGGGGTTCAGCCTCCCTATTGCACAGTATCCCAATATTACAAAACCCCAGATTGAAGTAGAAACCAACTATGTTGGCGCCAATGCTACAACGGTAGAAGAATCTATCGCCCAGGCTATTGAACAGAAAGTCAACGGCGTAGAAAATATGCGGGACATGCGGTCCACTTCTACCAATACCGGCCGTTACGTATTGGACGTAAACTTCAACCTGGAAAAAAACGGCGACATCGCTTCCGTAGAAGTGCAGAACCGTGTAGACCAGGCTAAGGCTTCCATGCCTACGGAGGTTGCCCAGTACGGTATCACCACGGCAAAGATGTCTTCCCAGACCATTATGTATTTTGCCCTGACATCGCCTAACAAGACCTACGACGGCATGTTCCTGAAAGCTTATGGGGCGTCTAACGTAGTCGACCCGATCAAGCGCGTCAAAGGTGTTTCTTCTGTAGGCGAATACGGTCCCGAATATTCCATGCGCGTGGAAATAAAACCGGACCTTATGGCCCAGCTGGGACTGACAGCTTCTGATATTGCGGCTGCCATCCAGAACCAGAACATCCAGGCGCCGGTTGGTTCAATCGGTTCCAAACCTACCACCAACGACCAGGAAATGAAATATTCCGCCAGCGCCCAGGGCCGTCTGAAAACACCGGAAGAATTCGGAAACATTATTGTCCGTGCGTCAAACGGGCAGATCATGAAACTGAAAGATATCGCTGACATTTATGAAGGCGAACGTATGGATACCCCTTCTTCCCTGTTCCTGGATAAAGGCGCAGGCGGCGATTCAGTCGTTTACCCGATATCCCTGACTACCGATGCCAATGCCATCGATACCGTAGCGGAGATCCGGAAAGTACTGGAAGATGCGGAGACCCGCTTCCCTCCGGATATGAAACTGATCATTGCCATGGATAAGACCCAGTTCATCAAGGAATCTCTGGAGAAGGTTGCCCATACCTTTTTTGAAGCCCTGGTCCTGGTGCTGATCGTAGTTTATATTTTTCTGGGTAATATGCGGGCCACCCTGGTTCCCATGTTGGCGGTCCCCGTTTCCCTGATCGGCACTTTTGGCGCCTTCGTGCTGCTGGGTTTTTCCATCAATACCCTGTCCATGTTTGCCATGATCCTGGCCATCGGCCTGGTGGTGGACGACGCCATCGTAGTGGTGGAAGCAGTAGAGCATCATATCCAGGAAACAGGTCTTTCCCCGAAAGAAGCAACTTACCGGGCCATGAAAGAAGTGTCGGGCCCTGTTGTGGCCATCGCCTGCGTGCTGGCCGCAGTATTTGTGCCAATTTCCTTTATGAGCGGTTCAACCGGCCAGCTGTACAAGCAGTTCGCCCTGACCATTTCCGTTTCCATGATGCTGTCTGCCGTCGTGGCTCTGTCCCTGACGCCTGCCCTGTGCGCCAAGCTGCTGAAACCTCACGCAAGCGCAGCCAGCGAAGAGTCCAACAAAGGCATTATCGGCAAAGTGATTTACCGGTTCAATGTGTGGTATGCCAATACCCTGGCAAAATATACGAACCAGGTAGGCAAGTGCATCCGTTATTCCAAGCTGATGATGTGCGGTCTGCTGGTGATCTGTATCCTGACCGGTCTCCTGTTTAAAATTACTCCTACCGGTTATGTGCCGGATGAAGACCAGGGCATGTATCTGGTATCCTATAACCTTCCGGAAGGGGCCTCTTCCAATCGGGGTATGAAGCAGATGGAAGATTTCTCACGGAAGCTGGCGGAACTGCCCGGTGTAAAATATGTTATGCCGGTAAACGGTTTCGACGTGCTGAGCATGGCGCCCAAATCCAGCGCCGGAATCATTCCGGTCATGATGGAAGATTACGACAAACGGTCCACAAGTTCTTTTGAACTGATCCAGCGTACCTATGCCATGGCGGCCCAGACCCCGGAAATGAATATCATGGCCTTTAACGAGCCGGCCCTTCCCGGCCTGTCCAGTACCGGTTCCCTGAGCATGTACATTATGAATCTGGGCGGCGACTCCATTACCCAGATGAACGAGTATGCCCGGCAGTTTGTTATGAAAGCCAACCAGCGTCCGGAAGTGGGTGTCGCATACACGACCTTTAATACGGATACTCCCGGTTATAAGTTTAACGTAAACCGTGAAAAGGCCGAATCCCTGAATGTTCCGGTAGCCAGTGTCTTTGCCACCCTGCAGACATTCCTGGGCGGTATGGAAGTGAACGACTTCAATAACTTCGGCCGTACCTGGAAGGTAGTCATGCAGGCACAGCCCCAGTACCGTGACGACATCAAAAATATGCGTTTCTTCTTTGTGCGCAGCACTAAAGGGGAAATGGTTCCTCTGGATTCTTTGGTCTCCGTAGAATCGGAGATGACGGTTCCCTCCATTACCCGGTTCAATGGCGCCAGCGCCTTCAAGATCGCCGGTTCCCCGGCAGACGGGTATTCTACCGGCCAGGCCATGGCGGCCTTGGAAGAAGTAGCGCACGAGGTGCTGCCTACTACGTACACCTATGAATGGACAGACCAGAGCCGGGACGAACGGGAAGCCGGCAACCAGGCCTACGGTCTGTATGCCATTTCCCTGGTATTCGTATTCCTGGTACTGTGCGCCCTGTACGAAAGCTGGACCATCCCCATCGCCGTATTACTGTCGGTTCCGCCGGCGGTTATGGGCTGCCTGGGTTCCCAGTTCCTCCGGGGCCAGCAGAATGACATTTACATGCAGGTTGCTATGATCATGCTCATCGGGCTGGCGGCGAAAAACGCTATCCTGATCGTGGAATTTGCCAAGATGAACCTGGAAAACGGACAGGATGTGGTGACGGCAGCCATCAATGCGGCCCACCTTCGTCTGCGGCCCATTCTGATGACGTCCTTCGCATTTATTTTAGGCTGTCTGCCTCTGGCCATTGCCACCGGCCCCGGCGCCGGTTCCCGTGTGTCCATGGGTAACGCGGTTGTAGGCGGTATGACCTTCAACACCTTTGTAGGTATCTTCCTGATCCCGGTGCTGTTTGTTGTGGTGGAACGGTTCTTCAGCCGCAATAAACATAAAGAAGTCAACGAGGCATAAAAAAACACTCTGCCTTACGGAAGCCGGATTTGGGGAACTCCCCTGATCCTCGAAAAAGGCAGCGGATTTTTTGCGGAATTGCCGTAAGGTTGTGAAAAGTAAGTAAACATTTACGCCTGGCAGGTGCGAACCACTTGTCAGGCGTTTTTCTTTTTTATAAAATAGGTATGTAGTTTATCTGACGAATAGGCACGCATACTTCCGTGCTGTTTTCGCAACAGGATTAAAAACAATGAAGCTTCTGTAGTGTGAAAGATTGTAGCTTTCACTACTGTTTGCGCCGTCGGCCAACGGCGGAATGGAGATTTCTATGAAAAAAATGGATGACAGCGTCCGCTTTCTGAAAAATGTCTGGGCGCTGACAAAATCATACTGGCAGAGTGAAGAGAAAAAGAAGGCGTACCTGCTGCTCCTTGCAATCGTCGCCCTGACCCTGGGCGTGGTATTCATGCTGGTGCAGCTGAACCAGTGGTACAATATTTTTTACAGCGCCCTGCAAAATTACGAAAAAGAAAAAATATTTTCCGAGCTGTTTCATTTCAGCTGGCTGGCATTTATTTATATTATTTTGGCCGTGTACGCCTTTTACCTGCAGCAGGTGCTGATCATCAACTGGCGCCGCTGGCTCACCAACCGGTATATCGACGAATGGCTGGAGCATAAGACCTATTACCGCCTCCAGATGTTCGGCACGGCCACAGATAACCCGGACCAGCGTATCAGTGAAGACGTCCGCCTGTTCGTAGAATATACCCTGCGGTTCGGCATCGGCATCCTGAAGGCCTTTACCACATTCGCTTCTTTTGTTGTGATCCTTTACAACCTGTCCGGCCCCCTGCAATTTAAACTGGCGGGCATGGATATCCATATTCCCGGCTATCTGGTGTGGACGGCCCTGTTATATTCCATCATAGGGACCTGGCTGACGTATAAAGTTGGCAACAGGCTGGTGGGCCTGAACTTTGTGCAGCAGAAATACGAAGCGGATTTCCGTTTTGCCATGATGCGTATGCGTGAAAATGCGGAAAGCGTGGCTTTTTACAGCGGGGAAGGCCATGAAGGCAGCGTGTTCAAAAAACGCTTTACCCTGCTGCTGGACAATTTCTGGAATATCATTAAAAAGCAGAAACAGCTGACCTGGCTGAACAGCTGGTACTCACAGATCGCCATCATCTTCCCTCTGGTGGTTGCCATGCCCCGGTATCTGGCAAAAGAAATCACACTGGGGGGCCTGATGCAGATATCCAGTGCTTTCGGACGGGTACAGGAAAGTTTGTCCTATTTTGTTGACATGTATTCCTCCATTGCGGAATGGCAGGCCGTGGTAGAACGTCTCACCGGTTTCGGCCTCCACATGCAGCAGGTGAAACAGGAAAATGCCCAGAAAGATTTGGATCGGAAGGTAAGCCCTTCGGAAAATATCATTGCCCGGGAAATGGATGTGGACCTGCCGGACGGTTCTTCTGTGTTAAAACAGGTTTCCTTTACGCTGGAACCCGGAACCAATGTGCTGATCAAAGGCGTTTCCGGCAGCGGGAAAAGTACCCTGCTGCGGGTGCTGGCCGGTATCTGGCCCTATGCCAAGGGAACACTGGAAATTCCCGCCGACGACAGGATCATGTTTATTCCCCAGCGTCCTTACCTGCCTTTGGGAACGTTAAAGGAATCCCTGTTATATCCCGGCACAAAGACACGGACGGATGAAGAATTAAAAGAACTGATGGACTCCTGCAGCATCGGCTATCTGTTTGAAAAACTCTACATTGAAGCGGACTGGAGCCATGTCCTTTCCATCGGGGAACAGCAGCGGCTGGCCTTTGTACGGGCCCTGATCTACAAACCCCTGTGGCTGTTCCTGGATGAAGCATCGTCTGCTTTGGACGAAGAAACAGAAGCCAAGGTCTACACACTGCTGATGACGGATGCTTCCTCCACTACGCTGGTCAGCGTAGGGCACCGGAGTACCTTAAGCAAATATCACCAGAATGTGCTATACTTGGATAAGGAAAATCATTCCCTGTACTGGAAAGAAAAAGAAGCCCTGTGATATAATGAAATTTATAATGAACTGCTGATTAAATGAGTTTGAGCGCTTACACAGAGTAAGCGTGCGGATGAATTAATCAGCGGTTCCGTAAGTTTTACTTTGACAAAATCAGTTAAACCATTAATAAAAAAATTATCAGAGAGGTGCGATTATGGCAATTGAAAATGTTGGCGATCAGATGAACATGGGAAACCAGCCCAGAGTAAAAGCGGAAAAATTTGACGCGTTCATGAAAGAACGGGAAGTAAGCGGCTTCCATAAGGAAGAATACGATGACCAGTTCCGTACCGTAATTTATTTCAGCGGGTTGCAGACGGCCGGACAGCAGCAGTTTGTCCAGGTATTGCTGAACGATTCCATTTACGGGATGATCAAAGTATTGGTAGGGCATAAAGCAGTCAATGAGGAGAACCGGGGCAGGGTGCTGGAGTATCTGAACCAGCTGAACCAGCGTTTCGGCGCCTTCAAATATATTGTAACTCCCGATGGAAATCTGGAACTGGACTGCAGCCTGATTGCCAATGACGAGACCTTTGATCCGGAAGTGATCATGGTGATGCTGCTGAATGTGATCCAGCCCCATCTGGAAAGTGAGCTGCTGCGTCTGCCTGCAGTGGTGGGCGGTCCTGTTGGCGTCCATGTAGGGGAAGAAGAGGCGGAGGATGAGCGCCCCATCCGTCCTGTGCACTAAGGGAAGAAAATTGAAGTTTGTGTGCCAAAGTTATGCTGTCAGGCAAAGGCATCGCAAACCCGTCACCGTATAGATAAAAGTTTTCAATCAGCTTCGCCCTGCGGGCTTGCTTCTTGAACTTTTATCGTAACAGTCTCGCCACGACGGCGAATTTCATCTCATGGAATGACACAATCGCCTCCGACGGTTTGCTCACGCCTTTCCCCTGCCGCATAATATTATGTACACAAATTTAAGTTTGCAAGGAGAATCCATGAAAAAAGTCGGATTGACCAGCGAGGAAGCTGCCCAATCATTAAAAAAATTCGGTAACAATGCATTAAGTAAACCGCCTCAACAAACTTTTTTTGACAAGCTGCTGGATAACTTTCAGGATCCTATCATCCGGATCCTGATGGTAGCGCTGCTTGTCAATGTTGTCTTTGCGTACATGGGACATGCGGACTGGCTTGAAACGGCGGGAATTTTTGTGGCCATCATACTGGCCACTTTTGTTTCTACATGGTCGGAGTACAATAACGAAAATGCTTTCCAGAAATTGCAGGAGGAAGCCAGCCGCATTACCTGCAAAGTATGGCGGAATGGGGAACCTACGGAGATCCGGATCGATGACATTGTAACCGGTGACGCAGTTCAGTTGGAAAGCGGTGATAAAGTGCCGGTAGATGGCATTTTATTGGTAGGGGAACTAAAACTGGACCAGGCCGCCCTGAACGGGGAAAGCGAAGAAGCGCCAAAAAAACCGGCGCCGGAAGGATTTTCCTGGGGGGAGACCACAGACTTTCTGAATCCCTATCGCCTGTACCGCGGTTCTGTAGTGGTAGAAGGACAGGGAGTGATGCGGGCCGAAAAAATCGGGGATGCTTCTGTATACGGACAGCTGACCCAGGAACTGAAGGAAGTTGACCGGGACAGTCCCTTAAAGCTGAAACTGAAACAACTGGCGGACAAGATCAGTTATTTTGGCTATGCGGGGGGCGTGCTGATATTTTTTGCCGTATTGCTGCATAAAATGTTTCTTGCGGGGGGCTGGTCTGCCTATATTGCTGATATGCCCCGGGTCTTTGGCGATTTGATGCAGGCCCTGATCCTGGCGGTTATCATCATCGTCATGGCAGTGCCGGAAGGACTGCCCCTGATGATTGCCATCGTGTCTTCTTTAAATATGCGGAAGATGCTTCGCGACAATGTGCTGGTACGGAAACTGACCGGCATTGAGACGGCAGGAAGCCTGAATCTGCTATTTACGGATAAGACAGGAACTATTACAAAGGGAAAACTGGAAGTAACCGGCTTTATTACAGGGAATCTGAAAGAATATGATTCTTTTGAAAAACTGCCGGACGTAATAAAAGAATATACATACGAAAACATAGTCCTGAATACATCGGCGGCCATGGCCAACGGGAAAATAGTAGGCGGTAATATTACCGAGCGGGCTTTAAGCCAGTTTATCGGGGAATACCGGACGGGGAACCTGCCGCTGCGGAACAGTTTTGTTCCTTTTAACAGCGCCAATAAATATTCCTTTGCCAGTGTTCTTGGAACGCAGGAATATACCATTGCCAAAGGAGCGCCGGAAAAATTGGTGCCGTTGTGCGATTATTACTGGGATGAACAGGGACGAAGGCTTCCTCTGACAGACGCTATGAAACAGGCGCTGGAAAACAAGATGTTGGAACTGGCAGGCCGCGCTATCCGTATGCTGGCGTTATGCACTTATCCCAAAGCCGTTTCTGGCAGGGAACTGCCGAAAGAGGAGCTGGTACTGACAGGAATCCTGGCAATCCGGGACGAAGTGCGGCCGGAAGCGGTAGAGGCGATCAAAAAAGTGCACGAAGCCGGCGTCCAGATCGTTATGATCACCGGGGACAGGAAAGAAACTGCCGTCGCTATCGCAAAAGACGCAGGGCTGCTACAAAAGCCGGAGGATCAGGTCTGGACCAGTCAGGAACTGGCTGCCATGACCGATGAAGAAGTGAAACAAAATCTTCGTAAGTTGCGGGTTGTGTCGCGGGCGTTGCCGTTGGATAAGCTGCGCCTTGTTACCATTGCCCAGGAAATGAATCTGGTGGTGGGCATGACCGGCGACGGTGTCAATGATTCCCCGGCGCTAAAGCGTTCGGATGTAGGATTTGCCATGGGAAGCGGCACGGAAGTGGCAAAGGAGGCAGGGGATATCGTGATACTGGACGATAACTTCCTGTCTATCAAACAGGCTATTTTGTATGGTCGCACGATTTATAATTCCATCTGCAAATTTATTACCTTCCAGCTTTCCATAAACGTTTCGGCAGTGCTGATCAATTTTATAGCGCCCTTTATCGGCGTGGAAAAACCCCTGACCATTATCCAGATTCTGTGGATCAACCTGGTCATGGATACCCTTGCGGCACTGGCCTTTGGAGGCGAACCTGCACTGGAACGGTATATGCAGGAAGAACCGAAAAAGCGGGACGGGGCCATTGTTTCCAAAGGCATGGCTGCTACCATCGTACTAAGCGGGTTGTGGATGACCCTTGTGGCCGTAGCTTTTTATAAAAGCCCCTGGGTGGATTCCCTGTTCCGGAGCGCGCCAGATCACATCTATACCTACACCGGATTCTTCTGCGCGTATATCTTTATGGCTGTGGCCAATGCTTTCAATGTGCGTGTGGAAGGCCTGGACCTGCTGGATCACATTTCCGGCAATTTAGGCTTTTTGCAGGTTATGGGCGGAATCCTTGCCATTCAGTACATATCCACCCTGGTTGGAGGAAATATTTTACGGACAGCGCCGCTTTTGGGGCAAGAGTGGGGCGTGGTGCTGATCTGCGCCATTTCCATAATTCTTGTGGACTGGATTCGCAAGCTGTTCCGTCGGCAGTTTGGATTTCATGCACCAACGAATAAGTGATTGATGTGTTGAAAACAGAATTTCTGCGCCTAAGTTATGCTGTCAGGCAAAGGCATCGCAAACCCGTCACCGATTGCTATTCCATGGACTCATTCGCCTGTGGCTTCGAAACTCGGGGCTTTGCCCCTCAAACAGTCTCGCCACGACGGCGAATTTCATCTCATGGAATGACGCAATCGCCTCCGATGGTTTGCTCACGCCTTTTCCATGCCGCATAATTTTAGGCACACACACTTCAATTTATGGCACAAAAAAACGGCAAGAATTCCTTGCCGTTTTTTTATGAGCAAAATCAATTTTTCTGCAAATGCGTTACAATAATTTTCTTCAGCCGGTGCTGTTCTACCTTCGTAACTTCTACCCTAAGGTCCTGACAGGTGAATTCGTCGCCCTTTTGTGGAAGCTGCCCCAGTGAATCCACCACCCAGCCGCTGATGGACTGGTTCTCCAGTCCGTACAGGTCAAAGTCCAGCTGCATGTAGTCGAACAGGTCCCGCAGGCTGGCGTTCTGGGAATTGCTGTCGCAGGAGACCAGGTACCGGTCGTTTCCCAGTTTGTAAAATACGGAAACGTCGTCGTCGTGTTCGTCCCAGATTTCCCCTACCAACTCTTCCATAATGTCTTCTATGGTGACGATTCCCACCACGCTGCCGTAGCTGTCGATGACGGCGGCCATCTGCAGCTTGTTCCGCTGGAGATTTTTCAGTAAAAGGGAAATTTTGGTGGAACGGTGCACGTAGGCAATATTTTTGATGATGGTCTTCAAATTAAATTTCGGGTTCCGCAAATAGGAATGATAAAAATCCCGGGAGTGGAGAAGTCCGATGATCGTATCTTCTTCTTCGTCGTAGACGGGGATGCGGGTAAAATTATTGGTAGTGAACGTGCGGTAGATTTCCGCGTTGCTGTCGGTGATGTTGCAGGCCACCATATCTACCCGGGGGGTGAAGATTTCCTTGACCCGGATGTCGTTAAATTCAATGGCCGATTTGATCAGATCGCTTTCGTCCTCGCTGATGGTTCCCTCGTTTTCAACTTCGTCTACCATAACTTTTAATTCGGCTTCCGTAATGGCCGGCTTTTCTGTTTTATTGCCGGAAACCATATGGCTGAGCCGGATCTTCAGCTGCTTGAAAAGCCAGTTAAGGGGCATGAACAGCCAGGTATTCCACCATAACAGTTTATGGGTGGCCAGCAAAAAGGATTCGGGAAATTCTTTCGCAAGGCTTTTCGGTGAAATTTCCCCTACGACCAGTATGACAATGGTGGTAACCGTGGTGGCGATGGAAACGCTGTTGCGGTCGCCGATGAGGGTGATGCACAGCAGGGTGGCGATAGATGCCGTGCCGATATTGACGATGTTGTTGCCGACCAGAATCGTGGAAAGCACTTCGTCGAAGTGGTCGATGAGTTTTAAAATTCCCACCGCGTCCTGGTTTCCGTTACGGGCCAGGTTCTTGATGCGGATTTTATTGACAGTGCTCAGGGCCGTTTCCGAAGCGGAATAAAAAGCGGAGCCGCAGAGAAAAAGAACAAGGATGATCAGATATTTGTATAGTTCGGTATCATCAGTCATAAAATAAAATCCTTCCTACCACAGGTAAAAGGACCGCCGATCGACGTTCCGCGTCGCTGATTGAGGAACTGAAAATTCCGGGCCGGGCTGCCGGTCGTCCATGACCATCGGTATTTTCCTTTAACCTGTTCGCAATCCTGTTGGTTGAATACAATTATAAGGAAAATTATCCGTAAGGTCAAATAAATTGGTTTGACTTATTGGTTTCAAGTTGTTATAATTATCGACAATAACAATCAAATACTGTTTCCCCTAAAAGCTGTGAAGGGAAAAAGATGCGGGATGTATGCCTAAGAGAGCCGGTGGCTGGTGCGAACCGGTGGCAGCGCCTGTATGTATGACTGGTCCCGGAGCCGCCTGCCTGAAATTGTAGGGCAGGACGTATTGCCGCGTTATTGGTAAAAGCCTTGTTGGAGGCTGAGAGGGTCGGCGCAGGCCGGCCGAAAAAGGGTGGTACCGCGTGGAATATTTCCCCGCCCCTTGTGTAATGCATGGGAGCGGGGTTTTTGTTTTGAAATTTTTCTGTATTGGTTAAATTTACAGGACAAAGCCTGGCAAAATGCCTGAAAAAGCAAAATAAAAATCTGCGATCCGGCACAACGCCAGGAGTTTATTCAGAGAAGAGAGGTAGTTTTTATGAAAAAACCGGCAAAGAAGTACATTCCGTTTGAACAGATCCCCCTGGAGCATCGGGAGTGGCCCGACCGGGTCATTGACAAAGCGCCCGTCTGGTGCAGCGTGGACCTGCGGGACGGGAACCAGGCCCTGATCACGCCCATGCAGCTTCATGAAAAGCTGCGCATGTTCCAGACTTTAATAGATATTGGCTTCAAGGAAATCGAAATCGGTTTCCCTTCCGCTTCGGAAACCGAATACGAAATCATCCGCACCCTTATCGAGCAGAACCTGGTGCCGGACGACGTGGTCCTGCAGGTGCTGGTACAGGCAAGGCCGGAGCTGATCCATAAAACCTTCGAAGCGGTGAAGGGCGCGAAAAACGTAATCATTCATTTTTATAATTCCACCTCCACACTGCAGCGGAAGATTGTATTCCGGAAGGATATGGACGGCATTGTGGATATTGCCGTGGAAGGCGCCAAACTGATCCGGAAACTGACGGAGGATGAAATCGCCCGCAGCGGCATGAACATCCGTTATGAATATTCCCCGGAAAGCTATACGGGAACGGAACAGGATTTTGCTGTCCGGATCTGCCACGAGGTTATGGAAGCGCTGGGTGCTACCAAAGAAAATCCTGTCATTCTCAACCTGCCGGCAACGGTGGAAATGTGCACCCCCAACACCTATGCGGACCAGATCGAATATTTCATCAAGCATCTGCCCAACCGGGAAGCGGCCATCATCAGCCTCCATCCCCATAACGACCGGGGCACCGGCGTGGCCTGCGCCGAACTGGGCCTTCTGGCCGGGGCAGAACGGATCGAAGGCTGCCTTTTCGGCAACGGGGAACGTACCGGCAATCTGGACATCGTCACGGTGGCCCTGAACATGTACACCCAGGGCGTGGACCCGAAACTGGACTTCCACGATATTCTGGCGGTGGGCAAAGTGTACGAAGAATGCACTAAGATGGAGATCCCGCCCCGGCAGCCCTACGCGGGGCAGCTGGCTTTTACCGCGTTCTCCGGTTCCCACCAGGACGCCATCAAAAAAGGCTTCGACTATATGAAAGACACGGGGACGGAATACTGGGAGGTTCCCTATCTGCCCATTAACCCTGCGGATATTAACCGCCAGTACGAACCCATTATCCGCATCAACAGCCAGTCCGGCAAGGGCGGCGCGGCTTTCGTGCTGGAGCAGGCCCGGGGCTACCGTTTGCCCAAGGCCATGCAGCCTGAATTCGGCGATATCGTGAAAGCAGCGGCAGATGCTTACGGCGACGAGCTGAACGAATACCAGATCGTGGACCTGTTCAACAAAGAATTCATTGAACTGAAAGGGAAATATGAACTGGTTGAACGGCACTTCGTGTATCTGAAACAGTCTTCCGCAGACAATGACAACCCCACCATCTTTACCGGCGTTATTTCTGTGGACGGGGAACACTTGGACATGATGGGCCGGGGCAACGGGCCTATCGACGCCTTCTTCAATGCGCTGGCCAAGGTGGGCA
Organism: uncultured Selenomonadales bacterium; assembly: GCA_900315345.1. Lineage (GTDB taxonomy): Bacteria > Bacillota > Negativicutes > Acidaminococcales > Acidaminococcaceae > Succiniclasticum. The sequence continues at coordinate 56,117 of OMYP01000007.1, read as the reverse complement.
TTACCGGGTATAAGTTTATCAACTACGATGAACATGCCATCAGCGGCGGTTCCGACGCCAAGGCAATCTGCTATATCGAATTGCAGAAACCGGACGGGGGCCACATTTTTGGCGTGGGCATACACAGCGGCATCGTGGTGGCATCCCTGCTGGGAATTTTGTGCGCCATCAACCGTGCGGAAAAACAAAAAGCGTAACAATGTAAACAGCGATTTCTTAATGTTTTCATTTTCACAAGACTGCGGAATGTCCGCAGTCTTTTTTATCTTATTAGGAAATTGTCTTGTGTATTCTGTATACATAACAGTCGTTTCTGTGATATAATTAACCGATACAGATGCAGAATGCGCTATGCTTAAAATGATTAAGATTTTTTTGATAAAGTTAGTAAAGGAGCGAATGTACAATGACCGAAGTAAAACCTTTGCAGATTACTGAAACTGTACTGCGGGACGGTCCCCAGTCTTTAGTTGCGACCCGGATGCGGGTGCAGGATATGATCCCCGTTCTGGAAAAACTGGACAACGTGGGGTATCATGCCATTGAAGCCTGGGGCGGCGCTACCTTTGACGCTTGCTTGCGTTTTCTGGATGAAGATCCCTGGGGGCGCCTTCGCATCCTCCGTCACCGGATGCCCCATACGCCCATCCAGATGCTGCTGCGCGGCCAGAACCTGCTGGGTTACAACCATTATGCCGACGACGTGGTAACGGAGTTTATCAAAAAGAGTGTGGAGAACGGCGTCTCCATTATCCGTGTGTTTGACGCCCTCAATGATACGAGAAACCTGGAAACTTCCTTTAGGGCAGGGAAAAAAGCCGGCGCCCATATGCAGGGCGCGCTGGTCTATACCACCAGTCCTTATCATAAACCGGCAGACTTTGTGCGGCTGGCCAAGGAAATGGTACAGATGGGGGCCGATTCGATCTGTATTAAAGACATGGCGGGCCTGCTGAGTCCTTATGGCGCGGAAAACCTGATCAAAGCGCTGAAAAAGGAAATAACGGTTCCCCTGGAACTGCACAACCACTGCACCACAGGCCTGGGCCACATGACGGCCCTGAAAGCGGCGGAAGCCGGCGTGGACATTCTGGACACGGCGCTGGCCCCCTTCTCCGGAACTACAAGCCAGCCCTGTACGGAAGCTATGGTGTCCACGTTGCAGGAAAGTCCCCGGGATACCGGACTGAATCTGGAAACATTGAATGAGCTGGCGGAATATTTCACCGGCGTCAAGAGTAAAATTGTAAATGAGTTCCATGTGAACCCGAACTTTAACGTAAATCCCAAAGTACTGGTCTACCAGATTCCCGGCGGCATGCTGTCCAACCTTCGCAGCCAGATGGCAGGCATGGGAATTGAAGACAAGCTGGACGAAGTGCTGAAGGAAATGCCCCGGGTGCGGAAAGATCTGGGATATCCGCCCCTGGTAACGCCTACCAGCCAGATCGTAGGTTCTATGGCTGTCATGAATGTAGCCATGGGCCGTTATAAAATGATTCCCCGTGAAGTTAAGGAACTGATCCGGGGCCGTTACGGAAAAACGCCGGGACCCATCAATCCGGATGTGCAGAAAATGGCAATCGGGGACGATCCGGTCATCGACCATCGTCCCGCTGACGATATTAAGCCCCAGATGAAGGCTATGCGGGACCAGCTGGACGCAGCGGGCTATCCGGGCCTGAGCACGGAAGACGTTCTGTCCTACGCCCTGTTCCCGGAAGTGGCACTGAATTATTTCCGCAGCCACAGATAAACAGATAATATGAAAGGAGCCCTTATGGCAAAAAAAATTACAGATAAAGTGACCTGGGTGGGAAAAATCGACTGGGAGTTAGTGTATTTCCACGGCCATGAACTGTCTACATATAAAGGCTCTTCCTATAACTCCTATCTGGTGCAGGATCAGAAGACTGCCCTGATCGATACCTGCTGGAAACCCTATGATGAAGAATACGTAAATCATCTGAAAGAAACCATTGACCTGCAAAAGATCGATTACGTGATCATGAACCATAATGAAATCGATCATAGCGGCGCCTTGCCGGCCCTCATGAAAGAAATTCCCAATGTGCCCATCTACTGCACAAAAAAGGGCGAGGGCATCATCCGGGGCCATTACCATCAGGACTGGAACTTTGTGAACGTAAAGACCGGGGACACCCTGGACCTGGGCGACAGCAAACTGGTTTTTATAGAAGCGCCCATGCTTCACTGGCCCGACACCATGTTCACCTACATGACCGGCGAAAACATTTTGTTCAGCAACGACGGCTTCGGCCAGCATTTTGCCAGCGAAGAAATGTTCAATGACAAAGTGGACCTTCACGAAGTGTACAGCGAGGCCATGAAATATTACGTGAACATCCTGAATCCCTACAGCCCCATGGTGACCCGGAAGATCAAAGAGATCCTGGCCATGAACGTGCCGGTGGATATGATCTGCCCCAGCCACGGCATCATCTGGCGGGACAACCCCATGCAGATCGTGGAGACTTACCAGAAGTGGGCGAACAATTACCAGGAAAACCAGATCACCCTTATCTACGACACCATGTGGGAATCCACCCGGCGCATGGCGGAATGCATTGCGGAAGGGATCCGGCAGGCGGACCCGGACGTGGTGATCAAGCTGATGAACGCAGCCAAGGAAGATAAGAGTGACATTACTACGGAAGTGTTTAAATCCAAAGCGATCCTTGTGGGTTCGCCAACCATCAACTACGGCTACGCCTATTCTATCGGCGGCATTATGGAGCTGATCCGGGGCCTGAAGTTCAAGAACAAAAAGGCGGCTGCCTTTGGCAGCTACGGCTGGAGCGGCGAAGCGGTGAAGCAAATCACCGAGCTGCTGCAGGGCGCAGGCTTTGCGGTTGTAAACGATGGCATCCGTTGCCAGTGGGTTCCCGATACGGCCCACATGGAAGAGTGCCGCCGGTTTGGCCGGGAGTTTGTGGAAGGATTGAAGTAGTGGTTTAAAATTTAAAAGTTAACTTTTTCAGCCGTGGATTTTTCCACGGCTGTTTTGGTATAATTAAGTTGGGAAAGTAAAATGAAGTTTATGTGTGCATAAAATTATGCGGCAAGGTAAAGGCGTGAGCAAACCATCGGAAGCGATTGCGTCATTCCATGAGATGAAATTCGCCGTCGTGGCGAGAAGTCCCGAGTTTCGAAGCCACAGGCGAATGAGTCCATGGAATAGCAATCGGTGACGGGTTTGCGATGCCTTTGCCTGACAGCATAACTTAGGCACAGAAATTCAGTTTTTAACGGAGGTGGAACAAAATGTACAGGAGTTATGCGAAAAAAATTTTTACTCTTTTGGTATTAAGTGTCGTGTTGTTAGGCTGCACGTCTGTTCCCCTGTCGTTTGGCGGCGCCAGGCCAACGGAAAAAATAGAATCGTTTGAGACCGTCACGTTGCGTATCAGCGGTATGCGGGGCACGACCGATTATGAGATTGTAATGAAAGGAGATGCTGCCCGGGTCACTGAGTACCGGATACGGTATGATATGGATGAAAAGCGCGTACCTGAGCGCCAGGCCGCGTGCAGTGCCGAAAAGGTAATGAAGCTGTTGAACGACTGCGAGCTGATGGCGTGGGACGGCTTTCACGGCAAGCATCCAAGCGGCGTGAAGGACGGGATCATGTTCTCGCTGCAAGCGACGGTCAACAACGGACGGAAAATCAAAGCGGAGGGTTCGGAAAATTTTCCGAAGCATTTCAGGGAATTCCGCGACGGGCTGCACGCTATGCTCAGCCAGAAAAAATAAATTGGATTTATTTAGAACTCATTTAATCATTGTTTTTTTTTAAATGGAGAAAATCGCCGGGCTGAACCGGCAACGGCGGTACGAGAACTGGTAGGAAAAATTACATTTAGTTATATAGTATTATAAAAACCTTTTTCCATAGTAATTCCCGTCCCAGCGTTTTCCGGCGTTGCGTACGGTAAGCCCCACATAGTGGGCGCCTTTGGATCTCCGGTACAGGGCGGAACGCTCAAATACGGTTTCGATAGCGCGGGCACCGTGGCTCCCAAGCCAGAACCACAAACGGCAGCAGAAGGAAAAATCTTCCCGGCTTTTATCCTGCCAGCTGTGGCCTTCATAGAACATGCGCTGCAGTTCCGGGTCGCAGGCAAAGGCTTTTTGCAAAATGCTTTCCACGGGCAGGGGTGCGGTGGAAAGGGATTTTTGAAAAAAGGTTTTTGCAGGCTGGGTTGCGGTGGAAAGAGTTGTGGAGTTATCAGGGAGTGAAAACTGTAGGTCAGCAGCATTGCAAGGGCCTGCGTCTAAAAACATTGTGGAAGAATTTTTCAAACAGGCGCTTTCAATCAGTTCGTCTGAAAAGGCTGCAGAAGAATTTTCCCTGTGTGGGCTTTCTTTCATTTTCGGACGCAGGCTTTCGCAAAAAGCAACTGCAGGGGTTAAATCAGGAAGGCAATTTCCCCGGAAATAATATTCCTGTAAAGCCGCTTCACAGGAACCGGCAGGAGGCCTTGTTCCCGGAAAATGATTTTCGGTAACTGCTGCTGCATTTTTGGGATTCGTCTGGCGGTTTTCTTTTAGCGGATGTCCCGTCACCGTAATGGCCCGGCCGGATCCGTACCATTCGTATTCGTTGCCGTGATAGCCGATCTGATTTCGTCCGGGCAAAAGGTAGGCTTTCTTATCCGGCAGCACGCCCCACACATGGACCCCATGGCCGGAAGGGGATAGCTCATGCCAAGCGTTGGGGACAAGCTGTAAAATTTTCAGCAGTCTTGGGTCATCCCCATTGCAGTCGTCAATGTCGATGCAGGCCAGTGGGTTTTCCATGGAAAGCAGCAGGCTCACGCCGCCCTGTTCCGGCATGGTGCGGAAGGCTTCGGCGAAAGTCCGGCCAGAAGTGTCCCAGTACCGGCCCCGCAGCACCGCTTCCCCATAAGTGGGAAGCTTTTTTACTTTTCCATCAGCGCAGACAGGCTTCCAGTTGATCCAATAGGGCTTGCTTTTTAAAAAGCCGGGAATGCCGTCGGCGTTTACTGTTAAAATTTTTGAGATGTCTGTAATCATAGCATCCTCCTTTCGTGAGTTAGCTTTTCATGAAGAAAAATTTTGTTGTGCAACGGAAACAGAATATTGCCTGACCGGGAAAATTTTCCATACAGTCCGAACAGTTTTTTTAAACAACAGACGCTGAAATGTTATATCAGTGTTTTCTTAAGTTCTTCTTGCAATTTAAATTTTCTTTTTCTATAATGAAAGTGCAAGTAGTAACAAGATTTTGGGTATATATTCAGGCATTGCGTGCTCTTAATTTTTTTGAAAGGAGCATGCGTTGCATGGGTGAAAAAGATATTGCGGAGAAGATCCTGGAAGATTACCCGGACGTTTTCGCCGATATTGTGAACGGTTTCCTCTTTGATGTTGATGCTTTTGAGCGTGATGGAGCACGATGACCGGTATGAGAAGCTGTATTACGAAAAGGCTTTGGAAGGAGGAAGTTGGAATATGTGCAAGATTATTGACGATTATATAAAAATTGGCGAAGCCAAAAAAGAAGCAGAAGTAAATGAGCGTGTAGCGACGGATATGATACGTGATAAGTATCCGTTAGAAGCGATTAAAAAAATCAGCAAACTTCCGGAAGCATCCATTCGTAAGCTGGCAGACTCCATGGGCGTTGCCGTTTTGTAAAATGAAGTTAAATATTTTTGCGTTTGCGCAATAGTTGTGGTTCGCATATGCATCTTCAGCCTCCCTGGAAAGGGAGGCTTTTGTATTTCCTGCCGTTTTACATTGGAGGAAAAATGCATCAAAGTGCACTGAAGTGCACCGGTTTCGAAAAAAGTACACCTGCTTTGAATCCGCTCCAGGCCTGAGGTTATAGGGTGCAGGTGTATTTTGGTGAACTTTTTCTTACATGTTTTTTATAAATTAGCTGGTGATATATATAAAAAACACAGGGAAAAAAGTACACCAAAGTACACTGAAGTGCTTTCGTTCCGCTTCCGGCCTGTGTTTTCGGCAGGTGAACTTTTTTGGGAAAAGTGCACGTAAGTGCACTAAAATACACCGGTGGAAATTTAGGAGGGTATGTTGCCGAGCCATCGGTATATTCACCGGTGGTGGAAACTTATTAGCACAAACGCTGCAGCCTTTTGGCGAATCCTTTTCCGCCACTACGCCCGCAGCGCTATCCCCGGGTAGCCGTAGCCCTGGTTCCTCCGTGTTTTCATTTTCCCGTGGGCCTGCATGGCTTCGGAAAAACTTTTGCGCTGGTAAAAACTGTTGCCGCCCGTGGCCAGCCATTCGTTAAAATCCTTCAGGGCCCGGTCGAATTTCAAAAAGCCCAGACTGGGTTCCGTCCGTTCATCCAGCCACTGCTGCAGCAGGTCGCTTTCTTCGTAAAAGGAGTTCGCGGCCTTTTGCATTTCCGTGGGAAAATCTTCCAGTCCTTCCTGCCGCCAAAGCTTTGCCCCTTCCACGCACCAGGCCAGGCAGGCCTGCTGGTTTTCCGGCTGCAGCAGTTTCTGTTTCAGCTTCGGATCCCGTTTTTCAATTTTTGCCGTGAAGGGGACAATGACCAGCCGGCGGCGGATGCCTTTGTCCATGGCGTCGGAAATTGAGGGCAGGTAGTTGGTCTGCAAAACTAATTTGAAGGAAGGGTGAAACTCAAAAGGATCCGCGTGCAGATGGCGGGCGGTGAGGGTGTCGCCGCCGGTCAGGAGCTTCACTTTCGCTTCGTCCATGCGGCGGTTTTTGTTGCTTTCGCTGGAAAGCACATACCGTTTCCCCGGCAGCTTGGCCAGTTCCGGGGTGGGATTGTTGCCGCCGTTGTACACGTTGCTGGTAAGGAGTATGTCCACGGGCACCACGGATTTGTAGTCCCCCATGGCCGCCGCAACGGTCTCGAAGAAGGTGCCCTTGCCGCAGCCGCCGGGGCCGTAGGCTACCACAAACTTTTCTTCTTCCGTGCTGCCGGTAAGGCAGTAGCCCATGAACTTTTGCAGCCAACGGCGTACGGCAGGGTCTGGCAGGATGGCGCAAACGGTTTCCTCCCAAAGAGAAGTTGCAGAGTTGTTTTCAGAAAGAATATCGACGTTCATTCCGCTTTCCTTTGCCGTAGTTTCTCCTGCGGACGAAACCGTTTCGCTTGCAGGCTTTTCTGCCCGGGAATAATTTTTTGCAACGGATTGGGATTTATACGACGCGCCGCAGATTTTTGTGATGAAATCCTTTTTGTTATGGGGGCGCAGTTCCCCCGTGGACAAATTCAGCGTGCCGTTCTGCAGGTTCAGCAGGAACGGGTCCGTGTCGAATTCCCCGTACTGCTTCAGGGCCAGCCCCTCCAGAAAGCTGAGGGCGCCCCTGACCCGGCCGATGGACTCTGCCCGGCCCAGCCCGTCCGCTACTTTCTGCCGGTGCTGCATCTCCTTCATGTCGTGGCAGCTGGGCAGGCTGCGAATGTCTGCCGCCAGGTTCCGAAAAGCTTCCATGGCGGCCACCCGGATGGATCCGTCGGTTTCCTCCTGCCAGCGCTGTCCGTTCCAGTGGAGCCAGCGGCCCAGCTGGGGCACAAACTTCCAGTCATCCCCCAGCAGGGAATGAAGACGGTTGGCGTTGCCGGCGTCCGTTAGCGGCAGGTTCATCAGGTAAATAATTTTTGCTTCTTCCAAATGTTTACACCTCCTGAAAAATTTTTAAAAGTCCTCCTACTTGTATAAACAACTGAATCCCCTAAAATGCAACCGGAGTTCGAAAAAAATTTCCTCTTCACTTTATACAAACAAATGAGGACCAAAAAACGGAACAGTTTTTTTTAAAATTTCAATACGAATCACTCCTCACTTATATAATCCCTAAGGGTGGTAAAATTTAAACCAACAAAAATGAAAAATTTGAAAAAGTTTTTCTCTCTACTTATACAGTCTCCTTACCCCCTGGAAATGCAACCAGTTTTTTTTCACAAAGCGAAAATTTTTCCGCTCCACTTATATAATGACGATGGGGTATGATTTTTAAACGTATTTTTTTATAAAATTTATACATCTTTGGAAGGATTTTTTATAAAAACACATTCAGGAAGTTAAGATTAAAACATCATTGATTTACTACCTAAAAAATGATAAAATTTAGGTAGTAAATTTTATTTTAAGGAAAATTAATATGCACAAATATGATTATTCTTTTCTGAAAGACGGGATCCCCGGTAATATAATAGGACTTACAACAATAATTGCGGATTTGAGATCCAAGGAGGCGTTCCGGAGGCAACAGTATGGAGAAACCTTCGAACGCTTGCGCCAAAAAGCAATGGTTGAGTCTGTAAAAGGCAGTAATGCGATAGAAGGCATTATTACTACGGAAGCCCGGATCAAAGAGATTGTGAATGGCGCAATGCCTGTGACGCATGATGAAATGGAAATTTCCGGTTATAAAGATGCCCTTAGTTTTATCCATGCAAACCATGTGAATCTGGATATTGACGAAGATATGATCCTGGGTATCCATAAAATGATAGAGGAGCAGACGAACTATCAAGAGGCGGGAAAATACAAAACGTTCAATAATTACATTATGGAATATTGCGCAGACGGCAGCAGACGGATACGGTTTAAACCGGTTTTGGCTAAAGATGTGCAGGCCGATATGCAACAATTGATGCTGGCTTATTATGATGCGAGACAGGACTCCGAAATTTCGCCGCTCTTATTGATCCCGTGCTTTGTTTTGGATTTTCTCTGCATACATCCTTTTACAGATGGAAACGGACGTGTTTCGAGATTGTTAACCGTATTGCTATTGTATTTATCTGGATACGATATCGTTAAGTACATCTCTTATGAAGGGCAGATCGATAAGTATAAGGAAAGCTATTATGAAGCGTTGAAGGTTTCTTCGGATTTATGGCATGAAAATAGAAATAATTATGTGCCGTTTATTATCAATTTTTTGCAAATACTCTACGGGTGCTTTAAGAAACTTGATAATGCCTTTACAGAGATATCATTAAAAAAGGCAAAGAAATCGGAAAGAGTAGAGTGTGTATTACGCAACGCTGTTGTTCCGATTTCGAAACAGGATATTGTAGAAAAAGTGCCCGATATCAGCGTTAAAACGGTGGAATTGGTACTACGCAAAATGATGAAAGAAAACAAGATAAAAAAAATAGGCACTTTTAAGAACGCAAGATACATAAAGGTGTGAACGGGTTACAAGTGAAACATACAAATTTGCCTCCCCAGCCGGGGAGGCTTTTGTATTTCATCCAGTTATCAACTTTTTATGAAATTCAGGAAGTTAAGATTAATTTTTATAAAAAGAAATGCCGTACAAACAGAAAAGTGTAATAAAGTTTACACTATTGGACTTTGATATAAACTCAAACATACGCTATAATATAAAAAAAGTATATTGTAAAAAAAATTAAATTGGGTAACGAATATTTTATAAACGCTTAAACATTTAACTGAGCTGGCGCAATGCCACACAGCAGACAAGGGGGGCTGATAACATGACCATGACAAAGAGAAGAACGAAAAAGTATTTGGCGGCGCGGGTGTTGTGCACGTTATTGCTGGGCACGTATTTGGTAGGGGGATATGGCGAACCGGTAGCGTGGGGGGCAGATAATGCGGCAATTCATGGGGAGGATGTTACAATTGATCCTGGCGCAACAGCTGCTTCTGCCTGGGGTGTGGGTACAACTGCCAGCGGCGATTATTCCACGGCGTTTGGAGTTCAAGGAAGAGCCAGCGGCGAGGCTTCCACGACGTTCGGGTATAGTTCACTGGCCGGCGGTAAAGATTCTATGGCATTCGGTTCATTCACAGCGGCCCTCGGCGATTTTTCCACGACGTTCGGGGCAGGGGCAGATGCCCTCGGCGAGGGTTCCACAGCGTTCGGGTATGATACACAGGCGGGTCAGCTGCTCTATGGTACGGATAAAAAAGTAGCAACCATTGAGGTAGATACAAGTGATGGTGTAAAATTTAAGATTGTAAATGCCCAGGATGGTAAGACATTAAAAGGGGGTTTTGCTTCCTATGAAGACGCTTACAACGACAGCAGCCTGACCAAAGTGGGAGCCCAGGCTACGGCGTTCGGGAATGGAACGAAAGCCAGCGGCGAAGCTTCCACGGCGTTTGGGTATAAAACAACGGCCAGCGGCAATTATTCCACGGCGTTTGGTGTTGAAACAGTGGCCAGCGGCGCTGTTTCCACGGCGTTTGGGGCAGGGGCAGAAGCACTCGAAGTTCGTTCCACAGCGTTTGGGGCATATTCATTGGCGGGCGGCCCGGATTCTACGGCGTTCGGCGTACTGACAAAGGCCAGCGGCCAGGAATCTACGGCGTTTGGGGCAGGTACAAAGGCCATCGGCCAGGGCTCCACGGCGTTCGGGGCAAATACACAGGCGGGGCAGTTGCTCTATGGTACAACAGAGGTAACCATTAAGAGTTATACAGATACAGTTAGCGGGGAAACTAAATATATGATTGTGGATGCCCAGAATGGTACAATGAAAAAAGATGGTTTTACTACCTATTGGTCTGCTTACAATAACACCGCCCTGACCAAAATGGGCGCCCAGGCCACGGCGTTCGGGCAAGGCACAAGGGCCACAGGTGATGCTTCCACGGCCTTTGGCGTTGAGACGGAAGCCAGCGATAGTGGCGCCACTGCGTGGGGCGGTTACGACGATGGCTCGGATTATGTCAAAGGCGGCACGGCCAGCGGCAAAGCTTCCACGGCGTTTGGTGAGAAAACAACGGCCAGCGGCGAGGCTTCCACGGCCTTTGGCATTTCTTCTGAAGCAAAAGCGAAAAACTCCCTGGCGGCGTTGGGCGGCATCGTGGAAACGGCGGCAACCAATTCCGCAGCCATCGGCCAGGGTGCAAAAGTTACCGTTGCGGATACAGTGGCGTTGGGCAGCGAGTCTGTTGCTTCCCGGGAAGCTGGGGCGACGGATGCGTATCTGAAAGGAAGCAATACAGGCAATGCGTGGGTATCTACCCACAATGCTATTGCGGTAGGTAACGACGATACCGTTACCCGCCAGATCACCGGCGTGGCGGCAGGATCCAAAGATACCGACGCTGTCAATGTGGCCCAGCTGAAAACTTTAGGTAACAAAGTTGCGGCGAATGAAGGCCGCCTAAAAGTCACGGAAGATTTACTTGCAGGGGACTGGGGTGGTAAGACTGTAAAAGAAACGATTGATGCCAAGGCAGATAAAGCGACCACGTTAGCCGGTTACGGTATTACGGATGCGTACACGAAGGACGAAACCGACACCGCATTAGCTGGAAAAGCGGATAAAGCGACCACGTTGGCTGGTTACGGAATTACGGACGCATACACGAAGGGTGAAACCGACACCGCATTAGCCGGAAAAGCGGATAAAGCGACCACGTTGGCAGGCTATGGTATTACAGATGCGTACACGAAGGACGAAACCGACACCGCATTAGCCGGAAAAGCGGATAAAGCGACCACGTTGGCTGGTTATGGTATTACAGATGCATATACTACGACGCAGGCAGACAGTGCAATTAATGCGGCAGTGGCCGGCAAGGCAGATAAAGCGACCACGTTAGCCGGCTATGGAATTATAGATGCATATACAAAACCGGAAGCGGATAGCAAGTTTGCAAGTTATGATTTCCTGAATCAGGAAGAGCTTTCTTTTGGAGCGAACAGCACGAAGATTTCCATCGGCAAAGGCAGCTCGGCAACCGGAAGTCAGTCTATTGCAATTGGCTTCGGCAATAAGGTCAGCGGCAACAACAGCGGCGCCTTCGGCGACCCGAACACGGTGAGTGGTACTGGCAGTTATGCAGTTGGTAACAATAATACGATCGGCGGTAACGATACTTTCGTCTTGGGCAATAACGTGACGGCGGACGTAGATAACGCGGTGGTGCTGGGCGCCGGTTCCAAGGCGGAAGCGGACGCGGTATCCGTTGGCTCTGATGGTGGCGAACGGCAGATCAAGCATGTGAAGGACGGCACGGATGACACCGACGCTGCAACCGTAGGTCAGTTGAAAGCGCTGGCAGGCGGAACCGGCGCAGGCCTGGAAGAAGTTACCCACCGCATCAGCAACCTGGACAGCAAGGTGAACAAGGTAGGCGCGGGGGCGGCGGCTCTGGCGGCCCTGCATCCCCTGGATACGGATAACAAGTTCACTATGGCGGCGGGCTTCGGCAATTACCGGAACGCCAACGCCATGGCACTGGGCATGTTCTACCGGCCTACGGATAAGGTGATGTTCAGCGTAGGCGGCGCCATGGGCAACGGCGAGAACATGATCAACGCCGGCGTAAGCTTTGCGCTGGATAAAGGCGTTGGGACCAGCAAGGCGGCCATGGCGAGAACCATCAAGGCCCAGGGTGACAGGATTGCGGAACAAGACGCCAAGATACAATCTCTGGAAGCCTATAATGCGAAGCTGGAAGAAAGACTGGCAGCGCTGGAAGCGAAGATTGGAAAATAAGGCGCAGGCTTTGAGCCTCAGTCGTTGAAAGAGCAGGATTTTATTAAAATATATTTCATACACTCGCAGTCTGCTTAACCGCAGGCTGCGTTTTTTTATGGAGCTACTGATAAATGAGTTCGTGCGATTGCCGAAGTCATTTTCAAAAAGCACCGGTAAGCATGCAGATGAATGAAACAGCGTTTTCTTAAGTTCTTCTTGCAATTTAAATTTGCTTTTTCTATAATGAAAGTGCAAGTAATAACAAAATTGGGTATATGTTCAGGCATTGCGTGCTCTTAATTTTTTTGATGCGGAGAAGATCCTGGAAGATTACCCGGACGTCTTCGCCGATATTGTGAACGGTTTCCTCTTTGACGGCGAAGAGGTGATCAAACCGGAAGAACTGGAAGACATGCCCGGCCGTTCCGCCTACCGGGCAGAACAGAAACTCCACGATATGGAGCGTGACGTGGCCAAGCGGTGGAAGAAGAACGATATCCGTATTGCCTGCGTAGGCTTTGAAAACCAGACGGCGCCAGATCCCCTAATGGTGCTGCGGGTGTTAGGCTATGACGGGGCGGAGTACCGGGCCCAGTGTCTGAAGGAAAATGAGGATAAGCCACCATACCCTGTCATTACTCTGGTGCTTTACTTTGGGTGCGAAAGGCGTTGGACGGAAGCGAAGACGTTGTATGAAGCGGTGAATGTGCCGGATGTGTTTAAACCTTACGTTACTAACACGAAGATAAATGTTTTCGAGGTAGCGTGGCTTGAAGAAGATCAGGTCAGAAGGTTCAAAAGTGATTTCCGTATTGTAGCGGATTATTTTGTGCAGAAACGGAAAACGGGCGCATATATAGCTTCAGAAGAAACGATCCGGCACGTGCAGGAGCTGGTGATGCTTTTGAGCGTGATGGAGCACGATGACCGGTATGAGAAGCTGTATTACGAAAAGGCTGTGGAAGGAGGCAGTTGGAATATGTGTAAGATTATTGACGATTATATAAAAATTGGCGAAGCCAAAAAAGAAGCAGAAGTAAATGAGCGTGTAGCGACGGATATGATACGGGATGGCGAACCGCTCGCGAAAATCAAAAAGTACAGCAAACTTCCGGAAGCGGCCATCCGCAAGCTGGCCAAGTCCATGGGTGTTGCGGTATTGTAAGAATTTAAAAGGTTAAAATTGAAACGACTCCCTGCTTAAGATGAAAAATCCTGGCAGGGAGTTGTTCATTTAATTTGAAATTTGTTAAAAATTAATAGAGAAGGGATGCGTGGACTGAATTGATTATTCAGGGTGCGATATGGCCAGAAATACAACGGGAGGTTTTTTCTTTTGTTTTGCTTTTTTTGTTTCATCAATCAATTCACAAAAATTTCATATCTACCATTGCCAATTTCTTGCCAACAAAACTATTACGACTTACAATAATAGTAACCAGATTTTCTTTTATTGTCACGGCAGAGTCAGGTACGAGTGTGAAAGGAGTTTATGTTTGACTGTACTTAACCGTGAATACAAAGATCGAGTATTCAAATTTATTTTCGGGAACCCTGAAAACAAAAAGTGGACCCTGTCGCTATACAATGCAGTGAACGGGTCACAGTACCGGAATCCGGATGAAATCCAGTTCAACACAATAGAAGACGCTGTGTATATGGGAATGAAGAACGATGTGTCCTTTATCATCCGGAGCGAAATGAACCTGTGGGAGCACCAGAGCAGCTTTAACCCCAACATGCCTATGCGTTTCCTTACGTATGGAACACAGTTGTACGAAAAATACATTGCCTCCAGCGAATATTATCTGTTCAGCAGAAGTTTGCAGGCTTTGCCGAAACCCAATTGCGTTTGCTTTTATAATGGCAGAGCGGAACAGCCTGAACGGCAAGTGCTGAAGCTGAGTGATGCTTTTGGCGGTGAAGCGGATATTGAAGTAAAGGTAACGATGCTGAACATCAATTACGGCAAGAACCGGGCATTGATGGAAGCGTGCCAGCCGTTACGGGAATACGCGTGGCTGGTAGACAAGGTACGGTATTATCAGAAGGCGCTGCGGAATTTTGAGGCGGCGGTAGAAGCCGCGATACAGGAGATGCCGGAGGAGTTTGAAATCCGGAACTTTCTGATAGCGAACAGGGCGGAGGTGAGACGAATGCTGTTGACGGAATATGACGAAGAAAAAGTGTTAGCGCAGGAACGGAAAGAAACGGAAATACGTACAGAAAATAAAATCAATGAACGCGTTGCGACGGATATGATACGGGATGGTGAATCGCTTGCAAAAATTAAAAAGTACAGCAAACTTCCGGAAGCTGCTATTCGTAAACTCGCTGAGTCTATGGGCGTAGCGGTACTGTAAAAATTTAAAAGGTCAAAATTAAAACAGCTCCCTGCTCAGGATGAAACATTCCGGCAGGGAGTTATTCATTTGATTGGGGGTTGGCAGAATATTTTTTGTTATCAACACGATGAAAATCAAAAAGGGAAGCGGCTGGAGATTCTGCTCCTTATCGAATATATTCCCTGTAGGTGACGGATTTTGGCAGCCGCTCTTCAATGGCGGCCTGGATCTGTTTGCCTACCCGGGTCATGATCTCCAGGGTTACGGATTTGCTGCCTACGCTGCCGATGGCCGAAGTGGTCTGGGCGGCTTCGGTGTAGGTTTTGGTGTAAATGTATTTGTTGTTACGGATGTCGATGATGCGGAAGGGAATGGTGGAGTTGGCCCGTTTCCCTGCAGCCAGCAGGCTGCCTTTATCTTTTACGCTGACAGGGCCCACGCCTAAGTAAAGGAAGTAATCCACGTCGCTGTCTGCCAGCGCGTCAATAATGTCGGCCCGCTCCGCGTCGGCAATATCTTCGATACCGATTTCCGCCAGCCGTTCCCGGTAGGGCTTTCCGTCTACAAGGTCGTAGGTGGAAACAGGCATGGCTGCATCCAGGTATTCAAAGAGCTTTTTGTCGATGGTGTGGTCGTATTTTGTTTTGGCGTTGTTTTCATATACAATGGCAACGACGGGTCTGCGGCTTACAGTACGGTAGCCCTGGGCCGCTTCTGCCTGCTCCCTGGCCCGGGCTTCCGCCGCCTCTTTAATCCGCTGGCTGAAAATTTTATCGGCTTTTTTCTGTGATGCCGGCGTATTGCCTACGGCCCGGATCCGTTCTACGATATCACGGTCTTCCCATTTGGCGAAGGCGGTTGCGCTGAAGCTTACAACAAGTAACGAAAGAAGCAGTACCAGAAATTTTTTCATTTTATCCTCCTGCGGCTGTATCGGTAAATATTTTTTTGTGTTATAGTAGTATAACACAGACTACATTGCTTTATGATAAGTATAGCACAACCGGGCGGCAAGCATTTGACGAATTTGAAAAATTTTGGAATCCCAATAAGGATTGCGGGGGATGAGTGTTGCGTCCGGATCGCTATAATCTTTTTTGGCAGATGAAAAAATTTAAAAATATTTTGGGTAAAATAATAATTTGGATAACGGGTTCAGACTATGACGACAACAATTATTTTGATCCGGCACGGGGAAACGGAATGGAATGTGCTGCACCGCTTCCAGGGAATTTCCGATGTGCCTCTGAATGAAACGGGAAGAAAGCAGGCGGGGTTTGCCAAACTGGGACTGGAAGGTACGACCCTCACCGCCATTTATACCAGTCCCCTGCAGCGGGCCATGGAAACGGCTTCCATCATCCGGGGGGAGCGTAACATTCCTGTTTACGCGGAAGAAGGCTTGAAAGAGATGGGCGTAGGGGAATGGGAAGGCCTGCTGGTCTCGGAGATCGACGAAAAATATCCGGGCCTGTATGATGTTTGGCGCACACATCCTTCGCAAATTCAGTTACAAGGGGCGGAACCCTTTGAAAAAACCCGGGAACGCGCCATGAAAACCTTTTGGAAAATCGTAAGGGAAAACCGGGGCGGCACCGTACTGCTGGTTTCCCACATGATGTGCATCAGCAGCATTTTACTTACCGTCGCCGGTTTTCCTCTGGACGAAGTGTGGCAGCATCCCATCACCAACGGGGCCCTGAACATCGTTACGGTGGATGATGATGACAAGGCGGAGATCGCCTACTGGAGCAAGGATGACCATATTCCGGAGGAATTTCGCCTGAAGCAGCCCTTCGGCCGGCTGAAATGAAAGGACGGAGCGGTCTGAATGGAAAATTAGGACGGACGATGAAAAGACTGGAAACGAAATCGCCTGAAGCATTTCTTTTTGATGGGCAACGTTTTGTTTTTGTAACTTTTAGTACAATTTGCTGTAAAATATACTCAATTTCTGAAAAAAATAAAAAAATAAATTGACAGACCTGAAAAGACCGATATAATTTGAAATAATAGTTCTATATCATACTTTTTAAATATGATATTGGAAGTTTGGAAACGATGATTCCATGAGTCTGTGTAAATAGTACCTGCAAGGGCGCAGATACATGGATCGGCGGTTCCGTAAGAAAGATGGAGGGGATTACAAATGTTATTGAAAAAACTTTCACTGATTCTGGCAACGGGTATTTTAGCTTTAGGCCTGATAGGCTGCGGCGGCGAAAAAAAGGACGATAAAAAAGCGGCGCCGGCTGCGGACAAGCCGATTAAAATTGGCGTAACCGCAGGTCCTCATGCCGAAATTATGGATAACGTAAAGAAACTGGCGGAAAAACAGGGCCTGAAGATCGAAGTGGTGGAGTTCAGCGACTTTGTGACTCCCAACGTGGCACTGAACCAGGGCGAACTGTTTGCCAACAGCATGCAGCATGCGCCGTATCTGGCGGCGACCCTGAAAAAGGAACCCAGCTTTAAATTGAAAGAATGCTTCAAGACCGTAATCTTCCCCATGGCTGTGTATTCCACGAAGGTGAAAAAGGGTGAAACCATTCCTGACGGCGCTACCGTTGCCATTCCCAACGATCCGTCTAACGGGGGCCGGGCCCTGCTGATGCTGGACGACGCGGGCCTCATCAAAGTAAAAGACAAGAAGAACCCGGTTGCTTCCTTAACGGATATTACGGAAAACAAACATAACTTCCAGTTCCGTGAACTGGACGCGGCCAGCATTCCCAGAAGCATTAACGATGTGACTATTGCCTGCATCAATGTAAACTATGCGCTGCCGGCTAAGCTGAATCCTCTGAAGGATGCCATCATTGTGGAAGGGGCGGACAACCCGTATGTAAACATTTTTGTTACAACGGAGAAAAACTTTAACGATCCCCGCATCAAACAGATCGAAAAAGTGTACCGTTCCGAAGAAAACAAAAAGTTTATTACCGATCACTTTAAGGGCAGCATCCTCAGCGCCTGGTGATCAGCAGTTCTTCATTACCTGTAAAGAATATTACAGATTGTAAAGAAGCAACCGTTTATTTTTACGAATTTACGTGTTTTTCTTGACAATTTAAAACTTGTAAGTAAAATAAAAAATAAATTAAAATTTTTTTAAACCGATGATAAAGAAGAGTAAGCAAAGGAAATTCCCTGCAGAGAGCCGCCGGTGCTGGAAAGGCGGCGGGTAGAATTTGCCGAATGGACTTTTAAGGGCGGAACGAAAATGCAGCGTGCAGTGTATCTGATGACAACGCAGCGCTTTTACGAGTAGCAGCCGCCGGGTTCTTCTCCCGTTACCAAAGAAGCCTTGTGAGTGGGCGGAAGCATTTCCGCCAAAATGAGTGGTACCGCAGAAGCAGAGCTTTTGTCTCATAATTGGGACAAAAGCTCTTTTTTATGGTATCTGATAAATAGTAAAACTGGGGAAACGGTAAAACAGAAAAAATTTCATAAATAATGTAAAAAAACTGGAGGAATGGATCATGATCAAAAAAGTACCCCACAGATTATATTTAACGGAAGAGCAGATGCCAACAGCCTGGTATAATCTGCGGGCGGATATGAAGGAAAAACCGGAACCCATGCTGAATCCCGCCACGGGAAAACCGGTGTCCGAGGAAGATCTGTACCCGGTGTTCTGCAAGGAGCTGGCCCATCAGGAAATGGACAACGATACGCCGTACATTGAAATTCCGCCGGAAGTGCTGGAGATGTACAAAAATTACCGTCCGTCTCCTCTGTGCCGGGCCTACAATCTGGAAAAGGCCCTGGATACCCCGGCGAAGATTTATTACAAGTTTGAAGGTAACAACACATCCGGAAGCCATAAACTGAACAGCGCCATCCCCCAGGCTTATTATGCCAAGAAGCAGGGCCTGAAGGGCGTTACCACGGAAACCGGCGCCGGTCAGTGGGGCACTGCTCTGGCAGAGGCCTGCTGCTATTTCGGCCTGCCTCTGGAAGTGTTTATGGTAAAGGCCTCGTACAATCAGAAACCCTTCCGTAAAGCGATAATGCAGACCTTCGGGGCCAGCGTGGTAGCAAGCCCCAGCGATACTACCAACGCAGGACGGAAAATTTTGGCGGAAATGCCGGACAATCCCGGCAGCCTTGGCTGCGCCATTTCGGAAGCGGTGGAACGGGCTGTAACCGGCGATAATGTAAAATACGTATTGGGTTCCGTACTGAACCAGGTGCTGCTGCACCAGTCTGTCGTAGGGCTGGAAAGCGCTGCGGCCCTGTCCCTGTTAGACGAATACCCGGACGTGGTGGTAGGCTGCGCCGGCGGCGGCTCCAATCTGGGCGGCCTCATCGCGCCGTTTGCCAAAGATAAACTGCAGGGTAAGGCGAATCCCCGTCTGGTGGCCGTTGAGCCTGCATCCTGCCCATCCCTGACCCGGGGCCGGTTTGCTTACGATTTCTGCGATACGGGGAAGATCACTCCCATGGCGAAAATGTACACCTTAGGCTGCACCTTCACTCCGTCTCCCATTCACGCGGGAGGGCTGCGGTATCACGGCATGGCGCCCATCCTGTCCAAACTGTATCATGACGGGTACATGGAAGCCAAGTCCGTAGTGCAGACCAGCGTGTTTGACGCAGCGGTGCTGTTCGCCAAATATGAAAGCATTTTACCGGCGCCGGAATCGGCCCACGCCATCTGGGGCGCCATTGAAGAAGCGAAACGCTGTAAGGAAGAAGGCCGCAGCGAAACCATCCTGTTCGGTCTCACCGGCACCGGTTTCTTTGATATGACCGCTTACGAAAATTACCAGACCGGCAAGATGAACGATTACATTCCTACGGATGAGGAACTGGCGGTCAGCATGAACCGCCTGCCGAAGATCCCGGGAATCCAAGAGTAATTGAAGAACGAATCCATAAATATCGGAGGCCCTTATGCGAGCAGTAGTGACCAGAGTAAAAGAAGCGTCTGTTGAGATTGAAGGAAAGATTACCGGAAAGATTGAAAAGGGATTTTTAGTGCTGTTGGGCATCGGCCCCGAAGACACGGAAGCCGAAACTGTAAAGATGGCGGAAAAAATCTGCAACTGCCGGGTCTTTGAAGATGAAAACGGAAAGATGAACCTGAGCCTGGACCAGGTGGGGGGGGCCTTGCTGGTAGTGTCCCAGTTCACCCTGTATGCGGATCTGAAAAAGCGCAGGCCCGGATTTTCCCATGCAGCGAAGCCTGACATTGCCATTCCCCTGTACGAAAAATTTATGGATGCCTGCCGGGCCAGAGGGTTTGCTGTAGAGCACGGCGAGTTCGGCGCGGACATGCAGGTGGCTTCCGTTAACGACGGACCGGTGACGCTGTTGTTTGACAGCGCGGAGATGTAACAAACTATAAAAAATTACGCCTTCCCTTTGCCCGGCTGTTTTGCCGGATTCGGGAAGGCGTATTTTTTACTGTTACTTTGTTTCTTTAAATTCCGCATCGATGGTTTCGCTGTGGAGCTTCGGGGGTTTGGGGTAAAGCAATATGGCATCATGGATCACCTGTTTGGCGATTTCCCGGTTGCATTCCTCTACCAGCCGTTTCATGCGGAAGGCATCGTAGACCCACCAGATGATGCCGATCCAGATGTAACTCAATGCCCACAGGAAAAGATTTTTAAACGGTTTGTTCAGGTAAAAATAGTGGGCTCCCAGCAACACCCAGAAAATATATGCGGAAGAAACAGTTTTTTCTTTGGCAGGCAGCGTCTGGATCACATACTGCTGCTGCTGTTCGGTTAAATTCTGAATTTCCAATCTGGTCTGTGCGTCCATGTTTGTTCCTCCTGAAAATTACAATAACAGTGATAACCGCGTTATCCGTGAGAGTTGTTAACGTAAGGAAAAACTGATTTAAGCGTGAAAACGAATAGTAAATGAATCAGTGTTTTTTAAAAATTATCGAGAGGGAACCGGACAAATTATTTTCCCGGACCGATTTCATTATAAAGAGTCTGGTAATTGAATTTGTAACAAAAGTTTGGCGAAAATGTGAAGAAATTAAGCAGGCAGTCGTGGTATAATTGTCGTGGTATAATTAATAATAATTGCGTAACAACCATGTATTACATCTGGCAAGTTAGCGTAAATTTTTTTTTCAATCTTGCGCCGCCGGTTTGCGGCGGTGGAACGGAGAAATTTATGATTCGGAAAACAATTCTTGTCCCGGCAGTGCTGGCAGCTATTTTGGGAAGCTGTCTTATTTCTTCTGCGGACGCCTGCACCACAACGATTGTGACGAAAGGAGCTTCCGCGGACGGCAGCACTTTTGTAACCCATTCCAACGATTCTTTTTCCAGCGATCCCAGTATCGTTTATATTCCGGCCAAGGATCATCCCGCCGGGGCTGTGCGCAAGGTGTACCCTTCCGCCATTGCCTGGGATAATCTGCCGGAATATTCCTGTTATGACAATCCCCGCCTGGTGGCTCCGGAGCGGGCTCCCGGGTATGATTACCCGGACCGGGAACGGACAAAGCCCCTGGGGGAGATTCCGGAAGCGGCTCACACTTATGCATACATTGACAGCGATTACGGCGTCATGAACGAGCACGGCCTCATGCTGGGAGAATGCACCAACAATTCCCGGCATCTGGAATATCTGGAGCCGAAGGAAGGCCGCGGCATCTTCTACGCTTCCGAACTGGGGCGGGTAGCTCTGGAACGCTGCCGGACAGCCCGGGACGCGGTGCATCTTATCGGCAGCCTCATTGATACATACGGACTGTGGGGAACCGGCGAGACCCTGCTGGTGGCAGACCGGAACGAAGGCTGGGTGGTGGAGATGCAGCCTACGCCCTCGGGCAATGGGGGCTTTTGGATCGCCCAGCGGGTGCCTGACGGGGAATTTTTTGTAGCAGCCAACCAGTTCCGGATCCGGGGGATTCGGAAAGATGATCCCAACCAGATTTATAATCCGGAACTGCCGGAGATGCTGAAAAAAGCCGGCTGGGCTGCTTACGATAAACAGGGTAACGTGGACTGGGTGCGTTCCATGCAGGCGGCGGAAGATTTCCATCCCTATTTTGCATTACGCCGGGTATGGCGGGCATTAAGCCTTGTGGCTCCTTCCGCAAAACTTCCTATGAAAGTAAAAAACTGGGATACGGAGAGATATCCCTTTTCTGTGAAACCGGATCATCCCCTTACCCTGGCCGAAGTGATGGATCTGCACCGGGATGCTTATGAAGGTACGCCTGTTGACCGGAGAAACGGGGAAGGAGCGGGGCTGTTTGCTTCGCCCTACCGCTATGGGGACAATAAGTGGGAGCGTTCCATTACCAGCCGCAACATTGCCTATACATGGATCACTCAGGCCAAGGATACGCTGCCGTGTCCCATTTTCTGGCTGTCCATGAATGCGCCGGCGGAAAGCGTTTACATTCCCCTGGCAGTTTCGCCGTTGCCGGAAGCCTACGAAAAGGCAGACCGTAAAAAATATGAGGGTGAAAAAGCCTGGTGGATCTCCGGTCAGGTGACGACCCTGACTCGGGGGTACTACAGCGTCCTGGCTCCGGAAGTGCGGGAAGCAGCGAAAAAAGAAGAACAACGTGCCATGGAGCTGGTGGGGGATGCCTCCACGCTGCCTGCAGAACTTTTCGCCCAGGCCCTTCGTGATAATGCGGAGAAAACGCTGTCTGCCTGGAAAGATTTCCACGGAAAACTTCTGACGAAGCACGATCTGGATCATCGCATTGATTATGACAAATCCCGTAAGCTGAAATCCGATAAAGTGCTGAAATACTGAGGAGACGGAAAAGAAAATGTCCATTTATGCTATCGGAGACCTGCATTTTTCCGGAGTGCCTGCATCCAAACCCATGGATGTATTCGGGGAACACTGGAAAAACCACCGGCAGCGCGTAATCGAAAACTGGAAACAAATTGTTGCGCCGGAAGACACTGTCATACTTTGCGGCGATATTTCCTGGGCCATGAAATTGCAGGATGCAGTGACTGAGGACTTGCAGGATATAGCGGAGCTTCCGGGAACAAAAGTAATGCTACGGGGCAACCATGATTACTGGTGGACGAGCCTTACCAAAATGAAACAGGCAACCGCTGGTGCGTTCTTCTTTTTGCAAAATAATTTTTTCCCTGTGGAACAGGAAGAAGGACCGGTTGCCGTTTGCGGCTCCCGTGGCTGGCTGACACCGGTCTGCGAAGGCTATAAACCGGAAACCGACGACGGTATCTTGCGCCATGAAGATTTGCGCATCCGGGCTTCCCTGGACGCGGCCAGACAGGCCGGCTATGAAAATATTATTCTGGCCTTGCACTACCCGCCTTTTTATTCCCCGGAAGAAAACTCCCTCTTTAAACAGATCATCGATGAATACGGAGTTAAGCGCTGCGTGTTCGGGCATATCCACGGGGAGGACGGGGCTGCCTCAATTTTTGAAGGAGTGCGGGATAACTGCTCCTATAAGCTGGTGTCCTGTGATACGCAGAATTTTACGCCGGTGCGGGTTTTGTAATTTTGGGAATCTTTTTTAGAAAAAGTGTTGACAATCAGCCCGGTTTTAGTTATAATAGCTTTGCTGTTGAAAAACAGCGCTGATGTGACTCCGTAGCTCAGCTGGATAGAGCGTTTGGCTACGAACCAAAAGGTCGGGGGTTCGAATCCCTCCGGGGCCACCATGACAAGCTAATCCGCAAGGTTCGCCTTGCGGATTTTTTATTTTGCATGCTTATAGTATGCATATTTTGAAATTTATTTTTGGACTGGTAAAACCCTGCTTATTTTGTTGCTAAAATTACCATTTTTCGAGAAAACCTGATTTACAATTTAAAAGTTTTTTGCCGATAAAAAGAAGAATTTTTGTTAGCAACCTCTTTGTTTTCTGTCGGTAAAGACTTCTGAAGCCGCATTGTTACTGCGTTTACGTGGTGATAGTGCGGCTTTTTTTTATTTTTCTCTTAATTAATTATGTAAAAAAACTGCGTTCTTCGGTATCGGACCGGGGAACGCAGTTTCTTTTAATCTGTTTTTTTGTTTCTTGTGAGTTTTAATGCCGCAGCAATTCTTTTATCGTGTTCTGTTTTGTTTTTGTTGTATTGGATTTTATCTGTTTCGGATGTAACCATAAGCTGTATTACAGGCTTAAGTATTTGTTTGGTGTTTTCTATTATTTCTTTTGCTTCTTCTATACTGACAGTTTTTGTGGGGAAACCTTCTGCAGAAATTACGATTGTGTTTTCATTGTCAAAGAATGTTTTAAATCCCACAGATTCAAGCCAGCTTTGGCATTTTAACGTGTCAATGATTTTGCTTGATTCTGATTCAAACAATTTATCAACACTGATTCCGAGAATTGATGCCATTTGTATTGCCGTGGTGGCGCCTGGCTCTTGTGTACCACTTTCGTAGCGGTGGTAGTTTTGCGGTAACAAACCAAGCATGTTGCCTAACTGTAATTTGTTTAAACCTGCTTCTTCTCGGTATTTTCTCAAATTTGATGCAAACACCTGTAAGATTTCTTTCCGTTTTTGTTCTTTGTCTTCCCTTATTTTTGCGTTTGCTGATTCGTAGAAAATTTTGCGAATGTTTTCGTCATTCTTTTCAGCTTCGCTAAGTATTTGCTTTATTTTTTTTGTTTTATCTGTGCTGCTCATACATAGTTCCTTCTTTTCAAGAATATATTGTATGAACATTTTATCATATCCGATTAATGGTTTCAACGTGCCATTCAAGAGAGTTAACTATGTATTTTGACTTTATTATTTTTTGTTAACGCAAAAAATTCTTTTTATTGAGAAATAATTGCTTGACAAGTATTATCATATTCGATATTATAAAATCAAGAAAGATGATTGAATGATGCTTTTAATAATCATTTTAAAGAAAAAGAAAGGATGACATTATGAACAATTACGAAGGTAAAAAATTATTTTACACAGTACCTGAACTGCATCAGGTATTAGGCGGTATTGTGAGCAAGGCGTATCTGTATACGATGGTCAAACGCGGTGAAATTGTGACCAGGCGGCTCGGTGGAAAGCTTGTTATTCCGGCAGCATGGGTGGATAAATACATCGCAGACATGACCGCCCTGCCGGAGGATGCTGCTGGTGCTCAGAAAGGCGCATGATATGGCCAGGAGAGCGAAAGGCGAAGGGACTATTTATCACGTAACGCCTGTTTCTTGCGATGTGTGTCCGCAGCGCGAAGGATGCTTAAAGAAAGATGCCCCGGAAGTTAAATGCGGTAAAAGGGATCGACAAGATCGTTGGGTATACCAGTACATGGTTGGCATGCCTGGTGGAAAAAAGTCCCGCAGGTCTTTGACGGCTTCTACGAAAAAGGAATTGGTAGCCAAAATTGAACGGATGCGGATGGAAGTAGGACCGGAGGGCACAAGAGACGTTAGTTTGGGTAGCTTTTTGGACTATTGGCAGGAAAGGATTTTGAAAGACACAGTGCAGCCCAGCACATCGGTATTTTATCGGTCGATGGTCAAATATGTACCAGAATCGCTGCGAAAAAAGCGGTTGGCGGACATAACGCCGGCGATGATTCAGGGCATGTTGTCGGACCTACTGGCCCATGGTCGCATAAAAAAGGAAGGAACACTGTCGGTTAAAACGGTTAAAAGCGTTAGAACCACCCTGGCGACGGCGCTTGAAGCTGCCATTGACAATGGCTTTTTGGTTAAGAATCCTGTTAAAAAAACGAAGCCTCCGGTAGATGTGGTTCATAAAGAAATCGTGTTTTTGTATCAGGATGAGATTAAACGGCTGTTAAAAGTGGCAGATTCTGGCGAATACTACGAAACTTATCCGGCTGTGATGGAAGATGATGGTATCGTGTACTTGATTCGTTGTTATGCGATGGCCGTAAGATTGACCCTTGCCACGGGGATGCGTTGGGGCGAAACATTCGGTCTGAAGTGGTCAGATGTGGATTTTACGGGTGGTACTATTTACATTCATAACAATCTGCAGGATGGGGTTCTGAAAAGGCCTAAAACAAGCTACAGCATTCGTAAAATTTCTGTTGATGCAGATACCATGCGGCGATTGAAAGAATGGAAAAAGCAACAAAGGGAGTACGGGAAATCGGTTGGTGATAAGTATGAGAATGAGCTTGATTTGCTGTTTACTTCGATCAGCGGGGTACCAGTCCGATACGATAACTTCCGGGGAAGGCAGTGGGCAAATATGATGAAGGCTGCACAGTTGCCGCCGGGATGCACGTATCATTCACTGCGGCATACACATGCCACCCAGCTGTTGCGGGCAGGGGTCAATATCAAGGTCATCAGCCAACGTTTGGGCCACAGCAACGTGGCGTTTACTCTGCGGACCTATGCACACGTGATGCCTGATCAGGATCGGACGGCGGCGGACGCAATGGCCGGGCTGCTGGAGGATGATTAAGTGAGGTGGTTTTATGACTGATGTTTGTAAAGGAATTTATGCGCCTATCTTTCAATCACCTGTCACTAATAATTTGTCTATGTTTTCTTTAAACCTTATTAAGCGTTTTCTAAAGAAAAATGACGGTAATGTAGAATTGCCAGTTGCTCGACGGCTTGACGATAATGTAGTGTATTGGATTTTTCCGAAACGGGTCAACATGTCTTGCCGTACGGCGCAGATGTTTGACTACATTGTTACGAAGTTCACTGCTAAAGTTCCTGCTAATGCGCCAAAAGATGTAATTAATGCAAATAAGGAAATGATTTTAGACCTGCATGAGATTTCTGCGTTATTTAAAATGTCTATGCATTCTACTCGTGAACTGGTCATTGAAACAATTAATAATTTACAAAATATTAAAATTGAACAGCTTAATATTTCTGTCAGGGGCCGAAACAAGAAACCTGAAGATGCTACTGTATGGAAGTCTGTTATTTTGCAGGGTGTTGGCTGCTCGGTAGATGAAAGTTCAATAAAGAATTCTAAGATTAAAGTTATTCTTGGTGATAAATTGGCTGAATATCTACCTTCAGCGTCGATCATGCCGTATTCTGTGGCTTTATTTTCAATTAAGACTACTAAGTTTCCTAATGCGTATGCGTTGGGTAAACACCTTAATGTTTTATATAAGATGAACTTTTATAAGCCTCGCCGGAATATTGTATCAGTTGCGGAACTTGTTGATGTAGCTCCGGATATTCCGAAACGTGAAACGTTGAATGTTATTGGTGGACTTAGGCAACGCATTATACGTCCGTTTATACGTGATATGAATGCATTGGTTGATTATGGAGTAATAAAATGCTGGTACTTCATTGATAATGTTACTAATGAGCGTTTTGAAGGCGATATGGATTCTTTGGACTACGATAAGTTTATTAACATGAAGGTTTATTTTGATTTTATTGACTTTCCTATGAAGGAAGAAAGTTTGTTTGAAGGTGCTGAGGTTGAATTAATTAATGCGGACGGAAAAAGAATGAAATTAGTTCCGTTAAAAAAATAATAAATTTGGTGTTGGCAAAATTGGTACGTAGCAAGTATGAAAATTGGTAGGTAGCAAGTATGAAAATTGGTAGGCAGCAAGTATGAAAATTGGTAGGCAGCAAGTATGAAAACTGGTAGGTAGCAAGTATGAGAATTTGGTAGGCAGCAAGTATGAATTGGTAGGCAGCAAGTATGAATTGGTAGGCAGCAAGTATGAATTGGTAGGCAGCAAGTATGAAACCGATTTTTAAATGCGTCAACCATGCGGGTTTGAACCTGTGGATAACTCCTAAGATTATTAATATATATTAAGATATATTAATAAAAAGGGGTGGGGGTCCACCGGCTTACGCGGTGGACCCCCCTCCCCCTCCCTGGTTACAAAAAAATCCCTCTTTGGATTTTACTAAAGTAGTTTGTCTGTTTGTTCGTTTGAAAAAATGAATGCCGATAAAAATAATAATTGGGTATGTGTGATGAAGTTTGGAGGTTTGCTTGTGATTTTGTCAGATGCTCAGAAAAGTCAATATGAGATGTATTTACAGGATTTACGTTCTCGGTTGCCAGAATTTTTACGCTTATATAATTTGCCTACAGATAAAAATTTTCTTTGTGTGAATCCTGAACATGTTCACAATAAAAATACTGGTTCAATGTCATATGATTCAGTCCACAATAAGGTTCATTGCTTTGGTAACTGTGTGGCAAATCCTAATTTTGATATTTTTGATATGGCAGGTTTTTTGGAGAATATTGATGAGTTTAAAGATAAAGTGAGGTTTGTGGCGGATTTGTTTGGTGTTGAGCCTTTCCGGTTTGCACAGGAAAAGATTTCTTTTTTTAACGGGAATCATAATTTTTTGATCAGGGATGGACTTTTGCCGGAAGTTGATGACGATGGTAACCCGTTAAAAGATTGTACGTCTATGATTAATGCTGGCTTATGTAATATAAATAAAGCTGCTGACTATTTGCAAAGCCGTGGCATCCGCCGTTCTCTGGCTTATGATTTTTGTATTGGTTATTTACCGAAGTTTAATTTTTTAGGTACTGATGGCGTTGGAGTTGTTATCCCGGTGGATAAGTATCGTTTGTCTGTCCGTGATATTTCCGGAAATTTTAAGGATCGGTATTTAAAGTTTGGGCGTGGCGTTAATGGCAGTCTTTTTAATCCTGACGCAATTGTAACGGCGTGTGAATCCGGAGTCCCTGTATTTGTGACGGAAGGCGAAATGGATGCGCTTTCTATTATTTCTGTAGGTGGCCAGGCAGTAGCGTTGCGTGGCAAAGAATTTAATAGTTTTTTGTTTGCCTTGGATGAGGCTGTTAAGAAGACTGGTAAAAAGCCTGTTGTTATTTTAGCTTGTGATAACGATGTCCCTGGGATGAATGCTAATCGTGAATTGTATAAGCTGTTAAAGGGAAAGGATGTTGAATCATATTGTTTGAATACGCTATTTTGCGGCTGTAAGGATATGAACGAGGCGTTATGCGTTAATCCTGAAGAATTTAAACAATGTGTGCGTGACATTTGTGATGTGAAGGGTTTAAAGAAGCTGGTCTATTATCAGGGTTATAACGCTGTTAAACCTGCACGGAGTATTCATGATGATAATGCCGATAAAAAATTTATTGCTACAGGTTTTACTAATTTAGATAAGGCGTTGCACGGAGGGTTGTTTCCTGGCTTTTACTTTTTGGGCGCGAGCCCTGGGTTTGGTAAGTCGACATTGGCGATTCAGATTGCGGAAAACATTTCGCGCACTGGTCAAGATGTTTTGTATTTCGGTATGGAAATGTCCCAGGAAGCAATTGTATCCAGAAGTTTGAGTCGTTTAACGTTTTATGTTAGCAGCGCAAGTGGTTATGGAGTTTCTTGCGCAAAAGATTCGCGGAGTATATTGTTGCATGAATTTTATAATGAAACTGAAAAAGCTGTTTTTGATGACGCTTTTAAAATGTATGAAAAAATAGGTTATCATATGATTCCAGTCTCCGGAATTTTTAATGGTACTGAAATTTTTAATCGTGCAAAGATGCATTATGAAATAACCGGCCAGGCGCCTGTGGTTTTTGTAGATTATCTTCAGATTATGGCAAGTGTCGGGAATAATACAACTGATAAACAGAATATTGATGCTAATATAAAAGGTCTTGTGGATATAACGACTAAGTTAAAGTCTCCTGTTTTTATTATGAGTTCTTTTAACAGGAATCGAAATTTAAACGTTGGTATGACTAATTTTTCTGGTTCGTCTGGGATTGAGTCATACGCAGACTGCCTTATGGTTTTGGATTTTGTGGAGTCGTCACTTGACCCTGTAGAATTGAGAAATGAAAAGCATAAGTTTCCACGTAAAATTGTTATTCATTTTTTGAAAAACCGTTACGGTGATGATTCTGCATCAATTAAGTTTGATTATTATGCGAAATACAATTATTTTGAAGATACTGGCTTTTTGGATTCGGAATCAACAATGGATTCTTCTGAAGTTGGTATTGCGGGTGAATCTGCTGCTGATTATGGGGCTGATGTCGCGGATATTGCTGTGTCTGATAGTAATAAAGCTGCTCCACAGGTTGTAATTATGAAATAGTTTTTATAAAGGAGAGGTGGTTAATATGGCTAAAAAATTTATTAGAAGAATTTTAAAAAGGGGTGGTATTAGTATGGAAAAAATGATTGTTGTTAAAGAAAAAAAAGTGCCGGTAAAAAAAGAAGCTGTTGTTGCTGCTAAGATTGCGAACAAAAAAGATTTTGAGGTTACGATGGCTGCAGTCCGTCAGCAGCTTTTTATGTCTCGTTATGAATTTTTGGCGGCTTTGACTGGCTATATTCATGACGAAGCCAGGCGGGATGGCGTTCCGGACAATCCGGCCTGTTGATTGGACGAACTGGCGGGGGAGCAGCCCCCGCCTATAGTTGTAACTTTATGTTTTACAATTGACAAACTGTTTGTTATTTTGATTGTCTTTGTGTGTGTCTGCGAAAAAGGAGGCTTTATAATGAAAATTTTTGTGGTATCTAACAGAAAAGGCGGCTGTGGCAAGACTACAACTGCGACTGCTATGTTTTCGTATTTAGGTTCTGTTTCTGAGAAACGTGTATTGTTGGTTGATGCAGATAGCCAGGCAAATGCGTCTTATTCGTTGGCAGCAGTTTTAGAGCAGCCCGGGCTGTATGATGTCTTGACTGGAAAGATTGCTGTCCGTGAAGCGTTACAGCTGTATCAGGGGAAAGAAGGTATGTATTTGTTGTCTGGTTCTGCTTCCTTGGCTAACATAGAAAACGGTATTGATTCAGTTGCTGTGAATTTGAAGCAAGAACTGAATGCTTTGGATGATATTGTAGATTATATTATTATTGACACGGCTCCTGCATTGGGTACCCTCACCGTTTTAGCTTTGTCTGCTGCAGATAGTGTGGTTATTCCGATGGCTGCGGATGTGTTTAATTTACAGGGGCTGGGAGGGATGTATGAGCTGGTACAGGCTGTCCAGGACCCGTCTGTTAAAATTGAGGGGATCCTTCTGACCCGATTTAAGGAACGATTAATTATCAACCGTCAGATGCGTGAAATGATTGAAGAAACGGCGGAAGCTATTGGAACCAAAGTTTTCCATACGAAAATCCGAGAGGGCGTGACTATCTCGGAAGCGATGGCCCGGCAGGTTGGTTTATTCGACTATGATGATAAAATGACAAGTAATGTTGCGTATGACTATGAGAAATTCCTTAAAGAACTGGGGGTTGCATGATGGATAAGAAAAATATTAGTTTAAATAATCCTGCGCTTGCAATGGTTAGCCGGGTGCAGAGCCAGCAGGCCGGGCTGGGCGTTCAGCGTGTTGATGCTGTTAAGACGAAAATGGTGGGCTCTGAAGAAAAAGACAAACCCGAAAATAATGCAAAACAAAATGTAAAAGAAGATGTAAAACAGAAAGACAAACAGAATGACAAACAAAAAACGTGGTCAGATGGCTGTTATCTGCATAAACAGGAGAAAAGTGCAAAAGATGTAACAATGACGATTCGGACTACTTCTGATGTGAAGGAAGATTTTGATGCTGTCCGACAATTTTACGGTTACTCTCAGAGTGATTTTTTAGCTGCTTTGATGGTTTTTGCTAAGGAGCAGGCTCTGATGGATGGTTGGAAGTCTTGATGTTGGAATTTCTTTTTTATCGGCAAAAATTTTTGATTTTTTTTTGCGTCTCTGTTTGTATTGTAGTTCCCTGTTAATCACTGGTTTGATACACCCGATTAACAGGATTGCGCAAATTGTGTTGACAGGAATTGTTGGTATCTGATATCATTTTAATGACCCGGGGTATGTTCTGACCGGGCAAGGCACTCGACTCTTGAAGTTAAGCGCTAATACTTGACGCAGCGACTACCGGGTCGGCCGGCAAAGCGGGATGGGTAGCATACGACGTAGCTAACGGATGTGTGCGCTTATCTCGCTTTTTGTTTTTGATTGTTTGGTTGACACATCCTACTGACTGGGCGGCGATTTCTGTGCTGCGGGAAAATAGAAAGAAATTCTCCTTTATTGGGAGTGGGTTATTAGTAAAAATGTGAAGGAGACGTCAGTATGTCAAAATTTGTGAAGTTCATTGATATCGTTTTTGAAAACTGCGAGTATGTCAGGATACCTTTTAGCTTCCTTGGTGTCTTTTATATTGGCAGAATCAGTACTAAAGTTGAAAGAACCGCATCAAACGCTATAGAAAAACATAAGATTGCCAAAAAGGTATTTATAGAAATTTTTGCTGAAGTTGATGACGAAACTCTTAATTCCTGCAAAGAAGGCAACATTACTATGTCAATAATAAACAGAATTGTTTCGTATTCGGATATCACCCAAATCAAAGTGTATTATGAAGACGGCAGCGAAGAACAGTATTTGGTGCCCTATAAAGTAAAAGATAGTATGAATTATGGCCCGAATGTGTATCAGAAAAATTATATATCAAAATTAGGGCATTTATACTTGGCCATTGGGAAGAAAGCTAAATTGGAAAGCTTCCTGTCTGATGAAGATATTAACGGGACGGATGCTAAAGTAAGGCATGACATTCTTTTGAGTTGCAATGGCATTGATATTGAACAGGCGAAAGGGTAAGAGCGTAAATAAGAAAATTGTCAATTGCGGATAAGAGTTACGGAATATAAGAATATGGTGATTTATGATGAATGTATTGGATAAACTGCCAAAGTCAGTGATGCGTGCAATGTTTGTTCTGAAGCAGGCAGGTGGTAAACCTTATATTGTTGGCGGCGCTGTTCGGGATTTGATCATGAGTAAAAAGCCTCATGATTATGATATTGCGTCTGACCTGACGCCTGAAGAGGTGCTGGCAGCGCTTAAAATTGAAAATATTCCGGTAGTAGAAAAGCTGGGTAATAATTTTGGTGTCGTAGTAGGCCTGTTTGACGGCTTGCCGATTGAGATTGCAACGTTCCGCAATGAGGTATATGGTTCGAAAAATGCCCACCGGCTTGAATCGGTAACTTTTTCCAAAACGATTGAGGAAGACCTGGTGCGCCGTGACTTTACAATGAATGCCATGGCGATAGACAGCGAGGGAAATATCATTGATCCCTGGCATGGCAGGGAAGATATAAAGAAAAAATTGTTGCGCACTGTCGGCGATCCGGTAGAGTGTTATATGGAAGATCCCTTACGGATGTACCGTGCCTGTCGGTTTGTTTCTCAGCTGGGTTTTACTTACACTGAGAACGATGTAGGTAAGGCAAGCTCTGTATTTGTAAGAAGAGATTTCTGGCAGGAATGCAATGCTAAAAATCTTTCCATGGAACGTGTCAGACAGGAAATGGAAAAACTGTTGAGCGGACCGGAACCTGTCAAAGGGCTGTCTCTGTTGATGACAAGCGGATTGATTCATAGCCCGTTCGTTGTTAAGAAAAAAGGAATAATGATTTACGAAGAACCGTTGGAATCATTATCTCATTTGGAAAATTTGGAACAGAATCCAAAGTACCATATGTATGACGCATGGAACCATACACTTCAGGCGGTACGCCTCGTGCAGCAGGATCTTAAACTGCGTTGGGCGATGCTGTTCCATGACGCTGGAAAAGGATTGGAAACCGTGCGCCGGATCAAGCCCGAAACCGGAATGCCGACAGATTATGGACATGAGGCGGAATCGGCCCGCATTGTTGCGGAAGCGTTGACCGCATTTGGCTACAATGACAGCTTTGTAAAAGAAGTTTGCTGGTTAGTGAAAAATCACATGGCCATGCCTGTTTTGCTGACAGCGAATAAGCGACAGATGAAGCATTGGGTGCGAAGCAAGGTGGCGGACTTCCGTACGCAAAAGGATTTGGCTGCTGCGTTTAAAGAACTGGAAAAGATTTTTGCAGCAGACCTGGGCGCTAGCCGCCACAGTGAAGAGGAACTGGAAACTTTGCATGAAAAGATGGTGTTTGTCCACCGGCTGATTGAGGAACAGTTCCCGGTACATAGTAGTGATTTGGCTATAAAGGGCTCTTCGGTTTTGGCTATGATTCAAGGCACAGGGCTGGATATTCGTGACGTGTTTGATTATCTGCTGAAACGTGTGCAGGATGGTTCAATAAAAAATGAAGAAGCTGCTTTAGCTGATGCAGTGATGAATATAGTTTTAAGGGAAAAGAGGCTGAAGAAATGAACAGGAATGAGAAGAAAAATCTGTTGGGCTTGCCAGAGTATCAGTTCCTTAAAACGATTCCGGAATTGAAAGAAGGAATCTTTTTGCTTGGATTTTCTGGCAGCCATGCGTATGGTACCAATGTGCCGGGCAGCGATATTGATATTCGCGGCATTGCTTATAATACGAAAGAATCTATTTTGGGACTGCAAAAGTTTGAACAGATAATTGACGATAATACAGATACCACAGTGTATGCGTTCAATAAAGTGATCGGCCTGCTGGCAGAATGTAATCCCAGTATTTTGGATATGATTGGTCTGCGGAAAGAAGACTATCTGATTTTAGATGAAACGGGGAAAAAGCTGATTGCAAATCAGGATATGTTCTTTTCCAGACGGGCGGTAGCTACATTTGGAGGATATGCAAATGCCCAGCTTCGCCGCCTGCAAAATGCGCTGGCTCATGATGCCTATCCGGATGAGGAAAAGCAGAAACATATTTTAGGAACGTTGCAGACAATGCTTATGACGTTCAATGACCGGTATAACGAACAATATAAAATGAAGGTTTATATTGAAGGTGGGCAGTTGCTGACGGATATGGAAGTAAAAGGATATCCGCTCCGGCAGGCGCATGGTATGCTGTCTGAGATGGTGGCTGCGATCCGTGCCTTTGAAAAGTTGAACCATCGAAATAGTAAGAAGGATGATAGGCATCTGAACAAACATGCGATGCACCTGGTACGTCTGTTTTGCACTGGTACGGAACTGCTGGAAAAAGGAACGTTGCATACGTACAGGGAAAAGGAACATGATTTATTGATGGATATCCGTAACGGTAAATTCCAAAACAGCGATCACACTTTTAAATCTGAGTTTTTTGATTTGGTCAACGAATGGGAAAAGAAATTCCAGTATGCGGCGGAAAACACATCGCTTCCAGAGAAAGCGGATATGGCTCGGATTGAAGAATTTGTTATTGAAGTAAATAGGGAAACTGTTAATCGAGAGTAAGAATTATGGAATTTAAACGTATTTTAGCCGTTGGTGATATCCACGGCATGTATGGTAAGTTAATTGCGCTACTGGAAAAAGTAAAATTCGATCCGGAAGACGATCTGCTGATCTTTCTGGGTGACTACATTGACCGGGGACCGCAATCCTTGGAATGCCTGGATTACGTGATGAATCTTCAGCAAATGTACCCTGAGCGGGTAATCCCGTTATTGGGGAACCACGAGGCCATGTGTATCAATTACTATGATTACGAAGCACGGAAACGTTCCCTGATGGATAATTTTGGCAAGCAGATGGTTCTGGTCTGGCTGGATAATGGCGGGAGAGATACTTTTAAACAGTTCAAGACATTGAAAAAGCCTGAACTGCAGAAACGGTTGCGCTGGATGAAGATGTTGCCTAATCACTATCAGGTAGGTGATTACTATTTCTGCCATGCCGGGATACAACCCTATATCCCCCTGAAAAAGCAGCGGGAAAGTGATTTAATTTGGATGCGGGAAGGTTTCTTTGATTTGTACGACGGGCGGAATGGCACGATTGTGGTCGGGCATACACCGACGCGTGTTTTGAAGAAGAAGCATTGGATGGGTTCTGATACGCCTCCGACAACGCCGCAGTTTTTGGAGAACAATATTATCCTGTGCGATACTGGCGCATGCATGGACGGGGGCAAATTAAGTTGTGTGGATGTGTTGAGTAAAAAGTTTTGGCAGGCATGAAAAGGAGATGAAAAATGATTTACTTTACTTCAGATCAGCATTTTTACCATGAAAAAATTATCCGGCATTGCAGCCGTCCGTTCCGGGATGTGCAGGAAATGAACGAAAGATTAATACAAAATTGGAACGGTACCGTCGGCCCGGATGACGAAGTCTATATCCTGGGCGATGTGACCATGAAAGGGCCGGAACAGGCCTTTGCCGTGCTGTCCCGGTTGACAGGGAAAAAATATCTGGTTAAAGGGAACCATGACTATTTTGTAGATAATCATGCGTGGAAAGAGTACGGCTGGGTCTTTCTGTGGGTTAAGGAATATCATGAACTGGTTGTGAGCAACCAGAAATTTGTGCTGTTCCATTATCCGATTACGGAATGGGCCGATTTTTACAAAGGCGCCATCCATTTGCACGGGCACCAGCATAATAAGGCAGTGTATAACTATCAGCAGCTGCAGGCTGGGCTGAAGAGGTATGACGTGGGTGTTGATGCCAATAATTATAAGCCTGTTAACATTGAAAATGTTGTTAAGTTTTTTGGATAGAAATAGGTGATGTTAAATGATTTATTGTACTTCTGATTTGCATTTTTGGCATAAGAATGCCATTGTTTATACCAACCGGCCTTTCGAGACGATAGAAGAGATGAATGAAAAGCTGATAGAATACTGGAACAAGACTGTCCATCAGAACGATGAGGTCTTCATTTTGGGCGACGTGACCATGGTGCGTCCTGCCCGGGCTACCGAAATTATTGCCAGATTAAAAGGCAGAAAATATCTGCTCATGGGCAATCACGACTATTTTGCGCGAGAGAAGACGTTTGATCCGAGGGCTTCCGGTATCGAATGGGTCAAAATGTATCATGAGCTGCACTGGCAGAACCGGACGTTCGTGTTGTGCCATTACCCTTTTGTGGCGTGGAACAAGGATTCCCATGGGTCCTATAATCTGCATGGTCATCTGCACAGCCCGGTGGAATACAATCTGGCGAACCGGGAAAATGGGCGACACCAATTCGACGTAGGGGTGGATGCGAACGATTTCCGGCCAGTAAGCCTAGAAGAAATCGTAGCGTTTTTCGAGGGTGTATTATGAATAACGTTGAAACTATAAAACAATACCTTGTTGTTCGTAAAGATGCACGTACGGTAACAGGCGAGCCTGTATCGGCTCATAAGCTTGCTGTGATGGTGGCTCATGCTTCTATGGCTTTCTTGTCTAACCTGGTGTTGGATAACGAAAAGGAAGGACATGTTGCTTTTGATTTAGACGACGATACCTTGTGTTGGTTGACAGGGATTTTTACTAAAGTCTTACTGGAAGCTAAAAATCTGCATGCTTTGGAAAAAGTAGTGGTAACGGCAAAGGAGAATGGGCTGGTCGAAGGCAAGGATTTTTTCTGCATCAGGGACAATTGCTTGACGGAGCTGCTTCCTGATGACGGTAGCGACCGTTGTTTCATTGCGATTGGCTTCCGGCCCATGGAGGTTAGTCGGGTGAAGCCTGTGGTTAAGCGTTTACAACTGTATAAATAGTTCTTTTGTAATTTTTCCTATTGTAGACTGTTCGGCGGAAAGCGATGCATTCCGCCGTTTTTTGTCTCTTGTGGCTGTG
Organism: uncultured Selenomonadales bacterium; assembly: GCA_900315345.1. Lineage (GTDB taxonomy): Bacteria > Bacillota > Negativicutes > Acidaminococcales > Acidaminococcaceae > Succiniclasticum. The sequence continues at coordinate 18,887 of OMYP01000007.1, read as the reverse complement.
CCCGGCAAAGCTACGCATTTGCCGGCTTCATTGATGCAAGTTTGTTTTTAATAACGATTTATTTATCGTTAAATTTATTGACAACGTTTTGCATTGATTGTATAATCAAAGCAAAAAGATCGGAGGAACATATGATGTCCAGTTTAACAAGCGCAATCACAAATACCGTTGCGATAACACAGTTTAATAGAGGATTGGCAAGCAAGATTTTTAAGGACGTAAAATCAAATGGCGCAAAGGTCGTAATGAAAAACAACGTAGCTGAATGTGTGTTGATGTCACCGGAACAGTATATGGCACTAATTGACGAAGTTAACGATGCACGTCTGTTGGCCACTGCCATTGAACGGACACAAAACATTAATACCGACACACTAATATCTGAAGACGAATCCAACCGCCGCCTTGGTATAACCGAAGAAGATTTAAAAGGTTTTGAAGAGGTGGAAATCGGATGACTTGGACTGTCAAATACTTGCCGGAGGCACAAGACGATTTAGAAAGCTTTAATAAATCTACACAAATAACGATATTAAAAGCTATTAAGAAGGTTCAACAAAATCCTTTACCTCAAAGTGAAAATGGATACGGCAAACCGTTAGGTAAAAAACACGGAAAGAACTTGACCAATTTTCTCAAAATTAAACTTTTAAAGGAAGGAGTTCGAATCGTATACAAATTGATACGAACCGAAAGCCAAATGCTTATTGTTGTTATCGGGATTCGTGAAGATGATGAAGTATATGATATAGCAGAAAAACGTAAGAAGTCTATTGAATAGTTTTTTATTGGAAACCAAGCCTGCCCACCGTCGCAAAGCTACGCATTGCTTCCGGTAGGGCAGGCTTTTTTGCGAAAAAAACCTGAAATAAAAAACAGGCATTAGTAACAAAAAAGGAACCGAACGAAAAATCAGGTGAACAGCTACAGGAAAAGTTACGCATTTCCTTCCGCTGCTCACCTGTCTTGCGGCTTCGTGTCCTGCAGGGAACCGAGCCAACCAATAGAACCTTTTTCCGGCAACCCCGCCGTTTTTTTGGCTGCCATCACAGACCGAGGAACTGTCAAGCCGGAAGGCTTGACAGGGCTGAAGGCTCTGTGAAAAAATGGCAGACTGGCGGGTGGCGGGAAAAAGGGACTTGATGTGGCAGTTCTTTATTTCCGGATGGAGTAGGGAAGGGGCTTGGCAAAAGCGATGCATTTGCCTTCGCTTCCGCTGTTACATCCCGTGTCCATGTTTCCCCGGGTCCCAGCCTTGGTAAAGTTCGTCCTCTGCTTTTTCCATCTCTGATTTTTCGTGGTCGTTATCTTTTTTCAACACATTCGGACCGATGGCCATGGGCTTAACAGTCCCGTCTGGCAGAACTTCCCAAGCAGGGACGGTCCCATGCTGATTAGACGTAGGTTCGGGGAGGCTTCTTGCACTACGCCTCTTGGGTGTCTCATTCTGCAGTTCCGGTGTTCCTTTGCTAATGGCAGGGGGTTCTGCCTTGTTGCTGCGGATGGCTTTGTCAGGATTTTGTATTATATACCAGAAGTTCGCTTCATCGCTATATTTTCTATACTCTTTTACGTCGATTTGGTTATATTTCGATGCAGTCTGATTGTGCTCTGCAATCATTTTATTTATTGTACGGAGGATCGGTTTACCCGGTTTACCGCGTTTATTAAAGATCTGTTTTTCCAATTCTCGCTTAGCATCTTCATTGATACCGCCATAACTTTTGATATCAATAAGCTTGTTGATCATGGAATTCATTTCCGTGTCTCTCCAGGATTTAGATCCTTTATATTTCATTTCAATTTCTTCTTCCGTAAAGGCACTGCGAACCAGTGTTGATATTTTGTTGACAGTATCCTGATCTTTTTGTTTAACAGCAAGCTGGACCTGCGGAATGAGTCGCGCGTAGCCGATCCGCACCTGCTGTTTGCGATATTCTGCTTGTTGTTTTTGCAGTTCCGCTTGTCGTATCAGTTCTGCCTGTTGCTTCTGTTCTGCTGCAATTTTAGCTTTAGCTGCGGCTTCGGCTTTCTGTTTCTGCTCTGTTTCCACTTTTGCCTTGGCAGTAGCTTCGGCTTCTTTTTGTTTCCGTTCAGCTTCAGCTTTGTGTTTCTGTTCTGCTTCGGCTTTTGCTTTGGCTGCAGCTTCCTTTTCTGCCAGCTGTTCGTATTCCCGGCGTGCTTCGTTTTCTATATCTTCGACATTATAATTAAATCCGCCTACGGTACTGACGGCGTTCCATGATTGTTTCGTGAGTTTAGCTGCATAGTATCTGTCAACAGTAGCGCAGACATCAAGCACATTAATTACTTCTACCGGCGGAGCCTGGTAGGATGCGGTATCCCATTTTGCATAGGCTGCGTCTTGATATCTCATAAAATCCCGTGTCTCACAGATATGTTCTGACTCTGTACGGATGATGTTTTCATTAGTTTTTTCGTCCGGAATTTCCGGAGCAGGTTGTTCCAACCCGTCAACGATGTCGAGGTTGTCCTTTTCTCTGGCTAATACTCTTGCATAAATTTTACCTGTCTCAAAACCGTACCTGTCCCTGACAAAAGAAACTTTTTGCTGGTCACTCAGATTATCCCAAGCTTCTTCCGCTAATTTTTTAATTGTTTCCGTGGTGGTCAGGTTTTCCAATCGCACGTTTTTTCCCAATTTTATCATTAGATTATGATGTTTTATAATCCTTGATTTTTCAATCCGATTTTTTCTTGTTAAATTTTTCGGCATTGATTCAATAAATTGACGGGCTTTGTTAATTGTTTTAATCAATTGCACATTTGTGTAGCGATAATAACTGGAAGTAAATTTATACAGGTCTTCTGCCTGGGTTACCCATACCTGTGACCATTCGGATTTTGGATCAATCTGTGAAATGACTTCTTTTTCTTTCTGTTCGATCTCTGCCTGAACTTTGATTGAGTCATCCAGTTTGCTTTTTTCTTTCCTTAATTTTCGGATTTCATTAATGGCCGCGTTGCGTGCCTTTCGTTTTTTGTTTTCTTTTATGATGTCTATTTTGGTTTGTTGTGATAAATTTTTTTCATCATCAGTTAATTCAACATACGGATCGAACACTTTAATTTGCGGAATACGTTTCATGCCATCATTGAGCTCTGCGTCCTGTCTTGCGTATGACCTCATATCAACCTGGACAAGTTCGCCTTCTTTGTTCCGGATATTATATTTTCTTAAGATTTCGTTTTGGCACTCTCCCCAGCTCTCTCTGAAGTCCCGGATCCATCCAAATTTTGTTACGGATGCCGCATGGATTTCTCTTCGTTTCCATACTGGTCTGGGTTTGCCCTTATCAATTTTATAAACTTGGTTACCCTGTTCATCGGTTTCTGGTGTGCGGATATCAATTAAGACTGGGGTTCCGTCTTCGTTTAATTTGGGTGATCCGTCGTTATTATATTTTAACTTTTGCCATCCCTTTTTAAATACAATGTTACCTTCTGCATCGTATTGCAATTTTTTATTTTTAAGTTTTGGCGTGTTAGTTTTTTGTAAAGGTACTCCATTTATATCTACATATGGTTTTACGGATTTTTTTTCTGCCCATTCTCCACCTATCATTTGAAGTTCTGACGCCAATATGTGTGCGTGATAATTATTATTTGAAACTAAAATATTGGGGTCGCTTTCTGATGGAATCATTTTAGGTTTGTGATAATCAACCTGGCAAAATAAAAACTGACTTGTCAAATTTCTTCGAACAAACAGCTCAACCATTTCATGTCGTTGTTCTTCCGTGGCTTCATGTGGCAAGTTTAATATCATTGCTTTACCGATATTTTCATATTTCATTCCCTGAATCTCAGACCAGAGAGTTGATGGATTTTTATATCGTTCCGGAGCGCCAGGCGGTAAAATAATCTCTGAAGCACATTCCAAATCACTTTTAGGAGCGTGCGGATATTTTTTTGTATTATCATTCTGGTCTAAAACTATTGACCGACTATTATAGGATGACTTTGCTACCATGTTTTGTCCGTTCGGATTTTTGGCAGTTATTTTTTTAGTTATATTTTTTCCGTCAAATCCTGCTATTGCCAATTTATTTTTCCTCGCTATTATTTTTTGTGCCGTCCTTTCAAAAAAAGCTACGCTTTTTTGAAGGACGGTTTTTGTTTTTTGTTTGGACAGTTGCCGTTTTATTTTTAGTTGCCGTCTCGGAAAAGCTACGCATTTCCGGCCGGCTTTCTTTTTTTATCGGTCGCAAAAGCTACGCATTTGTTCCCCTTTGTTTGGTGTTCTCCTTTTTGTTTAGGCCCGGACTAAAAGAATGCATCGCTTTCTTTTGTAGGACGGGCGTATCTGTTGTTGTATATCTTTGTGCTGATTTATATCGTTGTTATATTGCATCGCTATATGGTGGCAGGACAAGACCGGCGGATCTTGTCCGGGCTAAGCGGCTACCGAAGAACCGGCGGATTCGAGGTAGCCGCGTTTCCGCCTTCTTGGCGGCAAGGATGGGGACGGGAAGTTTTTGCATCGCAAAAAATTTCGGTCCCCAGACGCGCCCTCATTATCATTCGGGATTTTTGGCTCCCGGACGGACATGATGGTGGACACAATTTTTGCAATTTTTTCTTGTTTTGGTTTGATTATTGCTTGCATTATTTTTATGGTTATAGTATAATGCGATTGAAATACTTTTGCAAGTAAAAGTTAATATAATTTTTAGAATTTAATTTTTGTAAACACATTTATTAAAACGAGGAGGGGTTAATTATGGGAGTAGTGGCAGAAGAGAAGAAAAGGATGAAAGCCCAAAAAGATTTGCGCCGGTTACGTGATGATAAACTTAAAAAGATTGAAGAATTGCAAAAAGAAGTGGAAGCGTATGACAAGGAAATATCTGCAAAAAGAGATGGGTACCGAAAAGCTTTCCTTCCGGAGTTGGCTGAAACTGTGATAGCTGCCTGTGGGATGACAGATCAGGATGCTGATTGTTTTACGCGCAACGAGTTCAAAGGCCTGCGGGAGGAAATCGTCAAAAAAATTACTGATTGGAAAAAGACTGCTGATGATGTTGCTGCCAAAAATGGTGATATTGATATTGCGGCTGAATCAGATGATACTATCAAAAAAATGCAAGAGGAACTGGCAGCCCTGCAGGCCGAAAAAGAAAAATTGGAGACAGAGCTTGCTTCTATTAAAGATGATGATACCTCAAAAAAGTTGACAGATGAGCTGGAAGCCTTGAGGGCGGAAAAGGAAAATTTGGAAGAAGAAATCTCTGCTATCAAAAATGATGATACCCAGAAAACGTTGATAGACGAGTTGGCAGCCCTGAAGGCGGAAAACGAAAAATTGTTACAAGAAAAAGAAGAAGCACTTAAAGTTAACCATAGGTTTAATGATGTTGACCTGACGCAGTTTGATTGTTTTGTTCCCACAGTTTTTACGATTGCATCGAAGGTTGGTTTGCGTGATGAATTAGAAAATTGCAAATCTGTTGAGGAGTACCGGGCCGTAGTTGGAAAGATTTTAAGGTGGTTTACCACGGCGGTAGGTAAGGTTAACAATGTGCAAAAAGATGCAGAGGAAAATTGAAAGGGGATTTGTTATGGAACAAAAAACTGTAAGCAGAAATAAAATTAGGACGCCCTACGCAATGAAAATTTTTGCAGATGTGGTTGCGATGCTTGGTCTGGCAGAGGAAGAAAAAAGATGTCAGACAAAGGAAGACTATCAAGCGCTGCAGCGTAAAATTATTTTAGAAATTAAAAAATTACAGTGTCGGTAAATTAAGTGCCGATAAAAAATCCGCCGCCAAAGCTAACGCATTGACGGCGGTTTTGCCGATAAAAAAGAAAAATACGGTAATGTTGTGATATAATATAATGTAAGTAAAAAAATGAGGATTAGCTATGGAAGATGTTTTAAATAATACTTTGATTCAGCTTAATCGTTATCCTGTGATAGATGTGTTGGATAAACTTCTGCAGGATAAAACAACAAAACGGAATATTATTTTCGCTACGGATGCGTACAAGTCGGAAAAGTTGGATGCTGGGAAGACAACGGAAATTACGTCTGCCTTACTTTTTGGTTTGGATACATTATCTATCCAGCCCCGGGTGTTAAAGTCCCAGGCAGAACAGGCGGAGCGGACAAAGAAGAAGGCAGAAGTCTTTACGCCTGCCTGGATCTGTAATCGGATGAATAATCATTGCGATGAGGAATGGTTTGGTCGTAAGGATGTATTTAATAAGGAAGTAGATACGGAAGACGGAAAACATATTTGGGTCATTACCGAAGGTAGAATAGAATTCCCGAAGAAAAAACGTTGGCAGCGGTATGTTGATTCCAAACGGTTGGAAATTACCTGCGGGGAAGCTCCTTATATTGTTTCCCGGTATGATGCTGCTACGGGGAACATGATTCCTTTGCATGAGCGTATTGGTATTCTCGATCGTAAGATGCGTATTGTGAATGAGAACACTGAAGATTATGATGACTGGTTGAAATGGACGTATCGTGCATTTCAGTCAGTTTATGGATATGAGTTCCAGGGAGATAACCTTTTAATTGCCCGGATAAACCTACTTGTGTCTTTCGTTGATTATATGGAAGACAGGTGGCATCAGACTCCAACAAAAAAAGAATTGGAAAAAGTTGCGAATATCATTGTGTGGAACATTTGGCAGATGGACGGGTTAACAGGACTCGTGCCGTTCAGTAAAATGGAAACATTACAGGATAGTCTGTTTGATTTTATTTTGCAAGATGGTGAAGCTCAGGGAGATGCCGTTGAATGTCGGATACAAGATTGGCGTGACAAGAGTTCCATGACGTTTAATAGTATTAAGCGAAGTAACAAATAAAAAGCAAAGGAAGCATTGTTATGGTGACGCTCAAAAAATTGGAAGAAATTAAGGATTTACGAACGGTATGGCCTCATGAAGCAACGGATTTTACCCCGTGGTTATCCCAAGAGGATAATATCGTTTTGTTGTCTGATGCCATTGGCATTGACATCACGGTCAAAGAAAAAGAATCTTCCGTCGGGGATTTCAATGCGGATATTTATGCTTTTGAAACAGGAACCGACCGGAAGATTATTATAGAAAACCAGTTGGAAGATACCAATCATGACCATTTGGGCAAGTTGATTACCTATGCTTCAGGCAAGGGTGCGGACATCGTCATATGGATAGTAAAGCATGCCCGTGAGGAACACCGGGCGGCTATCGAATGGTTGAATAACCGCACGGACGAGAACATGGCGTTCTTCCTTTGCGAGATTAAATTATATCGTATTGGTGGGTCGGACCCGGCGGTGAAGTTTGAAGTGATTGAACAACCGAACGGTTGGTCCAAAACAATTAAGAAGGCAGAACTTGTTCATACGGAAACAAGCCAGAAACGGTTCGATTACTGGGTCGGATTTCAGGATTATGCGTTTCAAGATAAAGACTTTGCCAAAAGCTTTAACCGCAGGAAACCCTGCTATGATCACTGGATGAATTTCTTTATCGGGACTTCCGGTTGTCATATTTCCGTGTTACAGCTGCGTAAAACGGACGAGCTGGCGGTAGAGTTATATATTGATGAAGATAAAGAACTGTTCCGTTCACTGTTCCAGAACAAGGAAGCGATTGAAAAAGAAAGCGGGCTTTCCTTTGACTGGCGGGAATTACCGGAACGGAAGGCTTCACGGATTATCATAAAGACCGGCGTGTCTTTTGACGACAAATCGCAATGGGATAAACAGTTCGATTGGTTAATAAATGTAATGTTGAAAATGAAGAAGTCTTTTAAGAAATACATGTAAATTAAAGGGGCAACGATTATGAAATTCGATTTTGCGATTGGCAATCCGCCGTATCAGGAAGAATCTGAGACGGAATCTACAATTAATGGGCAAAAACCTCGTAAGAATATTTTTCATTATTTTCAGATTGAAGCGGATAAGATTACAAAGCAAAGTTCGGTCATGATATATCCCGGCGGTCGCTGGATACATCAATCGGGAAAAGGCTTGCAACAGTTTGGTAAAGAATTAATTAATGATAAGAAAGTTTCTACAATAGAATTTTTTCCTGATTCTAAAGAAGTGTTTAATAACTCTATAGATATCCCCGATGGAATATCCATTGTTGTGAAGAACAACAATAAAGTGGATGCTGGATTTAATTATATTTACGCTGTTAAAGGAACAGAAAATAAGATTCATACAGATAATCCCGGGGAAAAGTTAATGCCTTTAAACCCGAATGACATTTTGATTGTTAATAAGATTTCAAATTTTGTTGTTAAGAATAAATTACATTTTTTACACGATAGTATTTTACCAAGGTCATTGTTTTCAGTAGAAAGTGATTTTGTTGAGAAAAATCCGGATAAAGTTCGTGAATATTATGAAGGCTGTAAGTTGGCAAGTGATGAAATAAAACTGTTTACTAATGACAAAGCTGGGTCAGCAGGTAGAAGTAAATGGTTTATTGTGAAAGAAGGCTTAATTACTTCTAACAGAAATTTAATTAAAGAATGGCAGGTTGTTGTTTCCAGCGCACATGGGGGCGGGCAGGAAGGACGAGATAATCAATTGGCAATAATAGATAATTGTTCTGCCTTTGGACGTGCTCGTGTAGCTTTGCGGTCGTTTAAAACATTGAAGGAAGCTCAAAACTTTTATAATTATGTAAAAACGGATATAGTAAGATATGCGTTTTTAATGACTGATGAAGCATTAAGTGCATTAGGAAAACAAGTGCCGGACATATTAGATTATACTGATGAAAATATTTTTGTGGATTTCTCTAAAGAAGATATTGATAATCAGTTAAACAAATTATTGGGATTAACCGATAATGAGATAACATATGTTAAAGAGGTTATTAACGGAAGTAATAAGAAAGGGGTGAAATAAAATGGCACAAATATCAATTCAGACTACCAAGTCTGTAATTCCGCAATTATATGCCTATACCACTCCTGAAATTGCCCGTCACGACGGTTGGACGAAGATTGGTTATACGGAGCAGGACGTAGCGACCCGTATCAATCAGCAGACGCATACAGCTGATATTTTGTGGAACTTGGAATGGCATGGAAATGCAGTTTATGAGGGGACGAACGAACAGTTTCAGGACAAGGAATTCCATTCGTACCTCCGCAAGTGCGGGTATGAACAGGAGGCCGGGAAAAATAACGAGTGGTTCCATATTACGGGGAAAGAGTCCAAGGTAAAATTCTATGAGTTCCGGGAGACCCGGGGGGCAGGCTTGGACGATGTCGTTATCCCTTATACCCTCCGGAACGAACAGCAGCTTGCGGTGGATATGACCGTGAAGTACGCCCAGACACATCCCCACGGGGAATTCCTGTGGAACGCAAAGCCACGGTTCGGTAAAACATTATCCACGTATGACCTGGTACAGAAGCTGGGGGCAAAGACCGTCCTGATTGTAACCAACCGTCCTGCCATAGCTAACTCATGGTTCGATGATTATAAGAAGTTCGTTGGGCAGGAGAATGGGTACTTATTCGTGTCGGAAGTCGATGCGTTGAAAGATCGCCCCGGTGTGTTGTCCCGGGAAGATTTGATGAAAATCCTGACATTAGATACAAAATACATCGAGTTTGTATCGTTGCAGGACATGAAGGGGTCTATCCATTTTGGCGGGCATTATAATAAGTTAGGTGAAGTAGCCAAACAGCCGTGGGATATGTTGGTCATCGACGAGGCGCACGAAGGGGTTGATACCTATAAGACCGACGTGGCTTTTGACCAAATCAACCGCAAGTTCACCCTGCATCTTTCCGGTACCCCGTTCAAGGCGCTGGCGAACAATAAGTTCTCCGAAGACGCCATTTATAACTGGACGTATGCTGACGAGCAGGAAGCAAAACGGGACTGGCAGGGCGAGGGGGATAACCCCTATGGTACATTACCGAAACTGAATCTGTTTACATATCAGATGAGTGAAATCGTCCGGGATGATTTGAAGCAGGGCATTGAAATCAACGGGGAGACAGTGGAATATGCCTTTGACCTGAACGAGTTCTTTGCCACCAACAACAACGGGCAGTTTGTCCATAGCTCTTCGGTCGATAAGTTCTTGGATGCGTTGACCACGCAGGAAAAGTTCCCGTTCTCTACCGAAGAACTCCGGGGGAAATTAAAGCATACCTTCTGGTTGCTGAACCGTGTGGAAAGCGCCCGTGTACTGGCACGTAAGTTACAGGAGCATCCGGTATTTAAAGATTACGAAATCATACTGGCTGCCGGCGATGGTAAAATCGACGACGACGATGAGAACAAGAAATCTTTCGATAAAGTAAAAGAAGCGATTGCTACCCATGATAAGACCATTACCTTATCAGTCGGTCAGCTGACTACCGGGGTGACCATTCCCGAATGGACGGCGGTATTGATGCTGTCCAACGTAAAGAGCCCCGCATTGTATATGCAGGCGGCGTTCCGTGCACAGAACCCTTGTCTGTTCAAGACGGCAAACGGCTTTGAACGTAAAGAAAATTCTTATGTGTTCGACTTTGACCCGGCCCGTACGCTGACGATTTTTGAAGAATTTGCCAATGATTTATCGTCCAATACGGCAGCAGGCCGTGGCAGTGTCGATGACCGTAAGGAAAACATCCGCACCCTGTTAAACTTCTTCCCGGTCATCGGGGAAGACGAGAACGGGGAAATGGTAGAACTGGATGCGGAAAAGGTATTGTTGATTCCCCGCAAGATTAAGTCCGTGGAAGTGGTACGGCGTGGCTTTATGTCCGACTTCCTCTTCTGCAATATTTCCCATATCTTCGGTGCCCCGAAAGAAATTCAGGACATCATCAATCAGTTCGAGCCGATGGAAGAAGGGAAGCTTGACAAGGTAAACCTTCCTCCGGAAGTAAAGGATGACCTCTGCCTTAACGAAGACGGCGAGGTAGAAGTCAAGGAAGAATATGTCATCGGCAAGGAAGCGGAAGTGTTCGGGGATAAAGTCTATGATACGCAGGAAGCCATCAAAGAGGTGGACGAACATGTAGACGAAGGGAACACCTCGACCCTTGCGGATTCCCTGAAAAAGTTGGTAAAAGAAAAGCAGATTGAGCAGATTGTATCGGACGCTTCCGAAAAATACCAGTTAAAACCTACGGAGCAGAACCGGCTGACGAGACAGCTTACCGCCGAATCCGACCGCAAGATTGATAAAGCGTTTGCCCAGCATGATATTAACCATAAGGTGCTGGAAGAAGAACGGAAGACGGCGATGCAGGAACGGGATAAGACTCACCGTACCGTGGAAGAAATTGACCGGGAGTATGAGGAAAAGAAGCAGGCCGTTAACCAGTCCTTCAAGGAAGAAGTTACCGAGCTATTGAATACGATTACCGATGATACGAAGAAGGAAACGATTAAGACTGTAGAGACTTCCCAGAAGCAGAAGGAAAAGGAAACTATCGAGGATGAGGTACGTAAGCATTTGCGTGGCTTTACTCGTACCATACCGTCCTTCCTGATGGCGTACGGGGACAATACAGTGACGTTGGCTACCTTCGATACGGTCGTCCCCGGGAAGGTCTTTACGGAAGTGACCAGCATCACCTTGGAACAGTTCCGCTTGCTACGAGACGGTGGGGACTATGTGGACAAGGAAACGGGAGAGACCAAACACTTCAACGGGCAGTTGTTTGATTCCGTGGTGTTTGACGATTCCGTCAAAGAGTTCCTATCATTGAAGAAGAAGCTGGCGGATTACTTTGATGAAAAGGCCATTGAGGACATCTTTGATTATATCCCGCCCCAGAAGACCAACCAGATATTTACCCCGAAGACGGTGGTTCAGAAGATGGTCGATATGCTGGAACAGGAAAATCCTGGATGTTTCGATCTGCCGGATAAGACGTTCATTGACCTGTATATGAAGTCGGGACTGTATATTACGGAAATTGTGAAACGATTATATCGTTCTCCAAAGATGCAGGAATTGTATCCGGATAAAGAAGAACGGCTGCGGCATATTTTCGAGAAGCAGGTGTATGGGCTTGCCCCGACGGAAATTATTTATAAGATTGCTATCAGCTATATCCTGGGATTTGATGATGATGTTGTGATTCCGAAACATAATTTCCGGCAAGCTGATGCGCTTCCGTATGCAAAAGAAGGGAAGTTGCAGGAACTGTTGGATGAACTGTACGGGGATTGATTTCATAATTAGTTATTAGATATGTGGAGAGAATATGGCAGAATTAAACAAAGCTGATCCAGTTTTTCTTGCGATTGGCCAACAATATGAGAAAAACAAACAAGTTGCCGGGCAGGCACCGTTTGAGTTGTTCAAGGGAATGAGAGATGGTGACAAAACGATTGAAGATCTGTATCTGATTGCAGTAAAGGGTCTTGCCGCTTGCCTTGGCGATTCGTTATTGGTTACTACAACAGAAAAATTTTTGGAAGATAGAAAAAGTTAATATTAATAAACAGATAATGCCAGTCCTCTAATTTTTAGGGGGCTGGCATTAATTTTGGTCTGGGAATTGTCTTTGGATGTTTAGGGTTACAAACTTTTTGCTTCTTCAATACTACGATAATATGCAGCTAAATAATCGTCTTGATGTCTCTCATCACCGGCAACCCACCTGGAAAGATTAGGAATCAGCCATGTCTCAGACTCAAACATATAAGACAAAGCCAACATAGCTCCTAAAATATCCTCACCTTCATTAAGACGATAACGACCTTCAGAAACCTTAGTAAAATAACGAGAACAAAACTCATCAATCACTTTCCACATCTTAGGAACTGAATATATTCCCTCTAAATTAATACGTTTTTCGTCCAGTTCGATTTTCATAATAATACTTTTTTGGTTTTCCATGATCGGCTCCTTTATTGAAATTTTTTCTTGCCAAGTATTTTTGCCTGGTGATATAATTATAATACCAAAACAAACTTGAGTTTGCAACATAAATTAAATAATAAATATGAGTTTGTTTTAACTAAAATATGTTGTGTGGTATAAGTTAAAAAATGCGTAAGATACTTCATGTCGATTGTAACAATTTTTATGCGTCTGTTGAATGCCTGTACCATCCAGAAATCCGTAAATACCCGGTGGCTGTTGCCGGAGACCCGGAGAACCGGCACGGCATTATTTTAGCAAAGAATATGATAGCGAAAAAATTGGGTGTGACAACCGGGGAAGCTATATGGGAAGCAAAGCAGAAGGCGCCAGGGTTGGTGTTGGTACCTCCGGACTATAGGAAATACCTTCGGTTCTCCCGGATGGCTCGGGAAATCTATTCTGAGTATTCGGATCAGGTGGAAGCCTTTGGACTGGACGAAAACTGGATTGATCTGACGGATTCACTGCAGTACCTGCATAGTGACCCGGTCTCTATTGCCAATTCGATTCGGGAACGTGTGAAGCGGGAACTGGGTATTACTGTTAGTGTAGGTGTCTCCTTTAATAAAATCTTTGCTAAATTGGGTTCTGATCTGAAGAAGCCGGATGCTACGACAGTGATACCCTATGAAACGTTTAGAGACCTTGTCTGGCCTTTACCGGTATCAGACTTGCTGTATGTTGGTCCTGCGACGAAGAAGAAGCTTCAGCTTGTTGCAGTGAATACAATAGGTGACCTGGCCCGGTATGACCGGGAGCTTATTCGCTGGAAATTAGGTAAATATGGTGAAATTCTTCATGATTTCGCTAATGGGTTGGATACCGCACCAGTCCGTAGAATAGGTGAATCGGAACAGGTCAAGAGCGTCGGTAATGGGATTACCTGCCATCGTGACCTTCAAACAGACCAGGATGTGCTTTTGGTCTTTCAGGTTCTGGCGGATTCAGTGGCTGCAAGGCTGCGGGAATTAGGAATGAAGGCCAAGGGTGTACAGATATTCCTCCGGGATAGCGCACTGGCGTCCTGTACCCGGCAGAAGCAGATGGAGATGCCAGTATGTACCTCAGTGCCTTTAGTAGATGCCGCTATGGATTTGTTCCATTCATACTGGCGCTGGCAACGTCCACTCCGGGGGCTGGGGCTGTCAGCTATTAACCTGGTAGTAGGCTCAGGCAAGGATACGTTTCAGCTGTCTTTGTTTGATGATGATGTGGAACGTATGCTGTCACTGGAGAAGCTGGAAAAGACGGTAGACTGGATCCGTTTCCGGTACGGCCACAATGCTGTGCTACGGGCATCTTCCCTGTTGGACAAGAAACTGACAGGATTCAGCCCGAAGGAAGATCATACGATTCATCCGTATTCGTATTTTCGGTAGTTTGTTTATTTCAGAAAGGAGTTCATTTAAATGAAAGTCAATTTAGCTGTAAATGCTGATTTTTCTGCGGAAGGGTTAATTACCCCAAAAAGCTTTACCTGGCCTGACGGTAGAAAGTTTCAGATAGAAACATTTTATAAGCGGGAATTTCCTGAACCAGCTGACTTAATGATTGTTGGTATCAAATATCTTTGCAGGGCCTGCGGGAAGGATATTGCGTTGTTTTGCGCCGGGAGCCAGTGGTACATTAATCTGCCGGACAAAAAAAGTAGTTGCAAATAGTTGTGTCTGATTGCACATACCTAATAGAAGAAAATTGAAAAATCAGGAAGAAGGTGGGTGCAGTGAAAATTCCGTTGACAATCAATCTGGATGTGAATTCCGTGGGGATGATTCGTCCGAGGTATTTTATTTGGCCGGACAATGGGAAAGCCTACGTGATTGACCGTGTTATTGATATTTGTCGTGCTGCAGCGCTTAAGGCTGGTGGTGTCGGGACCCGGTATCGGTGCCGGGTATGTGGCAAAGAGGTCGATATCTTCTGTGATGATAATAAGTGGTTCATGGAAAAACCTGATCCGCAGAAACTGGATAAGTGAAACCGCTCCGCAAAGCTACGCATTGTCCATGGGTTTGTTGCCGTTAAAGAAGAAAATTAGATTTTTTTGGCCTTGACAAGTATTTATTGGTATTGATACAATTTCTTTAATAAATACACAATCTGCTGTCTATGTGCGAGTTTCCCACCCGATTAACGGGCTGTTTATTCATCACCATTGACGCACAGCAATTTTTCTTTTGTTGTGTGCCAATGGTGTGTTTTTTTTAATAGTCAAGGAGGTAGTTTCATGAATCCGGTATTTAAAAAAGGACCTAAAAAAGAAATCAAGAGTGAGATTATCTATATCAAGGTGACGCCTACTGTGCGTAATCGTTTTTTACGTCTGTGCAAGCATTTTGGGATGTCTTATTCAGAACTTCTTGAGGCAATGGTAACCGCTACGGAACAGGATGCCGAAATTCCGGCTGAATTTGCTGTGGATCCGAATGAGGCTCAAGAGCTTTCATAAATATCTTGCTGCGCGTATTAATTAAGCTGATTTATCAAGGTATTGATACAATATCTTGCCGCGCGGAACAACTTCTGGTTGTTTTTCTTTTTTGCCACCGGACATTTTCTTTTTATCGGCAATTAACTTTTTAATTCCCCGACTCTTTTATTCCCGGATTGTTTTTTTGTTTGGGACTAAATCAATTTCCTTTATCGGCAATTCATTTTTCTTTTCTTCCCCGATTGTTTTCGGGTTCCGACGCGTGCTATTTAAAACCATAATAAATATAGGTTGGTTTGGTTTTGTTTCTTAAATTTTAGTTACTTTTTTTAATAGTAATAAATAGGCTTGTGCAGAAACCTTTATTTTAAAGGACGGTGGATGAAATGGTAGGGAAAAAATCTAACTATGGTTGGGAAAAAATCTAAGAAATGGTAGGAAAAAAATCTAACTATGGTTGGGAAAAAATCTAACTTTTCAATTTTCAAAATGGTTGGGAAAAAATCTAACAGTAGGGAAAAAATCTAACGATATGAAAAAAATCTAACTTTTTCTATTTTATGATTCATTTTTATAACAGGAGGCGTACATGGCACAATCCGGTAAAATCATTAGACTTTCTTTAGCGATTGTAGAAGGGAAATTTTCTCTTGGAATTAATGCATTAAAATTGTTGTTTTATATTATTGATGACTTTGCAAACTATATTAATTCTGAGCAACTGGAATTATCAGAGGATGCATTTGAGCCCCGGTCGATTTATGTTTCTGATATAGATTTTTTTGACACAAAAAATTTGTACGAAACGGTTGACAAAGCTACAAACGAATTGATGTCTGCGTTTATTGTTTTTAGGAAGGCGAATGAGAAAAAATTTACGAAGGTGCAATGGTTTCGGAAAATTGAATATTCGCGTGGTTACATTTGGTATCAGTTTGATTCATTGTTACATTCTGAAATAGCAAAATTGAATGGTGGTCCTGGGGGATATTATGTTGGCATTAGTCCGGTATTATTGCGTTCATTTTATTCTGCTCTAGCTATACGCTTGTATTTGTTGGCTCGTTTGAGTTTTGTGCGGCACAGTAATTGTTTTTCATTGTCTCCTTGGGAGTTGGCAGATGAAATTTTGCAGAAGCCTTCATATTATCCTATTAGAGCCGGATATGAAGGTGGAAGCAAATATGCTATTGGCGATCAAAAAAAGATGATCTGCCAGGCCATTCAAAATATTAACGAGGATTCTGATATATCTGTCAGTGTTAGGCCGTTTGTGAATAAGAAAGGCGCCGTCAATAATTGGGTATTTGACTTCGTTGTCAATGAAAGTTTAGGTGATAAAGAGCCTGCGTACGTGTGTATTGCAAATGGGTCTGATGGGCAGTTTCCCGTTAAGTTGACTGATTCGGAACTGTCTAAAATTAAGAAGGAATTCCCTAATAATTGGGAAAATCTCATTTCAGATCTTGCGGAATACCAGGAGATGCATGGTTTTATCTATTACCATCCTTTGTATCCTATTCGTAGATACGCTTCGACGGGCAATCCGAATAAGAGAAAGCTTCGGGATTCAGGCCGGGTAGATCCACCGAAAGTCTTTTACCATGGTAAAGCGGCTCAGCCGTCAGATCAATTTTTTGATAATCTTGTCAATAAATATGAAAATGAAAGCGAGGAAAAGAAATGAACGAAAAGAATGCTTCTGTGTTTGTGGTACGTGTTTATTCTCCTGCAGGTGACCTGCAATCTGGTATCATGGCTTTTAGGACACTTTCTGGAGCTGAGGAATGTGCTCTTGATATGACTCCGGAAGGTTTTCGGGCTGAGATTTTGGAAGTGGAGCTGGGGGATTAATTTCCCCTGGCTGAGTCGTCAGTGCCATTTTGTATTCATAACTGTACAGATTTAAAAACGGAAGCCTGAATCAGTAAGAATGCAGGTTCTGGTGTTTTCAAAACTTGTTTTCAGATCGTTTCAAAAAGTGTACATATAGGTACTGGCGTAATATGCGTCCCAAAAAGTCAGATTTGCATTTTTGGAACGTACCGATATTTTTAGGGACATATTGGCACAGAAAGGGGATACAGATGGCAAAGATAGCATACATCCGGGTAAGTACAAAAGAACAGAACACGGGCCGGCAGTATGAGCTGTTGAAAGAACGGGGGATAGTCGCTGACAAGACATACGAGGAAAAAGTCTCCGGCAAGAATACCGACCGGCCTGAATTAAAAGCGATGCTGGCCTATGTCAGGGAAGGGGATACAGTCTATATTGAAAGCATCTCCCGTCTGGCCAGGAACACAAGGGATTTTCTGAACATAGTAGAGCTGCTAAGTTCATGTTATCCGTCTTTGCTGCCTTGTACCAGTTGGAAAGGGAAAACACCCTGCAGCGCCAGCGGGAAGGGATCAATCTCGTACTGGAAGACAGGAAGAAGGGCTTAGACCGTCCGTATGGCAGGCCGCCGGCGGTGCTGTCAGAAACCTTTGCCGGTAACTACAAACTGTGGATGGGCGGGAAACTAACCGCGGTGGAGTTCATGAAAAAGGAAAACCTGCCAAGAACAACTTTTTACCGGTTGGTAAAGCGGTATGAGAAGCAGTAACAAGAAAAAAACAACGTTCCCTGTGGATTCAGGAAGAAATCCTGTGTTATGCCTTAACAGAATACAGAAGTCCCTGTTTATTACTAATGTTAGTGATAAACAGGGATCTTTTATGTGTAAAAAAATGTACATAGACTTGATTATAATTTTTACAGTGCAAAAAATTAACAAAGCGAGGCGAGATGATATGGCTACGGTTACAAAGAAAGGTAAAAATATCCAAAAACCAGTAACCTACAATTTCCCTGACCCGGATGCTAACGATGAGGGAATGGATGAAGGAGTCGATGCTGTTTTTTATTTGCATAAAGCGGCTGAATATGAAAGATGGGCAGAACGGGCAAGAAGCTGCGGCAGAGATGACTTGGTTATTTTGTATGAAATGGCAGCGGAACGATGGTTTAATTTGTATAAAGTCATGGAAAAAGGATAAAGGCGAAAAGGGTGAATGACATGTTAAAAAAGATTATTGGGTTAACAATTATTGCTTTGTGTATCGCAAACAGTTCTTTTGCGGAGCTGCAGCATTTCCCGATGAATGGGGAGTACCAATTGCGCGATGTCAAAAAGTTTACCCAGCTTCTTGGCATAACGGTGAACGGGCTGACTGCCGACGAGGCAAAAGCGAAAGCATATGAAGCGGCGACCAGGGAAGCGGTTCAATACCTGGGGTCTGAAGAAGCGCTGAAATCTCATTTCAATGCTATAGCCAAAATACAGAAGGTGCAGGACTTAGCCGAAAGACACAAAAGCATGAGTAACATTATTGAAAGAAGCTCTTATAAAATCCATAAGACGCCCTTTGATTTTATGCAGATTTCTAATGCCTACATTCATTGGATCCCCGGTATAAAATCTGAGGAGACCTGCAAACACTATCGTTATGATGAAATGAAAGAACATGCCGAGGTTTACACGGCTTTGCTGATGGCGCGGATGCTGGTTATGGATAACCCGAAGCAAATGGAAAAC
>OMYP01000023.1 GCA_900315345.1 uncultured Selenomonadales bacterium | reverse complement strand
TTTACTTCAGAAAAGTGGTGCTAAAATGGTGACCAATGTTCAAATTTTTAATATTGTTCTATGAGTTTCAACAAGTTCAATGAAGTTAAAAAACGATAACCATGCGATTTACAAGACTTAAAAGGTTAACGTGATTTTTACAAAATCATCAATTTGAAATTCGTAATGAGAGGGTCGTAGGTTCGAATCCTATAAGTGGCTCCAGTAAACATGCGGTTCCTGAGAAATCGGGAACCGCTTTTTAATTTTGGTGCAACCATTAGTGCAACCATAGAGTTGGCTTACTGGCGCAACGGAAGGTTGTTTAAAATTTGCAGGGCATGTCATTATTTGATACAATGAATCAGTACAATCGGATTGGGACTGTGAGTCATAGCAAGGAGTCAGTACAATAATTCAGTAAAATAAATCAACAATATTGTTATACGAGGGGGATGTTTCACATGGAAATGAAAACAATTGCTATTTTAGGCGCAGGGGCGATTGGCGCTTACTTTATCTACGGATTTTCGGCGGTGCCGGACATTGATTTTTGCCTTATTGCCAAAGGGGAGCGGAAGGAACGGCTGCAACGGGACGGCATCTGCATCAACGGCAAGGTTTATAAACCGGAAGTAAAAACACCGGAAGAAGCAAAAGGCGTTGATCTGCTGCTGGTATCCACAAAATACAACGGGCTCAGGAGCGCTTTAGAGGACATCCGCACTGTGGTAACGCCTAACACTACGGTGCTCAGCCTGCTGAACGGCATTGACAGCGAAGAAATCATCGGAACGGTCATTGACCCGTCTCAGATCGTTTACAGTTTAATGCGCATTAATTCCGAGCGGAAGGGGAACAGCGTAACCTTTAACGCAGAAAAAACGCCGGGGCTGTTCGTGGGTGAAAAAGGCTCTGCAGAGGAAACGGAACGGCTCCGGGCTATTGCAGCCCTCCTTGCCCCAACGCCGCTGAAATACAACTTCTGCAAGGACATCATCTCCGAGCAGTGGCTGAAGTACACCTTAAACATTGCCTACAACCTGCCCCAGGCAGTGCTGGGCGTTGGCTACGCTTCCTATTTTGACAGCGAGCATGTCGGGTTTATCCGGGACCGGCTGGAAGCGGAAGCCCGGAAAGTGGCGGCGGCTTACGGCATTACCTACGGCCCGTTGGAAAACACCCGGCCCCGCTGGCTGGAGAAAGCCCGGTTTTCCACGCTGCAGGATCTGGAAGCAAAGCGCCATACTGAAATCGACATGTTCTGCAAGGTGCTGATGGAAAAAGCGGCGGCGAAAGGAATCGAAGTTCCCTTTGCAGAATACACCCTGCACGCCATCAAAGCCTTGGAAGAAAAGAACGACGGGAAGTTTGATTATAAGTAATTACGAATCCGGCAGGGGATTTTATCACGGACAAAAGGCCAGATATGAAAACATTGTTTCCTTTGTTTTAGTAATTTGTGAAAGTTTCTCAAGTTTTTCTGTGCAACTTCATTTTACAATAAACCGCTTATAATAATTTAAGAAGATAAATGAATCATGAATCATCTGTATCTGAAAAAGATGCAGATGATTTTTCTTTACCTTTTTGCTTCTGTTTTTTGCAAATCTTTACTTTTTAAACAAAAAACGATAGAATAAGTAAAGAAACAGAAAGGAACTATGGTATGATTTCCTACGAAGGGCTTGAAAAAAAACTGAAAGAAAAAGGGCTGAACAAGTCGGATCTGACGAAAAATCCGGGGCTTTCATCACGTACCGTTGCCAAACTGGCCAAAGGGGAAAAGCTTTCCCGGCTAACGCTGCAGAAGATAGCGGATTTTTTCGTGTGCGATCCGGCGGACCTCTACCGGGTGGTGTCTGCCAACCCGATCCTGCAGCGGCTTCGGGAGGAAAAAGAGGCACGTCTGTCCGGCGGTCTTTACCATGAACTGCAGGTCCGCATGACATACAACTCCAATCATATGGAAGGAAGCTGTCTGACGGAAGAGCAGACAAGGATGATCTTCGAAACCAATACCATTGATGCTGGCGATGGCGTTCCTGTGGACGATATTCTGGAAACGGTGCATCATTTCAGGGCAGTGGATTATGTGATAGACGTGGCGGAGGAAGTCCTTTCAGAAAAAATCATAAAGCAGCTTCATTATATTTTGAAGCACGATACGAAAGACGCAACGCTTCCGTGGTTTGCCGTTGGGGATTATAAAAAGCGTCCCAACACGGTGGGCGGAAAGCAAACGGCGCAGCCGGAAGAGGTTGCGGAAAAAATGGGACAGCTGCTTGCACGTTATAACGAAAAGCCATTAGTAACCGTAAGCGATATAATTGCGTTTCATGCGGAATTTGAACAGATCCATCCCTTTCAGGACGGAAACGGCAGAGTAGGGCGCCTGATCATATTAAAGGAATGCCTGGGGCATAACGTGGTTCCTTTTTTCATTGAAGATGCTAAGAAAAGCTTTTATTACAGAGGGCTGGCCAACTGGAACCGGGAAAAAGGTTACCTGACTGATACATGCCTTGACGGACAGGATACGTTTAAACGTCTGTTGGAACTGTTTAGGGTGAGGTGAAGGGGTTTTAAGTATTCTATTGGAGAAAAATGCGGAATTCCGCAAAAAAATTCATTACAAATTGACAAGGGCGGGGAATCTGAAATGCAAATTTCCAGAGGTATCTTAATACAAAAACATTTACGAAAATATTTTACTTGCCTGAAAACATAAAAAGAAGTAAAATAACTAATATAAAGAATCAATCTTTAAAAAAGTAGAGAAAGGAGGGAAATGCTATGGCAAAAGTGGATGAAGTTTTTGAATTTCTGAAGAATAATTACAAGGATAATGAACCGATATTATTATCTGAAATAAAAATTCCGGGAATAAAGGATGTTTCTGTCCGTCAGCAACTGAAAAAGTTGACTCAGAATGGTCGGATAAAACGTTTTGATTCAGGCGTTTATTTTATTCCCAGAAAGTCAATGTTTACTTTTGGATCTGAAATATCGGTCGAAGAAGTTTTGCGGAAGAAATATCTGATGGATGGGAACGATCGATGCGGTTATGTAGGGGGTCTGACTTTTGCTAATCAAATCGGTTTGACAACACAGCTTCCCTCTGTCTATGAAATATATACAAACAAGACAGCTATGGACTATCGGGAAGTTATGGTTGCAAACATCCGCGTAATTATCAGGAAGCCTTACGTTAAGGTAGACGGGAAAAATTATGCCATCCTCCAGTTTTTAAATCTTATGAAAGAAATTGTCGAGGTTTCGGAACTGGAAGGCGCTGCCTTGACAGATAGGCTTGTGGATTATTTGAAACAGAAACAGATTCGGTTTGATGCCTTAAAACCGTTTTTACCTTATTATCCTGATCGGATATATAAAAATATGTATGAGGTGGGACTGTTACATGGAATATCTGCATAATGATAAAAATTCTTTTACAGATGCGCTGAATCATACCCGATCTCTGTTAGGCCTTACTACTACAGTGATTGAAAAAGACTATTATGTGACAATGATATTAAGAGGTTTGGCCGAAAGACTTCCCTGTATTGTGTTTAAAGGTGGAACGTCATTATCCAAATGCCATAAAATTATCAGGCGGTTTTCAGAAGATATTGATGTGACTGTTGATGTTAAGCTGTCGCAAGGACAGATGGGAAAAGTAAAAGATGCGATAAAATCGGTTGTCAGTGACCTTGGGCTTTCGATTCCTAATATCAACGAAACAAGGAGCAGACGCAACTATAATAAATATATTATTGCATACGAATCAGCAGTGAATTTTTCGGAAGATGCTTTGCAGCCTTCGGTAATACTGGAAACATCTTTTTCGGAAGTATCCTTTCCGACCGTGATTTTTCCCGTGCACAGTTATATCGGGGACATGCTTCTTGATGAAGCGCCTGAAATGGTGGAAGGGTTTCGTTTGAATCCGTTTGAGATGAAGGTTCAGGGAATTGACCGGACTATGATTGATAAGGTCTTCGCAATTTGTGATTATTACATGAAAGGTGATGTACGGAGACATTCCAGGCACATTTATGACATTTATAAACTGCTTATGAATCTCTCTTTAGATGATGAGTTCAGCAATCTTGTGAAAGAGGTAAGGGAAATCCGTGCAGCAAATGTCGGCTTATGTCCTTCCGCTCAGCCGGGTGTTGATGTGCCAGCTCTTTTGGAAAAAATAGTTATGGAAGAGGTTTATCGTGCGGACTACAATAATCTGACAAACCGGATTTTGGAAGAGCCGATTTCTTATGAAACAGCAATTGGTGCGATTACGAAAGTGGCAAGGTCCGGATGTTTTTAATTTAGAAGGTCGCTGGGAGACGGTATTACCTCTAAATTGAAATAATAAACAAAATTATTCTCCGTTATTTCAACTTCGCTTGAAAAAATGAAATATAAGTCGTATAATCAGCCAGCTAAACGCAGCAAATCGGAACCGCACTTTTGTTTAACAGGACTATCTGGATTTATTGCGGGATGGAACGTGATGCGTCTCTGATATTCTGTACCCTTCGGCTTTTGCAAAATTTTAAAACCCAATGCGCCTTCGGCGCGTCAAAAACCAATGCACGCCGCTTAACGCGTCGTGCGCCAAAGTGCTCGCGCATGGAATGCGCTTCGCACCCATCGCGCGTCAAAAAAATAAAAATTATTTGCTTATAATTATAAAAGCATATGATAGCTTATGAAATAACATTATAATCATAATTATAACAATTTATAATAATTATAATTATAATTATAATTTATAATTGCTTATAATTTTCATATAATTCATTATAATCAATAAGCCATAAGCCATAAGCTATAAGACAAATACAAACAATCATTGCTTGCAATCAATTTAAAACAAAAAGCATAGCAGTCAAATGAGCTATTTAACTATAAAGCCACATGACGAAAACCCGCATTATAGGCGGCTTCATGCAAAAAGTTCGGGCGTAAAAACACCCGAACTTTTTTGTAATGGTTTGCTATTTTTAAGTCTGAATTCTTTTTTAACGTTGCATGTAACGTTTTGTAACGCGATCTGTAACGTTACATGTAACGCTCTGTAACGCTGCATGTAACGCTCTGTAACGCTGCATGTAACGGTCACGTAACACCGCATGTAACGCTCTGTAACGCTGCATGTAACGGTTATGTAACGCTATATGTAACGGTCACGTAACACCGCATGTAATGGCCTGTAACGCTACATGTAATGGTGATGTAACGCCGCATGTAACGGTATGTAACGTTACATGTAACGCCATATGTAACGGTCATTTTAACTGCAACGTTTCCTGCGATTCATTTTAGCTTTTTCTATAAAACCATACAACAGCTCCCGCATGCGCCGGTCCGGAATGTAAACGTAAACGGGTTGCTCCGAATTTTTTACCCGCAGGTTGGATCGCCAAATGAACTGCAGCAGTTCCGACAGGGCAAAGGTGTCGTTATTGAACCGCAGCCGGGGGTTTTGTTCTTCCTCTGCCAGTTGGGACAGGTAGTTGGTGCAGTTTACGTCAAAATAGCGGTTGCACAAATAGGCAACGCCGGTGCAGTGACTGTATTCGTTAGTGGCTTTGGCATTACAGGGCAGAAACCGTTTCATGGTTGGGTAGTGCCTGCCGTCGCTGGCCAAAAGTTCTTTGTAGTCTTTGAACGTGGTAAAAAGGAAGGAGCTGCTTCGTACGCCCCGCTCCTTCATAAATTCGTAGGCGTAACGTAAACTTGTCTGCAGCTGTTTCAGCTCTTCACCGTCTCTGCTTCGGGACAGTTTCCGGTATCCTTCCTTGGACAAACTGTTTTCCATATTGAAACGTCTGTCGTCTAAAATGACCAGCCGTTCCAGTCCTTCCGGATAGGTTTCCATGTAAGCGCCCTCGGGGTTACGTACGATGCGGCCCTCTTCGATATGGTAATAAACCATGTCAATGTGGTTTTTGGCGCAGTAGTTGGCCAGCATGCTGTCGCCGGTAAGGTAGGAGCAGAACCAGCATTCCCGGAAACAGGCAAACAGTTCCCGCCGGGTGAAGGCGACGATGCCGGTAAAAAATCCGTCCCGCTCTCCGTAGGGAAACAGGTTGCAGCGGCTGTTCAGGTCACGGATGGCGTCGAACACATTGCGCTCCGGTGAGCGCTGATGGTATTCACAGGCCGGATTATAATGGATTTTCCCGTTTTTCAGCAGGATCATGCGTTCCTGTTGCATGAGCCGCACATCTTTGGAGCCGAAACGGGTAAGGATGCCGCCGTCCTTCTGGGACCGGCCCCCTGAAGCGCCGTGGAACAGGGGAGGTATTTCATCAAAGTACGCAATGTAAGTATAAGGGCTTTGATGAAACGCCTCGATGGTTTCTTCATTAAAAATGTTGTACAGGGACTGGGTGGTTACGATGTTTTCGCCCCGGGCGATAAGTCCCAGAATACTTTTGCAGTAAGGCTCACAGGGCGGCGGCTTTGCGTCCAACTCTTGCAGGAACCGTTCGTCCCTTTCTTTCACCGAGGCAACGAAAACGATAAATCGTATATCAGTTTCTTTTTTGTAATGCCAGTTCTCTTTAATGTTTCGGATCAGGGCAGAGCTTTTCCCGGATCCCATGGGGGCGTCAATGATGTGGAACGTCAGGGGTTCCAAATAATCTGTTGCATTTTTTTGCATTTGTTTTTCAGGCAAAGTAATCCCTCCGTTTACTGGAAAATATTTCCGCGGCAGTGCTTGTCCGCGTAAAACGAAGGGAGGACCACATGCCATGACATCCTGAATGCCATGGCATGAAATTCTCCCATATTAGGAATAATTATACGTTAATAAAATTAAAAATACAAGGTTAAAAATAAAATTAAGAAAAATTTCAGACATAAATTCTTATCTTTAGTAATCTTTTCCATTATTTCTCTTTATGTAAATCTAAAAACGAACTGCCTAAATATATTAAAATTTATAAAAATAAGATGAAAGCATTGTCTGACGAATTTGAAAAACTATAAAAGGTTGAAAACCCAAGCGTTATAACTTTATATGCATAGGTAAATGAAATGAGCTTTGTGAATAAGATATAAGGGCCATGAAAATTGCAAATTGGATGACGGATGAGTTATACGAAGGGTTCTAATTTTTTTGCATACTAAAACCGCTGAAACCAGTGTTGTACAGGTTTCAGCGGTTTGATTTTTTACAGGACGTAAGTTCCTTATTATGTTTTCCTTTTTTCCATTTCCCGGGAAATGTTACTTGTCTTCTTCTACTTCCTTTTTCCATTCCTGGGATTCCATGCTGCCGGTTCTTGCGTAGTCGGCAACCATGGCGTTGACTGCCCGGAAGTTGGCTTTTACGCCGGCACCGGTGTTTTTGTATTTCATGGCGTTTTGTTTTTTGATGCCAATGGTTTCGGCAGTTTTGGCCGCGTCGATGTTGGCGCCTAAGAATACGAATTCAAAATTCCGTTCCTGCAGTTCGGAGATCAGTTTCTTTACTTTGTCGTAGGTCCATTCTTTGGAGGAATTTTCCATGCCGTCGGTGGTGATGACTACCAGCACTTTGTTGCCTTTGGCTTCGATATCCGGCAATGCTTTCATTTTGGACAGGGTGTTTCCTACTGCGTCCAGCAGGGAAGTGGTGCCCTGTGGTGTGTATTCTTTTTCCGTAATGTTTTTGACTTCGCCTAAGGCGGTGCGGTCGTAAATGGTGGAAACTTCGTTATTGAACATAACGGCGGTCACCTTTACGGCCAAATCAGATTCCCGTTGCTTGTCCAGCATGGAGTTGAAGCCGCCGATGGTGTCCTTTTCCAGTCCGTACATGGAGCCGGATTTATCCAAAATCAGTACCAGATCCATGGAAGTGGCTTTTTCAACTTTTCCCGGTTTGGTTTCCGTAGTAGCGGGGCTGTCTTTATCCGTCTGCTCTGCGGCCATAATTTTGGTTCCTTCCATGGAAGGAAGGATTTTAAAATCCGGGGATGTGGCTGCAAATGCGTTTACGGAAAGGACGGAAGCGATAATCATAGTGGCGGCAATGGCTGTTTTTTTCATGGTAAGTTCCTCCGAGGTTTTTAAATAATACTGTATGTTTGCTTTAAACTTTAAACAGATTGGTCAAACTGCGGCAACAGGAATGGGTTCGGCTAATTTATTGCCGAAATAAATTGACAGGGATACAGTTTCAATTTTAATAATTATAGCAACAGAATTTGTCAATTATGTGTTTTTCTTTTTAGCAGGCAGTTTTTCTAACGCTGCTTTCCCTACAATAATCAGATCCTTTTGCTGCAGGGAATAAATCTGGTTTCTGCTTTCTTCTTTAATGCCTACGGTCCAGCGGTCCAGCACAGGATGCCAGCGGCTTTCGTTAAAGGCGGCGTCGTGGAATTTCCGGTTACGCTCCGCAATTTCTTTTACGTTTTCCACGGAAGTCAGGTCATTTATGAAAACATAGAATTTAAGTTCTTGATTGTTTGCGGTAAGGAATTCAAAGCCGGAATCTTTTTCTGTAATCTGCAAATCTTTTCCTGCAGTTACAAATTTTTCTTCTTTTTTAATTGAAGCGTCTTTTGTTTTTGCATTGCGTTGTGTGTAAGCCGGGTAATGAACCGTCATGGGGACGCTGCCGTTAAAATGGTAATCGGCCCATTTCTGGTAAGTGCTGTCAGGGCCGTTAATTATAAGGGTTTCTTCCGCCAGGCAGGCGTATCCGTTGCGGGGCCATTTGGGATCGATTCTGTCAGGAGTCTGGTTAACATTTTCGATGACAGGTTTCAGGGAATCGGGATATCGCTGCAGTTCTATAGATACCCGGTCGGAAAACCCGGTTGCCGCATGGGTTGCAGCGGCGTCCGGCTGTAACGGCTTGCCGGTGAACAAAAAGCGGAGGGAAAGCTG
Source organism: uncultured Selenomonadales bacterium (assembly GCA_900315345.1). GTDB lineage: Bacteria > Bacillota > Negativicutes > Acidaminococcales > Acidaminococcaceae > Succiniclasticum. Next base: position 14,936 of record OMYP01000023.1, on the reverse strand, counting down.
CAGAGACGGATTTTCCAAAGCGGTTTTTACATAAGCGTCCATGTCCGGGATGGCAGCGGGCAACATGCCCCGTAAGGTAATGGGATGGTCGTCTCTGGGCGGCTTGTCAGGATTTAAGGGCTTCAGGGGAAGCAGTGTGTTGGGATACACGTCTGCCTTTACCGCAGTCCATTGCAGGTCAAGGAGGGAATTCACATGGCCTGCAATTTTTTCTTTAAATTCTTTGGTCTTTTCGGAAGTGTAAATGTCTCCGGTTTTTGTATTGATGGCAAATAAAAACTCTTCGTTGCCGGTCTTCCATTTCCCTTCTGCAAATTCCGTCAGCTGGAACTGGTTATTTTTTCCCAGATAGGCGATCTCTTTCATCTCCGTAATTTTTGCATCGGGATGTTTTTTTGCCAGGTATTCTTTGAAAACTTTTTCTCCCTCTTTGATCAGCTTGCTGCGTTCGGAGGAGGAATATTCATCGAAGAGGCAGCCGGAAAAATGGAAACAAAGCAACACTGCAAGGCATAGCATAAGAAACCGTTTCATGATCTGTTCCTCCCGATTACTGACTAAAATAATAAAGAAATATTTCGGCAATAACGAAAATTGTTCCGGCAAAATGGGTGAAAGCTTCTGGCATAGCACGTTGGAATTAAATTCTGTCTACTGATGGGGCGGAAAAATTTATGCTTTTCATTTATATTATAAAATATCTGTGTAAAAATATCTATGAAGATTTCATTTCGGTTTTATCTGCGTTTTTCTATTTTAGTTAAAATCCTGCTTGAAATCTGTATTTCATTCTAAATATACATTGCTGAAATGGGAATTTCATATTATAATGTAGGATATTGTTGTGAAATATTTGTGAAAACATGTTGCGCAACAGAGATTTATAGATACCCGGAGGACACGATTTTGGATCAGGAAAAAGAAAGAAATAATTTTACCGGCACCCTTGGATTTGTATTGGCTTCGGCGGCCAGCGCCATTGGCTTGGGAAATATCTGGCGCTTCCCGTTTCTGGCGGCCCGGGATGGCGGGGGACTGTTTTTGGTTTGTTATCTGTTATTAGTGGCTACCTTTGGCTATACGCTGCTTTCTTCGGAAATTGCCATTGGCCGTAAGACCCGGCAGGGTCCGTTGACCGCTTATTCCCGTCTGCATAAACGGGGCGGCGTCATCGGCGTGCTGGCCTGTCTGGTGCCGGTACTGATTTTACCCTATTACTGCGTTATCGGCGGCTGGGTACTGAAATATATGGCGGCCTTTATGACCGGCGCAGGCCTGGATGCTGCCGGGGACAAATACTTCACCGGCTTTATCACCAGCATAGGGGAGCCGATTTTCTGGTTTGTAGTATTCATGTCGGCGGTTATGTTCGTCATCTTCCTGGGGGTGGAGAAGGGCATTGAAAAATACAGCAAGGTGATGATGCCGGTCTTTTTCCTGCTGATAGTTGGCGTTTCCGTGTATTCCCTGACATTAAGCCATACGGATGCATCCGGCGTGACCCGTACCGGGCTGGAAGGATTTCTGGTTTATACGGTTCCCAACCTGGAAGGGATCACTCTCAGCAAATTCCTGAATGTATTGATGGATGCCATGGGGCAGCTTTTCTATTCCATTTCTGTGGCCATGGGCATTATGATCGCCTACGGTTCCTACGCCAAAAAGGATGTGGATTTGAGTAAATCCATCAACCACATTGAATTGTTCGATACGCTGGCCGCTTTTATGGCCGGTGTTATGATCATTCCCGCTGTGTATACGTTTATGGGTAAGGAAGGCATGTCGGCGGGTCCCTCCCTGATGTTTATTTCCCTGCCCAAAGTTTTTGCGGCCATGGGCAGCGCCGGAACGTTGGTAGGCATTGTGTTCTTTGTAATGGTAACCTTTGCCGCCCTCACTTCGGCTATATCTGTAATGGAAGCTATCGTGGCAAGCTTTATGGACCAGTTTAACTGGAACCGTTCCAAGTCTACCTTACTGATTGGCGCATATGCCATGATCGGCGGCATTATCGTGTGCCTTGGTTACAATGTGGCTTATTTCGAACTGCCGTTGCCTAATGGTGCGGTGGCCCAGATCCTGGACCTGATGGATTATATCAGCAACATTGTGTTCATGCCTTTGGTAGCCATCGGGGAATGCCTGCTCATCGGCTGGGTGGTTGGCCCGGACTGGATCATTGAAGAAATTGAACAGGGAAAATATAAATTCGGGCGGAAAAATATGTACCGGATTATGGTAAAATATATTACACCGGTATTATTATTTGTTTTATTCTTACAGGCCTTCGGCGTGTTTAACTGAGAAACGGTGTTACTTTAAAGAATTGCAGGCTCGTCGGGCAGTGGATGCAGGACGTTAGTAAAGCAGCGGTTTTTACGAATGCCGTTTCCTGAAGAAAGGATTTGTGTTTTATTATGCAGGGGAAAAAAGTTGCGGATGCAGCGGCGGAAAAAACGAGAGAGGGAGCTCTGACACAGGCGGAGCTGGACAAAAAGGCCCAGGAACTGCTGGAAGAAAAAGAAGCGGATTCCCGGATGCGGACGTATTTGGGGCCCATGAGCAAGATCATCGTAGTCCTTCTTTGCGTCTGGACGGTGTTCCAGTTGTACTTCACCACACTGGGAGCTATCAGCGCCATCAATTTACGGGCCTTCCACTGTATTTTCCTGCTGCTGTTTACGTTTTTGCTTTTCCCCACATATAAAAAGGAAAAACGGGTGCGGAAGCTGCCGCCGGTCTGGGACATTTTGTTGATTTTGCTGGGAACCGGTTCCTTCGGTTACCTGATTACCAATTTTACCCGCATTGCCCAGACAGGGGGGCGGGTGGATTCCTTTGAGGTGGGCATTGCTGCCGTTGCGCTGTTGGTTGTGTTTGAAGCAGCCCGGAGGGCTTCCGGCAATCTGGCGATTCTGGCTTTGATATTTTTGGGTTACAACTGGTTCGGCGAATTTTTGCCGGGGCTTTTGGGTCATAACGGGTTTACCCTGAAGCGGGTGCTGGTAACACAGTTCTGGGGAACCCAGGGGGTGCTGGGCACCGGTATCGGTGTGTCGGCTACCTATATTTTCCTGTTTGTGGTGTTCGGCGCGTTTTTAAAGCACAGCGGCTTTTCGAAGTTTATCAATGATTTTTCCCTGACGCTGGTGGGGCAGACCCCGGGGGGACCTGCCAAGGTGGCGGTGGTTGCTTCGGCGTTGATGGGTATGATCAACGGTTCCGCCATTGCCAACGTGGCTACCACGGGGACCATTACCATTCCTCTTATGAAGCGCACCGGGTACCGGAAGGAATTTGCCGGGGCGGTGGAAGCGGTGGCCTCTACTGGCGGCCAGTTCTGCCCGCCGATCATGGGCGCCGTTGGCTTTGTCATGGCGGAATTTTTAAATCTGAGTTATACTAAAGTTATGCTGGCGGCCATCGTGCCGGCCTTCCTGTATTATCTGGGGCTTCTGATGTCGGTGCATTTTGAAGCCAAACGGCTGGGACTTTCCGGTTTGTCGAAGGAAAATATTCCGGACGCAGTGAAAGTGTTGAAAGAGCAGGGGCATCTGGTGATTCCTCTGGTTGTTTTGATTGCCCTGATGTTTGCAGGATATACGCCGTTGTATGCAGCGGTGATCGCTATTTTCGCCACCATTGCTGCAAGCTGGCTGCGGAAAGAGACCCGCATGACTTTCGGGAAAATCCTGGAAGCTACGGTAGAAGGATCCAAGGGTGCAATTTCCGTAGGGGTCTGCTGCGTGATCATCGGCGTCATCATCGGTACGGTTACCCTGACCAGTATGGGCCTGAACATGGGCTATTTGATTCTGAACGTGATCAACAATGATAACATTTATGTAACGGGCCTTCTGGTCATGATCATGTCTACGATTTTAGGCATGGGGGTGCCCGGGGTGGCAGCCTATGTTATCGTGCAGGCGGTGGCGGTGCCGGTGCTGATCAAGGCCGGCGTGCTGGCGTTAACATCTCATCTTTTCTGCTTGATTTACGCCTGCCTTTCCAATATCACGCCGCCGGTGGCTATGAGTGCTTATGTAGCTTCCGGCATTGCCGGCTCCGACCAGACGAAAACGGGAATCTGGGCCGTGCGGCTGGGGCTTATCGGTTTTATTATTCCGTTCTTTTTCCTGGACAACCCGGTGTTGCTGATCGGTGTGGACCAGACTGCAGCCCTGACGACTACCCTGTGGGCTGTTTTTACCGCCTCGGTAGGGACGGTTTCCCTGGTTGCAGGGCTGGAAGGCTGGCTGGTCCGCAAATGTAATATTGGGGAACGGATCCTGCTGATCGGGGCCGCGCCGGCCATGCTGTATCCGGGAGCCTTCACGGATTTAATCGGGCTGGGCTGCCTGGTGGCGGTAGGTATTTTCCAGTTTATTCGCCGGGAAAAATAGAGTATAATATATACATGCACGTAAGCAGCAGAAGTTGTTTTCAAATAGCGCATTGTGTTTTATTACGTGTGGAGTAAAGTTAGAGGTTCTTGCTCTTTGCAAGGCAGGGGAATCGAAAAATCGTGTTGGTCTTTTAATTTTCCGGGAGGAAAATTATGATAAGGAAATGCCTGGTAAATAGATTTGCGTGTCTGACGAAAATGTTCACGGGAAGTTAATGCGGGGCGCAATGGATTTACGTTGGATTTCCGAAAGTTTTATTTTAAGGGGGAGAAGAAATATGAGAAAATCCTTAAAACGCGTGTTGAGCGCATCCTTGGCAGCCATGTTCATGGTAGGGGCTCTGGCAGGCTGCGGTGGCGGAGAAAAGAAAGCGGAAGCGCCGAAGAAAGCGCCTGCGGCTGCTACTGAAAAAGTGAAGATCAATTTCCCGACGGCTTCTGCGTCCGGCGCATTGTACGCGGTTGGGGCGGCCATTACCAACAACTGGAACAAGACGGTTCCCACAGTTAATGCTGCCAGCCAGGCGTCTGCCGGCGGTATCGCCAACCTGAACATGGTTTCCGAAGGGGAAGCCCAGGTTTCCATCGCCATCAGCAGCAACGCCTATCAGTGCATGAACGGCACCGACAGCTTTAAGGGCCATGCGTATAAAGATCTGAAAGCCATTGCCGGTCTGTATCTGAATCCTAACCAGGTAGTTGTAACCAATAAATCCGGCATCACTTCCCTGGAAGGGGTGAAGGGCAAACATTTTGCCGTGGCTTCCGCCGGTTCTTCCGTATATAACGAATGCCAGACCCACTTTACCGCTGCCGGCATTAAATTCCCGGATGAAATCAAAGCGGAATACATCGCCTTTGGCGGCGCGGCCGATATGCTGCAGAACGGCACCATCGACGGTGCGTGGATCATGTCCGGCGCTCCCGCGTCCGCTGTTTCCCAGGCTCTTACTGCCAACTGCCATCTGATCAATATTAGCGACGATATCATTAAAAAGCTGCAGGAAAAATATCCTTGGTACGTAAAATACACCATTCCCGCAGGCACCTATCCCAACCAGAAAGAAGCCGTCAACACTTCGGCCATTAAAATGGTTATGTTCTGCCGCCACGACCTGAAGGAAGATACGGTTTACCAGATGACCAAATCCTTCTGGGAACACATTGACGAATTAGGCCAGTCCCAGAAAAACCTGAAAGGCCTGAAACCGGCGGATGCGGTGAAAGATATTGCCAACATTCCCCTGCATCCCGGCGCTGCAAAATATTACAAAGAAATCGGCGTGCTGAAATAATTTATTAAATTACACAGGCTTTACACGAAACGCCCGGGCGAAAAATTGTCCGGGCGTATTTTAATTTTTGTGAAGTCGCTTTCGTTTCTGATGTATAGCCTGAGAAAAAATATATGAAGAAAAAATTGCTGGCCAAAAATTTTTACCTTGCCTGTTTCACGTGAAACAATTATAATTAAGAAAATGCAAATGCATTGTGACTGCATTTAAGGAAATGCTGATTCTGCGTTATTTGGTTGTGAAGTTTCACACTGAAACAAACGGATCTGCGATTAAAAAATACAAATGGCAGCGGACCTGGGGGAGCGCCCTGGTCCCGTATGAATAATTAACGGTTGCTTGTTGCGTCAGAAATTTTTTATTGTTTCACAAATGCTGTTCAGGCAGCCAGTCAGAATATTTTCAAAAGCCAAAATGCGAGGGAGCCCGTGTGCCGGGCTGAGAGGATGCCAGAGATCATCGACCGCCGGTTTGCATGAAGAACCGTAGCTTTAAAATTATTTACGGCAAAAAAAGTTTTAGCTAAAATTGTTTTAACGAAAAAAGATTTGCCGCATAATTTTTTAAAGTGAAATACGATTTCATGCATATCGCATCTGAGCATTTTGCTTTTGAAATCTAAAGGTGCGATATGGTATCGCACTTATTTTTTTGGGGAGGAACTTGCAATGAAAAAATTATTCGTGTTCTGTATGCTTTTCTGTATCTGCGCCGGGTTGCTGACAGGCTGCGGGGGAACCGGAAAGAAAGAAGCTGCTTCAGATAAAAATATTAAAGAATTGAAGGTAGCCCTTTCGCCCTATCAGGATGCGGAGACCATTAAAACGGTGACCGGGCCTTTAAGCGGATTATTGCAGAAAAAGCTGAAGGAAAAAGGTTTTACGGTAGAAAAGATCACCATGAACGTAGGCACTTCCTACAGCGCGGTAGGGGAAGCGTTAGCGGCAGGCAGCGCCGATGCAGGCTTCATGTCCGGCGCAACCTATGTATTGTTTGATAAGGAAACCGATGTGCTGCTGACAGCCCTGCGCCAGGGGCTCAATAAGGACACAACGGATTTAAAAATCTGGAACAACGGGGAACCGGAAAAATTTACCGATAACCTGGTGACCTATTACCGTTCGGTGCTGGTGACGGGTCCTTCTCCGAAAGGACGGGCCCTGCTGGAAAAGGTGAAAAAGGGAGAAAAACCCACATGGGAAGAGCTGAATAACCTGACCTGGACGGTAATGAGCCCGGCTTCAGCTTCTGGATATCTGTATCCTTCCCTGTATCTGAAGAAGCAATACGGAAAGACCATTGCGGACCTGGCCCATGTTGTGCAGGCGGAATCCTACACCACTTCTCTGGCCCGGCTGGCTTCGGAACAGGCGGACATTGCCGTGGCTTTTTCCCACATTCGTACCAGAAATGAAAAGAACTGGCAGGTAAAGCTGGGCGGCACGGATTCCATTTGGAATCAGACGGGAATAGTGGGCGTGACCGACGCCATTTATAATGATACGGTCTGCGTAAGCAAAGCATCGAAAATAATGCAGAATCCGGAATTCCGGAAAGCCTTCGGGGATTCCCTGATTGAAATCGGCAAAACGAAAGAGGGTCTGGAGGCCCTGAAGGTGTTAGGTCATAAAGGATATGCGCCAGCAGAATCCAAATTGTATGACGATGAGCGGCGCGTGCAGAATGAGCTGAAAGGAAAGAAGAAGTAAAAGAACCGGACAGGAAGTTTGGCCGGAAGTTGTTTGCCAAGGTGAGGTTTTCCAATGCTGGAATTACAAAATGTTTCCCACCAATTTAATAAGGAAAAACCGGTGCTGCAGCAGGTTTCCCTGCAAATCAAAGAGGGAAGCTTCGTTGCGGTGGTGGGACGCAGCGGCGCGGGAAAAACTACGCTGCTGAAACTGTTTAACGGAATGGTTGTTCCTCAGCAGGGAAGGGTTTTTGTGGACGGGGAAAATCTTTCGGAGTGCAGCGGGAAAAAGCTGCGGAGGCTTCAGCAGAAGATCGCGGTCATTTATCAGGATTTTTGCCTTGTTTCAGAATCTACGGTACTGCAAAATGTATTGAACGGCGCCTTGTACCGGATACCTTTATGGCGGGTGCTGACGGGATGGTTTTCGGAACAGGATATGGAAAAAGCCGGAGAAGCCCTTGCCCAGGTAGGCCTGACAGATAAAGCAGAGGTTCTTGTATCTACCCTCAGTGGCGGTGAAAAACAGAGGGTTGCTATTGCCCGGGCACTGATGCAGCAGGCCCGGGTCATTCTGGCAGACGAGCCTGTGGCGTCCCTGGATCCGGCTACTGCGGATCAGGTTCTTTCGTTGTTGAAAAAATTGCAACAGGAGCAGAATCTAACCGTTGTCATGAACAGCCACAATACCCGGCAGGCGTTGCAGTATGCGGAACAGATTGTAGGGCTGCGGCAGGGCCTGTTGGTGAAAGACGCGCCAGCTTCTGACTGGAGTGACGAAGATTTTGCGGCTGTGTACGGGGTGTATGATGAGTAAAGGAACTTTTGTCAAAGGTTTTATATTTGCTGGCTGCCTGGTCATGTCCATCCTGCAGACGGATTTTTCCCTGTGGCTGTTATGGGAACGGGGCGGTCGTTTCTTTTCCATGGCAGGGGAAATGTTCCCACCGGATACGCAGTTTTTAACTCAGGTTTTAGCACCCTTGCGTGACACACTTTTTATTTCATTGATGGGAACCGGACTGGGCGCGTTCATCGGATTTGCCGGTACTGTTCTGTGCAATTCGTATGTGAACCGTAACAACGCGCTGCGGGCAGGAATTAAAACAGCGGTACATCTGGTTCGCTGTATTCCGGTACTGATACTGGCGCTGCTTTGTACTTTTTTATTTGGATTAGGGGTATGGCCCGGCGTAGCAGCCATTACGGTTTCTACGGGGGCTGTGTTAACAAGGTTAGGGTACGAAGACAGCGAAAATGCGGACCTGCGAACAGCCCGGGCGCTGGAATTTACCGGTGGGGGAAGGCTGAAGGCTTTTCTGTCTTCGGTCTGGCGACAGGTCTTGCCCGGATATATTTCCAACCTTTTGTACCTTTTGGAATCCAACGTGCGGAATGCGGCGGTGCTGGGTTTTGTCGGAGCTGGGGGCATCGGGCTTTTGTTAAATGAAAAGCTTGCCTGGCGGGAATATCCCAAGGTTGGCATGATGCTGTGCGCGTTGTATATTGTTGTGTCCGGAGCAGAATACCTGAGTGAATTTCTGCGTAAAAATTTGCGGGATGAAAAGGCAGGAATGGTAAGAGGATATGAAATTACTTTTTTATTGTTTTCAGTAATTTGCGGACTCTTTTTCCTGCTTGAAAAAACGCCGGAGAAAATGAACTGGAAAGCCTTCCAATCTATATTGGCTGGCGTTGTATCTCCGGATGTTACAATGCTTTGCTCTTTACAGAGCGGCGACGTTCCGGCCCTGCTGTATGAAACCTTCTGCATCGCTTTTCTGGGAACGGTGGGGGGAACGATTTGTGCGTTGTTCTTTTCTGTTTTCGCCAGCTTTCGCATTTTTGGGAAAGCTGCGTTTCCTGTGCGGATGCTTTTGCTTCTCTTTCGGGCGGTTCCCGTTTTGGTATTCGGCCTGCTTTGGATCCGGGTGACGGGCCCCGGGGCCTTTGCCGGAGTGCTGACCCTGACTGTTTGCAGTGTAGGTTTTCTTGCAAAACGATTTCTTATTGCTGTTGACAGCATCGATCTTAGGCCTTATGAGGCTTTGCGGGCAATGGGAACGCCGCTGCTTCCCGCCCTGCGGTGGGGGCTTGTGCCACAGCTTTTGCCTCACTACGTGTCTGCCGTTTTGTACCGGCTGGATATCAACCTGCGGGAAAGCGCTGCGTTAGGTCTGGTGGGGGCCGGAGGAATCGGAACCACGCTGGTCCTTGCCATGAACCATTACGAGTGGAGCCAGGCCGGTTCCATGCTGTGGGGATTGCTTGCACTGGTGGCTGTTGTAGGCGTTTTTTCAGAAACGTACCGGAAAACTTTCAGGTTGCGGGCTCTGGGAAGTAAACAGGAAAAGTAATTTGATCATTAATATAAAAACCTGTACAAAAACAAAGGACAAGCCTTGTTTTGTACAGGTTTTTTTAATAATTGTTCTGTTTATAACCGCATTAATACAGATCTTTTAGTTGATGTTTAAGATTATAACTAAATTAATCTTCTTCACCGGGGGCACGAAGGATGGCGCCTTCAGCGGCCGAAGATACCAGTGCGGCGTAACGGGCCAGGTAACCGTGTTTTACTTTGGGCGGCGGGCATTTCCAGTTAGCGCGGCGTTTTTCCAGTTCTTTATCCGAAACTTTCACATTCAGCGTGCGGTTAGGAATGTTGATCTCGATGATATCGCCTTCTTCAATTAATGCGATATTGCCGCCTTCCCGGGCTTCCGGGGAAATATGCCCGATGCAGGCACCCCGGGTCGCGCCGGAGAAACGTCCGTCAGTCAGCAGGGCGACATCCTTGTCAAGGCCCATGCCGGCCAGTACCGAGGTAGGATTCAGCATTTCCCGCATGCCCGGGCCGCCTTTGGGCCCTTCATACCGGATAACAACAACGTCGCCTTTGTTGATTTTTTTGCTGCAAATGGCTTTGATCGCTTCGTCTTCCGAGTTAAATACACGGGCGGGACCGGAGTGAACCAGCATTTCTTCCGCAACGGCGCTTTCTTTGACTACGGAGCAATGGGGTGCGATGTTGCCGGTTAATACGGCGATACCGCCTGTCTTCCGGTAGGGATCTTCAACGGTACGGATTACATCCGGACGCAGAATTTTTGCGTTTTTTATGAGCGCGCCGATGGTTTTTCCGGTTACGGATTTGCAGCCTTTATTAATCAGGCCGAGTTTTGAAAGCTCGTTCATTACAGCGGTAATGCCGCCGGCTTCTTCCAAATCGATCATATGGTGGGAACCGCCGGGGCTGAGTTTGGTCAGGTACGGAGTCTTTTTGGAAATTTTGTCGAACAGGGATAAAGGCAGTTTAAGACCTGCTTCGTGGGCGATGGCCGGCAGATGCAAGGCGGTGTTGGAAGAGCCGCCGATAGCCATATCCACTGTAATTGCGTTTTTAAATGCATTCATGGTCATAATATCGCGGGGCAGCACCTGTTCCTTCACCAGCCGCACAATTGTTTCACCGGCTTTTTTGGCAAGACGGGCCCTGGCACCCTGGAAGGCGGCGGGAATCGTTCCGTTGCCGGGCAATCCCATTCCCAATACTTCTGTGAGGCAATTCATGGTGTTGGCGGTAAATAAACCGGCGCAGCTGCCACAGCCGGGGCAGGAGCTCCGCTCTATGCAGGAAAGTTCCTGCTTATTGATTTTTCCGGCTTCAAAGCGGCCTGCCGCCTCGAAAGTCTGGGAAATGGATATATCTTTTCCTTCATAACGACCGGGAAGCATGGGCCCGCCGCTGCAAAATACTGTGGGGATGTTCAGGCGTAAAGCGGCCATCAGCATGCCGGGCACGATTTTATCGCAGTTGGGAATCATGACCATGCCGTCAAAGGCATGCCCGTTAACCAGGGCTTCTACGCTGTCAGCAATCAGTTCGCGGCTGGCCAGGGGATATTTCATACCTTCGTGGCCCATGGCAATGCCGTCGCAGATGCCGATAGCAGGAACTTCCACAGGCACGCCGCCGGCTGCCAGAATGCCGTATTTTACCATTTTTGCCTGGTCGTCCAGATGGGCGTGACCGGCAATAATTTCATTTTGCGCATTTACGACTGCAATCATCGGTTTCTTTAAATCTTCGTCGCTGAATCCCAGTGCATAAAATAAAGAGCGATGGGCTGCGCGGGTGGATCCTTTTTTTACTAAATCGCTTCGCATAGTGGTAGACCTCTTTCCTCATGAAATAAAAAATAAAATAATGGAAAAATTTGTTGGCCGGATAAATATCACAGAAAATTTTCGGCCGGTGTTGAGTATAAAAATAAAACGGGAACGCTGATTCATCAGCTTCTTTAAAATCAATTTTTAACTGTACCCGTTAAATTTTTCTCAGTCTTTTTTGACGAAGGTATCTAAAATATTTTATGCCTCCCCAAAAAAGTTGTCAACGAAAGAACGAAAAGAAAAAAATATCAGGAATTTTTTAATGGAAAGTGTTAAAAGCGTTACAGATTTTTATAAAAGCCCGGCCTGATAGAAAAATTAATAGAAAGTGTAACGAACAGTGCTTCTGTTTCCCGAAAATCCTGTTACGGATGAATCAACCTTTATGCCCTTATGGCCCAGCGCAGTTTAGTGGATTTTGCCCTTGGGTTTGTAAAGCATTCTTCCCCGGAAGGTCGGATCACGTCCCGGGCGGCTTCGCTGAAGATACCTTCATTTAAATATTTTTTAAAAGCTTTCTTTACCAGACGGTCTTCTCCCGAATGGAAGGTGAGGATGGCCACGCGGCCGCCGGGAGATAAAGCGTAAGGAAGTTTTTCCAGAAACGCGTACAAGGCTTCCATTTCCCCGTTCACATCGATGCGCAAAGCCTGGAACACCCTGGCGCAGCTTTTTTTTACGGCGTCCTTCCGTTCAATTCCGGGAAGGAAGAACAGGGCTTTTTCGATTTCCCCGTACAGTTCTTTTGTGGTGTTGATGGGAACGCCCTTTTTCAGATCGGTAAAAATCTGTCGGGCGATTTCTTCGGCATAGGGTTCATCCGCGTTTTCAACGAACATGCCTTCCATTTCATCCCGGGAAAGTTTTTTCAGAAGCCGTGCTGCGGAAATTCCCCGCAGGGGGTTCATGCGCAGGTCTAAGGGACCGTCCACTTTATAGGAAAAGCCCCGGGCAGGATTATCCAGCTGCATGGATGAAATGCCCAGGTCCGCCAGAATAAAATCGAAAGGTCCCGCTTCGGCGGCAATTTTATCAATGGCGGCAAAGTTCATGTGATGGATGGTGAGGATGTTTTCCCCGAAGCCGGCATCCAAAAGACGCTGCTTCGTTTTTTCCGACTCAATGGGATCCACATCCGTAGCATGGATGTGCCCTTTGCCCTGAAGCTGTTCCAGCATGGCCCGGGTGTGACCGCCGTAGCCCAGTGTAGCGTCAAAGCCGGTTTGCCCCGGTTTGATCTGGAGAAAATCTAAAATTTCCTTCACCATGATGGGAATATGGGTGCCGGCAGGCGTGTTGCCCTTGGCAGTGACGTGGTCTGCAATTTCTCCGCCGTATTTTTCCGGATTTAATTCTTTATATTTTTCTTCAAACTTTTTCGGGTAGCGGCCGGCATAATGTTTTCTGCGCACATGCTTTTCCGCCGGCGGATTTTGCTGTTGGGTTTCCTTGTTCATGTCAGACAGTCCTTTTCAGAAAAAATGCCATTGTTTTTTAATATCGTGCAAATTCATTGAATTACTGTTCCTTATAAATTATACGGAAAGTAACAGGCAATTTGCAATAGAAAAATCACGGCTTTTCTGCAAAACGCAGGTTTTGTTTCACGTGAAACGGAAGGGGCTGCGGGAAGAAAAAAGACGCCGCAGTGTTTCCCCGGCCCGCTGAATTTTTTACCGATGCGTAGTAAAGAATGCTTGTTAGGGTTTCAAGAATATATTATAATAAGTTGTAGAAATGAAAACTGCGTACTACCAAAGGCGCAGCATTTTACAGTCGTTGCCGGAAGAGGAGGAGGACGAAGGCTGATGATAACTATTGGAGATGTAAAGAACTGGCTGGATGGGAAAAATATTCCCTATGAGGTGATGGTGGACACTGCAACAGGAAATGATGTGTATATCATCAATCATTATTCGGAAACGGCCGGTATTGATTATAAAGGCGTCATCGCCGTACCCCCCGGACATTTTATGATGATAAAAGTGGTAGGCCACGATTTAAGCAAATACCATCCCCGGAAATGCCTGGCGGTGCTGCAGCAGTTTAACGGGCTCATGAACCGGCGGAAAACGGCGGACAGCTATAATTATAATGTAGAAGGAAAAAACCTGATCATCGTATTCTGGCCAGAAAATACGGATACGGATCATATCCAGCATTATCTGGATTTTGGCTTTAACCGTCTGGACTTCATGTACAGGAATCTGGAAAAACTGGAGATCGCTGACTGAAAGAGCGGCAGTTTCTTTTCCGGCTTGCAGGGGTGCAGGCCGGATTTTTTAACCGGACAGGGGAAAGGAGGCATTATATTATGAAAAAATTAGTAATCAGCCTTGTTGCAGCGTTGGTGATGTTGTGCGCCGCAGCGCCCTGTTTTGCGGAGTCTGGGGCAGACATTCTGCCTGAGATCCGTATGGAGCAACAGAAAAAAGAATATCGGACGCCTCAGGGGCAGGTCTGCATCGTTACTGATTACACCCGCTTGATTGTGGAGAATGCCGACCAGTTCCCGGCCCTGGCGAAAAAGCTGGAGCAGGTGCATAACGAAGAATGGAATTACCGCATGGAGGATGATGCCCGAACCAGCTTTAACGATGCCGTGGAACTGAAGAAGCACCGGCCGGAAGACTATATGCATTTCCTGCTGGAAGAGAGGATCTGGCAGAAATATCTGGACCGGAATATTCTGAGTCTGTACGTGGAGTATTATCAGAACCGGGGCGGCGCACGGCCTAACATCGATATTTCTTGCTACAACCTTGCCCCGGTTACCGGCGAATTCATTACACTGGATGATGTGCTGGCTTCCGGAAAGCGGAACGAGTTCCGGGAAAATTATGTGAAGACTGCCTTGGAAAAATTCAAGAATGATCGGCAGCTGTTTTATTACGACAACTATAAGACCATTGTAGACGAGCTGTTCCGGCTAGATTACGCCGGGGAACCGCCTCTGACATGGACATGGGGTTACGAAGGAATCACCATGTACTTCCCGCCGGGCGCCCTTGGCCCTGCCGTCATTGGACCCGTTGAAGCGTTTATTCCTTTTAGGGGAAACGAGGCTCTATTCAACAAAAAGTTCCTGAAATAAATTTCGCTTTTTCTTAATGCAGTTTGCTTTTACAACAGACTGCATTTTTCTTTTTGCTCAGAAAGTTATTCTTGACAATCCTTTTTCTTTGTTCTATAATATTCCAGTAACACGTTATGGTCCACTAGCTCAGCTGGCAGAGCAACTGACTCTTAATCAGTGGGTCCGGGGTTCGAGCCCCCGGTGGATCACCATGTGGGCGCTTAGCTCAGCTGGGAGAGCGTCTGCCTTACAAGCAGAATGTCAGCGGTTCGATCCCGTTAGCGCCCACCATTT
>OMYP01000025.1 GCA_900315345.1 uncultured Selenomonadales bacterium | reverse complement strand
GCCCGACCACAGGAAAATTTACAGGTAAACCACAGACTGGTTACAGGTTCGACCACAATGCTGTAAGAGGGTCAACCACAGGATTATTTATGTTCCCTTTTTCTTTTTACAGCCAATATTTTTTACAGAGTTTGTTATAAATATTTCAATATTTCTTTGGCATGAGGCAGAATGATATCTGGTTTTACCGTTCCCTTTTCCACGTCTTTCAGAGTCGCTTCCCCGGTGAGAACCAGAACCGAAAGGATACCGTTATCCTTTCCGAACCGGATATCCGTCATGAGCCGGTCGCCTACCATGGCGATCTCTTCTTTCTGCAACCCGGTACGTTCCAGAACCGTGTCTACCATATAGCCGTAAGGTTTTCCCGTAATACATTCCGGTTCTTTGCCCGTTGCGGTTTTAATACAGGCAAGGAAGGCCCCCGTATCCGGAATATATTCGCCCCCCTCAATAGGACAGCGCACATCCGGGTGGGTGGCAATATAAGGCACGCCTCTGTCGATCAGGCGGCAGGCAATGGTCAGGTTCTCGTAGGTCAGGGTCTGGTCAAAGCCCACGATCACATAATCCGTTTCTTCTTCCAGCCCGGTGGTCAGGGTAAAGCCGCCATTTCTTATCACAGCCTTTAATTCCGGCGTTCCCAGCACGAACAGCCGCGCTCCCGGCCTCACACGGTTCAGATGGGCCACCAGCGCGTCGGAGGAGATCAGCACTTCACCGGCCGTCACTTTAACCCCCATGGCATTCATTTTTTTTACATAATGCCCGTGGTCTTTGGAAGAATTATTCGTCACCAGATAATAAGAGCGTCCGGCTTCCTTCAATTTGTCAAAAAATCCTTCCATGCCGGGAATCAGTTTCATTCCCAGATTAATTGTGCCGTCCATATCAAACAGAAAGCATTTTACTTTTTTTAAACGCTGAAAATTATTGCTGTCCATATTATAAAAACCTTTTTATTTCGCATTCAGCCATTCTTTGATCAGTTCCTGTTTCCGTCCGGCCATCCAGCCCAGGTCATCATTGGGGAGCAAACCGGGAACCTTTGCATTACCACCTACAGACGGCAGCCCGTCAGCAAGCGGTCTCATACCATGCTCTTGCATGATCCGCACGGCCTCTTTAGAAAAAAGATAGTCGATAAAGCGGGCCGCCGCCTTCTGATTTTCTCCTTTTTTCAGAATGGCAACCGCTGTAATCATATTTTTATTTCCGTTCTGCACCGGAGTCGCGTATAAGAACCGGTGTTCTCTTTCCAGGGCCAAGGCGTGACGCAGTGACATCACCGCCACCGCTTTCCGGCCCAGATACACCTCATATCCGGCCTTGGCCTCCGTTGGAAGATACATTACCTGCTGTGTCCGCAGCTTGCCTGCAAACTGCAGCGCTTCCTCCCGGCCCCGCAGCTGCCATAAGGAAGTGATCATCCCATAGGGCGCTCCCCCTGTCGTGGGATCCGCCATTACGATCTCGTTATGAAGAACCGGCTGGAGCAGATCCTCCCAGGCCACAGGTTCTTCAATCCCCAGCCTCCGCATATTGTTGCGGTTACTCAGCAGCGCGATATAATCCACAGTCAGCGGGATCCACCGGCCGTCCCGGTCCATATACTGGGGCGGAATACCGGCGGCGCCTCCGGGCAGATAGGGGACCAGCATCTCCCGCTCACCTGCCATGTAATATTCTTCTGCGGAACCGCCCAGCCACACATCCACTTTGCTGTTTCCCAACAGCTCAAGCCGCTGGGACAGGCTCGTTGCCACCAGAGGATCAAATTCCACCACAATGCCGGTCTTATTGGCAAAGCCATTGATCAGGGCTTCGGAAATGTTCCGGTTCATGCTGCTGCAGATCCGCACAATCCCTTCCGGAGGCTGCTCCTGCTTCTGCATACCGCAGCCGGCAAAAATTAATCCGGTTATCAAAACAAAAAACGCGATACAAAATTTCTTCATAAGGTTTCCTGTCTATTCATTTTTTGAAAACGTCATCACGTTATCGAAATCCAGGTACACCTTGTCCCCTTCATGATAATCGTCGTACCTGGCGCCTTTATGGATCACACGGATCATGTGCTCTTTAACTTTTACCCGGCAATCTATGCTGTCACCCATATAAAAGCGGTGGTGCATAACGCCTTCCACCATGCCGCCGGTTTTGGAAATGGAAATGTTTTCCGGACGGACTGCAAGCACTGCTTCCCCAGACAACCTCTTCGGATTCGGGAAGGACATGCCCTCATAACCCTGCATAAATACACGGTCGCCTTTGGCCGTTGCCGGAATAAAGTTTACCAGACCGATAAAATCCGCTACCATCTGGTTGACAGGTTTTGTATAAACATCATAAGGCCTGCCTACCTGCTGCATCTTGCCCATACTCATGACTACGATACGGTCAGACATGGTCATAGCCTCGCTCTGGTCATGGGTTACATAAATAACGGTAATACCCAGCTCTTTCTGGATTGCGGAAATTTCAAACCGCATGCTTTCCCGCAGCTTGGCATCCAGGTTGGACAGGGGTTCATCCAGCAGCAGAAGACTGGGCCGTGCTACCAGGGCCCGGGCCAGGGCTACACGCTGCTGCTGCCCGCCAGACAGCTGGTTGGGGAACCGTTCCCCGTATTCCTCCAGATGTACCAGCTCCAGCATCTTCATGACCCGCTGATGCCGTTCTTCTTTCGGCACGTTTTGGATCTTCAGGGGATAACCAACGTTATCCACCACATTCATATGGGGCCAGACGGCATAGCTCTGGAACACCATGCCGATCCCCCGTTTTTCCGGTGCAAGGAAATATCCTTTTCCCGCATTGGAAACCTCTTCATCCCCAATGGCAATGATTCCTTCCGTAGGTTTTTCAAACCCGGCGATCATGCGCAATATGGTAGTCTTCCCGCAGCCGGAAGGACCTAAGAACGAAATAAATTCACCGTCAGCCACTTCCAGATTAAAATCGCCTACCGCGGTTACATCACCAAACCGTTTATATATGTGTTGGAGTTTTAATTCTGCCATTCTGTTCAGCCCTCCGTCTTTCTTTAAATGCTTACCTTCCCTTTTGTCACTTTATTTAAAATGATATTCCCGATCAGCACGATCAGCAGGATGATTACGGAAAGAACGGAAGCGTTCTGTGTATCCGCATAGGTCTGCAGTTCGTAAAGCAGTACGCCGAGGGATTTTGTGTCCGCCCCGTACAGCAGGTTGGACATGGTCAGTTCATAGAAGCTCGGCATAAAGATCAGGAACCAGCCTGCAACAATGGAAGGCCCTATCAGCGGCATAATAATATCCTTGCAGGTGCGGATCCAGCTGGCCCCGGAATTCAGGGCCGCCTCTTCCAGACTGCTGTGGACCTGGCTTAACGACGCCGCGATCGTACGTACGCTCATGGTCATATATTTAACAAGATAGGACACGATCAGTATCCACATTGTGGAATATAGATTCAGCCCGTAATTTCCCGAAAAGGTAATGATCAGGGCAAGGGCGATAACGATGGAAGGTGTGGCGCCGCCCAGCACCACCAGAAGGTCCGGAATGCTGCGGCCGGTAATATTCGTCTTAACGGAAAGATAGGCAATAAACAGTGCCAGCACCGTACCGATGCAAGCCGCAACGATACCGTAGCCGATCGAACGCCAGACGCTTTCCATGTACTGGGAACTGGTAATGACCGGTATCCAGGCATCGATGCCGAAATTGTTCAGCGCCAGTCCCTTGGACATACTCACCAGGAAGGATGTTACAACGATGGAAGACAGAGGAAGAATTACCGCAATAAACGCATAGCCTGATACTGCCAAAAAGGCCGGCCATTTCCATTTACCCAGCTCCACCATGTTGGGACGGGTGCTTTTTCCGCTGATAGTGGTATAGTCTTTATGGCTCAGCATCCAGCTCATAAACATCAGCAGGCCGTTGGCCACCACCATCATGGAAACCGCAAGGGCCGTGGCATCGCGAATTCCTTTTTCGTCACCCATATACAAAAAAGTTACGATCCGTGTGGTCATCACTTCAATATTGCCCGGCATACCTACGATGGCCGGAATACCGAAGCAGGAAGCCGCCGCAATAAACACCAGCAGGCCGCCGGCCACAATGGAGGGCATCATCAGGGGCAGCGTTACGTCCCACAGGGTTTTTAAGGGCGAGGAACCGGAAATACGGGCCGCCTCCTCCAGAGTGGGATCCATTTTTTCCATTGCCCGGGAAATAGTGATGAATGCAAAGGGCGAATAAAACAGGGTCAGCACCCAGGCGAGGCCGCCCATAGTATATATGTCGAAAGGCGCTTTGGATAACCCGAAGATAAATTTAAAGAAATCATTCAGGTACCCTACGCTTGGATTCAGCAGCTGGACCCAGGCAATGGCGCCTACATATGGCGGAATCATGTAACTGGCAACCAGGATCGTCCGGAAGGTTTTCTTTCCCGGCAGATCCGTACGGCCTACCAGCCAGGCCAACGGGAACGTGACAACGACACTGGCCACCATGACGATCAGGGAAAGCTGTATCGTATTGGTAAGAGCCTGCCAGTTGACCTTCTTACCGTAAACATCTTTATAATTGCTGATATCAAAGACGCCGTTGATAAACAGGCTGTCGTAAATCAGCACAAGAAGGGGCAATACAATAAAGTACAGCAATAACAGTACAGAAACGGCAATTACAATAAATTTACTGTCAAAGCGGGGCAAAGATCTTTTCACTTTGGCTCCTTTCCCCGGTTTTTCCGGCGAGAGTCGGGAAGCCACTGATCCGTGGGCAGACACGCTTTTCGAAAATCATGCCGGCATACTGATCAGCGCTTCGTCAGGAATGGGAAATCAGGGACCGTTAAACGGTCCCTGATTCCTTCCTTATCAAACTCTGAATGATTTACAACTGTATCCCGAAAGGTTAAACTTCTTCTCCAACCCACAGTTGGAAACCTTTTTAAGGATTTACGCTATGTAACTAAAAAATTTTGCTTATTCCATAACAGTAGTACGGAATTTTTCTTTTATCTGGGCTTCTTCAAAAGCCAGTTTGTCCCAGTCGATCTTAATGGCGTTCTTGTTCAGGTCGGCCAGTTTGATGCCGGCGCCGTTAGGCGGGTTCACATCGCCGCGAACGGAATGCATCCAGCCGGCGGTAACGGCTTTCTGCCCTTCGGGGCTCAGCCACCAGTCAACCAATGCTTTGGCTGCTTCCGGATTCTTAGTGTCCTTGAAGATACCGATAGGCGAATTGATGATGATGCAGCCTTCCTTCGGATAGCATACCGCTAACGGTTCTTTCTTGGTTTCCTGCAGCTTCAGAATGTTTTCTTCCAAAATGACAGCAGCCATGTATTCGCCGGTCAGCAGCTTGTTCTGGATAGCAGAGTTGCCTTCTTCTACCCGCAGACCGTTGTCTTTCAGCTTCTTGAAATAATCCCAGCCAAACCGGGGATCCAGAGCCATAGCGCCAACCATTACATAAGCCGTACCGGACAGCATGGGGTTCGGCATGGCGATCTTGCCTTTATATTTCGGTTTTGTCAGGTCTTCCCAGCTGGTAGGAATGTCTTCTTTCGCCAGTTTGTCTTTGTTATAGGCAATGATCATGTTGTTGACGCGGACCGGCAGCCAGGCGCCGTCCGGATCGCTTGCCAGCACAACGTCTTTCAGCTGGGGCGACTTATAGTTCAACAGCAGGCCCTGTTTTTTCAGCGCCAAATAATAGGAAGGATCCGCAACCATCAATACATCGGCGCCAATCTTTTTCGCTTTAATTTCGCCGGCGATCTTGGTTTTCAGTTTTTCCGTACCGTTCTGGAACCAGGTTACTTTCAGGCCGGGGAACGCTTTGGAAACATTGGGTTTGCAGAGCTTATCAACAATGTCAGGATAGATGGAAGTATAAACGCTTACTTCCCCCGAAGGGCCTTTTTTCCCGTCAGCAGCCGGTGCCGCAGCCTTTTTGTCGCCTCCGCCGCAGCCTGCAGCCATTACCGCAGCCATCGCCATCAATGCAGCAGCGCCCATCCATTTTTTGTTCATAACAGACTCTCCTTCTTTCTTTAAATTTTTTTCCGGATACGTGGAATCCGCATATCTTAAACAGACAGGCCGGCAGAAATTTTATAAAATAAACTCCATACCGGTACATCTGTTTAGCGCCCTCTGAAAAAAAGCCGAAACTTCATAATATTTGTTTTCGCTGTGTTAAGAAAATTTCCTGCCTGCGCAACAGGCTATTTTTTCTTATAATTATTTTACCATTTTACATCTGATAAATCTATAATAAAATGTCATCTTTACGAATTGCTGGTGAAATAAAGCGCCTTATTTGAAAACGTGAAGATTATCTGGCGAAAAGATTGATCTCCCAGTCCGGTACGTAGGGATGTTTCCGCATGTAAATTTTATAGCCGGGCTGCAGCTTCCACAGAAGCAGAGGAAGTTTAAAAATATCTTCGTCATGATGATAGGCTGCTACTAATAATTTAGGAAGTTCTCCGGCAGCATCCGGTATCAGATGCTCTTTTGCCCCTTCCAGTGCTTCCTGTTCCACACCTTCTACGTCAAATTTCATGTAACTCGCCCAGGCGTTTTCCAGAAGATGATCTATAGAAATCACTTCCGTCATATGGGTCTTTATTTTTTTACGGCGTATAGATGCACTTTTATGACCGGCAGCATCCAGCCCCGCTGCACGATTTGCATTACTGTTGTGTTGGCCGGCAACATTTACTTCGCCCATATAAAGGGATTTGCCACCGGTCTCGCTCGCTTCAGTTTTTCCGTCTCTGCCATTTTCCCGTCGCCCGCTATTGTTCCACGAAAACTGTTTTGCTTCTGAAATATGCCAAAAAGTGGACTGGCGCCCGCCGTTCCCCAAAAGCTCCAATGTACCGGGTACGCTCCATACTCCTGCATTCACACAGCAGACACCGGCAATTTTTTTATTTTCAACGTATGCTGTCAGCTTTTTAAAATTTTTCGGGTCCGGTTCCACAGCATAAATTTTTTTATAGCGATGTCCCGTCAGATTTAAAAACTCCTGTATGGTATCACCGTCATAAGCGCCCAGATCCACATAAGTTTCTTCGTCGTCAAAAGAAAAAATATCTTGCAGGTCGTCTGCCCTACTTGATGTACATTCTTTTAAATACGAAAGTTTCCCGCTGATCCGGTAGTTCAGTACCGAAGCAAACACATTACGGGAATCTTCATCCGCCAGCCGGTCATACACAAGCTGCAGTTCTTCTTCATATTTATTAATCCACGCAGCAGTTACCGTTTCATCACCGGGAAAGACCGGCACATGTGGTGCGTAGGTTTCGTGTACCCGGGCCAGTTCATAAAAGCGTTCCATCTGTTCCGGCAGCTCGGAAGCAAAACAGATCAGGGCAATAACAGGTTCTTTCCTGTTCAACAGCTCGCTGTATTTCCCTACGGTAAATCCGTGAAACTGCTGTCCCCGCACAAACTCGTCACTGGCATAGATGCCCGATACCCCAAGGCCCTCCGCTTCCAGACAGGCAATGACCTTATCCGCCCCGTCCCCTGTTCCGTACAGCACAATGGGCTTGCCCGCCGATTTCAAATATTCCCACAACGTGCGGGTTTCTTTTATAAAAGATAACATGACTTTCTCCGTCTTTCCCTGTTCCATTTACATGCTTCTTGTATTTATTAATCGCAACAATATCTTTCTTTTAATTAATTATACCACGCAGAGTCATCCCCGTGGTATTGAATCGCAGATTAAATGAGTTTATGGGGATTGGGAATATATATATTTCACCCATCAGTTGCGTCAAAGATAGTATAATGATAAAATGAATTAACCCCTAAAGAATAATTATTTTAATGTAAAGGAAGGGATTCTATCATGGCGCTTCTGGAATCTGGCGAAAACTATCTGGAGACCATTCTTATCTTACAGCAACGTAACGGAAACGTCCGCTCTATTGATATTGCCACCGAAATGAATTTTTCCAAACCCAGCGTATCCCGGGCAATGAGCATCCTGAAAAAGAACGGGTATATCATCATGGAGCCGGACGGGCGCATCGTACTTACCGAAAACGGCCTGAAAAAAGCCGCTTCCGTACTGGACCGGCATAAAACGCTGACCGTATTCCTTTCCGAGATCTTACATGTACCCCAGGATATTGCCGAAAAAGACGCCTGCCGCATCGAACATATTATCAGCCAGGTAACCTTTGCCGGCATTAAAAAAATGGTAGCGGAGCATAAAGAAAAATAAAATTTAATGGTACCTCTTACTATTAGTCTTGCTTTTTTATATGCAAAGGTTTATAATTTGCTTAATAGTCAGGCTGCAAAATTGCAGTTGCCTGGTTGCGATTTTTAAGCCTGGCAATAATTTATTAATGAAAGAGGTAATTCATAATGAAAAAAGCCGGTAAAATTCTGACCGCTCTGGCACTGTCCGTTAGCTGTATGGCATTTGCTATCCCCGGATACGCTGCATACAGCCTGAATGAAGAAGTAAAAGCTCCGACTCCTGCATTAAAGCAGGCTGCCGAAATTGGCGTACGCGTTTATAATAATGCAGCCATGCAGAATCTGCCTGACAAAGACGCAATGGTGGTTATGTGCTTCGGCACCACTTACACCGATTCCCGTGAAAAGACTATCAACCCGACTGTTGCCGCTATCCAGAAAGCGCTGCCCAATGTAAAGGTTGTTACCGCTTACACCTCCCACATCATCGTTGACCGGGTAAAAGCCAACGAAGGCCTGGACATCCCCACCCCGGAAAAAGCCCTGGAACAGTTAAAGGCTGAAGGTTACACCCGCGTAGCCCTGGCTACCCTGGATGTGATCCCCGGCATGGAATACGATTATGACACCGCTATCTATCGCCTGTATCGCGACCAGTTCAAGAAAATGACCATGGGTCTGCCCTTAATGTACTGGCAGGGCCAGGAAGAACAGCGGGACGATGTAAAGGAAACTGCAGAAGCGTTCTCCACCCAGTTCCCGAAAGCTGCCAAAGACAGCGCCGTACTGGTAATGGCTCACGGCACTCCCCATCCGGCCAACGCTTACTACTCCGTAGTACAGGACCGCTTCAACGGCTTGGGCAGCAACATCCACATCTACAGTGTTGAAGGCTGGCCTTCCCTGGAAGATGTAATTCCCAAACTGAAAGCTGACAAAGTTAAAAACGTTACCCTGATGCCCATGATGATGGTAGCCGGCGACCATGCTAACAACGACATGGCAGGGGACGAAGAAGATTCCCATAAGATGATCCTCCAGAAGGAAGGCTTCAAGGTTACCCCGTACATCCATGGCCTGGGCGAAAACGAAGCAGTTCGCAAACTGTTCGTTGACCGTGCACTGGAAAGCTGGAACGCACTGGAAGGAACTGCCGAAGGCAAAACCGGCGGCATGCATTGATTCTTTCCCAACGCAAATTAATAAAAAGGACGCACCTATGCGTCCTTTTTTTATATCACCTTCTCTGTCCCTGACCCTTTTACCTGAAAATACACCTCCCCTCAAATGTGTTTTCAGACAAAAGGTTTCGTTTTGTTCAGTAAAACACGTTTTGTTTTTTCTGATTCTTGCTTTTCACGTTTCTGTGTCATACAATGATGATATACTTTCAGTATTGAGATTGATTATCTTTTATTAATATTTTTTTAAAACGTTGCATCCGAAGGAGGCACAGAATCTTAATGGATATAAAAATTATTTACCTGACCAATGACAGCCGGCGGTACGCAGGCATGAAAAACGCCTGCCTCCAGCTGCAGGACGAAGGAAAAATTTCCGATCTGTGCATGGCGGTCAAGCTGGAACGTTCCAGTGAGTGGAACTACGTATGGGAACGGAAGCTCCGGGGCAGCAGCCTGGTAGTAGCCCGTTTTTTTAAAAACGTTTTTAAATCAAAATTCTGGGAAGCCTGCCGCAGCTTCCTGACCGCCAACCACATCCCCTACATGCTGGACGCGGTGGAATCCGCCCTGGACGGGGAAGAAGCCGGCGTAGAAAAAGAAATCGCCGACAAATTGAAAGGTTATACCTTTTACGGCGGCAGCGAAAATTTCCGGAACTTCTGGCTGTACGCTTCATCCCTGGCGGACTCTTCCATCCCCTCGCCGGAAGGACCGAAGCCCCGCTGCTGGGCCGGCATCTATCATCCCGATATGCCGGAAGGATATATGACTGACCTTTCGGCTTACCGGGAAACATATTGCAGGCCGGGACAGCCCGTCATCGGCCTGCTGTTTTACCGGGAAGAGTGGATCTGGGAAGATTTGGCCTATCCCGCAGCATTTATCCGGGAAGCGGAACGCCAGGGATGCAGCGTGATCGCCGTGTTTACCAACCAGTTGCCGGACGAAGCCCTGGGCATGCCCGGCATCCGCAAAGTATTTGAAGATTTCTTTACGGCGGAAGGCAAAACCGTCATCGACGCCCTGGTCACCACCATGAAATTTTCCCATGTGGGCAACGGCAGCCTGACCGTTGACGAACTGGAAACACTGGGCATACCTGTCTTAACGGCCTATACGTTACTTACTCCGGAAGAAGACTGGCGGAAAAATCCGGAAGGCCTCAACCCGGTGGAAACTTCCATCGCCGTAGCTCTGCCGGAATTTGACGGCGCCATCCATGGCATCCCCATTGCGGGACGACGGGAACTGCCCGACGGCGCCATCGAATACATCCCCCTGCCCCAGCGCATGGCGGCCATGGCGGCAAAAGCAAAAAAATGGGCGAACCTGCATAAGATGAAGAACGAAGACAAAAAGATCGCCCTGATCTTCCATAATTACCCGCCCAAAAATTACAACATCGGCAGCGCTTCAGGCCTTGACTCCATGGAAAGCGCCACACGGCTGTTAGCCCGCATGAAGGAAGACGGCTACCGGGTGGATTTTTTACCGGCATCGGCGGAAGAATTCATCCGCATCATGACCTCCCACGCCACTAACGACCTGAGCCTGCTCACCGATAAACAGGCGGAAGAATGCCAGAAGCTTTCCGCTAAAGAATACACAACATTTTTCAACACCCTGCCGGAAGAAGCCCGGCAGAAGATGATCGAACAATGGGGCGAGGCGCCGGGCAGCGTTATGCTTTCTGATGAAGGGAATATCCTGATTCCGGGCACCATGAACGGGAATGTTTTTATGACCGTACAGCCAGCCCGGCATTACGGCATGGATCCCTCCCGGGCCTACCACGATCCCATGATCGCCCCCACCCACCAATACCTTGCCTTTTACTACTGGCTGCGAGAAATCTTTCAGGCCGACGCGGTGATCCATTTAGGCACCCACGGCAATCTGGAATGGCTGCCGGGAAAAGCCACCGGCCTAGACGAAGCCAGCTACCCGGACATTGCCCTGGGTTCCCTGCCCAACATTTATCCGTACCTTATGACCATTTCCGGAGAAGGGGTCATCGCCAAACGCAGAAGCAGCGCCTGCCTTATCGGCTACCTGCCGGCCCCCGTGGAAGAAGCCGGCGCGTTTGACGAACTGGCGGAACTGGAAAAAATGGCAGACGAATATAGCCATTTCCAAAAAGAAGATTCCGAACAGGCCGCCGCCCTGGAAGAAAAAATTCTGGAGCTGGCCCACAGCACAAAAATTGACGAGTCCGTCCCCAGGGATGGAACCAAACCCTTCAGCGAGTATCTGGCGGATCTCCACGCATACATGGAAGACCTGCAGGACAGCGAGATCCATGTTGGCCTCCATGTGTTGGGCCAGGCCCCGGAGGGGGACGTACTGATCAGCGAGATCCTGCACCTTCTGCGGCTGTCCAACGGTGACGTGCCCTCCCTGTACAGCCTGTGGGCGGAAAAATACGGCGCGGATTTTTCCGAAATCGAAAAAAATCCTTCCGCCATCATCGATCCCCTGCATCTTACCGGCGGTGAACTGTTACGAAAAATCCGCAGCGAAAGCCGTGAATTTATTGCATCCCTTGCCGCCGGCGGTTTTTCGGAAGAAGCAGCAGCCGAAACCATGAAGCTGTCCTTGATAACTGCCGGACCGGAAGAATGGCAACAGAAAATTTCTTCTCTGGCAGAATACATTATAAAAGAAATTTACCCGCGGCTTATGGATACTAAAAACGAAATGGAACATACCCTGGCCGCCCTTTCCGGCAAATACGTTCCCCCCGGGCCATCCGGTTCCCCCAGCGCCGGCGGCGTGGACCTGCTTCCCTCCGGCCGGAATTTTTACGGCGTGGACCCCAGGGCGCTTCCTTCCCAGGCAGGCTGGATCGCCGGCATGAAACTGGGAGACCGCATGATCGACAAATACATCGGCGATGAAGGAAAATACCCGGAAAATATCGGCATGGTCCTCTGGTCCGGCCCCAACATGCGCAGCAGCGGACAGGACATTGCGGAATTCCTTTACCTGCTGGGCATCCGGCCCGTCTGGCAGAAAGGCAGCCTCCGGGTCACCGGACTGGAAGTGATTCCGCTAAACGAACTGAAGCGTCCACGTATCGACGTAACCGCACGCATCAGCGGCCTGTTCCGGGATACCCTCCCCCATCTGGCCGAACTGATGGACAGCGCAGTGCTGCTGGCGGCAAAACTGGATGAACCCGACGAAGACAATTTTGTCCGCAAGCATATCCGGGAAGAGAGCAAAGCCCTGGAAGCCGGCGGCGCTTCTGCAGACGACGCATGGCGCAGCGCAGCCTTCCGTGTCTTCGGCGACGCACCCGGCACCTACGGATCCGGTATCAACATCGTGCTGGATTCCAAAAACTGGGAATCCGAAAAAGACCTGGCCGACATTTACGTACGCTGGGGCGGCCACGCTTTCGGCGGCGGGCGCCGTGGCGAATACCAGCCGGAGCTGTTCAAAAAACGGCTGGCCCAGATGGAACTTACCGTAAAAAACGAAGACAGCCACGACATGAACATCCTCAGTTCTGACGATTACAACGGGTTCCACGGCGGCATGATCGCCGCAGTAAAGAGCTTCGGCCAGAAAGAACCGGTTTCTTATGTTGGGGACAGCGCCAACCGCAGCGCTCCGAAAATGCGCACTGTTGCGGAAGAAATGAAACGGGTGGTGCGGGCTGAATCACTGAACCCAAAATACATTGAAGGCCTGATGCAGCACGGCTACAAAGGCGCCATGGACATGGCCAACCGGTTGAACATCAGCTTCCAGTGGGACGCCACCAGCAACGTAATGGAAGACTGGATGTATAACGATTACGCTGAGAAATACGCCTTTGACCCCAAAGTACAGCAGTGGATGAAAAAAGTAAATCCCTGGGCCCTGCAGAATATTGCAGAGACCCTTCTGGAAGCAGAGCAACGCCAGATGTGGAACGCAGATGACGAAACCAAAGAAAAACTGCAGGAGCTGTACCTTTCCGTAGAAGGGGAAATCGAAGAAGACGATGAATAAATCAAAAAATTATTGGAGGACGAAACGATTATGAAACGTCAGGGAACCTTTCCGTTTACTGCCATTATCGGGCAGGAAGAAATGAAAAAAGCGCTGGTGCTGAACGTAGTAAACCCAAAACTTGGCGGTGTTCTTATCACCGGCGAAAAGGGTACGGCCAAATCCACTGCCGTCCGCGCCCTGGCAGATTTGCTGCCGCCCCGCCTGTGCATCAAAGGCTGCCGTTTCCACGACGACCCCAACGACAAATCCAACTGGTGCGACGAGTGCCATGAAAAATACGACAATGCCCAGCCGGAAACGGAAGAACTGCCCATGAAGGTGGTAGAACTTCCCGTCAGCGCCACAGAAGACCGGGTCGTGGGAACCCTGGATATCGAAGCTGCCATTAAGGAAGGGAAACGTTCCTTCGAGACCGGCATCCTGGCAGACGCCAACCGCAACATTTTATACGTGGACGAAATCAACCTGCTGGACGACCACGTGGTAGACGTGCTGCTGGACTCCGCCGCCATGGGCATCAACACAGTGGAACGGGAAGGCATTTCCTATTCGCACCCCGCCCGCTTCTCTCTGGTAGGCACCATGAACCCGGAAGAAGGGGATATCCGTCCCCAGTTGCTGGACCGCTTTGCCCTTTCCGTTTATGTGGCCGGGGAAAAAGACCTGGACAAACGGGCGGAAGTCATTAAACGCCGCCTGGAATACGAAGACGATCCGGAAGGATTTATAAAAAAATGGGATGAAGAACAGCAGAACGAAGTGCATCGTATCCAGCGGGCCATGAAACTGCTGCCCCAAGTGACCACTTCCAACGAAATTTTGCGGATGGCCGCCCAGATCTCCATTACATTAGGCGTAGACGGACACCGGGCCGACATCGTGCTGATCAAGACGGCAGAAACCTTAGCCGCCGTCGCCGGGCATACGGAAGTCACCAAAGAGGACCTGCGGGAAGCCGCTCACCTGGCACTGCCCCACCGTATGCGCCGCCGTCCCTTCGAGGAACAGAAGCTGGACTGGGAAAACGTGGATAAGGTGATCGACGGATGAAGCGGCAAGGATACCCGTTTGCCGCCGTCTTCGGTATGGATAAGGCAAAGGAAGCCATCACACTGGCCCTTGTGAACCCACACGCAGGCGGAATTCTGGTAAGCGGTGAAAAAGGAACCGGGAAATCGACCCTGGTCCGCGGAGCCCGGGAGCTGATCCAAAGGCCCTGGGTTGAAATTCCCGTAAGTGTTACAGAAGACCGGCTGTTCGGCAGCATCGACGCCGAAGCAGCCGTAAAATACGGAAAACGCCGGCTGCAGCCCGGCCTGATCGATGAAGCGGACGGAGGCGTAATTTATCTGGACGATGCCAACCTGTTACGGGACGACATTTTATCTGCCGTGCTGAGCATCGAAGAAGCCGGCGGTTACCAGCTGGAACGGGACGGCCTTTCCCAACACAGAAACACAAATTACACAGTGCTTGCGGTCATGGCCCCGGAAAGCGGCACCCTTCCCTCCTCCGCCCTGGACCGGTTCGGCCTGTTCGTATCGGTAGACCCGGTAGCGGATGAAGAAGGGCGGATGGAAATCATCCGGCGGGTTACGGAATTTGAAAAAGACAATGGAGCATTCCGCACAAAATGGGCGGAAGAAACAGAAAGGCTTGCAAAAAAAATTGCCGAAGCCCGGACTCTTTTGCCCCAGATAGAAGTTTCCGACACTATGATCCGGCTTTCATCCGTGTACACATTAAAAGCCAACGTGGCCGGACACCGGGCCGATATTTACCTGATTGAAACGGCAAAAGCGGAAGCCGCCTTAGCCGGGCGAAACTATGTGCTGCCCAAAGATCTGGAAAAGGCTGCGGAATTTGTTCTGCCCCACCGTATGCGCCAGCTGCCGCCGGAACAGCAACAGGAACCCCGGCAACAGGAAACAAAAGAACCGGAAAACAAACAGCAGAATCCGCCGCCCCAACAGGAAGAACAGGACGAACTGTTTTCCATGCCGGACGCGCCGGAACCGGAAGAAACCAATACAGAATCACACGAAGGAAACGAGGAAGACCATCGGGAAGACGAATCCATGGCCAACCCCAACGCAGGCAGCAACGACCGTATCGACGCAGCGGACATGCGGGTGAAGCTGCCGCCGGTCTGGGTAGAGCCGGTAAAGGGAAAACAAAAACGCAAAGGCAGCGGCAAACGGAGCGCTACCCGTACCGACGAACGGCAGGGACGTTATGTCCGGGCCGAGATTCCCCATTCCAAATCCTCCGACATTGCTTTCGACGCCACCCTGCGGGCCGCAGCGCCGTACCAGAAATGGCGCGAGTCCAACGGCTGTGCCTTAGTCATCAAAGAAGAAGACCTGCGCACCAAAGTCCGGGAGAAACGAACCGGCAACATTTTCCTCTTCGCCGTAGACGCCAGCGGTTCCATGGGAGCCAGGGAACGGATGAAAACCGTAAAAGGCGTCATCCTGAAAATCTTGCTGGAAGCCTACCAGAAACGGGACCGGGTCGGCATGATCGCCTTCCGGAAAAACCAGGCGGAAGTGCTGCTGCCAGTAACCAAAAGCGTGGACTTCGCCCAGAAAAAACTGGCCGCCATGCCCACCGGTGGAAAAACGCCTCTGGCCAAAGGCCTTTCCAAGGCGAAAGACGTGCTGGACATGCTGTACCGCCAGGACCCGCTGCAGGACCCCGTGCTGATCCTGATCACGGACGGGCACGCCACCCTGCCTCTGGACAACGGTACAAACCCGGTGGAAGACGCCATGATGGAAGCGGGGCGTATTGCCAAGCGGAAAATCCCCATTGCCGTCATTGATACGGAAAACGGTTTTATCAAACTGGGGCTTGCCAAAAAGCTGGCCCGCAAAATGGAAGCTTCCTATTTCAAAATCGATAAGCTTTCGGAAGACAGCCTGCTGCACATCTGGCGGAAAATGGGAACATAAACCGGGAAATTCCAAATTTACTTTTTTGCGTTTAATTTTTTCCCGGAATGTCCCGCCAAAAAGCGCAAAATCTTTTAATGTGCGTTATAATTAATGTACGTTATAATATAACCGCAAAACAACGGGAAAGGATCCGCGGGTAATGATTGAAATAAAAAATCTTCGAAAAACATTTCCCCATAAAAACGTACAAAACAAAAAAGCAGAAAAGGTAGCCGTGGAAAATCTGTCACTGACCATCAACACTGGTGAAATCTTCGGCCTGCTGGGCCCCAACGGAGCCGGCAAGACCACCACTATCCGGATGCTGACCATGCTGACACGCCCAACCGCCGGAGAAATTCTGTACGATGGAAAACGTATCACCGATGATGACGACGCAAGAGTGATCCGGCAGATGATCGGCGTAGTCCCCCAGAACCTGAACTTTGACCAGGACCTGACCGTAGGAGAAAACCTGGAGCTCCATGCCCGACTCTATCATATGGATCGGAAAGCAAGGGAAGCCCGTATCCGCGAACTTTTAGAATACGTGGAACTGCAAAACGTAATCAACGACGGTGTCCGCCAGCTTTCCGGCGGCATGAAACGCCGGCTGCTCATAGCCCGTGCCCTGATCCACCGGCCGGAGATCCTGTTTCTGGACGAACCCACAGTTGCCCTGGATCCCCAGGTCCGCTGGCGTATCTGGGAACTGGTGAGGCGCCTTGCCAATGAGGGCGCAACGGTTCTGATCACAACCCACTACATCGAAGAAGCCGAAGAACTTTGCGACCGTGTGGCCATCATGAACAAAGGCAGGCTTGTCGATGTGGACACTCCCCGGAATTTCATCGCCCGGTTCGGCCGGTTTGTGGCGGAATGGCGGGATGACGTGCACCGGAATTTCCGTTTCTTCAATTCCCGCGAAGAAGCCCGCCAGTTTATCGGTACAATCGATGTAGCGGCCTCTGTCCGGAAAGCCAATCTGGAAGACGTATTCATTGAGTTGACGGGACGGAAGGAGGGACTCTGATGCTGACAGATATCTGGACCGTATTCTGGCGGGACTGGGTGGTGCTGAAACATCGCATGACCGCCTTCATCCTTTCCCGGATGGTAGCGCCGCTGCTTTACCTGGTCGCCTTCGGCTGGGGGCTGGGACGCAGCATCCAGACGGCTAACGGTGCATCGTATATTGACTTCCTGGTGCCCGGCATCCTGGCGCTGAATTCCATGAACATCAGCTTCAACAGCGTCACGCCGGTTCATGCGGAGCGGGTTTACCATAAAAGCATTGAAGAATATATCATCGCGCCCATCCGGCCTTACGCGTACATTACAGGTAAAGTGCTGGCGGCAGTGCTGCGGGGGCTGATCTCCTCGGCCATTATCATTATCCTGGCCTACGCCTTCGGCGCGCACTTTACCATTACGCCCCTCTTTTTACTGGTACTTGTACTGAACTGCGCCATTTTCGCCGAAATCGGTTTTGCGGCGGCCATGTTCCTCAGCACCTACGAGCAGATGGGACAGGTCAACACCTACATCCTGCTGCCCATGTCCTTTTTATGCGGTACCTTCTTTTCCACCCGGGCCCTGCCCGACGCCCTGCGGATCTTTATCGAATGCCTGCCCCTCACCCACACCAGCTATCTGCTGCGGGGCATTGGCAGCGGCGCCGAAGTGTCCCTGTGGTCTGTGGCGGTTTTGGCAGTGTATCTCATCGTTGTATTTTTTATCGGCGGCCGCGCTTTTATTAAATTGCGGGACTGAATTTACATAATCGATCTCACGCAATTGATTTTTCGTAGCTGATTTTATCTGACCTTACGTGTTTGCCTGCGTCTCTGCAGACAAATTTAAAAAATAATTTACTCAGCATATTCCAAGAAAGCGGTGCATAGTATGAAAAAATTTCTTTTTGTTTCCATTTTTGCATGTGTATTGGCATTTTCCGCGTTGGGCTGCAAACCGGATAACGCAGCCACCAATGCCGGCACAAAACAGGCCCAAAGTTCCACTGCGGCCTTCGCGGAAATTACCGATTTCGAAAACCGGAAAGTAACCCTTACAAAAAAACCGGAACGGGTGGTAGCCCTGGTTCCCTCGGTGCTGAATTATATCGACGCAGTAGGCGGCACAGTGGTAGGCCGTCCTTCCTCCCGGCACGAAGCGGAAATTCCAGCCTCCATGAAAAAGGTAGAAGAAGTAGGGCACGTGTTTAACATTAACATGGAAAAAGTAGTAAGCCTGAAACCGGACCTTGTATTCATCAACGACCAGCTCCACGATAAATTCATCAAAATGCTGGAAACCAACCACATCAACGCCATCGTTCTCCAGCCGAAAACCTACGAAGAAATCAAAAACGCCTTGATGACGGTAGGAAAGGTGTACGGAAAAGAAGCGGAAGCTGCCAAAAAAGCAAAAGAAATGGACGAAAAAATCAGCGCCGTCCTTTCCAAAGTTCCCAAGGACCAGCCGAAAAAAATCGTAATCCTTCACGCAACGCCTTCCACCGTAACCGTTGAACTGGAAAACAGCATCGCCGGAAATGTAGCGAAAAAAATCGGCTTCACCAATATCGCCGCAGGCAGCGCAGCCATACAGGGAAAACCTGAAAAAGCACCTTACAGCATGGAAGTACTGGTAGAAAAAAATCCCGACATCATCTTCATCACCTCCATGGGCGCAAAAGATAAAATCGAAAAACGGCTACAGGCAGACGTAAAAGGAAACCCTGCTTACGCCGCACTTAGTGCCGTAAAGAACAATAAAGTGTATGTTCTGCCCGAAGATTTGTTCCTGCTGGCCCCCGGCCTTCGTTATCCGGAAGCAGTAGAGCTGATGGCCAAAGACGTTTTCCCGGAAAGCTTTAAATAAATTCCCCCGGGAAACTGCTGATGAATTATTAAAGGAAGAAACCGTCTGAAGATTTAACGAGCAGAAAAAACTCTCATTATATTTGCCGCCCGCCAACGGCGGCGGAACGGAGACTACTATGACAGAAAAACTGCCTGACGCATCGGAACAGGTTCAGCGTTTTGGCATCGACCGCAGCATCTGGCGTATTTCTATGCTACTGCTGTTTACCGCGCTGGCCGTCATCGGCTGCCTGTTATCTATCGCCTTAGGGGCCGCGGATATTTCTGTTTCACAGGTAATAGAAATACTGCTTCACCCTCAGGCAACCCCACAGGACCAGATCATCTGGAACATCCGGCTGCCCCGGACCCTCGTGGGCGCAATGGTAGGCCTGAACCTGGCCCTATCCGGGGCGATCTTACAGGCCGTCATGCGGAACCCTCTGGCAGACCCTCACATTATCGGTATCTCCTCCGGCGCCGGCATCGCAGGCATTATCATCATGATCTTATTCCCTGCGCTGGAATATCTCATTACGCCGGTTGCTTTTATCGGTGCCATGGCGGCGGCCATTGCCATTTACATACTGGCCTGGAAAAACGGCATCAAGCCCGTGCGCATTATTTTAGCAGGCGTAGCCGTTTCCGCTTTTTTAAGCGCCGGCATTTCCGGCTTGCTGGTATTTTACAGCGACCGGGTAAACGGTGCGCTGATGTGGATGGTAGGCGGCCTGGCCGCACGCAGCTGGCCCCATGTTACCATCATCTTTCCCTATGCCCTCATCGGCCTGCTGCTTGCCATTGCCAGCGCCCATTACCTGAACATATTGCAGCTGGGAGATGAAATGGCCAAAGGCCTGGGCGTCAATGTGGAAATCACCCGCATCGTCCTAACCGCCATCGCCGCTTTACTGGCAGCCAGCGCCGTCAGCGTAGCCGGCCTGTTAGGCTTTGTGGGACTGGTAATTCCCCACGTTGCCCGGCTCATACTGGGTTCCGACTATCGTTTCCTGGTTCCGGGAGCCGCCCTTCTCGGCATCGCCATCGTTACCTTCAGCGACACCTTCGCCCGGGTGGCCTTCGCCCCCATCGAACTGCCGGTAGGTATCATTATGGCCTTTATCGGCGCACCCTTCTTCCTGTTCCTGTTAAGGAGGGAATTATGATGGAAAACATGATCGAAGTTCGCGACCTGCAGGTGACACTGGCAGGCAAAACCATCGTACAGCACATGGACGCTGATATTCCCAAAGGAAAGATCACCGCCATCATCGGGCCCAACGGCTGCGGAAAAAGCACCACCTTAAAAGCCATCTGCCGCATCAACCCCATCTCCCAGGGACAGATCACCCTTTTAGGAAAAAACGTCCGGGACTACAGCTATAAAGAATTCGCGCAAAAGCTTGCCATCCTCACCCAGTCCCCCCAGGCCCCGGCGGACATGACCGTGCGCGACCTGGTATCCATGGGCCGTTTCCCCTACCGCAGTTTCTTCGGGAAAGCTACGGCGGAAGACAAAGAATGCATTGAGTGGGCCCTGGAGGAAACCAGCCTTGTGCCCTACCAGCACCGGATCCTGCAGACACTTTCCGGAGGCGAACGGCAGCGGGCGTGGATCGCCATGGCCCTGGCACAAAAGCCACAGGTGCTGCTGTTAGACGAACCCACCACCTATCTTGACATCTGCCACCAGCTGGAAGTCATGAAACTGCTGGACCGTCTCAACCGTGAGCTGGACCTGACCGTAGCCTTAGTGCTCCACGACCTGAACCAGGCCGTGCAGTTTGCCCATCACGTAGTGGTAATGAAAAAGGGAACGCTGGTCACCAGCGGAAACCCGGCGGACGTAATCACCGTCCCCCTTTTGAAAGAAGTGTTCCGTGTAAAAGCGGAAGACGTATTTACTTCGGAAGGAATACGCACCTTAGTGCCACTGGACCTGTACCAGATGTAAAAAATTACAGAGCCTCTGAAAAATGCGTTGCGAAGGCAGCGCATTTTTTATATGCAATTTGTGCACAAACAAAAACCTGTCCAGTAGTTTTTTACGCCAGTTTTTACAGACAGTCGATTATTTTGCACAAATAAAAAAGCGACCGGAACGTTCCAGCCGCCACAAAAGAAAACAAACGGAATCTTTATCACGCGGATTTACATTATCCTTTACCGGTAATGCAAATCCGCATGATGTTTTTCAACCAGATTCCACAAAGCAAAAAAAAGGTGAAGAGGAATCATCAGAAAAGAGATCACCGTTAGCGTAAGCTAACTATGACACTTAAAAGATGGTTAGCCTTCGCTAACCATCTTTATATTACCTTAAAAAGTTTCATTTGTCAAGGATTTTTACATAAAAACATGGGGAGCCCCTGCCGGCAACAGGCCCAGAAGGTCCGCGAGAAAATACGCCGAAGCGGGAATCAGCACGCCAAAGCCGGCGCCCCAGGCAAAATCGCCCGTCTGGAAATTACGGTAGCAGCCGCGGATGCTGCAAAGAAAGATAAGACCCCAGATAAAAATCAACGAAGTAGTAGTATTTTCTCCGCCAGGAAACATAACAACACCTTCTTGTACAATAATTAAAAGCTGTAAAAAATCACAGAGAACATAACTTCTCAAAAAATTTCTTAAATTACAAAATTACCCACGGAACAATTCCCGTGGGTAAATAATTTTCAGAATGGTGCCTCAGCACAGAATCGAACTGTGGACACAGGGATTTTCAGTCCCTTGCTCTACCAACTGAGCTACCGAGGCATCATGGCGACCCGGACGAGA
>OMYP01000027.1 GCA_900315345.1 uncultured Selenomonadales bacterium | reverse complement strand
CAAAATTTATCTGAGCGCCATTCTGGATTTATATGACCGTAGGATTACTGCATTTGCGATTCGTGATAACAATGATAATAAGCTGGTGTATGATACATTCGACAAAGCGGTTCAGGCAAACCCGGAAGCTCACCCGATTTTCCACAGTGACAGAGGATACCAGTATACAAACCGGGTCTTTCACCAAAAACTGGTAAAAGCAGGTATGATACAAAGCATGTCCCGTGTTGCCAAATGCATTGATAACGGACCAATGGAAGGTTTTTGGGGTATTCTTAAACGGGAACGATATTACGGGAAACGATTTACCAGCAGAGAAGCGTTAGTTCAAATGATTACGGATTATATTGACTACTACAACCACAAACGACTCCAACGAAATCTTGGGGTTTTGACACCCATGGAGAAACATGAATTATATCTTGCTGCATAGCAAAAACGCTGACAACACGAAGTTGTCAGCGTCTCAAAACTTTATTTTATTTCATTGTCCTCTTGACGGGGAGCGGTTCACACACAAAAATAAGTAGAGAGCTGTGAATTTCTATTTGTTTTTTTCAATGATAATGACTCGTACAAACAGCGATTTTTACGATTATCATAGGCTCACTTAATTATAACAAAACAGCCGCAGAAAAATCTACGGCTGTTGAAGTAAATCCCGATGATTCTTAATATATGAGTAGAGGCTTTCACAGTCTCTGCTCTTTCTTTATGATGAAGGTGATTGGCCTGACGTAATTCCCGAGTTATTTTCTTACTTCCGTTTTCACGATTTCCGCTTTACATGCGGCAGCCCCATCCTGATATTTGCCTGTTGGCAAAAAATCATGTACGTAAGCTTCCGCTCCCTGCCTAGTAGCAAATGCGGTCACAACAGGCAGCAACCTGCCTGTTGAATCATATATTTTCACCAAATAAACAAATTCCATTTTCCCGTCCCTTCTCCTACCGCACATGCTGCCTCGCCAGCATATCCTGAACTTCCTGATATTCGCTATCTTGCGCGAAATCGTGGGCGCTCTTCCCTTCTACCAGATAGCGCAGCCACACCTTGCCATCGGGCATAAGCTTAACGTCCTGCGGTTTGAACACCACCGGCTGGTCATCCGAAAGGCCTGCCTTGGCCATGAACAATGTCTGCGTCGAAGTATTTCCATCTGCTGCCGGTGCAATGACCACGCTCAGTTCGTCCACGAGCCCTTGCTGGATGAAACTCCAGTTGATGGTGCCGCCGCCCCCCAACATCAACGTTTCCACTTTCAGCATTTCCTTAATTTTACGGCAGGCTAAGGGAGCATCAATATGTTCCTTGCCGCACACAAGATGTACGCCTCGGCCTTCGTCAGTTCGTTCATGTTGATTAATGCTCGCCGGGACAGTCATTATGACGACGGAATCTGTTTAGAATGACAGTGGTAACGCTCACTATTACATTCCGTATAACAACCACCACCGGCAACTTTAGTTAATGCTTCGCTATCCAATTCAAAATCGCTCATCTCCGTTAAATACGCTTCGGCTTCATCCTTCGTCAACTCATGGCCCATGTCCTTCGCCATCGCCATCAATTCCTCGGCAGTTTCGCAGGCCATCGCCTTTTGAATCTGCTCTTTCGTCAGTTCGTTTTTGTTAATCGGCATTTCTATCCCTCCCTAAAAAATATCATTTCGACAGTTAAATATTACTTATTAATTATAACATATTGGCTGAAGAAAATCTTCGGTTGTTGAAGTAAATCAGAAATTTATGTGCATAAAATTATGCGGCAAGGAAAAGGCGTGAGCAAACCGTCGGAAGCAATTGCGTCATTCCATGAGATGAAATTCGCCGTCGTGGCGAGACTGTCTGAGGGGGACGAAGTCCCGAGTTTCGAAGCCACAGGCGAATGAGTCCATGGAATAGCAATCGGTGACGGGTTTGCGATGCCTTTGCCTGACAGCATAACTTTGGTACACAAATTCCGATTTGTATGCTT
Source organism: uncultured Selenomonadales bacterium (assembly GCA_900315345.1). Lineage (GTDB taxonomy): Bacteria > Bacillota > Negativicutes > Acidaminococcales > Acidaminococcaceae > Succiniclasticum. Next base: position 30,790 of record OMYP01000027.1, on the reverse strand, counting down.
AACATTGTTTTATTTAATTATAACAAACAGCCGCAGAATAATCTACGGCTGTTGAAGTAAATGAGAATTTACTTCACTCAGGATCGCCATATCCACCGCTATTGAAATTTTTTGGTTAATACTGATACTTTCTACGCAGACGAACCATGAACAGGCTCCCGACAACTGCCGCCATCAAATCGCCAATAACAACGGAACACCATATGCCTTCCACGCCAAACAACACCGGCAGTAAAAGCACAGCCCCAAGTTCAAAGACAAAGGTCCGTAAAAAAGATATCAATGCCGATACCTTTCCGTCGTTCAGAGCTGTAAAAAAGGCTGAGCTGAAAATAGCCATTCCTGAAAAGAAGTATGAAAAAGAGATGATCCTGAATGCGTGTACGGAAATTGGCACCAGTTGCATGGCATCCTGCAGAAATAAGATGGAAAACGGATAAGCAAGCGCTTCCGAAAGACAAAACATCGCAACGGATGTAATTCCGATAACCACAAGGCTCCTTTTTCGCAGGTTCTTAAGTTCACCATGATTCTGTGCGCCGTAATGATAGCTGAACACCGGCCCGACCCCATTAGAATAACCCACAAAAATGGCTGAAAAAATCAGGCTGACATACATCAGTTGGCCATATATTACGACTCCGTCTTCACCCGCATACTTAAGCAGCTGCATATTATAGATAAGCCCTACCATGGACGCAGCGGCTTCCGCCATGAATTCCGAGGATCCGTTCGTACAGGATTTAATGATCGACCTTGCATCCCATACGGGCTTTACCAGCTTCAGGCGGCTGTTATTCTTTCGGCTGAAATAAATAAGGGGGAACACACCTCCCACCATCTGGGCTAACGCCGAGGCTGCCGCAGCGCCTGCGAGCCCCCACTGAAAGCCGATAATAAAAAGCGCATCCAATATCATATTACACAGTCCTGAGAATACCGTGACCATAAGCCCCAACCGCGGTTTTTCAGCAGTGACAAAGAAAAGCTGAAACGCATACGACAATATCCATGCAGGCAGAGCCAAAATAAAGATCCGTCCGTACAGCACGCTGTTTTCAAGAAGACTTCCTTCTGCGCCAAGCCAGGACGTAATCTGGGGCATAAAGATAAATCCCGGCGCCATCATCAAAAAGCCCAAGCCGGAAGATACCAGTACAATCAGTGAAAACAGGCTGTTTGCCCGTTCCTGATTTTTTTCCCCCATCGTCTTGGCGATCAATGCGCTTCCGCCCACACCGAGCATATAGCCGATCTCTCCCATGATATTAAGTACAGGCAGGACCAGATTGACAGCCGCAAATTCCGTCTTTCCCACAAAATTAGCGACAAAAAATCCATCCACGACAATGTACAGGGAGAGAAATATATTCATCACAATGGATGGCAGTGTAAACCGCAGCAATTTCCCGTATGTAAAATTATCTGAAATACGAATCTTTGATTTCATGTTTTAATTGAAATAATGGATGCCTACCGGACGTAATTTAATTTTCTGTATGATTGTTCACCGTTGATTGCAAACAATATATTTAAACAGACGGGCAGCCCCAAACTTCGTCAGGCTGCCCCAAACACGTCAGTTTACTTTCTTTCCGGCAAAATACACCTCTGCCGGCATGTTGTGGCTGAATCCTTCATGCTCTGCGGTAAGCAGATCATTGTCGAATACCAGATAGTCGGCATCCTTGCCGGTCGTAATAGAACCCTTTCTATCCTCGATGCCAAGCTGCTTTGCTCCGTTGATCGTGTATCCCAGCAGCATCTCTTCTATGTTCATCCTTTCCTCTGCAGGAGGTAATACCGCCGTGCTCCTGGCCCATTCGGGAAGCCTGGTCTTTTCGGTAGCTATGCGGGTCATTCCGATCTCCATGCCAAGGTACGGGTTCCAAGGTACGAGATCCCCGAAGACGATGTTATCACTGGACCATGTCACAAGAGCGCCGGAGTCCCAGATCGTTTTGCAGCGGAACTGCTTTGCGGCGCGTTTCGCCCCAAGCCAGGAACTCGCTTCCTTCGTGTCTCCCGAATGCCACCACGGTGTAAAGTTTGCGATGACGCCAAGCTTGGCAAACCTGTCCAAATCCGCATCGTCCTGAACCTCCAGATGAGCGCAGGTGACACGCACATGGAAGTCATCTCCCAGCTCTTTTTTTGCCAGCTCCACACCGTCCAGCACAACACGGGACGCACGCTCGCCGACAGTGTGACAGTGCAGATCCAGACCCGCCTCATTGAGCTGTTTTAAAAGATCCGCAAGTTCCTCTGGAGAGAAGGCAGTAGATCCCAGTGTGTTGACATCTACATAAGGCGTAACCATAGCCGCGGTATGGATCCTCTGGGTCCCGTCCATCATAATCTTCATGGTATGAACCTTAACATGCTCTGTGTTGTACTCACTCCGGAAACGCTTCAGCTCCTTAAGGGCTTTCTCCGCATCGCGAGCCGACATGACCACATAGCTGCCGTCAATATAAACAGGCAGTTTTCCCTGCTCATCCAGTTCGCACAGACGCTTGTATATCTTCTCATGGAACACGGGATCTCCCGGCAGCCCGGCATCAAATACGCAGCTTACGCCGGCATTTACCGAAAACTCGATCCAGCGGTTAAGAGGAGCGTCAACCTGTTCGTCGGTCAGTTTCATCATGCTGTCCAGAATGATGGGAACTTCCGTCGAGGCCTCAATCATATTTCCGGTCACATGACCATCCTTCCTGACATAATAAGCAAGTCCAGGCACAGGATCCGGCGTGTCGTCAGTAATACCGTGTTTAGCAAGGATCCTGGAGTTCACCCAGATGCTGTGACCTTCCGCTTCCTGAATTAAAATCTCGGCATCCGGACAGATTGCATCAAGGTCCTCCTTTACGATATCGTCGCCATGGAGGAACCTTTTCTCCAAAAGAAATCTGTAACGCTCCTCACCGGGATTCTTCTTAATATAGTCTGACATAATGTCCAGCGCTTCCTGTTTGCCGTTGCACTCAAGGCGCATCCCCATATCCGCGTATTCGAAACCGACCGGCATGGTGACATGGACATGGGTGTCAAGGATGCCTGGCATGATGAATTTTCCGCCCAGGTCTGTGACCTCGCCCTCATACTCCGAAAGACCGGCCTCGTCGCCCACATAAACGAATTTGCCTTCCTTCACCGCAAGAGCGGTTGCCAGCGGGTTGTCCTTGTCAGCTGTGAAGATTTTTGCATTTTTAATAATCTTGTCTGCTTTCATTTTGTCTCCTTTCGTTCGTCTTCCCGAATACTTTTAAATCCATTTCCCATGTCACGTATCTCTACTTTTATTCTTTATTATAACGTAATTTACAGGTGCTATCACATCTATAATTCATTATAACAAAACAGCCGCAGAAAAATCTACGGCTGTTGAAGATTCATTTCTAATCGTTACTTGCGCTTACGCCCACGTTAGCAGACCCTCTTGGACGACCCGTTCCCAACGATCTCTATTTTGTCTTTATCCCTATAGAGCTTAGGCATTCTGCTGGCGCGCGGCGACGATATCCAAAAGGTAGCCGGGCGTAAAGAACTTGTCCATGAACTGGTAGTAGCCCAGCAAGGGGAGCACGGCCTTGTACTGATCGGCCAGAAGGCCCTGTTCGATATGAATGTCATCCGGCCCGGCGATGACCAGGACGTTCTGGTCGTCCACCGAGTACGCCTTCCATTCGACCTTGTCTGTGGACGGGTTGCCGCAGCGTGCGAAATTGGTCCACAAGGCCGAAGCCCGGAATGTAGACGATAGCCGCAGCTTACAGCTTATCATACTTGTCTGCCCTTCCCCGGGCCTTTTCCACCGGGTACTTGGCTTCGTTCTGGTCCATTTTGGCATTGATGATCTCATCTTCATCCAGTTCCAGCCTGTCCAGCATATTCCGGCAATAGACCAGCACATCGGCCAGTTCTTCCCGGACCCGGGATACATCATACTCCGTATCGCTCCACTGAAAACACTCCAGCAGTTCGTTGGCCTCAATGGAAATAGACTTGGCCAGATTGGCCGGCGTATGGAACTGATCCCAGTCCCGGTCTTCTGAAAATTTACGAATGCGATCTATGGTTTGCTGGTTCATAGTTTCCTCCCGGTTGGCGGTTTAGATAAGAGCGAATATTTCCGTTACCCTTCAAACTGAAACAGGTTCAGCCCGGTCACCTTGTCGTCCAGCAGACGGCCTACCTGTCCGGGAATCGTCCGCACAATGATTTCACCGGTGGCGCCGATGCGGCACTCGTTCAGATGGCCGCCCAGGATCTGCATTTCCGTATTGCACAGGTTGATGTGCAGATGCAGATACACTGCGCCGTCTTTTCTTGTAACAGTGCCCAGCAGGGAGGAAATTTCCATGGGGCCGTTCAGCTCTTTTTTATGGTACTGGCGGTTCCCCACATCATACAGACCGATGACCGCATGATCTGCCGCCCCGATTCCTTCCACGCTGCCCAGCCGGATATTTTCCTTTTCGCAAATTGCCTGGAGGGAGGAAATAATTTCTTCGCCTTTATCCAGACGGATTACGTATGTATCTGCAAATTTCCGATATTCCATTTGTGGTCACCTCGTTAAACTTATTCACAATAAATATAGCATACTATTAACCGCGAAATCAAATCGTTTGCTTCATTAAATCTTTTTATATTTTTATCAAATATAGAAATACTGTTTATCCGGTTTTTATGTCCGCCGTGTTATGGAAACACTGATTAAATGAGTTTGTGCGCTTGCCGAGGAATTAATCAGTGTTTCCTTAATTGTAACAAAAAAGCCGCAGAAAAATCTACGGCTTAAGGTGAAACAAAATTTTACTCCGCACAGGCCTCTTTGATAATTTCTACGGCCTTTACCAGCGTGTCTTCCGGCATGTTCAGCGCCGGCAGCAGGCGGATCTTATCTTTCGCAGTAAGGCACAGCACGCCTTTTTCTATACACTTTTTCACAATGTCCCCGGCGGGTTTTACCGGTTTGATGCCGCACATCATGCCCATGCCGGTCACGGCTTCGATGCCGGGCGCTCCTTCCAGTGCGCCGAAAAGGATTTTCCCCTTGCGCTGCACTTCTGCCAGGAACCCGTCGTCCAGCCGGTTCATGATGCTGACGGCTCCGGCGCAGGCTACCGGGTTGCCACCGAAGGTGGAACCGTGATCCCCGTGTCCCAGCACATGCTCCACTTTTTCTCCCATCAGGCAGGCCCCCAGAGGCAGGCCGCCGCCGATGCCTTTAGCCGTTGTTACTACGTCCGGGTTTACGCCAAAGTTCATGTAGGCGTACAGCTTGCCGGTACGTCCGTTGCCGGTCTGCACTTCGTCCACCATGAACACGATATCTTCTTTGTGGCAGATTTCATCCACGCCTTTTATAAACTCTGCTGTCAGCGGGTTCACGCCGCCTTCTCCCTGAATGCATTCGATTAAAATGCCGGCCACTTTGTGTTCCGCCACCAGTTTCTTCACGCTGTCCAGGTCGTTGGCCGTTGCATGGACAAAGCCCGGCGTCAGCGGCTGGAACAGTTCATGGTAATGTTCCTGGCCGGTAGCTGCCAGTGTTGTAAGGGTACGGCCGTGGAAGCTGTTCCACAGGGTGATGATCGTATAATATTCCGGTCCTTTTTTCTCCGCCGCGTATTTCCGGGCCACCTTGATGGCACATTCGTTGGCTTCCCCGCCGGAATTGCTGAAGAAAACTTTTTTCATGCCGGTTTTGTTGCAGAGGATTTCCGCCAGCTTCACGCAGGGTTCCGTGTAATAAAGGTTGGACATGTGCTGCACTTTGCCCAGCTGGTCGACGACAGCCTGCTTCCACTCTTCGTCGGCGATGCCGAAGCTGGTAACGCCGATGCCGGAGCCCATGTCGATATATTCTTTTCCATCCGCGTCTTTGGCGATGCTTCCCTTGCCGCTTACGATTTCCACTGGGAACCGGGCATAGGTATTGGCTACGTACTGATTATCTAATTCCTGCAGTTTGCTCATGATCTCACTCTCCTGTCACCATAGTTCCCGCGCCTTCGTCTGTCAACAGTTCCATTAAAATGGAATGGGGCACGCGGCCATCCATAATAATTACATTTTTTACGCCATGGCTGATGGCATCTTCGCAGCATTTTACTTTCGGCAGCATGCCCCCTGCAATGACGCCTTCTTCTTTTAATTTTGCCGTTTCGGCGATTGTCACCGCCGGGATCAGCGTCTTTTCGTCATCCTTGTCCCGCAAAATTCCCGGCACATCCGTCATCAGAATAAAAGTTTCCGTATTCAGTGCGCCGGCAATGCAGGCCGCCGCCGTATCCCCGTTGATGTTGTAGGCGTTTCCCTTTTCGTCGCAGCCCACGGTGGAAACCACCGGGATGTAACCTTTTTCCAAAAGGTCCAGGACCGGTTTCGCGTTTACGTGGGTCACTTCCCCTACAAAACCTAAGCGGGAATCTTTCACTTTGCATTCAATGAGCCGGCCATCAATACCGGACAGGCCGATGGCGTTGCCGCCCCGCATCTGCAGCAGGTTCACCAGGGATTTGTTGACCTTGCCGGCTAAAATCATTTCCACAATATCTACGGTTTCTTTATCCGTGACCCGCAGGCCGTCTACGAATTCCGCTTTTTTTCCCAGCCGCTTCATCAGGTCGTTGATCTCGGGCCCGCCCCCGTGGACCAGCACGATTTTTACGCCTACATGCCACAGCAGTACAATGTCCTCCATGACCTGCTGTTTTAATTCATCGTTGATCATGGCGTTGCCGCCGTATTTGATCACGATGATCTTCCCACTGTGCTTTTGTATGTAAGGCAGGGCCTGCACTAAAATTTTGGCCCGCTCTGCATTGGAATAAGAATATGGCATTTTAATCACACCTTTACAAAAAATAAAACGGTTCGATTACTGCGGGATTTTTGCGAAAGGGAAGGAAATGACCCGCAGACGTAGTAGCGCTACGTCAATAAGCAGACGCTTGGCGCTTCAGCGCCTTAGCGGTCGCTTATGCCTTGGCGGGGGCATTGACGAACCATTTCACAAAAAGCGCCGGTAAGCGATTTAAGAACGGTAATCCCCGTTGATCTTTACATAATCGTAAGTCAGATCGCAGCCCCAGGCTGTGGCTTTCGCTTCGCCGCTGTTCAGGTTTACAAGGATCGTAATTTCTTTTTCCAGCAGCACTTCTTTGGCGAATTCTTCGGAAAAGTCTACCCCTGCACCGTTTTTACATACCGGCAGCAGTCCTTTGGCCGACTGAAACGCTACGTCCACTTTATTTACGTCCAGGTCTGCGCCGCTGTAACCGATAGCGCAGAGCACCCGGCCCCAGTTGGCATCGGCCCCGAACATGGCGGCTTTTAACAGGCTGCTGGTTATAACACTCTTGGCTACAACGGATGCCGTGTTCTCGTCAGCCGCACCGGTCACGTCGCATTCCAGCAGTTTCGTTGCCCCTTCCCCATCGCCGGCAATAGAGCGGCACAGGGAGATGGTCACCGTATTCAGCGCCTGCATAAAAGTATCAAAGGCCGGTCCTTCCGCTGTAATTTCCCTATTCCCTGCCAGACCGTTGGCCATGATGGTAACCATATCGTTGGTGGAGGTATCCCCGTCAACGCTCAGCATGTTGAAGGTCTTTTGCACGTCGTGGCTCAGGGCTTTCTGCAGCATTGCTGCGGAAATGGCCGTGTCTGTGGTAATAAATACCAGCATGGTGGCCATATTGGGATGGATCATGCCGCTGCCTTTGGCAATGCCCCCCAGTCGGCAGGTCTTGCCGTCAATTTCAAATTCCACCGCGATTTTTTTCATGACCGTATCGGTGGTCATAATGGCTTTCGCCGCTTCTTCGTCCCCGGTTTCCGACAGGGAAGCGGCCAGGGTCTCCATGCCGTTGGCAATGGGCGTGATATTCAGTTTCTGCCCGATGACGCCGGTAGACGCCACGATTACATCGTCTTTGTTGATGCCCAGCTTCTCCGCCACAAGGGCGCTCATCTGTTCCGCAATTTCAATACCGTTGCTGTTGCAGGTGTTGGCATTGCCGCTGTTGCAGATCACTGCCTGGGCCATGCCGTCGGCAATGTGCTGCTTGGTTACCGTAAGGGGCGCGCCCTTTACAAGGTTCGTTGTATAAACCGCCGCCGCATGGGCCGGCACTTTGCTGAAGATCAGCGCCAGATCGTTTTTGTCGTTCCGTTTCCGGATGCCGCAGTACATACCGCTGGCGGTAAAACCTTTTGCAGCGCAGATGCTGCCTTCTATCTGTTTAATCATAATTTCCTCCCCGTTTGGCCTTTCGTTTTCATTCTTCTTTTTGCTTTTTTATGGCTCCGTATCCGCAAACTTTTTTAAAAATGTTTTGCAGACCGTTTATAATTTTTTTGCTCCAGCGTATAGCGCATTATTTACCGCACGCTTACTGAATTTCCAGCCCTTCTGTTTCCGGCAGGCCCAGCACGATGTTCATGTTCTGGATAGCCGCCCCGGAAGCGCCTTTTCCCAAATTATCGAAGCGGGAAACCAGAAGAATACGTTCCTCGTTGCCGCAAACCGTGATTTCCATATCGTCCCTTCCGGAGAAGGCCGCCGCCGACAGGAAACCTTTTTCATCCGCCGCTTCGTTGAAACGGATCACCGGACCCGCATAATACCCAGCGTATACTGCGCGGATGTCTTCGAGAGTCCCTTTTACATCTTTTTTAAACAAAGGCACCGTCACTTCCATGCCGCTGTAAAAATCCCCCACGATGGGACAGAACACAGGGCTGTTCTCCAGTCCGCAAACCACATTCATTTCTTTCAGGTGTTTGTGGGTCTGCCCCAGAGCATATTGCCGGGGACCTTTCAGCAGAGGACTCCGCTGTGAGTCTTCATAATCGGCGATCATATTTTTTCCGCCGCCGGAATAACCTGTAAGGGAAAAACATGTCAGCAGCGCATCCTTTGCCAGCAGTCCCTTTTCCACCAGCGGCGCCACCAGCGCGATAAACCCGCTGGCATGACAGCCGGGGTTGGCAATGTAACCGGCCTTGGCGATTTTTTCCCGACGCCCGGTCAGTTCCGGCATGCCGTACTCCCAGCCCGGCGCCGTGCGGTGCGCGGTAGACGTGTCGATGATCACCGTTCCGCTGTCTTTTGCCAGCTCCACCGCTTCTATAGCTGCTGCATCCGGCAGGCAAAGGAACGCGATATCCGCTTTGGCAAAAGCATCCTGTCGCGCCTTCGCGTCTTTGCGTACGCTTTCCTCCAGCGTAATCAGTTCTATATCCTTTCGTGTGCATAATCTTTCACGAATCCGCAATCCGGTGGTACCGGAACTTCCGTCAATAAAAATTTTTGTCATGTTGCGCTCCAATCTTTCAACGGGCCGCCCTTGCAAAAGAAATTTCTTTTATTTATTCCTTTAAAACAATTATCCCGTTTGCCTATTTCTATTTTACAACTTCTACATTATATTCATTGTATCTTTTAATCTTCTGCAGGATGCTGATGATTATAATACATAATAGATGAAAATTTTGAGCATGTCAAGTCGTTTTCGTATAATTATAAAATTTTTATGAATTTTAATTAACCGTTCATACATTTTGTAAATTATTTTGCAGTTTTTTGTTTCACGTGAAACGCCGCCGGTTTATTTGCTTTGCCTCAAAAGTTTTTTTCACGTGAACCGTTGCAGATTTTTTGCGTTGCTTCAAAAGTTTTTTTGCGTTGCCTTACAAAAAAGATTTTCTAAAAACATTTACAAAAAAACTCCTTCCCGCGCCGCAGGTTTTCACCCGCTTTGCAGGAAGGAGTCATTCATTCTTGCCTTATTTATTTTCTTACCTAATTTATTTTTTTGCCTTATTTATTTTTCAGGTTAATGGCTGCCTGGGCCGCTGCCAGCCGCGCAATCGGTACCCGGAAGGGGGAGCAGGAAACATAGTTCAGTCCCAGTTCCTGGCAGAACGCTACGGAAGACGGGTCGCCGCCATGCTCGCCGCAGATACCGCAGTGCAGCATAGGGTTTTCCTCCCGGCCTTTGGTTACAGCCATCTTCATCAGCTGGCCCACACCGGTCTGGTCAAGTTTGCTGAAGGGATCGAACTCATAAATTTTCTGATCGTAATAAGATTCCAGGAATTTGCCTGCATCGTCACGGGAGAAGCCAAAGGTCATCTGGGTCAGATCGTTGGTGCCAAAGCTGAAGAAATCGGCTTCCTTGGCCACTTCGTCCGCGGTCAGGGCTGCCCGGGGAATTTCGATCATGGTGCCCACTTTATAGTTAATGAAGTAACCCTGTTCCTTCATCACTTTTTCCGCAGTCTCCACAATGATATTCTTAACGAACAGCAGCTCCTTGCGGTCCCCGATCAAGGGTACCATGATTTCCGGAACGATGTCGTAATTCATTTCCTTCTTTACCGAAATGGCCGCTTCAATGACGGCCCGGGTCTGCATCCGGGAAATTTCCGGATAGATGACGCTTAACCGGCAGCCACGGAGGCCCATCATGGGGTTAAACTCGTGCATGGCTTCGCAATGGGCTTTTACATTTTCATAGGTCAGGCCCATGCTCTCTGCCAGTTCCCGCATTTCCGCTTCCGTTTTGGGCAGGAACTCATGGAGGGGCGGATCCAGGAAACGGATGGTCATGGGACGGCCCCGCAGGGCTTTGTACATGCCGATAAAGTCTTCACGCTGGTAAGGCAGCAGCTCCGCCAGTGCGGCTTCCCGCTGTTCCACAGTATCGGACAAAATCATGCGGCGGAATTTGGGAATCCGTTCCGCATCAAAGAACATGTGCTCCGTACGGCACAGGCCGATGCCTTCGGCCCCCAGACGCACGGCGTTTTCCGCGTCAGCCGGCGTATCCGCGTTGGTACGCACCTGCATTTTGCGATACTGGTCGGCCCAGCGCATAATGCAGCCGAAGTTGCCGCTGATTTCCGCTTCCACGGTGGGAATATCCCCTTCATAAATAGTACCGGTGGAACCGTCCAGGGAAATGTAGTCCCCTTCACGGTAGGTAGTACCGTTCAGTTCAAATTTCTTTTCTTCTTCATTTACCTTTAATTCATTGCAGCCGGAAACGCAGCAGGTTCCCATGCCTCTGGCAACAACCGCCGCATGGCTGGTCATGCCGCCCCGGGCTGTCAAAATGCCTTCCGCCGCATGCATGCCTTCAATATCTTCCGGGGAAGTTTCCAGACGTACCAGGATGACCCGTTCGCCTTTTGCCGCCGCATTTTTGGCGTCTTCCGCGGTAAAATACACTTTCCCTGCAGCGCTGCCGGGGGAAGCCGGTAACGCATGGCCGATGACCTTGCCTTTTTTCAGGGCTTCCGCATCAAAGGCAGGATGCAGCAGCTGGTCCAGGGATTTTGCCTCGATCCGCAGCACGGCCTCTTCCGGCGTGATCATGCCTTCTTCCACCAGGTCGCAGGCAATGTTGATGGCCGCTTCCGCCGTGCGTTTGCCGTTACGGGTCTGGAGGAAATACAGCTTGCCTTCCTGAATGGTAAATTCCATATCCTGCATGTCCCGGTAATGGCTTTCCAGTTTATGGGCCAGACGGATAAATTCACGGTAGCAGTTGGGCATATCCTCTTCCAGTTTGCTGATAGGCTGCGGGGTGCGAACGCCGGCAACCACATCTTCGCCCTGGGCGTCGATCAGGTATTCCCCGTAAATGCCCCGGGCGCCGGTGGCCGGGTTCCGGGTAAAGGCCACGCCGGTACCGGAGGTGTTGCCCATGTTGCCGAACACCATGGTCTGGATATTCACCGCCGTGCCCCAGTCGCCGGGAATATCGTTCATGCGGCGGTATACGTTGGCACGGGGGTTATCCCAGGAACGGAATACCGCTTTTACCGCTTCCAGCAGCTGCATGGCCGGTTCCTGGGGAAAATCCTGGCCAATGGCTTCTTTATAAATCGCCTTAAAGCGTTTGATCAGCTCTTTCATATCGTTGACATCCAGGTCAACGTCGAACTTTACGCCTTTTTCCTCTTTGATCTCGTCGATGATTTTTTCAAATCTGGATTTGGGCACTTCCATTACCACGTCCGAGAACATCTGGATAAAACGGCGGTAAGAATCGTAAGCAAAGCGGGGATTTTTAGTTTTCTTCGCAAAGCCTTCCACGGAAATATCGTTCAGCCCCAGATTCAGGATGGTATCCATCATGCCGGGCATGGAAACACGGGCGCCGCTGCGTACCGATACCAGCAGGGGATCGTTATTGTCGCCGAAAATTTTTCCGTTTTCTTTTTCCAGCCAGCGCAGGGCCTGGAAAATCTGCCGCTGGATCTCGTTGGAAATTTTGCGGCCGGATTTATAATAATCTGTGCACGCTTCCGTTGTGATGGTAAAACCCATAGGGATAGGCAGGCCCAGATTGGTCATCTCCGCCAGGTTGGCCCCTTTGCCTCCCAGCAGTTCTTTCATCTGCGCGTTGCCTTCATGAAAACCGTAAACCCATTTTTTCGCTGTTGCCATGTAAAACGCCTCTTTCTCATAAAATTCTCTGAAGCCGGCAGAACAACTTTCGGCTCCGTTTAACGGAAGCGCTGTTTAATTTCCCGGGAAATCATTTCCCGGCGACGCCGCTTCCCCTTTTGTCTGTAAAATGGAACCTGCCGCCTGCGGAAGCAGACGGCAGGTAATGTCGCCAACTTGACTCGTCTTAATAATTTGTATCACAAATTGAAATATTAATCAAGTGAAGCGAAGAACTTCATTTACTTATTTAACTATGTCCCCTTCGTTGAAAGGATCGCCGCACCGCGGGCAGAATTTAGGCGGATTATGGGGATCTTCCGGTTCCCATCCGCACTTGTCGCATTTGTACAGGGGTGCACCGGCCGGTTTACGGGAACCGCAGTTCGGGCAGAACTGTCCCTGGTTCACGCTGCCGCAGCTGCAGGTCCAGCCTTCCGGTGCAGCAGGCTGCGGTTTGCCGCAGTTGGTGCAGAACTTGCCGGTGTTGCCTTTGGCGCCGCAGGCGCAATCCCAGCCGCCGGCTGCCGGTTGGGGAGCCGGTTTCGGTTTGCCGCAGCCGCTGCAGAAGTTACCGGTATTGCCGGTGTGTCCGCAGCTGCAGGCCCAGCCTGCTGCCGCTGCAGGCGCTGCTGCCGGAGCGGGCTGCTGGGGCGGATAAGGCTGTTGCGGAGGCTGCCCGTAAGGCTGCTGTCCGTACGGGGGCGGATACTGGCCGCCAGGTCCGTATGCGTTGCCCATAGCCATGCCGCCGGCCATGTTGGCCATGCCCATACCGATGAAAGCGCCCATGGGGCCCATGCCGCTTTCATTGGCGGATGCGTTGCGGATACCGTCGGCGGTAGCGTCCGTCAATACGCCCATACGCATTTCCGGATTGGACATCATAGCGCCCATCTGTACTTTCTGCAGTTTCGCTTCGTCTTCTTCGTTGGCCTTCACGCTGTTTACGCCGAAGGAAACGATTTCGATGCCGCGCAGGTCACGCCACTTGGAAGACAGTACGTCATTCAGGGCGTCTGCCAGTTCCATGGTGCGCATAGGCAGCTCGGTATAATCGATGCGCTGTGCGGAAATTTTACCGAATGCAGGCTGCAGCGCAGTCAGCAGTTCGGATTTCAGCTGGCTGTCCCACTGGCTCCGCAGGTACTGGTCGGGAGCGTTGCCGGCAATGGTGGAATAGAACAGGATCGGATCAACGATCTTGTAGCTGTATTCGCCAAAGCAGCGGATACGTACCAGCAGGGAACGTCCGGTGTTCTCTTCAATAACCTTGAAGGGAATTTCCGCCGGGGTGCCGTATTTGTTGCCGATAATTTCTTTTGTGTTGAAGTAGTAAACGCGCTGGTCCTTACCGGTATCGCCGCCGAAGGTAAAACGTTTACCCATCCGCTGGAATACCTGGATTACGCTTTCTTTCAGGTCGCCGGTGAAAACTGACGGCTCTGTGGATTTGTCATAGGTGTATTCGCCGGGTTCAGCGCACAGGTCAACTACCTTGCCCTGTTCCACGATCATCATGCACTGGCCAACGTTGACCGCGATCACGGAACCGTTGGAGATGATGTTGTCTTCCCCGCTGGTATTGGAGCTGCGGCCCTGGCTGCTGGTCCGTTTCTGGCCCTTGCACATCAGCACATCCGGTGTCATGCTGTCGCAGTAAAAATACTCTTTCCACTGGTCGGCCAATACGCCGCCAATGGCGCCCATGCCTGCTTTAATTAAGCCCATGTGTTGTTCCCTCCTTGATTAAAAATTGAAAAATGAAAATTAAATTTACTTTTTCATTCGATCCCGCCCTGAAATAACAGGGCCGTATCCGTTTATTACTTGTCTACTATATATTTTACCATAAAATTATTCTTTTACATAGTGGATTTACAACTTAAATGAAACGGTTTGTCGATTTGTTTGGCTTTTTGTATTTCACGCTTATTTACTATGTAAGAAATTTATGTCTTTTTTCGCAAAACTGTGTGAAAATTTTTCAAAAAACATTACGCCGTTACGGTTCCCGGTCGCAGCGCCCGTTTATTTTTTCGGCGTCAGGGCATATACACGTGCCGGCAGTCCGGTGGCTCCCTCGATCCGGGGCCAGGAAGCAAACAGCAGCGCGCCTGCAGGCGCAACCTTGTCCAGGTTGGCCAGCACTTCGATCTGGAGTTTTCCTTTACCCAGCACATATCGCTCGCAGGCAAGGTCCCCTGCTTCCACTGCCAGATAGCTGGCGTCCGTATCCAGGGTCTCGTGTCCGTTGGCAGCCGCTTTGCGCACATCAAAAATATATTCCAGCGCCGGCAGGGACCAGCCCGGGCAGTGTTCGTTCCCGTCAGCTCCCGCGTTGGCCAGTTTATCCATGTCCGGCCACCGTTTGTACCAGTCCGTCCGCAGTGCTACAAAAGCGCCTTCGGGAATAGCGCCATATTTTGCTTCGTAGGCTTTAATGTCGTCTACCGTTACGGCATAATCCACATTTTCCTTCACCTTTTCGCTGATATCAATTACAACCAGCGGGAAAGCGAATTCGTTGGCTCCGTACTTGTCAGAGCTGGGAGTGCCTTTTACAAAATGGGAAGGGAAATCTACATGGGTGCCAAACTGCCCCGGGAACTTAAAGGTCTGGATCAGGCATTCCAGCATGGGATTGCCCCAGTCGAACACAACCTTCCCCAGTTCAACGGAACCTTCCGGAATACCGGCCCAGTACGGGCTGTCGTTGTTCAGGGAATGGGAAAGCTCTACCCATTCGTATTTTTCTGATTTTAATTCATCCAGGACTGACCACAGTTTGTTTTCCATAATATCCCCTCCGATTTATTTTAAAAATTATTATGGGAACCTCTGATTAATTCGTATGCACGGTTACTCTGTATAAGCGATGCGAATGAACTCATTTAATCAGTGTTTCCTTAAGTTTTGTTACCTGGGCAAAGGCCCGTCATTTAATATTGTTCAGCAGTGCCGCCAGCTCGGAAGCGGAAGGATCGCCGGATGCACATCTGATGATAGGTTGCTGGCCTAACATAACCGTGTTGCCCGATGCGTATGCATTCTGCTTTGCATGACCGTTCTGGTATGCGGCTGCCAGATTTCCCAGCACAAAATAGGAACGTTCCGCGCCGCTCATCCCGTCGGCCGCAGCGGGTTTTACAAAACTTTTACCGTTAACTTTGACTACGCCTTTTTCCGCCGTGGCATGTTTTCCGCTCATGGCATTCAGTTTCTTCACGTAATTGGCAATACGCTGCTCATGGGTGGGGTGATCGGAAGGCGAGAAAATATCGCCGACGAAATTCTTTTTACTTTTGCCGTAGGCTTCCGTTACCCGTTGCCAGATAGCCGCCGTTGCGCCGGGATTATAACCGGCTGCGGTGATATAATCAAAGGCCAGATTGTCCGCTTCCCATTCGCCGGGTTTGGTAATATGCACATTATTGATCTGCCCTGCCAGAGCGTTCAGTACTAAATTGTTAAGCACGCCGGCCCCGGTGGAATTTGCAATGGCGCTGAGGCCGATGGTGGAGATCAGCCGTTTCCTGGCCGCTTTTGCCACATGGTTTTTCTGCCCGTGTCCCATTTCATGGCCCAGCACCACGGCAATTTCGTCTTCATTCTGGATGAGGTCGAACAGTCCCTGATTGACTGACATTACGTGGCCCATAGAGCAGAATGCGTTAAAAGATTTATCCTTATTGATAAAATACAGATACGGCTTCTGATTAATGCTGGGGTCAGAAGCAGCAACGCCGGCAGAGACCCGGCTCATGACCCGGTCCAACATTCCCTGAAGGTAAGCGTTTTCCACCACTCCCTGTTTTTCCTGGTATGCCTGGAACAGTTCTCTCCGCCCCTGCTCCGTATTGTCAATATAATCGATGGTTTTATCCAGCTGCTGGTACGCTGCCGCCCCGGCTACAACGGTTCCGAGGACGTTCCCCAGAACTGCCGCATGGACCGGCGCAGACGGAAGTACGGTCAGACCGGCCGTTAATCCGATGATTCCCGCTGCTGTCGCAACTTTTAATTTTCTTTTCCAGTCTACCTTTTTCATCATACCAACCTCCCTGTTTTTGTTTCTGCTGTTAAGAATTTTTCACTTTAAATCCTTATTTAATGTAAATTACTTCTATAATTAGATTTTATATAATTACAGCTATTTTTGCAACTTACTTTTTTCATTAACTTTCTCCGCCCAGATCCGCAGTTTCTCCACATAATCCCCCGCACAGGCCCCGACACTTCCGAAGCCTGCCGCGTCCTGCCGGTACACTACAAACAGCTGCATGTCTTCATAATAAATTTCCGCTTTATCGGGGGCTTCAAACACAATAAAATGGGTCGGGTCGATTTTTTCTTTTGCCTTCTGCTTCACCTGGTACAAGGCGCCTGCCAAAAGCTCTGCCCGGTAATAGGGATCGTTTCCCCCTGCTGTTTCACGAACGACCAGTTCCCAATCCCCGCCTGCAAAATTTTCCCTGACAAAGGCGCCGCCGTCTGCTTTTTTCGAAGCATTCGGCGTAATCTTTAAGGGCGACAGCAGCTTATGCATGTTCTGTATTCTTTTTTCCGGTTCCGGATGGCTGTCGAATATTCCCCAGCCCGGATTCCCGTAACGTTCCGCCATTTCCTGTAACTTATGCATGGTGATCAGCATGGCATAGGGGCTGTACCCCGCTTTCAGGCAATAGTCAAAGCCTTCCCTGTCAGCCGCGCTTTCATCCGCCCGGCTGTACCCGGCGGCCAGCGCATCGCTGACTACCATGCCCATGGCCATTACATCCCCGTTGCCGGAAGCAACGCCGGCCAAAATTGCCAGCATCTGTGTCAACATATTTTTTTCAATCTGATGGACAGTGTGCCGTTTCACCACGTGCCCGATCTCGTGGCCCAGCACGGCGGCCAGCTCCCCATCGGAAGGCATAAAGTCCAGCAGGCCCTTAAACACATAAATATGACCGCCGGGACAGGCTAACGCATTCACGTCCTCCGTGTTCAGAACTTTAAATGTGTACGTAAGGTTTTTGCGCCCGCATACAGCAACCAGGCTTTGCCCGATACGTTCCACCCGTTCGGTTACCATCGGATCGTTGAGCACGCCGTAATGGGCTTCAATCTGCTCCGCCGCGGCTTTCCCCATTTCAATTTCCTGTTTTTCGCTGATCACGCCTGCTTCCGTAACCGTCGAAGAAAAAGTTACGCCGAGAAAGCAGCAAAGAGTCACGACCAGTTTGAAAATTTGTTTCACGTGAAACGCAACGGAAAAATTATTTTCCATCAGTAAAATTTCTAAAGCCTGCATCCTTTTTTTCCTCAATTAAAATCAAATGATCCCGTCTTCCCTGAATTTTTTAATTTCTTCTTCAGTGTATCCCAACTGCAACAGCACTTCCCGGTTATGTTCTCCCACCTTGGGACCCCGGAAACGAATGCCGCTGGGGGTGTCCGACATTTTTATCGCCGGGTTCAGATAGGTTACGCTTCCCATGTCTTCCTGTTTCACTGACAGCATGCCCGATTCCTTCGTCATTTCGTTATCCAGGACTTCGTCCGGGCTGCAGACCGGCGTAACGCAAAAGCTGCCTTCGTCAGCAAGGGCAATCCACTCGTCCCTTGTTTTTGTTTTTACTTTTTCCCTTATGATTTCGGCGATTTCCCTTTCATGGGCAAAATCGTACTGCCTGTCCTGCAGCTCCGGCAATCCGGCAATTTCGCAGAACCGTTTCCAGAACTTCGGTTCAATGGTTCCCACGCTGATATATTTCCCGTCCTTTGTCCGGTACACATCATAATAATGGGCGCATCGTCCAAAGGGCGTATCCCCTGTCACCCGGCAGCCCAGAATGCTGGCCAGGGAAACGATCTGCATGCTAAGGGCCGTATTATACAGGCTGATATCGATGCGCTGCCCTTTGCCGCTCCGCTCCCGGGACAGCAGGGCCATGGAAATGGCGGCCACGGCGTTCAGGCTGCTGCCGATGGCAGACACCTGCACCTCACTGATAGCCACATTCCCGCTGTCATTCAGGAAATTCATGCCGGAAAGGCCGATAATATTCAGATCATGGGCCGGCTGCTGTTTAAATTTGCTCTCCTGTCCAAAACCGGTAATGGAGCAATACACCAGCCGTGGATTCAGCGCGTGCATCGCTTCATATCCCAGCCCTTTCGACTCCAGATAACCGGGACGGAATCCTTCAATAAAAACATCTGCCTGCTGAAGCAGTTTCTTCAGGATCTTTTGTCCCTCTTCCGTTTTTATATTTACCGTAATGCCTTTTTTGTTTCGGTTCAGGGCCAGGTTCCAGCTGCTCATACCCGGCGCCAGCTGTGGCGCAAAAGCCCGGTTGGGATCTCCCTTCACCCCTTCAACCTTAATTACATCCGCCCCAAAATCCGCCAGTACCATACCGCAATACTGGCCGGGCAGCCACTGGGAAAAATCAACTACTTTAATTCCCTGCAAAGCAGCTTCCATAATTTCATAATCCTCTTTTCGCAATGTATAATAAATGAAACCTTTATGCTCATTACATTGTCTTTAAACCGCCGGGTACAGAACGGTTTTGTGCTTCACGTTACTATATTAATTTTAACATAAAAATGTAACATAATTATGAATTTATGTGCATAAAATTATGCGGCAAGGAACCGTCGGAGGCGATTGCGTCATTCCATGAGATGAAATTCGCCGTCGTGGCGAGACTGTCTGAGGGGCGAAGCCCCGAGTTTCGAAGCCACAGGCGAACGAGTCCATGGAATAGCAATCGGTGACGGGTTTGCGATGCCTTTGCCTGACAGCATAACTTATGAACACAAACCTCAATTTATCTTGTTATCAACCCGCACAGCTATTATAATATAAGAAACACAGGCTACTGCAAAATAGGAAAGGAAACACTTATGGAATCAGGATTTGGAGGGCTGACATTCAGCCAGATCGTCAATTCGCTTTTATATATTGTCAGCGGATTCTTTTTCGGTATCTTCGCTTCCCGGAACAGTCTGTTTTCTGTGATGCGGATCCGCAAAGCCTTCGCAGAAAAAGATTTTTCCCCCGGAACGGTATTCTCTCTGGCATTCAGTTTTCTTTTTCTTGCACTGGCATTTCTGGTATTCCCCTCCTGGATGGCTGCCCGGACGACCGTAGGCGCCTTCGCCTATTACGCCGTACTGCTTTTCTATTTTTCCAAAGGCTGGAAGAATTTTTTCCAAAAATAATACGGACATTTTCCTGTTTTTATTAAAAAACATGTCAGGAAAATGTCCGCATTTTTCTTTTTTGCACACAACCGAAACGCTGATTAAATCTGAATTTATCTATTGTTGTAACCACGGAAGGCACAACATATCCGAATCAATCTCCGGAACCCCTAAATGCCGTGTGGGAACAAAGCTTCCGTGGCAGTCGCTGCCACCGGAAATATATAATTTGTGACGACGGCAGAAATGGGCCAGCAGCTTACTGTTTTCCCTGCTGTGGCCGGAATGGTAACATTCAAACCCGTCCAGTTTTTCATCCACCAGACGGGGCAGATATTCCTGCATGCCCGCCCCGTGGAAATCGCTGGCCAGATGGGCGCAGACTGCAATACCCCCCGCACCGTGTATAACTTGTACTACTTCGGCAATGCCCGGAAAATCCGGGAACCCCAGATCATTTTCTGCCGTAAAGATGCGGCGGAAAAAATCATTTACATCACCGCAGAGTTTTTTATCCTGCAGATAGGCCAGAGCCTTCCAGCCTCCCCTGTGGAGATCGTAAGTATAGTCCGCAAACTCTTCCATGGAAAGAGGCCAGCCCCGTTCAATCAGGTTGCGGATACTGTCATCATCCTTTTTTCCCAGCAGCCGCTGGTTATGCCGGCACAGCTCCAGCAGCTGTTTATTCTGAATATCAATTCCATAACCGAGAATATGGTAATTGTGACCGTCTTTTGTTGAATTCAGTTCCACACCGGAAATAAATTTCAGGCCTGCTTTTGCTGCAAGCTCCCCGGTTTCCTTCACATTGGCCACGCTGTCATGATCGGAAATGGCAAAAAACTCTATTCCTGTCTGAATCACTGCTTCCACTACCTGGTCAGGATCCCAGGTTCCGTCGGAGGCAGTGGTGTGTATATGCATATCGGCACGCATTATTGTTCAACTCTTTCTTTCCCAACCGGCACTTCTTCGTATTCAAAGCCCGCTTCGGTCAGCTCCGTCTGCTTCTGCAGCGCATCCGTCAGCCAGCTTTCAGCACGCTCCCGCTGTTCTGCCCGCATCCGCAGGGTAAAATTCACCCGGTTCCCGTAATCCGTATCGGCCAGCGTAAAAAGCGATTGCTGATATAAAAGGTTCATAACCTTCCCCGCTTCCCCCGGGTCGCAGGAAAAAACATACAGGCCCATCTTAACCTTCCGGGCCAGTCCGGCTTCCTCCACCGCCTGGGACACGCTGCCCGCATAGGCCCGCACCAGTCCTCCGGCCCCCAGCTTGACGCCGCCGAAATACCGGGTCACAACGGCTGCCACCTGTTGCAACTCCTGCTTGCGCAATACTCCAAGCATCGGCATCCCCGCCGTACCGGACGGTTCCCCGTCGTCGCTGGAACGCTGGTGCTGCTCGTCTATTACATAAGCGCTGCAGTTATGGGTAGCGTCCCAGAATTCTTTTTTTACTGCCTTGATAAATTCCTGGGCTTCCTCTTCTGTTTTCACTTTTTTTAAGGAACAGATAAACCGGCTTTTGGAAATGACCAGCTCCGTCCTTATATCTTTTGCTATTGTCAGATTCATCTCTGCCCGCTTCCGCCTTTCCCGAAGCAACACGCCGCATAAGGAACCGCTGATGAAACGAGTTTGTACGCCCGCTCTGTATCAGCGTGCATACGGATAAATCAGCAGCCCCTTTAAACTTTTTTCCATTATAACACAGTCTGTAACCCTTTTTGGAAAAATCTTTCAGACGCAGGAAACCGGCCGGGTTAATTATCCTGCGACCGAGGTGACACAGAAAAGCCGCAAACCTGTTACAGCAATTTCTTTTTTTCGCCCCTTACAAAAAAATATTGTCGCATCAGAAAATTCCCCTTGCTTTTTTTTACAAATTCTGTTAGTATCACGTCGGAAGGCAGACGGAACGGAAGGCATCCCGCAAGGGAGCTTTACCGCAAGCCCGGCTGTCTGTTCCGCAAAAACAATAAGTCATACATCGCTTGGATCTGAAATGACCGGGACGAGACGCAACAGGTATAAAAGTATTGCGCATCTGTCCGGATGCGCATTTTTTATACAGCTCTCCGGCAAAACCGGGAGAGGCAGCCCGCCGGTTTGCGTTACGGCAAACCGACAGGACTGCATTCCCAAGGTCCTGCAAAAGGAGGAACCATGAAAAAATTTTGTGAACTGATTGGAAAGTACTTCGGTGTCGTCATCATCCTGTTCTTCATCGGCGGCATGACCTGTCCGCCCGCCTTTACATGGGTATTGGGCAAGTTGGCAGGCTTCTCCCTGCTGAGTATGATGCTGGGCATCATTATGTTCGGCATGGGAACCACCATGGAGCTGAAGGACTTCCAGCTGATCCTGCAGCGTCCCCGGGACGTGTTCCTGGGTGCGGTAGCCCAGTACGCTATTATGCCCTTTCTGGCCTACGCCCTGTCCAAAGCCTTTAACCTGGATCCCGCCCTTACCGTTGGTGTAGTACTGGTTGGCACCTGCCCCGGAGGCACCGCTTCCAATGTAATTACGTTTATCAGCAAAGGAGATCTGGCCCTGTCCGTAACCATGACCACGGTATCCACCCTGCTGTCTCCCATCATGACCCCGCTCCTCACCTACCTGATCATCGGCCAGCGTATCGCCTTCAGCCCGGTAGCCATGTTCTGGAGCATCGTGCAGATCGTAATCATCCCCATCGGCGTTGGCGTGGCCCTGCGTCACTACTTCCCCGACTGGTGCGAAAAGGCGAAAGCCTACCTGCCCGCCCTGTCCTGCCTCTGCATTTCTCTCCTGATCGCAGGTCTGGCCGGCGCAAGCCGGGAAGCCATCCTGGCTTCTTCTGTCACCATTATGGCTGTCGTAGCGCTGCATAACCTGTTAGGCAGCGCCCTGGGCTTTGCCATTGGCCGCATCAGCGGCATGAGCTGGAAAAAATGCGTGGCCCTTTCCATTGAAGTAGGCATGCAGAACTCCGGCCTGGCTGCCGGACTGGCCAAGACCCACTTCGCTTCCCTCACTGCCGCCGCCGTACCCGGCGCCATCTTCAGCAGCTGGCATAACATTTCCGGCAGCATCCTGGCCTGGCTGTATGTCAACTACCTGAACCCCCGCTTCGACGAAGAATTGCAGGAAGCCAAACAAATTTCCGGAAAGCCTTCCGTAGCCCACTGATTTAACTGCCTGCAACGAGCACAAATATCTGTCGCCTGTACTGCGATTAAACGCGGTACAGGCGATTTTTATAATGTTTCCTGTGGCTTCGAAACTCGGGGCTTCGCCCCTCAGACAGTCTCGCCACGACGGCGAATTTCATCTCATGGAATGACGCAATCGCCTCCGACGGTTTGCTTACGCCTTTCCCTTGCCGCATAATTTGATGCACAGAAATTCTTATTTATTGTTTCGCAGAACTCTTTTTAATTCCGTATTGCCCTTACATGCAAAGGTGCTATAATAAAAAGAAACTTTCTATTTTTAATTATAATTATGTATATTAGCTTTGCCCCAAATCAAGCGGCGCAGCTATAAAAAATATAAAGAGGTATTGTGTTGTAAAATGTCTGATACAGGCAGAAAATGGTACCAACGAAATAAAAGTAAAAACAGCTCCGATTCTTTGTCGCTGTATATCCGGCACACCTACCAGTCCCTGAACCACTGGCAAAGCTTCCAGTTCAAATTGTTCTGGGAGGGGATCGTTGTGGGAATTTTTGCCGGCCTTGTCATCAGTCTGTTCCGTTACCTTCTGACAAAAGCCGAAGGGTTGCGTATAAGCCTGTACGAACAGCTGACTCAACTTCCCGCCGGGTATACCGCCGGCTGGTTTGCCGCGCTTCTCGCTATCAGCGCCATTATGTATTTTCTTACAAAGTACGAGCCGATGGCCGGAGGTTCCGGCATTCCCCAGGTCAAAGGCGTGATCCTCGGCTTTATGCGGATGAACTGGCTGCGCGTTTTATGGGTCAAACTGACAGGCGGCGTCATCGGGCTGGGCGCAGGCCTTTCCCTTGGCCGGGAAGGTCCTTCTATCCAGCTTGGCGCGGTAACGGCCCAGGGAATCAGCCGCGTGCTGGGACGCACCCGCATGGAAGAGCGCTACCTGATCACCAGCGGTGCCAGCGCCGGTCTGGCTGCCGCTTTTAACGCGCCTCTGGCCGGTGTAATCTTTTCCCTGGAAGAACTGCACCGGAACTTTTCTGCCGTAGTGCTGCTGCCTGCCATGACAGCGGCTATGACAGCCACCTTCATTTCCCGCCTGTTGTTCGGACGGGATCTGACCTTCAGTTTTTACGGGCTTCCGGCCATCCCGCAGGATATTCATATGCTGTATGCGGTAGTAACTGCTATTCTGGCCGGTCTGCTGGGTGTTGTCTTTAACGCCGGACTGCTGAATATAAATAAATTCTACAGCCTGCCTGTATTTACAAACACCTGGAGGAAAATTCTTTTTTCATTGTTATGCGCCGGAGTTTTAGGCTTTACGCTGCCCCAGGTCTTGGGCGGCGGCAACCTGCTGGTCAACGAGCTGGCGCTGAAGCCTTTTCCGTTACAGCTTCTGATCGTTCTGCTGATCGGGAAATTTTTGTTTACCCTGATCAGTTACGGGACCGGCGTGCCCGGCGGATTTTTCCTTCCCATGCTGGTGTTAGGCGCGCTGACGGGGAGCATTTGCTCCGGTGTCCTGCTTTCCTTCCAGCTGATTGAAGCCAGCCACGCGCCCAACATAATCATTATTGCCATGGCGGCATTCTTTTCCGCCTCGGTACGGGCGCCTATTACTGGAACCGTTCTGATTTGTGAAATGACCGGCAGCTTTTCCCATTTAATGGTCCTGGGCATCGCGTCCGCCGTTGCCTATATCGTAGCCCAGCTTTGCGGTGGAAAACCGATCTATGAAGCGCTGCTGCTGAAAACATTGCAGAGCCACAGCACCCCGGATCCGGATGTGGTGAAGGAGGAGCGGGATATCGTAGAAGTTCCCGTCTGCAGCGGCAGCCAGCTGGAAAATAAAAGGATCAAGGATGTAGCCTGGCCCGCCCGCACGCTGGTGGTTGATATAATGCGGGGACAGGAACAACTGGTGCCGGAAAAGAATACTGTAATCCGGGCAGGGGATTTCCTGTACATACTCACCCAGACCGAAACCGCCGAGGAAGTCCGGGCCCTGGGTTCGGACCTGCGAAACGGAGAAAAACAGTAAAAGAAAAACGCACTGCATTAAACAGTGCGTTTTTTATATGAAAACCAGTTTTTATTGATGTTTGAAAGATATACAGCTCAATACTGTTTCAGTTCCGGGAAATCTTCGCTGAAATCAAAGGTAGCGAAATAATCCTTCGGTTCTTCCGCCCGGCGGATCATTTTCACGCTGCCGTCTTCCTGCAGCAACAGTTCCGCGCTGCGCAGCTTGCCATTGTAGTTGTACCCCATGGAAAATCCATGGGCGCCGGCATCGTGGATAAACAGCAGATCGCCCTTCTCAATTTTCGGCAGCTTCCGGTCAACGGCAAACTTATCGTTATTTTCACACAGGCCGCCTACTACGTCGTACACCTGGGTCGCTTCCGCATTTTCTTTACCCAGCACCGTGATGTGGTGGTAAGAACCGTACATGGCAGGGCGCATCAGGTTGGCTGCGCAGGCGTCCACCCCGATATATTCCTTGTAGATGTGTTTTTCGTGGACAGCCCGGGTCACCAGCGCACCGTAAGGCGCCAGCATGAAACGTCCCATTTCCGTAAAAAGGCGGACGTTGCCTAATCCGGCCGGGACCAGCACTTCTTCAAAAACTTTACGAACGCCTTCACCGATAGCAAGGATATCGTTTTCTTCCTGCTCCGGACGGTAGGCAATACCCACGCCGCCGGACAGGTTGATGAAGGTGATATCTGCGCCGGTTTCTTCCTTCAGCTCTACCGCCAGGGTAAACAGCTGCCGGGCCAGCTCCGGATAATAATCGTTTGTTACTGTATTGGATGCCAGAAACGCGTGAATACCAAAATGTTTCGCGCCTTTTTCCATCAGCTTTTTATAGGCCTCCACCATCTGGGCCCGTGTCATGCCGTACTTGGAATCCCCGGGGTTATCCATAATGCTGTTTGCAATGGCAAAATGCCCGCCGGGGTTAAAACGGCAGCAGATCGTTTCGGGAATCCCTGCAACTTCTTCCAGGAAATCCACATGGGTCAGGTCGTCCAGGTTGATGATGACTCCCATCTTTTTAGCCAGCTGCATGTCTTCCACAGGCGTTTCGTTAGAACTGAACATTACGTCGGCCCCCGTAAGGCCCACAGCATGGCTCATTTCCAATTCCGTCAGGGAAGAGCAGTCTGCCCCGCAGCCTTCTTCTTTCAGGATCTGCAGAATATACGGGTTAGGCGTGGCTTTTACGGCAAAATATTCTTTGAACCCTTTGTTCCAGCTGAATGCCCGGTTCACCAGGCGGGCCGTCCTGCGGATCCCTGCCTCATCGTACAGGTAAAAGGGCGTGGGAAATTTTTTTGCGATTTGTTCTGCTTTTTCTTTTGTTATGTACGGAACTTTTTTACTCATGTTTCGTATTTCTCCTTTTACAATGTGCGTTTCACAGAAACTGTCTGCAGCCAGTAAAGAGAATCGCACCCTCTCCTGGGCGCAGATACAGATAACGACTTTTTTTCAAAATGCCCGGCATCAGAACGGTTTTCCCCCGGGCAGATGAAAGAATCAGTCATTTCTTATAAGAACGTTTCTCTCCACGCAAAGTAAATTATCGCTTAAAAAGAGCGATAATCCCCCCGAAAATAATTTGACGGAAATGCCGGTTTAATGTAATTATTCCGTTAAAATTCAATTGAATAATTACAATGATTAACCAGCGTTACCGTAAGCAACAATATAATATAATAAACACGCCGTTACGGTCAATGAAAAAATATGAAGAGCCGGTTAAATCGTGGTACCTTTTACTATTTGATATATTTGAGATATAATGAGGTATTAGGATATAATCAAGACCCACTGAATAATCCGTCGGATACTGGCTGAAGAAGCCATAACAGTCAGGCTATTTTATCCTGCATAGCACAGCATTGCGAATTTTGAAAAAATAATCCCCCTGTAACATAAAGGCGGATGGAACGTCTGCCGAAAAACGAAAGGCAATATTATGATTGATTTGACAAAACTGACAACCGAGCAGCAGAATCCCCGCACAAAAAATATCGACGGGGCCACCGCCCTGGAAATTGTAAAAATGATAAATGAGGAAGACCAGACCGTTCCGAAAGCAGTGAAAAAAATACTGCCGGATATCGCACGGGCCATTACGGTCATCGCCGCCCATCTGTCCCACGGAGGCCGCTTATTTTATATCGGTTCCGGCACTTCGGGCCGCCTTGGTATTTTAGACGCCTCTGAATGCCCCCCTACTTATAATACCGACCCGGCTCTGGTACAGGGCATCATCGCCGGAGGAACGCCGGCTATCTTTAAGGCCCAGGAAGGGG
Source organism: uncultured Selenomonadales bacterium (assembly GCA_900315345.1). GTDB lineage: Bacteria > Bacillota > Negativicutes > Acidaminococcales > Acidaminococcaceae > Succiniclasticum. The sequence continues at coordinate 3,626 of OMYP01000027.1, read as the reverse complement.
CGGAAGATTCCCCGGCTGCCGGGGAGGAAGATTTACAAAAGCAGAATCTGTGCAACCTGGATGTGGTAGTGGGACTTACTGCTTCCGGCCGGACCCCGTATGTTCTGGGTGCTTTAGAATATGCCCGGAAGGTTGGCTCCTACACCATTGCCGTAACCTGTACTGAAAATCCGGAAACGGAAAAATTTGCCCGTATTTCCCTCACTGCCGTTACGGGGCCCGAGGTCATTACCGGTTCCACCCGCATGAAGGCTGGCACGGCACAGAAACTGATCCTGAACATGCTTTCCACCGGCAGCATGATCCTCATGGGAAAGGTGTACGGCAACTTAATGGTCGACCTGCAGTGCACCAACGAAAAACTGAAAGCAAGGGCCCGCCGGATCTTAATGGAAGTAACCGGATGCGACCCGGAAACGGCAGAGCAGTTGCTGGAAAAGTCCGGCGGATCTGTGAAACCTGCCATTCTGATGCATTTGTCCGGTATTGACTACCCGGAAGCAGTGGAAAAACTTAAAGAAAATCACGGCAGCCTGAAACAGGCGTTACGTTGAGGTTTGCAAATGGATAACAAACAATTGGCACAGTCCGTCCTGAATATTATTGGGCCCGAGAATATTTCAGACACCTATAATTGTATGACGCGCCTGCGTTTGCGTGTTACATCCGGGGCAGTACGCAAAGATGATTTAAAAAAGATCCCGGGCGTCAAAGGTGTAATCATCAACGGCGACGAGGTCCAGATCGTACTGGGTCCCGGAAAAGCCGAAAGCGTCGCGAAAGAATGTAAAACGCTGTTGGCGGGAAAAAATATAAGCAGCGCTGCAGGGAACCCATCGGCAGAGACCGGCGCATTGAACCAGAGGGAAAAAGATAGCCCGAATGCAGTTTCTGCCGGAAGCGGTAAAACGAATTCCAAAAACATCAATCCAAATTTGGGAAGCAGCACCACAGACAGATCGAAAAACTTTGGCGACGGAAAAGAACTCCACGACAAAATCAAAAAAAAGAACAGCCAGTCTCCATTCAAACGGCTCCTGCAGCGGGTCGGGCACATTTTTATCCCGCTGATTCCCGCTTTTATCGGTTGCGGGCTGCTCACAGGCATCGTCACCCTGTTGCTGAAGATAAATCCCGAACTGGCTGCCAACCCCCTGCTGCAGTACCTGAAGCTGGCTGGCGGATCTATATTTACTGTGCTGAATGCTTTTATCGGTTTTTATGCCTGTAAGGAATTTGGCGGCACCCCGGCTTTAGGCGGAGCCATGGCAGCACTGCTTACGGCTCCCGGTCTGGCAGATATCACTCTGTTCGGTTCCCCCCTTGTTCCCGGCCGGGGCGGTGTTTTCGCCTCCCTGCTGGCAGGTGCCGTAACAGCGTTGGTTGAGACCAGAATACGAAAGCGTATTCCTGATTCTTTCAGTTTATTTCTGACGCCGCTGATTACGTTGACTATTGTGTCGCTTACCAGCATTTTCATTTTCCAGCCTTTAGGCGGTCTTCTTTCCGACTTTCTGGGTTATTATACCGTCCATTCTATTCAGCAGGGCGGCGCCGTCACCGGTTTTGTCATCGGCGGTATCTTCCTGCCCGTGGTCATGGCCGGGGTGCATCATGGCCTGACGCCCATCCACGCGGATATGCTTGCCTCCATGGGTATGACCATTTTACTGCCCATCGCCGCCATGGCCGGCTGCGGACAGGTCGGCGCTTCTTTTGCCGTATATTTGAAGACCAAAAACCGGGAACTGAAACGAACCGTCTTAAGTTCCCTTCCCGTAGGCGTCATGGGGATTGGGGAACCGTTGATCTACGGTGTTACCCTGCCTTTGGGCAAGCCTTTCATCGGCGCTTGCATCGGAGGCGCCTTCGGCGGTGCCTGGCAGGCATATCAGGGAATCGGGTCCTACGCTTTGGGTATCTCCGGCATCCCGCTGGCAGCTGCTACAAATAATGCTTTACTTTATCTGGGAGGCGTTTTCATCGCCTACGCTGCAGGTTTTGCTGCCACCTGGCTGATCGGTTTCGACGATCCGCCGGAAGAAACGGACCAAGCATAAAATATTTGTTTCACGTGAAACTTTTTTCCGGAAACGTTGGAAATAAAAGTTAAAAGATTTTCTCCAACAAAACTTTTCGTTACGATTTGTTGCCGCGTACCACAGGCGGCGGAATGGAGCTGACAATGAAATTAGGCGTTTCCCTTTATCCGGGACTGGACAATGACAAAGATAAAAATATACAGCTGCTGAAGGATACTGCCGCATTAGGTTACCAACGGGTATTTACGTCCCTGCACATTCCGGAATGCAATGCAGAAACCCTGCGCAGCGATGCCATATATCTCTTTTCCCTCGCAGACAGTCTTGGCCTGGAAGTCATTGCGGATGTTTCTCCCCTTGCGCAAAAAGTTTTGGATATCCCCGAACTGACACCGGACAGCCTGAAAAAATTTTACATCAGTACCGTCCGTTTTGATTACGGAACGGGGGCTGAGACCATTGCGGCCTTCAGCCGGGAAATGAATGTCCAGTTGAATGCGTCCACGGCCCGTTCCGTCCAGTTGAATGCATTGTTAAAAGCAAACGCGGATTTTTCCCGGATCGACGGCCAGCACAATTTTTATCCCCGGCCCCACACCGGGCTCAGCTCTGAAACCATTCAACGGCAAAACGCTTTGCTCCACCGCCACGACATAAGTGCAGGGGTGTTCGTCGCCAGCCAGACAGGAAAGCGGGGACCTCTATACGCAGGCCTGCCTTCCATGGAAAGCCTGCGGGGCACCGCTCCCTGCGATGCGGCCCCGATCTTAACTGCAATCGGATGCGACAGCCTGATCATCGGCGACAGCCATCCCTCTTTTAATGAACTGCAGGCGCTGGCCGATCCGGAAACGCTGGCAAAAGCAGACGCCCGATACTCCCGGAAAGCGCTGCCGCCCAAAAAAGACTGGAAACCGGAAGAACCGCTGCCGCTCCACATCCACGTGCTGTCGGCCGCACCTTTTGTAAAATCTCTGCTCTCCCGGTCTTTTACCAACCGGCCGGACCCTGCCGCAGACGTCATCCGCGCAAATGAAAGCCGGGATGAAATGAAACACTGCGATATTCATCCGGAACGGAACGAAAATAAACTGATTATTGAAATGCCAAAGGAATACGCCGCGGTCTTTGCCGGTCCCCAGCTGCTGGCAAACGGGAAAAAATCTTCCCTGCTTCCGGTAGGAACCGTATTGCTTGATAACAATGACTACGGCCGGTATAAAGGCGAGCTCCAGATCCTGACAGCGCCCCAGCCTTTCGATCCCCGCAGCAACGTCATCGCACAGGTAACAAAAGAAGACGTACCCCTGTTATCGCTCATCAGCGCGGAGATTCCTTTCCGGTTCATAATGTAAGCGTACCAAATTCCGATTTTTTCATCCGCTCAATTCCTTAAGTACAGATGAGTTAATCAGTGTTTCCTTAAAACTTTTTCCTAAAAAAACAAGGATGTGAATTCTGTCAAGAATTCACATCCTGTTTTTCTTAGGAACATAAATAATTTTGTGGTGTGGTCGACCCTATAAACAATATTGTGGTCGATTCCCCCTGTAACAAAATTGTGGTTTCCTCTAAATAATCCTG
>OMYP01000028.1 GCA_900315345.1 uncultured Selenomonadales bacterium | reverse complement strand
TGCAGTGCGCCGCAGAACGCAAGCCAAAGGCGAAGCGTGATGCGTTGCGCACGAGCCATGAGGGACGAAGTCCCGAGTTTCGAAGCCACAGGCGAATGAATCCATGGAATAGCAATCGGTGACGGGTTTGCGATGCCTTTGCCTGACAGCATAACTTTAGCACAGAAATTCTGATTTCTTATAATTTACGAATAAACCCGTTTACCAGCGCCGTCAGATTTTCCCCATACAAATCCTGTTCTTTTTCCACCGCTTCTTTCACCGGCAGTTTTTCCTTTCCTTCTTCCGCGCCCAGCGCTTTACCAAATGCAGCCGCAAAAGCAGTTCCCGCATCCTGCCCAAAGGCCAGTGCTTCAGCGGAAGGAACGGTAAGTCCCGCCCGGTCAGCAAGCCGGTTCATCAATTCGCTGTCGGTTTTCGCGATAGTCTGCAGCGCAGCCATCCAGAGCACATGGGGCAGCTTAAAGTTCACCCGGTAATTGAACGCTTTGGCAACCGCCGCCAGATCGTCCAGTGCCAGGTCTGCGTCGCCAAAGCTCATCCGGTAATCGAATACTTTGGCAATTCCGGCATGATATGCCAGATTTTCTTTCATTTCTTGTTTAAAAGTATTGGCGTTCACACACAGGGTATCGAATTTTACCGCCGCCCGCTTCAGTTCGTTGGCCAGGAAGTAATGTTCCTGCGGTGTCAGTGCCTTATCACAGCGGGACAGGTCCACTTCGAAATCCAGATCCCAGGGAGTATCGTCCAGATAATCTTTGTACATGTTCTGGAGGAACATGATCGCCTGGCCGAATTCCAGCACCATACGGTGCAGTGCTTTTTCTTCAAAGGTAATGGTAACATCCCCCACTTGGAATTGCGCATCCAGATAGGACTTATCAATCGCTTCCTTGAAATCCCGGTCCAGCTCCCCAAACCGTTTTTCCGATTCTTCTACGCTGAGTTTTTCCACGGAACGGTCGATCTTGTCGCTGCAGTCTACGCCGATCCCGCTATAGCCGTATAACAGCGCCTTTACGATTTCTTCTTCGGTCTTCAGACCTGCCGCATTAGCTGCCCAGCCCCCTTTGTATCCGGAAGACAGCACGCTCCAGGTTGCCGTATCCATGGCTTCCAGGAAATTCCGTTTCAGCACGTTACTGTGTTCAGGGGTAAAATCTACCAGTACCGGTTTGATCTGCTTGTGGGTAAACAAATTGGGAAGCTGGCTGTTTACGATGCCAAGCCATTCGCTGAATGCCACGCTGATACCGTTTACCCCGCAGGAAGAAGGCGACGCCCAGCTTACCAGGCGCCGCACCAGGGCCGCATTGTTGGGATTCAGGGGGAACAGTCCCATTTTTATTTTTTTATTCTCCGCTGCCGGTTCGAACTCCGCCCCATTCCATGCGTTGTTGGTTTTGGATTTTTCGCTGCATACCACAGCCAGCCGGCGTCCGTCTGTACAATCCACAAGTCCCAGGTAACCATCCGGGATCACGCTGAAAGAAGAGGAAAGCAGGGTTCCCTTTTCCCCCATCATTTTTTCTGCAATTTCACGTTTAATAGCCATACACAAAATCCTTCCTTACTTTGTCAATTCTTTCTGTATTTATGGAAACACCGGTCCATATGCCTGCAAATGATTCTGCAAACTCATGCAACCGCATTTCCTTCGCCGTTACGTTTTGATGCATTGACTTATTTTTTATTTATTACCGCAATATTTTACTGCAGTTACTGGTATATTTTATCACATAACCGGAAAAGCGCAAACCGGAGATTATTCTTTACCGGATTTAACCAGTTTGTCCGAAATGCAGACGAATAATTTTTCATAAAAACTCTTTTGGCAAAAATCAGGTTTAGAGAATTCTGTCCAACCTAAATGCTATACCATATACGTGGTTTACGAATTTCAATTATCCACAGGGTTTATGCACAATATGCACAGAGTTATCCACAGAAAACGAAGGTTTTTAATTTAAAAACTCCTGAAAACCCAAGGTTTTTCTAATTTTTCTCACCTTATTCACTATTTTATACACAGCCTGTGGATAACTCCTGTGCATAATTGTGATTTTATTCACACCACAATATATTGTGAAATGCGGGTAAAAAATAAGAAATATATGTGGATATGATGATTTTTACTGTTTTGTCAAGAAGATTTTTTGTAAACCGAAAGAAATAAATTTAAAAAAACAGTTGACTTTTTTTGATTGCCACAAAGGTATGATAAAATCGGCAGGTTTGTTCCTGCGAAATTGTCAGACAGTATTATTTTTGATGAAAAACAAAATCGAAAAAATCTTTTTATTTCCACTTCTTTTTTTGTTATTTTCCGGCAGCCAATTACAGAATAAAAATTTATACAAAAATATTGAAGAAAACCTCTTACTGTTTTTCAAAATTTATACAGGAAAAGCTGATCAAATACGTTTATGGGGGGTGCCGGAAACTTTTTGCTGACGACAAAAAAGTAATAGACAAAGAAAGACTGAGCCGGAGAAACGGCGTCTGGCACTTCAGCGCTTATACTGTCGTGTTAAATTTCTCAGCTTCTCTGCCAGTGCATCAGTGAGATCACCATTTTCCATTTTCCATTCCCAGTTACCGGAAGGCACTCCGGGCGTGTTCATCCGACAGTCTGCCGGCAGCCCCAGCACATCCTGCAGGGGAACGATAACCATATTGGCCCGGCGGCTGTACAAGTATTCGATCAGGCTCCATGTATCTGGGTTTTTTCCCACAAGACCGGATAACCGGCTCCGCAATTGAGGAGAAACTTCTTCGTCCAGCCAGCCCTGCAGGGTATTATTATCGTGAGTCCCCGTGTACGCCACGCAGTTTGGCTCCGTGGCAAAATCGGTAATTCCGTCTGCCCGGTGCTGCAGATGGAACTGCAAAATGCGCATGCCCGGCAGTCCCAGTTCGTCTTTTAATCGATACACATCTTCGCTGATCTGACCCAGATCTTCTGCCACCAGTTGCAGTTCCGGCAGCTCTTTTTTCAGGGCAAGGAACATCTCCCTGCCTTTCGCCGGTTTCCAGCAGCCGGCAGTTGCATCCTTTTCCCCGGCCGGAACAGCCCAGGCCGCCGTAAAACCGCGGAAATGATCCACTCTGACAATATCTGTAAACTGCATGATAGCGCGGAAACGTTCCTTCCACCAACGGAAGCCGTCTTTTTCCATCACGTCCCAGCGGTATAACGGGTTGCCCCAAATCTGTCCCGTAGCGCTGAAATAATCCGGCGGCACCCCGGCCACTTCTGCCGGATTTCCCTTTTCATCCAGATAAAAATACTCCGGATGAGTCCAGCAGTCCGCGCTGTCTGCCGCTACAAAGATGGGCATGTCCCCTAAAACGGAAATGCCTTTTGCATTTGCATAGGTTTTGATTTCCTGCCAGGCCAGGGCAAAGTTAAATTGTTTCTGCTGATAGATCTCTATCTGCTTTGCCAGCAGTTTTTTATATTTTTCAACTGCCTTGGGACTGCGCCGCCGAATATCTTCCGGCCATGCCTGCCAGGGACTGCCGTTAAAATGATCCTGCAGCGCCCGGTAAAGGGCGTAGTCAGGCAGCCAGTAGGAATTCTGATTACAATAATTCGAATAGGATTTCTGTTTTTTTACAGAAATTTCATCTCCCTCAAACAGTGTTTCATGTCCCGCAAAGGCAGAAACCGACAGGTAGGGGGAGTTGCCCAGTCCCGGCGGGTTCAAAGGCAGGATCTGCCATATCTTCTGTCCGGCTGCCGCCAGAAAATCGATAAACGTTTTGGCCGCAGCTTTTTTCTCTTCACCGTTTTTCCCCCATAATGAAGTGGGATGAAGGAGGATTCCCGCTTTTCTGGAACCATCCTGTGATGGCGTCGCTTCTTCGCAACGACAGATACGCTGGCTTACCGGAGGCAGTATAACGGTAAAGATTCCGTTGGTAACGGGAACGGGTTCTGCATTGTCAGGTCCCACGCTGCGCAGAATTCCGTATGCCATTTCCCCTGTATAAACCCTGACCGTATGAGACTGGCTGCCACGGTTCAGCAAAACGAAAAACAGACCGTCTTCCGCCGGGTTCCCAAACACATCCCGGCCCCCTTCAATAGAACGGGCATAAATATATACGTCCCCTTCTGCGTACACAGGAATCATCCGCCCGGTACGCAAGGCTGCATACTGCTTGCGTAACTGAATAAATCCACGACAATGGTCCTGAAGATTTTTGTTTTCCTTTCCCCACGGGTATGGGCGCCGGTTATCCGGATCCTTTCCGCCCTGAAGGCCGGCTTCGTCCCCATAATAAATACAGGGTGCTCCCGGAATGGTCATCTGCCAGGCCCAGAACAGCAACAGGCGGCGTTGGCCTGCAGTTAAATCTTTTTGCTGCCAGAATGTTTTTCCATCGGTTTCTTCTATATTATTTTGTATTTCATTACTTTGTACTTTGTCAGCCCCGTTTTCTTCCAGCAGGGTCAGGATCCGTTCCACGTCATGGCTGCCTGCCAGATTCAGCATGGCATACATGTTTTCTTTGGGATAATTTTCCATCTGCTGCATATAGACCGCATTGGTTCTTCCTGCGTCGGCCTTTCCCAGCAAAAAGTCCAGCATCAGTTTCCGCAGTACATAATTCATCACGCTGTCCAGCTTGCCGCCGCACAGATAGGCCCGCTGTTTCCCGTAGCTGATCTTGTGGGAGGCGTCTTCCCAAACTTCCCCGATCAGGGCGGCCTCCGGATCCGTTTTTTTCAGTTCACTGTAAAAGGCTGTCAGGAATTCGTCGGGTAACTCGTCCGCCACATCCAGACGCCAGCCGCTGATACCGGCATTCATCCAGTGTTTCAGTACGCTGTCTGTATCCCGTATAATAAAATCCTGATAAGCTTCCGATTTTTCATCAACTTCCGGAAGGCTTTTATCCCCCCACCAGCAGCTGTAGTCATCAGGATAATGTTTGAACTGGTACCAGGAATAATAGGGCGACTCCTTTGACTGGTACGCACCGTTTCCGGGATATGTTCCCTTCCTATTGAAATAAATGCTGTCATCCCCCGTGTGGCTGAAAACTCCGTCCAGGATGATACGGATGCCATGATTTTTGGCTTCTTTGCACAGACGCGTGAATTCTTCTTCCGTTCCAAGGAAAGAATCAATTTTTTTGTAATCACCCGTATCGTAATGGTGGTTGCTACGGCTTTCAAAAATAGGATTCAGATAAAGGCAGGAGATCCCCATATCTGCGAGATAATTCAGTTTTTCCCGGATTCCCTGCAGGGTACCTCCAAAAAAGTCATAGTAAGCAATTTCCCCGGTTTTCGGATTTTTTATGTAGCGGGGAACATCATTCCAGTCTCCGTGAAGCAATGCATAAGGTTTGCCGCTGAATTGGGACAATGGTACATCGCCCCGGTTAAAACGGTCCGGGAAAATCTGATAGACAACGGCATTTTTCAGCCAGTTCGGCGTTTTCGCCGCCTGGTCGTACACCGTAATCTGGAAGGAAGGAGGTTCTTCTTCGTACAGTTGGCCCCAGCCACCCAGCTGTTCCATGTTGTTTCCGTAATAATATGTTTTTTCCGCTGTTTCTATTTTGAAATAATACCAGAGCAGGCAGCCTTTGTCCGGAACGGGAAAAGTGCAATGATACATTCGTTTTTTTCGTGGGACAACCGGTGTATTCCCTGCTGTAGCAAAAGATACTGAACCGGCATCATCGCTTTTGACTTCCGGACCAACCCCTGCATTCTTTTTTTCTTCTTCTGCAGGACGCTTTTTCGTCTCTTTTCTCTGCCAGGATTCCTCTTCCATTTTGAGCAGGCTTTCCCCTGCTCCGTCAATCCAAAGACGCAGCATTACTTTTTCCGTACCGTCCCCTTCCACTTCGCAGCGGAGGGCAACAGACGAACCGGCCTCTACTGCCCCAAAGGGATAACGGAATACTGTGTTTCTGGAGTCATGAATAATTACAGGCTGCATAGTCTTTTTGTATCCGTTTTCCTGAAACAAAAACGGATTTTCTCCTTCTCCCTTGCCGGGTGCTTTGTTAAATCATTTTGCGACAATTGTGCGTTACGTTACTTGCACCCGCAGATTTTTTCAGCGCAAAATTTTAATAAATTCTGTTTGGAAAAAATTCTGCCGGTTTATAAAAAAGGCGAAAGTGGTCCCGCTGTTTTTCGAAATCACTTTCGCCACTAAGTCACGCTGTCAAAATTTTCACCGGAAAATTTACGAAGCGTTCCTATACATTTTATTCCGCGTCTTTCTTTTTGTTTTTTGAACCGGGTTTGCGACCCCGTTTCTTTGGTTCCGCAGTTTCAGCAGGGGCAGTGTCCGTATCTGCAACTTTCTTTTTAGCCGCTGTTTTTCTTACAGTTTTCTTTTTCGGTTCCGCACTGCCTTCTTCATCTGCCGCTGCCGTTTTCTTCGCCGTCGTTTTTTTCGTTGCGGTCTTCTTTGCCGCGGCTTTTGTTTCCCCTGTTTTCTTTGTTGTCGCTTTTTTGGCAGAAGAAGTTTTTTTCACCGCCGCTTTTTTCTTTACGGTTTTTCCTTCTTCCGCTTCCGCAACCGGTTCCGCTTCAATATCCTCGTCTTGCTTTTCCACTGTATTTACAATCTGTGGCTCTGCCTCAACAGCAGCTGCTTCCGCAATTTCTTTTTCCCCATCAGCCTTTGCTTCGATTTCGGCAGCAGTGTCCCCTTCTTCTTTTACAGCCGGAAGCTTTTCCTCTGCAACTGTTTCAATCGGTTCTTCCGCAACGGATTCTGTCTGCTCTCCTTCAGGCTCTGCCTCTTCCCCGACACCTGCAACCTTATCATACAGGTCCGCATAGGCCCGGGCCGATTTGTTCCAGCTGTTATCACTCTTCATGGCATTAAGCACCATTTTTTCCCAAAGAGGCTTGTCAGCAAAATAGGTTAAGCCCCTCTTAATGGTGAACAGCAGCTCATGGGCATTAAAGTTTTCAAAGCTGAGACCGTTTCCATCCAAAGCGTAATATTTGTCAAAATCCCTGACGGAATCCTTCAGACCGCCGGTTTCCCGAACAACCGGAATCGTACCGTAACGCATGGCGATCATCTGGCTCAGGCCGCAGGCTTCGTACCGGGAGGGCATAATGAACATATCGGCGCCTGCATATACCCGGCGTGCCAGACCTTCATCAAACAAAATATTTACAGAAACGCTGCCCGGATGAGTCCAGGCCAGTTCCCGCAACGCATTGGCATATTCTTCATCGCCTGTTCCTACCACAACAAGCTGCACCTGTTCTTCCATCAGTTCATTCATGATATGGGTAACCAGGTCCAGGCCTTTGGCCTCCACCAGACGGGTGATCATGGCCAGTACCGGAATTTCCCGGTTTACGTTCAGGCCCAGCTCCCGCTGCAACGCTTCCTTGGCCAGCGGTTTTTTCAAAATGACATTGGATACATCAAAGCAAACCGGCAGGTTGGGATCCGTTGCCGGATTGTATTCTTTATCATCCAGCCCGTTCAGGATACCGCTGATCTTTCCGGTACACAGGGCAACATAATCCTCCAGTCCTTCCCCGAAATAGGGATAGGTAATTTCTTCCGCATAAGTTGGGCTTACTGTTGTAATGTAGTCCGCATAGCACATACCGGCTTTCATAAAGTTCACGTCACCGGCATTTTCAATGTTCCCGTTATAAAAAAGGCGCATAGGCATACCCAGCACATTTTCCACGATGTCTTTTCCAAATACGCCCTGATATTTCAGGTTATGGATGGTGTAAATATTTTTCAGATTCTGATAGAAAGGATCCTGCATAAAATCTTCTTTCAGGTACGCCCCAAGAAGGCCGGTGTGCCAGTCGTTGCTGTGGATCACGTCCGGCATGAAATCGATATGGGGAAGCATGGCCAGTACGGCTTTTGCAAAATAAGCAAACCGCTCTGCGTCATCGTCGAACCCATACAGCTTTTCCCGCTTAAAATAATATTCATTGTCAATAAAATATACTGTAAGACCATTGTACACAAGCTTCTGCACGCCCATGTACTGGTTACGCCAGGACAGGTCTACCGTCCCGGTATACACCGTTTCCATAAGGCTTTTATATTCTTCACCGATCGTTCCGTAATTAGGGATCACCAGGGCCGTTTCCACCCCCAGCCCCTGCAGTGCTTTAGGTAAGGCGCCCATAACATCGGCCAGTCCGCCTGTTTTGATAAAAGGAGCCGCTTCTGATGCAACAAATAAAACTTTCATTTTTTCATTCCGCCTTTCTGAGAAAGAATCGGAAGGGCCTGCGTTTTTGTTCCTGATATTGTTTTTTTTGCGTCGGTTTCCTTCTTTTTCTTCGTTTTACTTTTTTCTTTTTTAAAATTTATATACAGCACTGCCAACGGCGGCAGTGTAAGGGAAATCGATTGTTCTTTTCCGTGACTGGGAATGGCCTGGCTCTTAACCGGTTTATCGTTGCCCACGCCGGATCCGCCAAATTCATATCTGTCACTGTTAAATATTTCCGTATAGGTTCCGGCTTCCTCTACACCGATACGGTAGTTTTTACGTACTTCCGGTGTAAAGTTACAGATTACGATGGTCTGGTCTTCCGGTTTATTGCCTTTCCGGTAAAAACTGATGACGCTGTTATCCGTATCGTCACAGCTGATCCAGTTAAATCCCTGCCAGGCATAATCAATCTGCCAGAATTCCGGATGTTTATTGTAAAAAAGATTCAGCGCTTTGACATACCGCTGCATCTCCTGATGGGATGGATACTCCAGTAAATGCCAGTCCAGACTGTCATCAAATTTCCATTCAATGAACTGGCCAAACTCGCCGCCCATAAACAGAAGCTTTTTTCCCGGATGGCTCATCCAGTATCCGAAAAATGCACGGAGGCCTGCGAATTTTTTCCAGTAGTCTCCCGGCATCTTGTCCAGAAGAGAATGCTTCCCATGAACCACTTCATCATGGCTCAGAGGCAGGATGAAGTTTTCCGCGAAAGCGTAGTACAGCGAAAAGGTGATCAGGTTCTGGTTTCCTTTCCGGAACAGAGGATCCATGGCCATGTAACGCAGCATGTCGTTCATCCAGCCCATGTTCCATTTATAATTGAAGCCAAGGCCGCCTTTGTCCACCGGTCCTGACACCATGGGCCAGGAGGTAGATTCTTCGGCAATCATCAGGGCCTGGGGTATTTCCTTAAACACGGCTGTATTAAGCTTTTGCAGGAAATCCACCGCTTCCAGGTTTTCCCTTCCGCCGTATTTGTTGGCCTGCCACTCTCCCTGTTTTTTCCCGTAATCCAGATACAGCATGTTGGCTACGGCATCGATCCGCAGACCGTCCAAATGGAACTGTTCCAGCCAGAAACAGGCACTGGAGATCAGGAAGCTCTGGACTTCCGGCCGGCCGTAATCAAAATTCATGGTGTCCCAGTCTTTATTTTCCGCCAGCATGGAATTGCCGGATTCATATAAGGGCTCTCCGTCAAAATGCCGGAGTCCGTGGGCGTCCTTGCAGAAATGCCCGGGGACCCAGTCCAAAATGACGCCGATCTTATTCCTGTGCAGCGTATCGATGAGATACATCAGGTCTTCCGGTGAACCGTAGCGACGGGTAGCGGCAAAATATCCCGTAGCCTGGTAGCCCCAGGAACCGTCAAAAGGATATTCGCAAAGAGGCATCAGCTCCACATGGGTATAATGCATGTCTTTCACATACCGGGCCAGAGGTTCCGCTATATCCCGGTAGTTCATGACTTTACCGTCAGCATCCCGCTTCCATGAACCCAGATGGACTTCATAAATCAACATGGGATTGTGATAAGAATCGTAGTTGGCGCGGCTTTTTCTCCAGCCCGTATCATGCCACTGGTATCGCAAACATTTCACTATGGACGCGGTATTTGGCCGCAGCTCCGCAGCAAAACCGTAAGGATCGCTTTTTAAAATTCGTTCCCCGGCCGCTGTTTCAATGGCATATTTATAAGTTGCGCCCTCTTTCAGTCCCGGCACATAGGCAACCCAGATGCCAATTCCCTGTTTCGCCCGTTCCATAGGGGTAGCGCTGGCATCCCAATTGTTAAAATCCCCCACTACGCTGACAGCCCGGGCATGGGGAGCCCAGACGCAGAAACGTATGCAGGCTTTTTGCTTCCAGACAGTAGCGTGGGCGCCAAACATCCGATAGCTGCTGTAGTTGGTTCCCTGATGGAAAAGATAGGTACTGTATGCATCAATCGCACTGATTCGCATGGTCAACCCTCTTCACACGATGAAACGCTGACATCTCTGCCTGCGTTTCCTTATGCTTTCCTGTGTTTTTTAATGAAACACCGTCTCAAATTTTCACTGCAGAAAGATTCCAGATATCTTTTGCATATTCTTTAATAGTCCGGTCACTGGAAAAATGTCCCGCATGGGCAATGTTAACAGTGCTGGAACGGTACCATCTGTCTTTATCCCCATACCGGCGCTGGATCTCCTGTTGGGCCTGACAGTAGGATTTAAAATCTTTCAGCACAAAGAATTCGTCATTCCGGTCCAGCAATGCTTCCTGCAACTGGCTGAACATGGGATTTTCTTCCATTACTTCCAGCATTCGACGGACATCTGCATCATTATTGTAAATATCCCAGGAAGAATATCCTCCTTCCTGATAATACCGCTGTACTTCATCCGCCCGCAGGCCGAAGATCACGCTGTGTTCATCCCCTACTTCCTGATGGATCTCCACGTTGGCACCGTCCATGGTTCCCAACGTAATGGCCCCATTAAACATAAACTTCATGTTTCCGGTCCCGGATGCTTCCTTGCTGGCCGTTGAAATCTGTTCACTTACATCAGCTGAGGGGAATAACAGTTGTCCCAGAGACACGTTGTAGTTCTCCAGGAACACAACTTTTAATATGTCCCTGACCCGGCGGTCATGATTAATCAGCGTGGCCACCGTGTTGATCAGCTTGATGGTAATCTTTGCTTCCCCATAACTGGCAGCCGCCTTGCCTCCGAAAATAAAGGTCTGGGGAATCATATCCATATTAGGATTATCCTGCAGCTGGCGGTACAGGTGATACACATGCAGGATATTCAGCAGCTGGCGTTTATACATATGCATCCGTTTGATCTGGATATCAAAGATAGAATGGGGATTTATGGTAATATTCCGTCCTTTGTATAAATAATCTGCCAGGATTTCTTTTCGCTGCTGTTTTACCGCAGCCAGCCGTTCTCTGAAACCTTTATCGTTGCCAAAGGGTTCCAGTTTCAATAATTTTTCCGGCTCGTGGATCCATCTGCTGCCAATGGCATCGCAGATAAGCCCGGCCAGTTGCGGATTGGATTCTATCAGCCAGCGGCGGTGGGTCACCCCGTTGGTCTTATTGTTGAAACGTTCCGGGAACCAGGAATAAAAAGGTTTTAAAGTATTGGTCTTTAAAATTTCCGAATGGAGTTTTGCCACGCCGTTTACACTGTGACTGCCCACCACAGCCAGACTGGCCATGTGTACCTGGCCGTTCCAAAGGATGGCCACTTCTTCTGCTTTATCTTCTTTCCCTGGAAAACGCTGGCGCACCGTTTCCAGCCACCGCTTGTTAATTTCATCTACAATCAGGAAAATCCGGGGCAACAGTTCCTGGAACATGGAAATAGACCAACGCTCCAGCGCTTCCGGCATAATCGTATGATTGGTATAGGCTACCGAATTCGTGGTAATGCGCCAGGCATTCTGCCAGTCCATCCCTTCCTCATCCATAAGGATGCGCATCAGTTCCGGAATAATAAGGGCCGGATGGGTGTCATTGATGTGGAGGGCAATATATTTATCAAAATCCTTCGGTGAGCCGTAATGATTTTTAAAATGGCGCATAATGCTCTGCAGTCCGGCAGAAACAAAGAAATATTCCTGCATCAGCCGCAGCTTGCGCCCTTCATAAGTAGTATCGTCCGGATACAGGAAACGGGAAATCTGCTGGGCCTTGTCCTTGTACTGCAAGGCCCGGCGGTAATCTCCGTAACGAAGCTGGTTATACATGTTTTCCCGGGTATACTCCGCTTTCCACAACCGCAGGGTATTCACGATCCGGTTCTGGTAACCCAGGACGGGTACGTCGTAAGGTACGGCCCGCACGGTATTGTAATGTTCATGGACGCAGACCAGCTTTCCGTTTTTGCCGGGACGCACGTAAGCTTCCCCGCCAAACCGGACATTCACGGCTTTATCCGCTTTTTTTATTTCCCAGGGGAACCCGTTACGAAGCCAGGCATCCGGCAGTTCTACCTGCTGCCCGTCGATAATTCGCTGATCAAACAATCCGTACTGGTAACGGATGCTGCATCCGTGTCCCGGCAGACGCAGAGCCGCCATGGAATCAATAAAGCAGGCTGCCAGACGGCCCAGGCCACCGTTGCCCAGACCGGGATCCGGTTCTTCCGGAAAAATTTCTTCCAAGTCAAACCCCATATCCTTCAGCCCGCTGCGGCAGATATCTTCCGCATCGCAGTTCAGCAGGTTTGTATTCAGCAACCTGCCCAACAAAAATTCAATGGAAAAATAATAGACCTGGCGTACTTTTTTCCGATTGTAGGTTTTTTCTGTCTGTATCCAGTCTTCACTGATCAGATCCTTGATCATATTGGCAATGATCTGATATACCTCTTTACCGGATAACTCTTTTACCGATTTTTCAAATAATACTTCTGCTTTTTCAGCAAATAATTTTTTAAATTCTTCTTTCGTTTTCCAGATTCGCATGGTCTGCTAATTACCGTACCTCGTGTTTAATGATACACAATGGCTCCTTCTCTGTTCCTTCTAAAACCGCTTCCGGCTGGATATCCCTGTCCTTGTCGCAGATCACATAATTCAGACAGGCATCTTCTCCTACATTTGTATTCTGCATCACGATACTGTTCCGGATCACTGCGTTACGGCCCACCCGTACCTTACGGAACAGGATGCTGTTTTCCACAGTGCCTTCAATAATACATCCATTAGCTACAAGGGAATTGGTCACATGGGCTTCTTCCATGTATTTCGCCGGCGCTTCGTCTTTAATTTTTGTATAAATGCGCTGGTCCTGATGGAAAATATCCCGCCAGTTTTCCAGCTTCAGCATATCCATACTGCCCTGATAATAGCTGTTTAAGGAGTTGATCCGTTTTGCGTATCCTTCAAAGCTGTACCCGAAAATCCGCAGATTTTCCGTATTATCTGCCAGCACATCATTGAAAAATTTCCATTTCCCTCCGATATTGGCTCTGCGGATCATCTGAAGGAATAATCCGGAATCCATCAGCACGACACCTAAAAACAGGTTTTCATCTTTCTTTACGCCGTTTGCCTTTTTCATTTCTGTCACAAGACCATTGGCTTTTGTTTTCAGGATATAACCATCCCCCGTGCAGTCTGTTTCCTGTTTTTTATAAACAAGCGTAATATTCGCGTTATGCTTACGGTGAAAACGCATTACTTTCTCGTAATCGATATTAGCCACTACGTCGCAGCCGGATAGCAGCAGATATCTGCATTGCCCGGCCTCAACATATCGCAGGTTTTTATAGTAGCTGTAAATATCTCCATCTTTCGGATGCAGGATCTCGTCTTCTTCATCCATGGGCAAATAATAAAGGCCATGCTGTTTGCGGGCCAGGTCCCATTCCTTTGCGGAACGGACATGATCCAGAACCGAACGGGAATGGAACGGAAGAATCAGTCCAACTGTATCAATGCCTGCATTGACCATGTTGCTTAAAGCAAAGTCCATCAGGCGGAATTTAGCGCCGAAAGGTTCCGATGCCAGCGGACGCTTTGCGCTCAGCTCTTTCATCGTATTGGGGCACTGTAAATTAATCAGTCCTAAAATATCTTTCATTTCAATTTGCCCCCTTTCCTTTCTTTTCCGGTTTTACTGTTTCATCATTGCCATGGACGGCAACTTCCGTATTTGAGCCCTTGATCTGCACGCCGGCACAGATACGGCACCGTTCCCCGATAATCGCCCTGTCGATCACAGCATCCTTTTCCACAACCGTGCCGGGCATAATGACCGAATTGGTAACTTTTGCGCCTTCTTCTACTGTTACATTATAAAAAATAACCGAATGGGACACCTGGCCGGAAATAGCAGCACCTTCGCCTACCAGTGAACTGTACAGCTGTGCGTTAGGCCCCACATAATGGGGAGGGAAGGAATGGTTTCCGGCGTAGATCCGCCAGTAGGGGTTGTTCAGGTTCAGTGGCGGATCGTCAGCTAACAGATCCATATTGGCCTGCCAGAGACTTTCGAAGGTCCCGACATCTTTCCAGTATCCTTCAAAAGGATATGCATAAACCGGAAGCTTGTCCGCCAGCATTGCCGGTATTACGTTTTTGCCAAAGTCGTGGTCCGAATCTTTCCGTTCCGCATCTTCAATCAAATATTTTTTCAAGACCTCTTTATCAAAAATGTAAATACCCATAGAAGCTAACGTGCTTTTGGGATTCTTCGGTTTTTCTTCAAATTCATTGATGCGCAGGTCCGGATCAGTATTCATGATACCAAAGCGGGATGCTTCAGACAAAGGAACCTGAATCGTACTTACCGTCGCCTTTGCCTTATGTTTTTTATGGAATGCCAGCATTTTGGCATAATCCATAGAATAAATATGGTCACCCGACAAGACAAGAACATAGTCCGGATTGATCATATCCATAAAATTCAGATTCTGGTAAATCGCATCAGCAGTTCCCTGATACCAGTTAGAAGAATCCTTATCATTCATATATGGGGGCAGCACAAAAGTCCCTCCGTGCTCGGAATCAAGATCCCAGCTGCTTCCATTTCCGATGTACCAGTTCAGCTCCAATGGCTGGTACTGTGTTAAAATACCGACAGTATCAATTCCGGAATTTCGACAGTTACTCAGTGTAAAATCGATGATCCGGTACTTGCCTCCAAACAACACTGCTGGCTTTGCAACATTTTTTGTAAGTACGCCGAGCCGGCTCCCTTTTCCACCTGCCAGAATCATGGCCAGGCATTCTGTTCTTTGCATATAATCAACTCCTCGCACAAAGATTATTCCCTGCCTGTATTATACCATAAACTACGAGCGGAAAGATATATAATGTAAATAAAAGATTCTCCTGCAAAAAATTATTGGATAAAATCTGAAGTATATGACGAATATCAATGCCGAAAAAATAATATTACCATAAAAGTAACAACTGATTGATCAGTATAACAGGGTATTTTCTCTTTTCAGATAAACTTAAAAGCCCCCGCACAATTCGTGCAAGGGGCTTTGTCCTGACCGGCAACAATCTATCCTCCCAGGCCGCTTCCAGCCCAGTACTTTCGACGCGTGAGAGC
>OMYP01000031.1 GCA_900315345.1 uncultured Selenomonadales bacterium | reverse complement strand
ATAACCGCCCGACCTATCCGACACAATGGCCAAGTGTCGGATAGGAACGGCAAAATTTTTTGCACTTCTATTGCTTCTTTATCACACATAAGCAAAGTCTCAGGGGCTTTAATAACTTTAACGACGAAAAAGTTCTCAGTACATGCCGCGGAACTTCATGGCTACGGTCAGGCGTTTCAGTGCCGCGATGTAAGCGGCCACACGCATGGGTACTTTGAATTCTTCGGCCAGGTCATAGACTTCCTTAAAGGCCTTCACCATCATGGCGATCTGTTTTTCTTTAACTTCTTCTTCACTCCAGAAATAACGGTACAGGTTCTGTACCCATTCAAAGTAGGAAACGGTTACGCCGCCGCCGTTGGCCAGAATGTCGGGAACCACCAGGATGCCCTTCTTTTCCAGAATGTCGTCTGCTTCCGGAGTGGTAGGACCGTTAGCGCCTTCGCAGATAATGGTAGCTTTGATCTTCTTGGCATTGGCTTTGGTGATCTGGTTTTCCATGGCGCAGGGGAACAGCACGTCCACTTTCTGTTCCAGCACCAGTTCTTTTTCAATGGGCTCTGCATCGGGATAACCCACTACGCTGTGATCCTTGCTGGTTGCGGTATAGTCCGCCAGTTTGTAGGGATCGATGCCTTTCTTATTATAAATAGCGCCGAACACGTCGGAAATGGCCACGATCTTCATGCCTTCGTCAAAAGCCAGCTTGGCGGTCCAGCTGCCTACATTCCCGAAGCCCTGTACGGCAGCGGTTGCGCCTTTTACCTTCATGCCTTTCACTTTCAGCGCTTCCAGAGCCGCCGTCACAACGCCACGGCCGGTAGCCGCCGTACGTCCCAGGGAGCCGCCTACGGAAATGTCCTTGCCGGTGATGAAGCCCGGTTCATACTGGCCGGTGATCTTGCTGTACTCGTCCATCATCCAGCCCATGATCTTGGCATTGGTGTTCATGTCCGGAGCCGGGATGTCCTTCTTCTCGCCGATAACGCCGGCAATCTTATCGATATAACCCCGGGTCAGGGCTTCCAGTTCCCGTTCGGACAGTTTCGTTACGTCAACAATGATGCCGCCCTTGCCGCCGCCGTAGGGAAGGCCGGCCACTGCGCACTTGCAGGTCATCCAGAAAGCCAGGGTCTTTACTTCATCCATGTTAACAGCCGTATGATACCGCACGCCGCCCTTGGCAGGCCCCATGATGGTGCTGTGCTGGCACCGGTAACCGGTGAATACCTGTACGGAACCGTCATCCATCTTTACCGGAATATGCACTTCCGTAGTCTTTTCCGGTACCGCAATGATAGCAGCCGCGCCCGGATCCAGCTTCATAGCCTTAATTGCCTTGTTCAGCGGAATCATAGATTGTTCGATAAGTCCCATTTTCGTTTCCTCCTAACATAATTATTTTACTTTGCCAACTATATTTCAGGAAACGCCGGTCCCCCTCCCTGTAGGGTCACATGGAAAATTCCCATACAAGGGCGGGACAGGGTCTCCCCTGATGCAGCCGAAGCAGGCCGCATAATTAACCGGATTTTTTCAATAGCTTTTATTTTTTCTTCCAGAAACAAACAAATATTGCAACACTTTTGTTAAAAATATTATAGCACAATACCGGATAGGTTTAAAGCTTATTTTCAACAATTTTCAAGTTTAAAAATTTTTCAATAATTTGCTTATCAACAACTAAAAACATAGTGCAAATAATTGAAACAAATATATTTCCGGAACAAATATAAAGCAAGGACGGGAAAAAGAAAAAAACGTATGCGGACTCCCCCGGAAAAAGCAAAAAAACACGTGCAGTTACCTTGCAAAAGCCGAACATTTTTTTCAGGAAAAAAAGTCATCAAAACCGACTTTTCCCCGTAATTTTTCAACACGTTGTAACCCTGTCAGGCACAAGGCTGGCAACATTTTTTATTTTTTTATTTTTTCCCAAAAAAAATTATTGCTATCAGCGACTTTTGCATGTATAATGCAAGTACAAATACTAATAAAATTTAAATTGGGTCAGCCTGCCCGAAATTTCAATTTCCAAATGGCTTTCCTGCTTTAGTATTCTATATATAGAAATCACTTTACCGTGGTTTCTCAGGAAAGGTCGTGACATGAAATGAATGAATTAATCCGTATGGAAGGGATCACCAAAAAATTTGGCGAGCATCTGATCATCCCTACGTTGGACTTAACTATCAACGACGGTGAATTCGTTACCCTGCTGGGGCCCTCCGGCTGCGGCAAAACCACACTGCTGCGCATGATCGCCGGTCTGGAAACGCCTACTACCGGCCGGGTCATCCTGGACGGCAAGGATATTACCAATCTGCCGCCTTATAAACGCAATGTCAACATGGTATTCCAGAACTATGCCCTGTTCCCCCATATGACCGTGACGGAGAATATCCATTTCGGGCTGAAGATGCAGGGAGTGCCCAACGACGAGGCACAGGAGCGCATCAACCAGGTGCTGTACCTGACCCAGCTGGAACAGCTGCGGGACCGGTATCCCTCCCAGATGTCCGGCGGCCAGCAGCAGCGGGTAGCCATTGCCCGGGCCCTGGTAAACAGCCCCAAAGTGCTGCTTCTGGACGAACCGCTGGGGGCCCTGGACTACCAGCTCCGGAAAAAACTGCAGCTGGAACTGAAGAACCTGCAGCGGGGCCTGGGCCTCACCTTCGTCTTCGTTACCCACGACCAGGAAGAAGCCCTCACCATGAGCGACCGCATCGTCATTATGCACGACGGGGTCATCCAGCAGGACGGGGATCCCAACGGCATCTACCATCACCCGAAGAACACCTTCGTGGCCCGCTTCATCGGGGAAAGTAATTTCTTCGACATTGGCAGCGATACCTATGCCCTTCGTCCGGAAAAACTGAACCTGTGTCCGGAAGAAGAAGAAAATGCAAATCATCCGGAGCCGAAATTCTTCGGCACCGTTGTAGATATCGTATTCTACGGAACCATCGACAAAGTCTTTATCCGTCTTGACAACACCAACCAGACCGTTATCGCCTACCAGTATTTTGACGACGTGCACCGCTGGCAGAGCGATGACCGGGTGGGCATTTGGTGGTACGACCGGGACGGCGTGAAAGTAGAGAAAGAGTAGCGACATGAAAAACGGTAAATTACTCATTGCTCCTTCCATGCTGTGGCTGGGATTTTTCTTCGTCATCCCCATGCTCATCGTAGTTGCGGTGTCCTTTGCCGCCCGCACACCCTACGGGCAGGTAGTTTTCGAATGGAACCTGAACAACTACATCCGCTTCCTGGAGCCATTATATCTTTCCATTTTTGCACAGACCCTGCTGGTAGCCCTGGTCACTACGGTAGTGACCATCCTCATGGGGTACCCGCTGGCCTATTATATCGCCCAGCTGCCCAAACGGTGGCAGCAGCCGGGGCTGATCCTCTGCATGATCCCCTTCTGGATCAACTTCCTGATCCGGTCCTATGCATGGGTCATCATCCTGCGGGCCCAGGGCGTACTGAACACCTTTTTTATGAAAATGGGCTTCATCGACCAGCCCTTACAGCTGCTATATAATGAAGGGGCCGTTATGCTGGGCATGATCTACTCCCTGCTTCCCTTCATGATCCTGCCCATTTATGTTTCCATCGAACAGCTGGACCGCCGGCTGCTGGAAGCCGCTTCCGACCTGGGAGCGCCTCCCTTCACCGCCTTCCGGAAGATCACCCTGCCCCTGACCATGCCCGGCGTAGCCGCCGGTACCATCCTGGTCTTCATTTCGTCCCTGGGCATGTTCGTTGTACCGGACGTAATGGGGGGCGCCAAGTCCGCCTTAGTAGGCAACCTGATCCAGAACCAGTTCCTGTCGGCCCGCGACTGGCCCTTCGGTTCGGCCCTGTCCATCGTGCTGGCAGCCTTGTCGCTGCTTCTGATCATCCTGTATTACCGTGCCATCCAGGCGCAGAACGGAGGTGCGGAAAATGCAAAAAACCTGGCGTAGCCATCTGCTGTTAGCCTATTCCCTGGTCATTCTGGCATTTCTGTACGTGCCTCTCATCATCCTGGCCATGTACTCTTTTAACGATTCCCGCATCAACGCGGTGTGGGCCGGCTTCACCTTCAAATGGTACGAGCAGCTGTTCAACAACCGGCGGGTGCTGGAGGCTCTGATCAACACCCTGATCATCGGTTTTGCCTCTACCATCGTGTCCACAACCCTGGGGACCATCGCCGCCATCGCCCTGCACCGGTACAAGTTCAAGATGCAGAGCGTCATCAACGGGCTGGTGTACCTGCCCATCCTGATTCCCGAAATCGTTATGGGCCTGTCCCTGCTGGTACTGTTCTCCCAGGCACAGATCCCTCTGGGCAAAGGATCCCTGATCCTGGCCCACATCACCTTCTGCCTGTCCTTCGTGGTCATCACGGTAGGAGCCCGGCTGGACGGCATGCGCAGCGACTACGAACAGGCCGCCAGCGATCTGTACGCAACGCCCTGGCAATGTTTCCGCTACGTGACCCTGCCCCTTATCATGCCGGGCATCGTAGCAGGCGCCCTCATCGCCTTTACTCTTTCCATCGACGATTTTGTCATCAGCTTCTTCGTGGCGGGGCCCAACTCCACCACGCTGCCGCTGTACATCTACGCCATGGTAAAACGGGGCATCTCTCCGGAGATCAATGCCCTGTCCACCTTAATGATGGTAGTGGAAATCGTTCTGGTGATTTTGGCCGAGCTTCTGCAGCCCAGCCATAAGGCAAAAGCAGAAGAATAAAAAGGGTATTGCCGCCAGCCTGTACGGCAGCAATACCTACAGTCCCCTGTTCCCCATGAATGTTTTACAGCAATGGCTGTAACATTATATTTTGTGAAATCCCGGAATACTCAGCAGCAATGGGACAAAACGCAGCACGCTGCGCCTCTGGCCTGCGTCCTGCGCCGCCCTGCGGGCCTGACTTCCGGATCTCACAGCAAACTGTCTTATTGGTGGTGCGGTCCTGGCTGCCAATATGGAGAAAAGGAGGAGTTTTTATAAAATGAAAAGAATCTTTGCTTTACTGTTCTGTTCCCTGTTACTGGTGCTTACCGCCTGCGGAGGTCCGGAGAAAAAGCCTGCCGAACCCCAGAAAAAGCCGGAGAAGGCGGAAGCGCAGCAAACGCTTAATTTGTTCAGCTGGGCTGACAATTTCGACCCCGAGGTGCTGGCGGATTTCGAAAAGAAATTCAACTGCAAGATCAACTACGACGTATTCGCCAATAATGAAGAGCTCCTGGCAAAAATCCAGGCCGGAGGCGCCCGCTACGACGTGATCCAGCCTAGTGATTACATGGTCACCACCATGTTAAAGCTGAACTTGCTCGAGGAAATGGACATGAGCAAGATTCCCAATGCTAAAAATCTGATTCAGGATCTGCAGGCCCCTGCCTACGACCCCACCGGTAAACACTCTGTAGTGTACACCTGGGGCATCACCGGCATCGCCTACAACAAAAAGTTTGTTAAAACGCCCCCCACTTCCTGGAACGATCTGTGGAACCCGGCTTATAAGGGCCGCGTTGTGCTGCTGAACGACGTTCGCGAAGTTATCAGCTTTGCCATGAAGAAGAACGGGTATCCCTTAAACAGCGTAAAAGAGGATCATCTGGCAAAATGCATGAAAGACCTGCGGGCCCTGTCCCCCAACATCCTGGCCTACGATACGGATACCATCAAACAGAAATTCATCGCGGAAGAAGCATGGATCGGTACCATGTGGAGCGGCGACGCGTATTTCAGCTTTAAAGAAAATAAAAACATCGGTTTCATCGTTCCCAAAGAAGGCACCGGCATCTGGGCCGACTGCTTCGCCATCCCCAAAGGGGCCAAAAATAAAAAGCTGGCCGAGGAATTCATCAACTACCTGTATGATCCCAAAGTCAGCGCCAAGAACTACGAATACATCGGCTACAACGATCCTAACATCAAAGCAGCCCCCTACCACAGTGATGAATACAAAAACGATCCCATCCTGAAGACCGCCCGTGATTACATCGGCAACTCCGAATGGACGGAAGACGTAGGCGACGCCATCGCCCTGTACGACCGCTGCTGGACCGAGCTGAAGACCGGGAAGTAATTGCTTCCTCTGCAGAATAAAAACTGTGCTGCCCTTGCGTAAAAAGCACAGGCATGACAGCGAAACCATTCCGACTTACATACAGGCATACCGTTGCCTGTCGAACTTAAAAAGAAAGTGAGACCCCCACACGGGGCCTCACTTTCGAAACCATTTTATAATCTTTAAAGAAAAGAGGTTGATACCATTTGAAAAAAACCTGGAACCGCATCTCTCTGATGTTATTACTTGTAGTATGCTTCACCTTCGCCCTGGCAGGCTGCGGCGGAGGCGGCGACAAAAAAGCAGAGGCACCCAAAGATGCCGGCAAAAAAGCCGAGGCACAGGTGCTGAACATCTACAGCTGGGCTGATTATTTTGATCCCCAGGTACTGGCTGAGTTTGAAAAGGCCAACAACTGCCGCATCAACTACGATGTGTATTCCAACAACGAAGAACTGTTAGCAAAAATGCAGGCCGGCGGAGCCCAGTTCGATATCATCCAGCCTTCCGATTACATGGTCACCACCATGATCCAGCTGAACATGCTGGAAAAGCTGGACCGGAGCAAGCTGCCTAACATCGAAGGCCTGATCGACAGCCTGAAGCACCCGGACTACGATCCGAAACAGGAATATGCCATTCCTTACGTCTGGGGCATTACCGGCATTGCCTACAACAAAAAGTATGTGAAGGACCCCATCACCAGCTGGGCTGACCTGTGGAAACCCGAATACAAGGGCCACGTGATCCTTTTGAACGACAACCGGGAAGTATTCAGCCTGGCCCTGAAGAAAATGGGCAAATCCAACAACAGCACGGACCCGAAGGAAGTGGAAGCTGCCTTCAACGAGCTGAAGAAGCTGAACACCAACGTACTGGCCTACGATACGGAAAACAACAAACAGAAGATGATCGCGGAAGAAGCCTGGATTGCCCAGATGTGGAGCGGCGACGCCTCTTTCTGCAACATCGACAACCCCAGCATCGAGTTCTGCGTACCCAAGGAAGGTACCCTGATCTGGGCCGACAACATGGCCATCCCCAAGGGAGCCAAGCACAAAGAACTGGCCATGAAGTTCCTGAACTATATCTACGACCCGAAAGTAAGCGCACGGAACTTCGACTACATCCGTCTGCCTAACGCCAATGCAAAGGCCATTCCCATGCAGAAAAAAGAAATCGTGGAAAGCCCCATCCTGAAAAACGCCAACGGACAGGCTGACAAGGGCGAATGGCTCCACGATATCGGAAATGCCATTACCATGTATGATAAGTTCTGGACGGAACTGAAGACGGGGAAATAAGTCTCCTGTAAAATTTAAAGGGCGGTGAACGTACGAAAGTACAGTTCACCGCCCTTTTTTATTCTTCCTCTTTTTCCGGATCCGTCACGTACAGGTCCGGGGAAATGGCAGTACCCAATATATCCTGCTGGCGCTGGAGGGCAATGTCGCTGCCGGTCTTCAGGGCCCGGAATACGCCGGACACCATCATGATGCCCAGGGCGATGGCGCAGGAGTCCATGGCTGCCCCCATCAGCACTTCGCTGCCGTAACCGGCATAATCCTGCAGAATCAGGGTCATGCCCTTATACATGCCCAGCCCGGGCACCAGGGGGATGATGGCAGGAATTTCGAAGGCTGTCACCGGTTCTTTCTGAAGCCGGGCAAAAATTTCACTGGCCAAGGCTATGATTACGGTGGCCAGAAAGTTGGCGGAAAAAGAATGGATGGAAAAGATCCCTTTCAGACCGATAAAGACCACCCAGCCTAACCCGCCGATGAGGCCGCTACCCCACAGGATGCGTTTCGGCCCCTGGAACAGGACGCCGAAGGCTACGGTAGCCAGGAAGGCAAAGAAGAAAGCCTGTATATATTCCATCATGGCAGCCCTCCCCAGGTCCAGGCCTTCAGGGCAAAGACCAGACCGATTGCAATAGATAAGGCAAAGAGAGCTGCTTCCGCAATGCGGCTGTTACCGCTGAGCAGGTCCCCGGCCATATAGTCCCGGACCCCGTTGGTAAAGGCCAGCCCTGGCAAAAACGGCATCAGGGCGCCTACGGTAATGCTCTCCATGGTACAGTAAGGGCTCTGCATGCAGCAGAACTGGGCCATAAAGCCGATGGTGAGGCCGGCCAGGAAATTTTCCCAGAAAGGTGTGGGATGGAAATTGTGCATGGCCTTCAAAACGGCCATGGCAATAAGGCCTGTAAAAAAGGCCGCCACAAAATTGTATATGCTGGGGCTTCCCAACAGCATGGCAAAACAGGCGCTGCCGATGCCCGAAGCCAGGCAGACCATGCCGTCCCCATAGGGATGAGACCGGGCCAGCCGTTCCTGAAGCCACCGTTTGGCTTCCCCATAGCTCATCTTCCACTGGCGGAAATTATAGGAAAATTCGTTGATATCCATAATGAGGCCCAGGTCCGTAGAACGCCAGCGGACCCGGAAGACCCGGCTTCTTCCTACAGGGCTTTCGTCCCCCAGGATGATGATGGTGGGGGTACAGAACACGTTGAGCTCGTAGTAGCCGTAGCTGCGGCAGAAGCGCATCATGGTGTCTTCCACCCGGCTGGTCTCCGCCCCGCTTTTCAGCAGGATCTTGCCCAGGTCCATGGCGATGTCCATGACCTGGGTTTTTGTCATGGGGACGAGACCCGGAAGGGGGGACGGGATGAATTTATTCGGTTGTACGCTATTCTCTTGCTTTTCTTTCAATATAGTTACTCCCCAAACAATTCTGCAATGGCGGCCTTGAACCGGTTGGCCCCGCCCATGCTGGGGTGAGGTACGCAGCTGCAGGGCACGCCAAATTTCTGTAAGGTGCCAGCGGATTTCTGGCCGATGGCTACCACCTGTGCATTGGGCAACAGTTCCAGCAGTTCTTTGGCGTAGACGATGCCTACGTTGAGTTCGTTGCCGTCGGGGGTGCGGTTGGTCAGCAGCCCTTCTTCCTTATGGGGATGGAAGGGAAAGATGTTCCACAGCACCGCATCGAAGGTGCCCAAATGATGACGGTGAAGGCTGCCCCACATCACCGTTGCGGTGGGTTCGTTAAAGCCCATGGTCTTCTGGGTGCCCTTCAGCAAAGGGGAATCCGGCTTGCTGGTACGCCGGTAGTTCCAGTCCCCCAGCACTTCTTCCGGCTTCACTTCCGGATGGTGGCCCAACAGGATCCGCTCGCTGGTCATGGCCATGCCGGAAAAGCGGCCTCCCTGATAGCCCAGACCTTCCGCAATAAAAAGGTAGTGGGCGTTGCAGCGCAGCTCCAGATAGCGTTGCAGATTGCTGTAACGAATCTGTGGCGCTTCCGGCCCGATGTCCAGTCCCGGCTCATACTCCCGCCAGGGGTTAAAGACCCGGGGCGCCCGATACATATGTAAATGTTTCATGAATGTGGTAATGTCCATGGCTGTCCTTTCATATGGAAAGCAACAAAAACACAGCCGCCGAAGTTGTCCCCGGCAGCTGCGCTGATAGCATGCAAAAAAGTTATGTCGTTTTTTACCAATCAATACAGGTGTTCCCACATTACCCGGACCATTTTGTCCTTGGCCCCGAAGCCGTACTTGCCGCCCCGGCGGATGTCGGACAGGCCCGCCATAAAGTTCAGGGAATCCCGGTCGCCCAACATCTTGTCGTAGGTCAGCCAGGCGTTCTTCACCTTCTGCTTGGTCTTGTCCGTCTGGTCCATTGTCCAGTAAGAACCGTGTAAGCCCACCTTGTCGCTGGCGCTGGCGTAATAATTGATGTTGCCGTAGAGCCGTGTGGCGTTGGTGCCCATATAGTCGCCCATAATGTCGTCATGGTAAGTCCAACCTGCACGGTATGTGCCGTGGGTGTACCAGGCGCGATTTGTGTGGGCCCCTTCCAGCCGCATGTCCCAGGTGCCGTCGTAGCTGAGCCGCGGAATGTAGATGCCGCCCCGGTAGGCTACGTCGCTGGGCAGGAAGCCTGCCTGGTCTTCGCCGTAGAGTTCGCCGTACAGGGTCACCCCAGGCAGTCTCCAGCGGAAGTCGATACCCGCGATATCATCCCACTTGTCATCATGGTAGGCATTCTTGCCGATCACCCATTTGCCGAACTGATGCTTCCCAAAGCTGTTCCCCTTGCCTCCCAGCATGGAAGCCCGGGCCAGTCCCAAGGTAAAGTTGGGGTAGATCAGGTCGCCCCGGAAGCCCAGCTGCCAGGGATGTTCGTAATCATGAACGCCATTTTTCGTACGGTCCCCGTCCAGACGGGTAGCAAAGGCGGTAAACCGGGTCTTGCCTAAAAATTTCAAAAAGCCTTTGGAGCGGGGCTGTTCTTCATTGGAAATCTTCAGCATGGTACGGGGACGTGCATTGTCGCTGAACAGCAGGTTGCCGGTAGCCCCCTGCCCCCAGGCAATGGCCTGCTTGCCGGCTTCAATGTTCCAGATGCCCACCCGGGTACCCAGATAGGCTTCGTCCAGAGTGGCCGTCACGTCTTCCTTATCCCAGGCCGCCCGGCCGGATACCGACAGGGCCAGGTCACGGCCCAAATTGCCGGAGGCGTACATGCCCACGATCATATTGCCGCCGTCTTCGTATTTATGTCCCTTATTGTTGGTGCTGAAGGACTGCCAGCGGGTGTTCTTCAGGCCCCGATAACCGTAACCGTCTTTATTGTGCAGCTTGGTTCCCGCTATTTCCACGCTGGTAGAATGCAGCTTAAAGGAAGACTTTGCATCCTCCGGACCGGCCTGGATCTGGGCAATCTCCGGCGCCAGGGCTTTTTCCAGACGGGAGATCATGGTATATACAAAGTCCGTCGCACCCGGTTTCTTCTTAATGGCCTCCCGGGCTTCCAGGGTCCAGCGGGCCATGTCCATACGGGAATAGGGACGGGCGCCGTAGAGCATGGATTTCAGATAGCCCATGCCGTCAAGCTTTTCAATATAATCGTAATAAACGCTGCCCACAGGCATATTGGTGCTCATGGGAAGCTTGGAGTTAGGATACTTCGATACCTTCTCACCGCTTCCGGCATCGGGAACCGCAGGCTGACCTGCTGCGGCAGGTTCCGCAGACTCTTCGGCAGCTGCTGTAAAGGGACAGGATACCAGCCCTGCAATGACTGCCGTCATCAAAATGCTCAATGATTTGTTCATATGTGATTCCACCTAACCATTTAATTTAGGAACCGTCTGTCCATCTGCTGCCCGCAGGGCAAAGCCAGGAACAGAGCGCTTCCCTGTTAACCCGAAATACAATACCCGGTCAAAACATATGCATTTAATTATACAATAAAATGTAGAAGTTTGGCAAGAAGATAAAATGCGAAGGAAAAGAATTATCTGTCCTTCCCTACCTTTGACACGGATACTGTTCCGGAACCTGCTGGGGATTGAGGAAGAATGAAAATAGTGCAGCAGATAACAGGTGCAATAAACGTAAAAAGGGCGCAATCCAGACAACTTGAAGCGTTGGAAGCGGACTCCCAATCCTCTTAGTTAAAAAGGTCTTCTATGTTTTACTCATAGAAGACCTTTAAATTAACGTTTTCTACAGCACCGCCACACCCATGGACTTGGCCAGCTTGCGAATGGTTTCTTCGGAAAGTTTGCTGTACTTCAAAATTTCTTTCAAAGGTTTCTTATCACGTATCATATCCGTCGCTACACGCTCATTAACTTCCGCTTCTTTTTTATCTTCGCCCATTTTTATATAATCGTCAATAATCTTGCACATATTCCAACTGCCTCCTTCCACAGCCTTTTCGTAATACAGCTTCTCATACCGGTCATCGTGCTCCATCACGCTTAACAGCATCAACAGCTCCTCCACATGACGGATCGTTNNTCCTCCACATGACGGATCGTTTCTTCCGAAGCTATATACGTGCCCGTTTTCCGTTTCTGTACAAAATAATCCGCTACAATACGGAAATCACTTTTGAACATTTTCACTTGTTCTTCTTCAAGCCACGCTACCTCGAACACATTTATCTTCGTGTTGGTAACGTATGGCCTGAACACGTCCGGCACATTCACCGCCTCATACAGCGTCTTCGCTTCCGTCCAACGCCTTTCGCACCCGAAGTAAAGCACCAGGGTAATCACCGGGTATGGTGGCTTATCCACATTTTCCTTCAGACACTGGGCCCTATACTCGGCCCCGTCGTAGCCTAACACCCGCAGCACCATTAGGGGATCTGGCGCCGTCTGGTTTTCAAAGCCTACGCAGGCAATACGGATATCATTTTTCTTCCACCGCTTAGCCACGTCCCGCTCCATATCGTGGAGTTTCTTTTCCGCACGGTAGGCGGAACGACCCGGCATGTCCTCCAGTTCTTCCGGTTTGATCACCTCTTCGCCGTCAAAGAGGAAACCGTTCACAATATCGGCGAAGACGTCCGGGTAATCTTCCAGGATCTTCTCCGCA
>OMYP01000029.1 GCA_900315345.1 uncultured Selenomonadales bacterium | reverse complement strand
TTTCTTGCCCTCCCGGTTTTTATTGTGTGGTAACTTTATTATACCGAGCGGCGATTAGCCATGTCTATTTGATTTTGCGAAATATATTATACGTTATCAGCAAATTAAGTTGCTTCGTTTTAAGATGAGCATAGCGTTTATTGTTTATAAGCTTTGTAATAAGGACAAGCTTGCAGCAGTTTGCCTATCTGAGTTTGTGAAGAAAAGCCAGAATTATAATTTTAATGCAAAGCTATTCCGTAGTTTGGCCGAACATGGCATTAATGAAAAGAGCTTTTTGGGGCATTCAATCACACAGTTAGTTATTGATGAATTAGAAAAGTTTTATGATATGCTGTCAGAGGCAGATAATAGTGACAAAGCAGAGTATTAACTGAATTCCTATTTATTACCTAGCTACACAAGATTTTATATGGTTAATAAAAGTGTTTTAGTAATAATTAAATACACTGAAATTATTAGGGAGGACCACCCACCATGCAGCTGCCAAAATCAGAACAACTGAATATTGCAAGCTTATCCCGCCTCTTTGATAACAAGGCGGAATGCTACAAGCTGTTCTGGTTTCAGGCAATTTTGCATCATGTCTGCAAGGGGCAGCAGGAGATCCGTTTCGAAGATCTCATTGACCATATGATCGCCAACGCCTGGTACATGGTGACGGAGTATCATCTCAACCTGGGCCCCCGGGATAAGCTGGAGGAAGCGGTCAATTATATTTCTTCTGTCACGGCGATGCTGCCCAATGTGAAACAGCAGGAGATTCTGGACTGGCTGCAGTCCAGTACGGATTCGGCAGTGACGCGGTACAAACGGACGCTTACGCTGAATGTTCCGTTCCGTTTGCAGGCGCCGTTCCTGGACAGTTTCCGCGGCGATACCTGGAACTGCGGGTCAAGGGAGCTGGCCGGGCGCATCAACCGGCAGGAACAGCTTATGTATTATTTTCTGGACTATGCCGGGCTGGATACCCGCATCCGCATCGTGCCGGAGTGGATGGAGTATCTGCTGCAGAATCAGGAAATTCTCCGGGGCTGGATCCAATACCATATGATTTTGTACCTGCAGCGAAGAAATCCCAGCGTGCCGGGCATTTCCGACAAGCTGTACCCGCCCCAGGAGCGGAAGCTGGAAAAGGTGAAAAAATATTGGAAGCTTCTTTCGACCCTGGCCCCCATCCGTGAAATTTACGGGGAGAACCGGTTGGCGTCGGATAACATTTCCATCGATCATTTTGTGCCCTGGTCCTACGTGGCCCACGATGAGTTCTGGAACCTGCATCCCACCACCCGGGCTATCAACAGCAGCAAAAGCAATCATCTGCCCCGGTGGGAGATTTATTTTCCCCGTTTTGCGGATCTGGAACTTCTGTCCTACCAGATGATCTGGAAGTATGAGGCGGTCCGCAGCGAATTTCGCAAGTGCGCCAGAGAGCACCTGAACAACCCGGAGATCCGTCACCGGCTGTACCGGGAAGGCCTTGAACCGGATGCTTTCAGGAAGCAGCTGCGGGAGGTCGTGTATCCCATTTATCTTTCCGCCAAAACCTGCGGCTTCAGCAGCTGGGAATATGCGCCGGGCGTGGCGTCGAATGTGGACCTTACCTTCAACCCGGAGGCGGAAGGGTTTTATCTGGCGGCGGAGAAAAAATGACGACGATAAATTTTTACGAAAAAAATGCGGAAGCCTACGCGGCCCTTACGGTGACGGCGGATATGTCCCGGGCTTACGAAAAGTTTTTGGCGTATCTTCCCCATGGCGCCGGCCTTTTGGATGCAGGCTGCGGCAGCGGCCGCGACAGTTTGTTTTTTATGCGGCAGGGTTACCGCGTCACCATGCTGGATGCATCCGCCGCCATGTGCCGTTGCGCGGAAAAGCTGACGGGGCAGAAGGCACTGCACAAAACTTTTGCAGAAATAAATTTTGATAAACAGTTTGACGGCATCTGGGCCAACGCGTCCCTTCTTCATGTGCCGGAACAGGAACTGGAAAAGGTACTGAAGATTTTGCACCGGGCCCTGAAGGAAGACGGCGTGTTGTACGCCTCGTGGAAATACGGTGAGGCAGAGCGCCGGGACGGGGAACGCTTTTACTGCGACATGACGGAAGAAAAGCTAAAAAAATTGTTGCAGCGTACCGGCTGTTTTGTTTGTAAGGAAGCCTGGGTTTCGGAAGACGTGCTGCCGTTGCATCGTGAGCAGCGGTGGCTGAATGTGGTGCTGGGGAAGAAATGAGCATAACCGCATATTTATTTTTACTGATTAATATAATAACCTTTTTAGCTTACGGTCTGGACAAATTGAAAGCGGTAAAAAAATGGTGGAGGATTCCGGAGTGGGTGCTGATTGGGTTGGCTGTCATTGGCGGCAGCCTGGGCGCTTTTTTGGGAATGGTCGTTTTCCGGCATAAAACACGGAAACTGAAATTCCGTTTTGGTATTCCCTTTATCGTTTTAGTGCAGGCGTTGGCGGTTGCGTATTTGGTTGTGGGTTAGTATTCGGAGAAAATCATCATGAGTCATAACAAAGCGTTGGACGCGTTATCCCGGGAACAGTTGATCGAGCTTCTGGAAATTTATTCCAAAAACTGGCTGGCGGCGGACGGAATCTGGTTTCAGTCCGTGGAGCGGAAGCTGGGCATGGACGAGGCCATGTACCACGATGTGGAAATCTGGAAATGTTTACGGTGGTGGAAGCGCAAAAGCTGAAAAAGTTTTTGCATCTGCCGGAGCAGGCCGGCATCGACGGCTTGGCCAAAGCCTTGTCCTTTCGGTTTTACGCTAACATCAACGACGACGAGATCATCATTGACGGCAACACCCTGATCTACCGCATGGTGGACTGCCGGGTGCAGACGGCCCGCAAACGCAAGGGCATGGAGTTCCATCCCTGCAAGTCTGTGGGCATGGTGGAGTACGGCGAGTTTGCCAAAACTATCGACAGCCGTTTTACCTGCAAGTGCATCAGCTGCTACCCGGAAATTACCGACGACACCTGTTGCTGCAGCTGGAAGTTCACGCTGCAGGAAGAATAGGGATTGTTTGAGTTGTTTGCAATTTGCAATCAACTGGGCGTTTTGCAAAAAGGTTTGCATGTTTCGCTGATTCTTGATGTGCAAAATTTGCATATTTGTTTTGACAAAAATATGCAAAATGTGCATAATAGAAGCAGAGAAGAGGTGCAAAATTATGACTGAACTGAAAAAATTGAGAATTGAAAAACAATTGACGCAACAAGAGGCTGCCAGGCGTTTGGGAGTTTCGTTGCGTTCTTATATTATGTATGAAAATAACGCGGAGAAAGAAGGAACTGTCAAATACAGATTCTTATTGCAGGAAATGCAGAAAATCAATACTGTGGATGAGGAACATGGAATTCTCACCTTAAAGCAGATTCAGAAAATTTGCAAAGAGGTTTTTGATGACTATAAGGTTGAGTACTGTTATCTTTTTGGTTCTTATGCTAAAGGAAAGGCAAATGAACATAGCGATGTCGATTTGCTGATTTCTACGGAAACAACCGGATTGCGCTTTTATGAAATTGCGGAAAGATTACGGGAAAATTTGCGTAAAAAAGTAGAACTGCTTGATGTAAAGCAGCTTGTTAATAATGAAAAATTGTTGAATGAGGTGTTAAAAGAAGGTATTCGGATTTATGGATAATGTTAAAAATGATTTATATTACATCAAGAAGCTGAAGGACGATATTGAGTTTATTGTCAGACATACAAAAAATATTTCACTGGAAGAATTAAATGTAAATGAAATTTTACTGGATTCTATGTTGTTTCGGCTGATTCAGATTTCAGAAAGTGCCAAAAAGCTGAGTGATGATTACAAAAGAACTCATCCTCACATTCCCTGGACTGCTGTGTATGGTCTGCGAAACCGAATTGTGCATGATTATGGCAGCGTAGATTTGGGTATTGTTTATTCTACTTTGAAAAAAGATATCCCCGATTTATTGGAAGAGGTTACCCGGGAAAACTGATACCATGTCTACTTTGCTTAAATTTTAGAGTGTGCGGGTGGCGCGTTGTACATGGGTTACAACGACGATTTGGAAAAACGGCTGGCGGCTTACAATGATAGGTGGTGAAGGACGAATGGCGGAAAATTTTTCAGACGTTGCTGTTTTTTGTACAAACTGCGGGCGTCAGATGGAGCCGGGGGACACCTTCTGCAGGGATTGCGGTTCGAAGCAGACGCAGGAAGTTAACATAGAACCCATTAACGTGGATAAAAAGATGCGGCTCAGGGCAGCTGAGCTGTTGCCTGACATAGAACGCCCGGACGTTTATGTTCCGTTAATGTCCGACGGTATGCCGGCCCGGGGAGGTATGGATCCGCTGAACCGGGATTCTGATTACCGTCCGCCGGTGTTTTGCCCGAAGATAGAGGATGTTTCCATTAAACACGAGAAACCGGTGGAGATTCAATCTACGGAAATTGACATTTTCAATTTTCGCTTTTCGTATTTGGTTCCGTCTTCTGACGAGGAGAAACAGAAATGGTATCCCAACGGGGAGTACTGTTTCCATTTGATCCGCACTTCAAAAGGGGCCCGCTGCCGTATCGAGATCCATCGCTATAATGACAACCGGGAAGAAACGTTTGATGCGGACGCTTTTGCCCTGACCCGGCTGGACACGCTGCTGAAAGAGCGGGATGTGGCCCAGCTGGACGGTTATTCCGTCCATTCCCTGGGCGCAATGAATTCTATGGATCTGCTGGTGCTTTATGTGGGGGGCGAACGGATTGCAGCCACGGGCCTTCCGCCGAATAACAATAAATATTACCATGCGGAATGGTTTATGGATTTTTTCCGCAACCTGTCCGGCGCTTTCGGTAAAAATATTTTCAGCGATTCGTTTAAGGAAAGGGAACTGGAAGAACGACGCGCGGCCCGGGGTAATGGCAGCGCTGCAAATAGTGATGGCGGCGTTGCGCCGGACGCCTGGCAATGCGAATGCGGACAGTTGAATCAGGGCCCTTTCTGCTGCAATTGCGGAAGGGTAAAGCCGTAATGTGAAGAGGAACTGGGAATGCGTTATCAATTGTTGGATACACTGCGGGGATTTTCCCTTGTGAGCATGATTTTATTTCATGCCTGCTGGGACCTGGTGTATCTGTTTGGGTATGACTGGCCCTGGTACAAGGGAACTCCCGGTTACCTGTGGCAGCAGAGCATCTGCTGGATGTTCATCCTCATCAGCGGCTTTTGCATGGGGCTGAAGCAGGAAGGGCGGGCGTTGTGGTCAGATTGTAAACGGGGATTGGTAGTGTTGGCTGCCGGCATTTTGATTACGATTGCAACCCTGCTCTTTTCGCCACAGACTAAAATTATTTTTGGCGTGCTGTTCTTTCTGGGTGTTTCTATGATCCTGACGGCGATGCTGCGGCCCGCGTTCCGAAAAATTCCGCCGTTCATTGGAATGCTGTGCGCCGGCGTTTTGTTTTTTGTTCTGCGCAACATCAATGATGGCAACCTTGGCTTTGAAACCATTGTCCTTTTCCCTCTGCCAAATTTTCTGTATGAGCAGGGCCTGTTGGCTACCTTCTTTGGCTTTCAGGACAAAAACTTTTTCTCTACCGATTATTTTTCCCTGATTCCCTGGTACTTTTTATTTTTGGTTGGCTATTTTTTGTGCCGCTGTTTTTTGGAAAAAAATTCTTCTGCAGCTCTTCCGGAATTTTTCAAAAAAGGCATTTCCGTTTTCGAAATCATCGGCCAACATTCCCTGCCGGTTTACCTGTTGCACCAGCCGGTGATTTTGCTACTGCTGTCTTTTATTTTGTAAATTTCCTCTTGCTTTTTTCTGCAAGTTGGCGTAATATAATAAGGTAATATTTTTGTGGGGATGTAGCTCAGCTGGGAGAGCGTACGGTTCGCATCCGTAAGGTCGAGAGTTCGATCCTCTTCATCTCCACCATTAAAAATTAACGAACACTTCCGTAACGGTCGTGTTCGTTTTTTGTTTTTGTACTTTGGCAAATGTAGATTTTTCTATAATTGTTTTGATATAATTAAGTGACTAAAGTTTTATCGTAAATTTTACAAGAATAATTTCGGAATTAATATTCAATGGCCCTCGGCAAACTAATTAAACGGAGAGAAAAACAAATGAAACCCAAAAATATTTTTTTGATTGTACTCATGTTGCTGACGTTTCTGACCGGATGCGCATCCGGCACAAAAGCGGCGGTTCAAAAGGAAAACAGCAACATTGGGCAGCAAACGGAAACAAAAGCCGCGGCAAAGGAAAACAAAACTGAAACAGGAGAACCGGTAGACATGAACAAAGAAAAAATGGTAATCAAAGTAAGTTCCGGGGAAACGGAGATTCTATTCGCCTTAAATGAAAGCTCGGCCTGTAAATCCTTTTACCGGCAATTGCCGCTGACGGTTGTGGTGGAAAACTACAGCAACAACGAAAAAATTTTCCAGCCTCCGAAAAAACTGGACTGCAGCAGTGTGCAGGAGGGAGACTGCCCTGTCGGCAGTATCGCATATTTTTCCCCGTGGAACAATATATGCATGTATTACGGCAACGCGCCCCGTTACTCCGGACTGTATGTGATGGGCAAGGCGGTGAAGGGCGCCGGGCAGATCGGAAAACTTTCGGGACAAATAAAGATTGAAGCGGTAAAGTAAATTTCGTTGGTTCATTGTGAAATGAAGTTGAACAGTAAAATTAAAAACAAAATTAAAAACAAAATTAAAAACAAAAAACTCCGGTCATTTGCAGACCGGAGTTTTTTAATGCACTATTCAGTGTTTGCGTCGGAGAATTTTGGAAACCGTCAAAAAGAAAACTTTCATTAGCAAATGTTAAATTGCAAAACACTAAATCAGTCTTCTTCCAGCACGCCTTTCAGATCTTTGTTGGTCATAGCGCAGACGCAGGAGTCGGACCACACGTTTTCCGCAGTCTCGATCATGTCGATGATGGTATAAATCGGAAGGATGACGCCCATGATGCCGATGGAAGCGCCTACGGAACTCATGAGGGACAGGGTCAGGAAGTAGCAGCCCATGGGCACGCCTGCGTTACCGATGGCGGCCAGCACCGCTACAAACAGCCAGGAGATCATGGAGCCCATGGTCAGTTCCATGCCGGAGTTTTGCATCACGAACAGGGAAGTAACCAGAATGAAAGCGGCGCAGCCGTTCATGTTGATGGTGGTGCAGATGGGCAGCACGAAACGGGACACACGGGGATTTACTTTTACATTCTGTTCTGCGGAAGCCAGGGTAACCGGCAGGGTGGCGGCGGAACTTTTGGTGAACAGCGCCACGGCGATGGCCGGGGACATTTTCTTCATCACGTCTATCGGGTTCAGGCCCCGGGCAAGCAGGAACAGGGGCAGTACGATAAAGAACTGGAACAGGTTGCCGCCCATGACCACGGCGGTGTATTTACCCAGGGCGCCTACGATGACGCCGGCTTCGATCTGGGCCGCCAGCTGGCCGGCAAAGGCCAGGATGCCGATGGGCAGAATGTACAGGATGGCGCGGATCAGAGTGAACAGCACTTCCTGCAGACCGTTGATGCCTTTCAGCAGCACTTCGCGATTTTCCGTTTTCGGCATAAAGGCGATGGCCAGGCCAACCGCCGCGGCGATAAACAGAACGGATAAAACGTTACCGGACAGGAAGGGATTCAGAACATTGTTAGGTACAACGGAAAGGAAATGATCGTAATACGAAAGCTTGCCAAGATTCTGGGGCACCTGTGCAGCTCCGGCTCCTGCCACGTCGGCAGGCAGGTTGCCCGGCGCGATCCACAGATACAGGGCCAGGCCCACTGCAGCAGAGCAGATGGTGGTCAGCAGCGTATAAACGATGGTGTGGGCGAAGATCCGTTTTGTATCTTTGTTCGCACCCAAAGCGGACAATGTCGTAATCACTGCCAGCGCGATGGTGGGCACGGCGATAAACTGGAACAGACGGGTAAAAATCGTCGCCACAAAGTTAAACAGTTCATTCAGGGAAGGATTGTTCATCCAGCCCAGAGCGCCGCCGATAACAAGGGCCGCCATCCACAGGGCGAACTGCTTCCCGTTCCCCTGCTTGCGGCTCTCTTCAATAATCTCTTTCGCCTGGGCATCAACCTGAGTCGGCTTTTTGTTGTTTGACATTCGGAAACCTCAACTTTCTGCAGAACAATAAAATTTGCGTCGCTAAAATATATTGTTCGTACTATATTAATAAATTTCAAAAAATAACTGCTACCAGTATAGTACTAACGTTTTTCTCATGTCAATATTATTTTCCCAATTTACAGTTTTTTCGGGCATAATTTTATGCATAGAAAAGTTGAAGTTTACTTGCCCGGCCTGATACCACCTGAATAAGCGTCGCGCCCCCGAAGGGTGCGAGGAACTGTTCATTAAAGAAGGTTTATCAGGTAAGGCAACCGTGCTTTATACGGCACTACGCGACGCGGGACACACCCGAGCATTAGCGACGCGCTATGAAGGTTGCATCAGCCGGGCACACTAACCTCAA
Source organism: uncultured Selenomonadales bacterium (assembly GCA_900315345.1). Classification (GTDB taxonomy): domain Bacteria; phylum Bacillota; class Negativicutes; order Acidaminococcales; family Acidaminococcaceae; genus Succiniclasticum. The sequence continues at coordinate 5,409 of OMYP01000029.1, read as the reverse complement.
TTTTCTACAATATTATAGTTGGTGCTTTCCTATAAAATATGTTACAATAAATAGTACTGCTAAACTATGAAATAAGAAAAAACATTGCAAATAAAATGCAGGGAGGCCGCCGTGAAACAACCGTTAGTAGAAGCCATGGAACGCTATCTGCAGGAACAGGTGTACCCGCTGCACACTCCGGGCCACAAAGGGGGCCGGGGCATGGCGGAACCTCTCCGTTCCCTCCTGGGACCGTCGGCCCTGCGGATGGACGTTTCCCTCATGAGCGAGCTGGATGATATTCACGCTCCGGACGGCTGCATAAAATCAGCGCAGGAAGAAGCGGCGAAACTGTACGGCAGCGACGCCTGCTTCATGGCGGTGAACGGCACCACCGGCGCCATCCATGCCATGCTGATGACGGCCCTGCAGCCCGGGGACAAAATCCTGATTCCCCGGAATTCCCACCGCAGCGTGATGGGAGGACTGATCCTGGCAGACGCGGTGCCGGTGTACGTGCAGCCGCCTTTCATAAAAGAATTCGGCCTCCAGGGACAGGTTACGCCGGAGCAGGTGAAAGAAGCCTTCGCAAAACATCCGGATCTGAAAGCGGTACTGCTGACTTCCCCCAACTATTTCGGCATGGCGGCACATGTAAAGCAGATTGCGGACATCGTCCACGCCCACGACGCCGTACTGCTGGTGGACGAAGCCCACGGACCCCATCTGGGATTTCATCAGGGCCTGCCTCCTTCGGCTATGCAGTGCGGGGCGGACATGGCGGCCCAGAGCACCCATAAAATTCTGGGCGCCCTTACCCAGTGCTCCCTGTTGCAAGTGAAGGGAACACGCATCGATCTGCAACATGCCGCTGATGTAATGAGCCTTCTTACAACAACCAGCCCCAATTATCTGCTGATGGGTTCCTTGGACGCAGCCCGGGCCCAATTGGCAGAACAGGGACCCTCCATGATGGAGGACGCCCTTCACGCGGCCCGGATCTTGCGGAATGAATTGCAGAAAATTCCCGGCCTGCAGGTGATCGGCCCGGAGCAGGTTGTGGGAAAATTCGGCGTCGCGGCGCTGGATCTGACGAAAGTCGCAATAAATGTAAAAGACTGGACCTGCAGTGGCATTGAAGCGGGAGAGCAGCTTCGCAAAGATAAAATCGCCGTGGAGCTGGTGGATCCCCAGAACGTACTGTTCCTTGTGACTTATGGGGACTGGGCGCCGGTGCAGTGGCAGGACACGGTGGAAAAAATCTGCAGATCCTTGCGGAAACTGTGTCCGGCGAAAAATCCGCTGGAGGCGCGTTCTGCCTGGAAAATGCAGGAAGAAGAAAAGAAAACGGCTGTCAAGAACGAAGCCCTGCAGATGGAAATTCCCGTGACGGAAACCGCTGCATCGTTGCGAAAGGTTTTCTACGGAAAAAAGAAAACGGTTTCGCTGCAGGAGGCGGCTGGCTGTATCTGCGCAGAGCCGGTGAGCTTTTACCCGCCGGGGATTCCGGTGATTCTGCCGGGAGAACGGTTTACGGAAGAAATCATTCGCTGGTGCGATGTTATGAAAAAACAGGGTCTGCCCGTCAGCGGGCCAGCCGATGTTACATTACAGACCGTGCGTGTGTTGGAAGAGTGAGGAAGGACTATGAAACAGGGACACTTTATTACCATGGAAGGGGTCGACGGCAGCGGAAAGACTACTCAGCTGCAGCTGACGGCCCGCTATTTGCTGGATTGCGGTTATGATGTTGTGACCACCCGGGAACCCGGGGGAACCAAAATGGCGGAACGGCTCCGCAGCCTTGTGTTGGACGCGGACGCGGCCATTAACGCCAGAACCGAAGTGCTATTGTACCTGGCAGCCCGGGCGGAACACGTGGAAACAGTGATCAAACCAGCCCTGGCAGCAGGGAAACTGGTACTGTGCGACCGCTTCGCCGATTCCACCAAAGTTTATCAGGGCTTTGTCCGGGGCATTGCCAAGGAAAAACTGGATTTTCTCTGCGACTTTGCCGCAGAAAACCTTGTGCCGGAACTGACCATCATGCTGGACGCCGCACCGGAAGCACTGCTGCAACGCAGAGCCGACCGTGGCGTATCCGACCGCTTTGAACAGGAAGGCTTGGACTTCCAGAAAAAAGTACGGGAAGGATTTTTAATGTTAGCCAGCGCGGAACCCAACCGCATTAAACGGGTGAATGCATTGCAAAACGTAGATGCGGTTCAGGAGAATATTCGCAAAATATTAAAGAGCGCTGGCTTTTAAAGAAAAAGTAAGAGTTTACAGAGTAGGAAAAGATATGAGCAAAACATCGGGAATGATTGCGACATTCCATGAGATGAAATTCGCCGTTATGGCGAGACTGTTTGAGGGGCGTAGCCCCGAGTTTCGAAGCCATAGGCGAATAAATCTATGGAATAGCAATCATGTACGGTTTTGCGAATTCTTTTCCTAACCTGCAATTCGTATTTTATAACAGGTGCAACATGTTTGAACAAATCACAGGCCACCAACAGAATAAAGCCTTCCTGCAACGCTTCCTCAACCGGGAAGAACGCCCCCACGCCCTCCTATTCTACGGGCCGGAAGGAATCGGCAAATGCCTGCTGGCGAAAGAATTCGCCCGGGCCTTTCTGTGCCAGGGGCCTGACCGGGCAACAGCGCCCTGCAACCATTGCGAAAGCTGCCGCCTGCTGAATTTTGAAACAGGCAACTTCGCCCATCCGGACTATTTATACTTCGACCCCATGACGGACGAAGAACAGGAAAAGAAAAAACTCAAAATCATTTCCGTGAACCAGGTCCGGAACCTCATTAAACAGGCGGCCTTCGGTCCTACCCTGTCGGAACATAAAGTCTGCATCATCAACGAAGCGGACACCATGAACACGGAAGCGGCCAATTCCCTTTTAAAATTACTGGAAGAGCCCCCGGACAAATGGCTTTTCATTTTGATCGCCACATCGGTGAACCGGCTTCTTCCTACGATTTTATCCCGCGTAATACAGGTGCGGTTCACGCCGCTGACCTTAGCGGAAACAAAAAAAGTTTTACTTCAGAAAGAAATTCCCGAAGCCGAAGCGGACCTGCTGGCGCATCTCTCTGATGGGTCGTTAGGACAGGCGCTCCGGTTCCGGGAAGAGCGGATCATGGATTTCCGGGACGCGGCCCTGAAATATGTGGCGGAGTTCCCCATGAAAGCACCCATGACCTATCTGCTTACGGAAGATTATTTTTCCGATGTAATTCCTTCCGCCGGTGGCAACGAACAGTTGCAGCGGTTCCTTGCCATGACGGTTTCCCTGTTGCGGGACCTGCTGTTTGTGAAAAGCGGATTACCGGATCAGGTTTTCAATATAGATGCCCTGCCCCAGTTGCGGCAGATTGCGGCAAAGTGGGAGGCCGGGCGGCTCCATCGGGCAGCAGATGCGGCCCGGGAATCGGAAGCGGCTGCCATACGGCGGGCCAATACCAAAAGCGTGCTGGATAATGTGACCTTTAAGATAAATGCATGTTGTGAAGGGAGAGTATAGCGTGAAAAAAGTTGTTGGGATACGTTTTAAGAAAACGTGCAAAATATATTATTTCGATCCGCTGGATATTGATTTCGTGCCGGGGGATCATGTCATCGTGGAAACGGCCCGGGGTATGGAGTACGGCACCGTTACCATCGGCACCCGGGAGATTCCGGAGGAACAGATCAAGGCGCCCTTAAAGCCCATCATTCGCAAGGCCACGCCGGAAGACGAAGAAACAGTGATCCAGAACCAGGTGCGGGAGCGGGAAGCTTTTAACATCTGCCAGCGGCGGATCCAGCGTCACGGGTTGGAGATGAATCTGGTAGACGTGGAATTTACCTTTGACGTAAATAAAATCATTTTCTATTTCACGGCAGACGGCCGTATTGATTTCCGGGAACTGGTAAAAGACCTTGCATCTGTATTCCGTACCCGCATCGAGCTGCGGCAGATCGGCGTCCGTGACGAAGCCCGCATGGTAGGCGGCATCGGCAGCTGCGGACGGCCTCTGTGCTGCGCCAGCTGGCTGGGTGATTTTGAACCGGTTTCCATCCGTATGGCCAAGAACCAGAACTTGTCCCTGAACCCTACGAAAATTTCCGGATGCTGCGGGCGCCTTATGTGCTGCCTGAAGTACGAAGATTATCTGTACGCGCCGGAAAAAGGAAAAGGCAACCGGGGCCGCAAGGATAATGCAGATATTCCCAAAGTTGGATCCATGGTGGCTACCAGCATGGGCAAAGGAAAAGTCACCACGGTGAACAAGGCGAAACGCACCGCCACGGTGCAGCTGTCCCAAGATAATGTGGTAACGTTGGAATGGGATGAACTCATCGACGCTTCCCAGGCCGGGGACGACGATTGAACTATGAGCGAGATAAGAGAAGATTATCTGCCGGGCTGCGGCTATAAAATTTTTCAGGACCCGGCGGAGTTTACCTTTACTACCGATTCCATTTTTCTGGCCCACTTTCCCCATCTGGCGAGAAAGGCCAAAGCCCTGGAACTGGGCTGCGGAACCGGGGCCATCAGCTTTTACCTGGCGGCCCGGGGCGCGGCGGAAGTGACGGGGCTGGATGTGAATCCCCGCATGGTGGAGCTGTTCAACCAAAGCGCAAAGGCAAACGGGATTGGTTCGAAAGTCCGCGCCATTGAGTGGGACATTAAGGAAATTAAAAATTTCTGTCCTACGGAAAGCTTTGATCTGGTGGCGGCCAATCCTCCCTATCGCAACAGCGGGCGGGAGCGTACCATCGGAACCAGCGCCTGCCATGAAAAGACTGCCGTGCTGGAAGATTTTTTTGCGGCGGCGTCCTATGCCCTTCACAGCCGGGGCCGCTTTGCCCTGGTGCAGCTGCCGGAGCGGTTCATGGAAGCCATGGAGCTGGCCATCAAATACAACCTGCAGCCGAAAAAACTCCAGTGGGTGCATGCCTCTGTAGATAAACCGGCCTGGATCTTTCTGCTGGAAATGGTGAAGAACGGCAGTTACGGTCTGGAAGTGTTGCCGCCGCTGATCATGTACAACGGGGACGGCAGTTTAACGGAACAGGCTAAGATACAGATGGAAAAAGAATAGAGATTTTAAAATCAAAGATGAAAATACACTGGTTCATTAATCATAACATGCGCTTTCGTGCACATAACGTTTATTTTCTGTGCCAAACCATTCATTGAAGCATGATTAAAGGATATTTTTCGTAGTGAGAGGATTGTAGGTTCGAATCTTATAAGTTGCTTTAGTAAATATGCGGTTCCTGAGAAATTGGGAGCCGTTTTTGTTTTAATTCGAATTAACACTGACTAATTATAATTTGAAACCTCAAATTGTGTAGGTAGTTATACCGCCTCATAGGGATTTAATAAAGACCTCCGAAACCGTTGAAAATAAAGGATTTTTCGCACCCTG
>OMYP01000030.1 GCA_900315345.1 uncultured Selenomonadales bacterium | reverse complement strand
ACGATAATACAGCCTGTGGTTTTGAAACATTTACTTACAGTTGTTCATCTGAATGGTTACTTGCCAACAGAAATCAGGTTATTGCAAAGGAAGTAAACCAGTATTACAAGCAGACAAAAAGAATACTGGCTGAGAACCGGGAGTTCTTGGATAAGATGGCCGCTGCACTGATGGAAAAAAAGACATTGCTGCAAAAGGACATCAGGGAAATACGGGCAACCATTATGAACTAACGTTGCCTGTTAAAAGGATAATCGTGATGAAAACCAATACTGAATATGATTTCCTTGTTTTAGGGGATGGGGCAGACGGATTCTTTGATATGAATCCGGAAAACGCATCCATCAATCATAATGTGCTTGTGATAGCGGGGACGGGCGGCGGCAAAACGAAAAGCGTTGTGGAAACGAATCTGTTGCATTCGTGGCATAAAAGCATGGTGGTGCTGCTTACAAAAAGGCGACTGATTAACATATACAGTCCTCTTTTAAAAAAGCGTGGGTATGATGTAAAAGTTTTAAACCTTGTGCATCCGGAAAAATCGGAATATGGTTATGATCCCATACTTCACATTAAAGACGACTGCGATGGGAAGTGTCGTATCATCGTAACTGTCACAATGTGACGCAAATGTGACGACTGTGGCCAATTTAGAACTAATAGTTTGTAACTGCTAAATAGTTAGCACCCGCTTTCTTCGGGAAAGCGGGTGCTTTTATTTTTCTCACCTTTTAAAAAATGTTTTAATGAAATAATCCTCGTTGGTATTGATGTGTTTGAGAATAAGCTCGGGAATCTTTTCTATGTCTCCTGAAACCAGCGCATGTCCTTGAGTATGCGGAACGCCCATGTGATGAAAAGAAAGGCCTTTTTCTGATGAATTATGAGAGTCATGACGGTGAAGTGGTGACCGGTATGGTAGGTTGTGGCGCGCAGATTGTTGCTTTTACCACAGGCAAAGGAAATCCTGCAGGGCACCCGCTGGCTCCGGTCATCAAAGTTACCGGTAACGAAAGAACCTTCGCCCATATGAGGGCAAACTTTGATTTTGATGCAAGCCCGGTTATTAGCGAAGGAGTCTCCGTAGAAGAGGAAGGCAAGGTATTACTGGATCTCGTTATGGCAGTTGCGAATGGTGAAAAGGAAACAGCGGCAGAGGCTATAGGTGGGGACGAACTGTTCTGTGTTGGTAGGCGGACGGGATATCATAAGCCAGCGCCATGCCAATAATTATTGTATGATGATCGTCTGTACTGATAAAACGTGTTAGCAATACACACAATTAATATGGTCTGCCGGGTTTTATCGGCAGACTTTTTTACTCTAAAATTCAGCTAAGTATTACAGCAAAATTACAGCAAATGATTCAGTTATATATTTTCTATACCTTACAGATTTTATAACTCGTATCGTTTTGTATCATTTTTTAGATAATAACAGGCATAAAAACGAAAAAAATGTAACAAGAATATGGTGGAAAAACTAACAGGGGTAGCTACGAACCAAAAGGTCGGGGGTTCGAATCCCTCCGGGGCCACCATGACAAGCCAATCCGCAAGGTTCGCCTTGCGGATTTTTTATTTTAAGTAGCCCAAAAGTAGCCCACCTTTAAAAATCGTAATTTAAAAGCACAGTATTGTTCTTAAATCCATTGAACAACGCTGTGCTTTTTTATTTGCCGTTTTAAGTTTTTGAAATACTGCTATTCAATTTTATAAATCGGTTCTGTAATTTCTTTATTCATAAACCTGAAGAAAAGTTTATACCTTTCTAACAGCCGTAGTTTTTCTGCGGCTGTTTTGTTATAATTAAGTGAATCAATGATAATCGTACAAATTCCGGTTTACTTCAATAGCCGAAGATTTTTCTGCTGCCAATATGTTATTTTTAACAAGTAGTGCTTTACCATCGAAATGATAGTTTCTTTGTTTACGAAGGATTAATTTATGGATGGATCGCAGAACGTAAAACATAAAACGGAATTCCTTATCGTGGGAGCAGGTGCTGCCGGATGTTCCCTGGGGTATCTGCTGAAAAAGGCAGGTGCGGAGGTGCTTGTGCTGGAACGGCAGGATGAAGCAACGCGGGCGAAGCTCTGCGCCGGGATCCTGGAAGCTCGGGCAGAACAAGCTTTTACTTCTGTTTTTGGCATGTCGGTGGATGAGGCGGGGCTTGCCCCCATGAATCTAGAATACTTTAACCTGCGTTGCGGAACCCATGAGCTGCCCCGGGCCACGAAGGAGCGCAGCGCTTCCGGAAGGGAATCGGTGGCTGAGTCGAAGCCAAATGGTCTGGGCAGCAGTCCGGACGGTTATTTTAAAAAGAGCGGCAAGTTGCTGGCAAAAATAATCCTCAACCAGGCTGTGGGTTATGATTTGAATAAGAATGGTACTTTTCGAACGCTGCCACGGAAACGGCTGGATGATTTTATCCGGGATCGGTACCTGTCTTTGGGTGGGAAGTTGCTGGATTGCACGGTGATCCGTTCGGTAAATGAGGCTGCCGGCGTTGCTCAATGTATCGACCTGCGGACGAAGGATTTGTTCGAGGTGCAGTTTGGCAATCTCATCGGCGCGGATGGAGCCTGTTCTGCCGTGCGTCGTCTGGTGAGCGGGATTGGGCCGGAAGCGTCTTTGGCTTTGGAAACGGCAGTGCCTCTGGCGGGGCAGGGAATGATTATGCAGCTGATTCCCGGCGCGCTGGGTTACAACTGGTATATTCCCCGAGGTAACGACGCCACGGTGGGATGTTACTACATGGATCTGGATTATGGACCGGAAGCGGGGGCCATCTGTCGGCAGCGGCTGGCAGCTTTTTGTGACGAGATTGGCATAGCCTTGCCGGAGAGAGTTCCCGGCGCCCTGATTCCCCGGGGCGATCAGGTGATGTTGCAGCCGGGGAAACGAACGTTCCTGGTGGGGGATGCGGCTGGCTTGATTGACATGTTTACCGGCGGTGGCATTCATTACGCCATGCTTTCGGCTCAGGCTCTGGCCGGTTCCTTTACCGGCGGGCCTTTTTATGCAGAGGCAATGAAGCCGCATCTGGCGTTTATTAACAAGAATACGGAAAATGTGAAACGGTACTATAATATTTTACATTTGGTTGGATAATAGTATAAAATAAACATTTAATAATATAGTGACTTAAATTATTAAATTGTTAGTAGGACTTAACCGAAAATAGGTAAGCGTATAAATTTACGTTTCCCTAACAGCCATAGATTTTACTGCTGCGGAAGAACGAAAGGAGTACAAGCCATGAAGAACGATGGGAAAAGGAAACGTAACAAAGTAAAATTCCTGACGCTTGCTGCTGCGCTGTTGATTTCGATGCAGGCTGGCAGAATTGGGGAAGCGGCGGCTCCGGAAGAACAGCTTTCGCTGATCGCGGAACAACACGCGGTGTGGGGCTCCGGCGAAATGTTTGCAGAGTCTGTGCGGGATGGCGATTTGGTTGCTGTTACCGACCTTGACGGAAACGGGCGGCTGGAATTTTTCTTTTTAAAGTTTGTGAGGAATCCGGTTCCCCACGCTAATGATAAGGGAACCAATGAAGAAAAAGGCCGGGCGCTGGTGGCTACGGTTCCTGTGACCATGCGGCCCCGGGGGTATGAAGTAAGTGCCGACGGGAAGCAGATGGAAGAGCTGTCGTTTCGGTATTCGAACGCGATTATCCCGCCGAATTTAACGGAACTGGGCGAAGCGTTTTACAATGCGACGGATAAAACGCGAATCTATAAGCTGACAACGCTGAACCGGGTGGGCGAACTGGGATTTCGTCTGTACCGGCAGTCGATGTCATTGCAGAAGGGTACGGTGACGGTGCAGACGCTGGGAACGGAAGTCGGCGGTTACGGACTGTTTTCTGAGATGCCGACGGCGGAGGCCATAATTGATCATTGTGAAGATCGCTTTGGAAAACCCGTTGCCGAGGGCGCGTTCGATGGTTATATTGCGTCAAAATTTACGGGAATGAAGTCTGCGACAGTGAAGACAAGATGGATTCCCGCGAAACAACTGGCTGACGCGGCGCCGTCGCAGGATAAACTGCGGGCCGTGCTGGAGGAAAGCTGGAAAGTATTTAGTTTTGAGATGAAAGACAACAGACAGGAAAAAAATGACAAAAAACAGTAAAAATGCCGTGCCGGACAAAATCCTGATCCGGGGGGCGCGAGTTCATAATCTGAAAAATATTGACGTTGATATTCCTCTGAATAAAATTGTTGGCATTGCTGGTGTGTCCGGTTCCGGGAAATCTTCACTGGCCCTGGGGGTTCTCTATGCGGAAGGGTCGAGACGGTATCTGGAATCCCTGTCAACTTATACAAGGCGCCGCATGACACAGGCGGCGAAAGCGGAAGTGGACCAGGTGCTGTATGTCCCGGCGGCGCTGGCTTTGCATCAGCGTCCGGGGGTTCCCGGTATCCGTTCCACTTTTGGCACGGGCACAGAACTGCTCAACAGTATCCGCCTCATGTATTCCCGGCTTGCAAGCCATGTGTGCCCCAACGGGCATTACCAGGAACCGACGCTGGCTGTGGCAGCCGATCAGGATATGGTCTGCCCGGTCTGCGGTGAACATTTTTATGCCCCGTCGGCGGAAGAGCTGGCTTTTAACAGCCAGGGTGCCTGCCCCTGCTGCGGCGGCACCGGTATGGTGCGGACGGTGGATGAAACCACCCTGGTTCCTGATGAATCCCTCACCATTGACGAAGGGGCCGTGGCTCCCTGGAACAGCCTCATGTGGTCCTTAATGACCGATGTGTGCCGGGCTATGGGTGTCCGCACGGATATTCCCTTTAAAGAATTAACGGAAGCAGAAAAGGATATCGTCTTCCACGGTCCCGCCGTGAAAAAACATATCCTGTATAAATCCAAGACGACCAATGTGTCGGGGGAGATGGATTTTACTTATTACAATGCCATCCATACCGTAGAAAATGCCCTTGCCAAGGTGAAAGATGAAAAGGGTATGAAGCGGGTGGAAAAATTTCTGAAGGAAGATGTCTGCCCGGAATGCGGGGGAACCCGTCTTTCGGAAAAGGCACGGAAGCCGAAGCTGCGGGGCGTGTCCCTTGACGAAGTGTGTAAGCTGACCCTGGCGGAACTGGTGACCTGGGTGGAAGGTGTGCCGGCTTCCCTGCCGGAACCTATGCGTCCCATGGCAGAAAGCATCTGCGCATCTTTTCATTCTGCTGCCAAACGGCTGCTGGATTTGGGTTTATCCTACCTTTCCCTGGACAGGGCGGCGTCGACCCTTTCCACCGGGGAACGGCAGCGGATGCAGCTGGCCCGGGCGGTACGGAACCGTACCACCGGCGTTCTCTATGTGCTGGACGAACCTTCTATCGGTCTGCATCCTTCCAACATCGAAGGGCTGAACGGGGTTATGCATGACCTGGTGGCTGACGGGAATTCCGTACTGCTGGTGGACCATGATACCCAGATCCTGAAAGAAGCGGACTGGATCGTGGAACTGGGGCCGGAAGCCGGCGCCGGGGGCGGCAGGGTCATTGCGGAAGGAACGGTGGGAGAAATCAAAAAAAACAAAGACTCTCAGATCGGTCCTTTCCTCTCAGATAAAGAAGAAATGCCCGCAAAAAGTCCAAAGAATAAAGACGATTTATTTTCCTTGGGAAAAATTGTTCTTTCCACAGCCGGGATCCATACGGTGAAACCGTTGGAGGTAACGATTCCCAAAGGGAAGCTGACGGTGGTTACCGGCGTTTCGGGTTCCGGTAAAACTACGCTGATTTTGGAAAGCCTGGTGCCTGCACTGGAATCGGTAACCGTGGGAAAAGCCATGCCGAATCATATCCGTTCGGTAGAAGCGGATGAGATCGAACACATAAAGCTGATCGATGCCACCCCCATTGGGATTAATATCCGTTCAACAGTAGCCACTTACGCTAACGTCCACGACGAGTTGCGCAAAATTTTTGCCCGTACAAAAGACGCAAAGCAGCAGGGCTTTAAGGCCGGTGACTTTTCTTACAATACGGGGAATCTTCGTTGCCCGGTCTGCGATGGGACCGGTTCTATCAGCCTGGATGTGCAGTTCCTGCCGGATGTGGACATTCCCTGCCCGGACTGCCGGGGATCACGCTATTCCAAAACAGCTAACAGGGTGAAATACAAAAATGCTTCCGGCCTTTCCCATTCCCTGCCGGAGCTGATGGACATGGATGTGAATACCGCCATTGTATTCTGCCGGGATATGAAGAATGTGTATCCGAAGCTGAAGGTGCTGCAGGATTTGGGCCTTGGCTACCTGACCCTGGGAGAAGAGACTCCCAGTCTATCCGGCGGGGAAGCCCAGCGGCTGAAGCTGGCCAGCGAGATGGGGCGAACCCAGTCCGATTCCGTATTTGTATTTGATGAACCTACTATCGGTCTGCACCCTCTGGATGTGCAGACGCTGCTTTCCGTTTTCCGTACGCTGATTGAAAAGGGCGCCACCGTTATTGTCATTGAGCATGATTTGGATGTGATCCGCAACGCCGATTACATCATCGACATGGGACCGGGCGGCGGTGAAGCGGGAGGAACGGTAGTGGCCTGCGGAACGCCGGAAGAGATTAAACATAATGGCCGGAGCATTACGGGAAAATATATTTAAGAGACTATTTAGGCTATAGTAAAGAGCAAAGAAGAACGAAAGAGTCTGAAATAAATTCAGAAAATGGGAAAGAACGAATTCTTACAGGAAAAATTATAAAGCTTAACTTTTTTTAAAAGACAATAAAAATAACAAAAAAACAGGCGACATCGCGTCGCCTGTTTTTTGTTTGAAAAATTTATACCAGCTGGCGTTTCGCCCGTTCTGCTTCCGCGCTTTCGTCTTCTTCCGGATACCACATGACATGGGTGAAGTCAACATAGCATTCTTCCCCTTTGCCAAAGGTGATACGGTGGGGCGTCTGGATCTTCAGAAGCTGATCCCCGATGGGTACCAGGTATTCGGTGGTATCGGTCAGGAATACGCGGCTGTAGATGTGGGTCTTGTAGCCGTGATCCCGGTTCAGGTCGATGGCGTTGGGCCGGGTGGCTACCACCATTTCCCGGTCGGCCTTTTCGGGAATTACCAGAGGCAACGGGTTCTGCATGTCGCCCCGGGCATAGACCTGGCCGTGTTCCAGTACTACATGAAGGAAGGTGGACTGTCCCAGGAAGTTGTGAACGAAACGGTTGATGGGTTTGTTATACAGGTTGGATGGCGTGTCTACCTGCATGATGTTGCCCATGTCGCAGACCATCATCCGGTCGGAGATGGCCATGGCTTCGCTCTGGTCGTGGGTTACGAAGATAACCGTAAAACCGAATTTGCGCTGGAGGGCCTTGATCTCGAACCGCATACTTTCGCGAAGTTTGGGGTCCAGGTTGGACAGGGGTTCGTCCAGCAGCATGACCTTGGGGTTGGTGACGATGGCCCGTGCCAGGGCGATACGCTGCTGCTGCCCGCCGGACAGGTCGGAAGGATAAACGTCTTCCATTCCGTCAAGGCTTGTATGGTGCAGCGCTTCCTTTACCCGTTTGCGGATCTCATCATGGGGAACTTTTTTGATCTGCAGGGGGAAGGCCACGTTTTCAAAAATATTCATATGGGGCCATACGGCAAAAGCCTGGAATACCATGCCAAGTCCCCGGTGTTCAGGGGGAACATACAAGTTCTTTGCCTTAATGGAAACGGGCTGTCCGCACAGGTGGATCTCACCTTCCGACAAATCTTCGAAGCCGGCGATCATGCGCAGGGTTGTGGTCTTGCCGCAGCCGGAAGGTCCTAAGAACGAAAAGCATTCTCCTTCGTGGATATTAAGGTTAAAATCGTTTACCGCCGTTACCGTGCCCAGGGTTTTGGTGGTAAAACGTTTGGTTACATGTTTTAAGATGATCTGGTCTTCAGCCATGTTTTACACACCCTTTCTGTCTTTGGTAATCTGGGTCACGATAAAGTTGCAGACGATAATGATCAGGATCGCAATGGCAGCCAGGGCGGATGCCTGGGGAATCTGTCCCGAGTCACGCAGTGCGAAGATCTGCACGCCCAGGGTACGGGTGTAAGGACCGTACAGCAGGATGGACGTGGTCAGCTCGCGCATGGAGGGCAGGAAGATCAGGAAGAACCCTGCTACCATGGCGGGACGGATCAACGGCAGTGTTACGTCTTTCAGGGATTCCGTATGGGATGCGCCGCAGGCCCTTGCCGCTTCTTCCAGGGAAGGATGCACCTGCTGCAGGGATGCGGAGGCGCTCTTCATGGAGAAGGACAGGTAACGGGCCATGTAGGCTACCAGAATGATCCAGATGGTATTGTAGAGGCTGATGCCCCACAAGGCGCCGGACCAGGCCAGGATGACGCCGATGGCCAGTACGGTACCGGGGATGGAATACGGAAGTACGGAGAGCATTTCCAAAATTTCCTTCCCTTTGGGTTTGATCTTAATAACAACATAGGCTACCATAACGCCCAGGAACATACAGATGATACCGGCGGAAATGGACAGGGCCAGGGAGTTCTGTATGGAGTCCATGGTTGCCTTGCTGGTTGCGATGTTCCGGAAGTTGTCCAGGGTGAAGTTTTCCGGTATAAGAGGCAGGCCGTAGGCTTTTACCAGACCTTCCAGGAAGATCATGACCAGGGGAACCAGTACAATGACGATCAGTGTTAAAACCGACAAGAACAGCAGCGGATACTTGGCGCCCCGGAGTTTGATCAGGGTGGGACGCATGCTCTTGCCTTTAATGATGTCGTAGGAACCGGAGCTGAGTACGATCTTCTGTAAGATCAGCGCCATGGCTACAACGAATACCAGAAGGATGGAGAGGGCTGCGCCCTGACGGATGCCTTCGAAGCTGCCCCCTGCCCGGTCGATGCAGGCGTAAATTACGGTAGGCAGTGTGTAGATCTGTTTGGAGAAACCAAGGATGGCAGGTACACCGAAGTGTGCCAGGGAAGAAATCAGGATCAACAGGGCGCCGGCGGAAATGGCCGGGGTCACCAGCGGGATGGTGATCTTACGGATAACCGTACCCTGTGTAGCGCCGGCGATACGGGCGGATTCTTCCAGGGTGGGATCCATACGCTCCAGGGCGGATACCACCTGCATAAAAACGAAGGGGAAGTAGTAAGAAACTTCCACGAAAATGATGCCCCACAGGGAGTTGATGTTCAGGGGGGCAGTTTCCAGGCCGAAGGTGTTCATCAGCCAGGTGTTAACGTAGCCGCCGCGTCCGGACAGCAGCATGTCCCAGGCCATGGCCCCGAAGAAGGGGGGGAACATGTAAGGGATCATAAACAGGGCCCGCATGAGGCCTTTGCAGGGAATGTCGCTGCGGCCCAGCAGCCAGGCGTAGAACAAACCGACGATGGTGCCGAAGATGGTTACGGCAAAGCCGATGATGACGGTATTGGTCATGGCATCCACGTTATCTTTGCTGAATACTACCGTCTGGAACATTTCGATGTCGAACTTTCCTTCAAAGAAGAAGGCGTTGTAGACGATCATAAAGATTGGAATAAATACGATGACGAACAGCAGCACAAAGCTGACCATGGTCATGGCTTTATCCAGCCCGAAAGTGGCGCCGTCAAGAGCCGCTAAGTCTGATGTTTTGCGGGATTTTCCGATATTCATGCGTTGCCTCCTTTCTGCTCTTTAGCCGGATAATAACGGGGCTGCAGAAAACGCAGGCCGATTTCCTGTCCTTCTTTCACTTCGCCATGCTGGATTACGTCCAGTGCGTTTTGCTGTACACGCAATTCCTGGTTGCCTAACTGGATAAAATAATTGTATTCACTGCCCAGGAAGACGGAACTGCGGACTTTGGCCCGGATGGGAGAAGAATTGTCAAAGGCAATATCGTTGGAGCGGACCCCCATTTCCATTTTCTGCCCGCCGGCAAAAATTTCCTGAGGGCAATCGTCAAGGGGATATTTCTCGCCTACATCGATATAGGCCCGGCCGTTCTGCTGCACCAGGGAAAGGAAATTGGAAACGCCGATAAATTCAAAAACGAAACGGTTGGCAGGCCGCAGGATGATATCTTCGTCTGCACCAAGCTGGCACAGGTTTCCTTCATAATCCATAATGGCCATCCTGTCGCAAAGCTGCAAAGCTGCTTCCTGGTCGTGGGTAATGTACAGGATGGTAGTGCCGATATCGTGCTGGATCACACGGATTTCCTGCAGCATTTCTTCACGGAGCTTGGCGTCCAGGTTGGTGA
Organism: uncultured Selenomonadales bacterium; assembly: GCA_900315345.1. Classification (GTDB taxonomy): domain Bacteria; phylum Bacillota; class Negativicutes; order Acidaminococcales; family Acidaminococcaceae; genus Succiniclasticum. Next base: position 2,642 of record OMYP01000030.1, on the reverse strand, counting down.
TGGGTTCGTCCATAACGATGACTTCGTCGCTGCTTACCAGGGCCCGGGCGATGGCGACCCGCTGTTGCTGCCCGCCGGAAAGCTGGCTGGGCAGGTGTTTTTCATACCCGACCATGCGGACCTGTTCCAGGGCGTGTTTCGCCCGGCGTGCCATTTCGTCACGGTTCATCCGCATTTTTTTCATAGGATACAGAATATTTTCCAAAACCGTCAGATGGGGCCAGACAGCGTAGTCCTGGAATACAACGCCGATGTGGCGGCGTTCGGGCGGCACGTCGATCTTGTCTTTCGCGCTGAAGACGCAGCGATCACCAACATAGATAGCGCCTGTTTCAGGCTTAATAAAGCCTAAAAGACAGCGCACCAGGGTCGTCTTGCCGCAGCCGGAAGGACCTACCAGGCACATGATCTGGCTTTCTTCCACGGTAAGGGAAAAGTTTTTAAGGATACATTTATCCCCATAGTGGAAAGTGATGTTTTCAAAACGGACATCAGCCATAGGTTTTCCTCCATAAATGGTGAAATAGAAAAATGGTGAAGGCAGGTTATCCCCTGTCTTCACCATGAGATTTCAGGAGACACTCAACTGAGGATCTGTTCCGATCAGTTCTTTACAGCTCCCCGGTGCTTCCTTTTAAAGTAGAAATGAAACGGCAGAAAGAATCCTGCCGTTTGTAATTATTTCTGAATTATTTTTTCTTGAAGATGCCGTCAAACTGTTTCAGCATGTCTTTGGAGCCGGAAGCCAGTGCCTGCAGGTCAACGCTCATAGCCCGTTTGGCAATGGTTTCAGCGCTTTCACCGGTTTGTTTTACGTCTTTGCGGACGGACAGCAGATTGTTGGCAACCAGAACTTCCTGGCCTTCCTTGGACAGGATGAAGTCAATCAGCAGTTTGCCGTTCTTTTCGTTCTTGGCGCCTTTAACCAGTGCCACGGGGCTGAAAATGGATACGATATCTTTGTCCAGATATACGAAATCAATGGTAGAGCCTTTGGTCTTCAGGTTATTGGTAACATAATCCAGGCACATGCCTACTTTGTAAGCGCCGGCCGCGATCTGGTTGTGGGTAGCGGTGGTGCCGGACTGGAGTTCCGTGCCGTTGGCTTTCAGTTTTTCAAAGTAAGCCGGACCGTAATCCTTGCTGGCCATCAGGGCGCCAACCGCGTATTTGGTGGTGCCGGCAGTGCCCGGGTCGGTCATAACGACCTGGCCCTTCCATTTGGGATCCAGCAGATCATTCCATGTTTTGGGCGCTTCTTCCTTCTTCACTTTTGTGGTGTTGTAGGCGATGCCCATGTTCATCATACGGGCGCCGATGTAGAAGCCTTCCGGATCGATAAAGGCCTTGTCGATGTTCTTGGCTTCCGGAGATTCATATTTCTGGAGGATGTTTCCGTCTTTTTTGAAACCGATATAGTCAGCGGGATCGCCTACCCAGATTACGTCAGCCGCAACCTGGCCGGATTTTGCTTCGGTGAAAATCTTGGTTTTAACTTTTCCGGTGCCTGCGAAGTAATAGTCCAGTTTGATGTTAGGATATTTCTTTTCGAAGGCTTTCTTCACCGCGTTCAGCTGGTCTTCCTGCATGGAAGAATACAGCATGACGGTATCGGTGGCTGCCGCCGCTTTCGGAGCATCTTTCTTCGGGGCATCAGCCTTTTTGTCCCCGCCGCCGCAACCGGCCATCATCAGAGCCATAACCAGCATCAGGGAACCAGCAACATACGATTTTTTCATAAACTTCTCCTCCTTAAATTTTGTTTTTAATACAAATATTTAATTTTTATAGGGTTGTGTAAGCTTACTGGAAGTTTACTGATTAAATTATAACGCAAGGCGGAAAAGTATTCAATAATTTATGAGAGTTTTATCAGGTTTTTCAATACAAAAATACCGGGAAGATTTCAAAATAAAAAAATAAATTGGTAAAGAATCGGTAAATTTTTGTATTCGACCGGGATATTTTACAGGGCAATAAAAAGTTATGCAGCAATTTCAATTTAGTGTTATAATTAATGTACTTGAAAGGAGTGATTTTTTATGAAACATGTATTCAAAAAATCTGTTGTTGCCGCCGGAATTCTGGCATGCCTATTTGCTTCTTCTGCTTTTGCAGAGACGGTTACCACAACTCCGGAACAGGACAAAGCTACCCAGGCTGCCGCATTAGAGGAAAATAAAGCCTATGATGCTTCTCACGGTTACACAAATGAAGCTCCTGCTGAAATTAAAATGGAAAAAGAAGCAGCAAAAGAGAAAAAAGAGGCAGAAGAAAAGAATCTGGCAGTAGAAAGGGACAAAGCGACCCAGGCAGAAGCTCTTAAGGAAAATAAAGAGTATGACGCTGAACGCGGCTATACAAACGGCGCCCCTGAAGCAGAAAAGCCTGCCGTAAAAGCAGCGGACGATGAAAGCTGGAAAGAAGCAGTGGAAAAAGATAAACAGACCCAGGCTGAGGCCCTTGAATCAAACCGCGCGTATGACGCTTCCCATGGCTACGAAAACAAATAAAAGATAAGCCGAATATTACAGCAGCCTCCCGTGAACCGCTCCCCGTCAAGAGGACAATGAAATAAAATAAAGTTTTGAGACGCTGACGACTTCGTGTTGTCAGCGTTTTTGCTATGCAGCAAGATATAA